>NZ_SOHH01000030.1 GCF_004403515.1 Cryobacterium fucosi | reverse complement strand
GCGAAGGCGCGGGTGGCCCCGGCCGGGTCGTCCGCCGCGCAGATGGCGGAGACCACGGCCAGCCCGGCGGCGCCTGCCGCGCGGAGGCCGGCCGTGTCGGCGAGACGGATGCCGCCGATCGCGACGCAGGGCAGCCGGGTCGACCGCACGATCTTCCCGAACCCGGCTACGCCGAGTACCGCCGGGTGGTCGGGCTTGGTCACGGTCGGGTGGATCACGCCGACCCCGAGATAGTCGATGGCGTTCGGCGGCAGCGCGTGCGCGGCGCGCAGGTGTGCCGGCGTGTTGGCGGTGAGTCCGAGCACGGCGTCCGGCCCGATCAGTGCGCGCACCGCGGCGATCGGAAGGTCGGCCTGGCCGACGTGCACGCCGTCCACCTCCGCGCCGGCGTGCCGTGCCGCCAGGAAGACGTCGACCCTGTCGTCGACGAGCAGCAGGCAGCGCCCGGCGGTAATTCGGGATGCGGCGACCACTAGGTCGTAGAAATCCCGGGTGGCGGCGGTCTTGTCCCGGAGCTGGACGACGGAGACACCGCCGGAGACCGCGGCCGAGATCACCCCGAGCACCCCGAGCCGCCCGGAGAGCCGCCGGTCCGTGACCAGGTAGGTGGACAGGTCGAGGCTGCCGGGCCGGGCGAACGGGGTCGTCCGGGCCGGCGGGGTCGTCCGGGCCGGCAGGGTCGTCCGGGTCCTCTTGTTCCTCTGGGCCGGCAGGGTCATCCGATGACCACCCCGGCCAGCACGTCGTCGGGGGTCAGCCCGGCCAGCCGGTCGAGGAAGGCCACGGCGAAACTGCCCGGACCGGCCGATTCCGGCGCGGCCTGCTCGGCCGCGAGGGCGTAGATCGCGCAGGCGGCGACCGTCGTGGCGAGCCGGTCGTGGTCCTGGGCGGCGAAGGCGGCGATCACGGCGCCGAGGGCGCAGCCCCCGCCGGTGATGCGGGTGAGCAGCACGGTGCCGTTGTCGACCCGCACCTCCCTGGTCCCGTCGGTGACGATGTCGGTCGCGCCGGAGATGGCGACGATGGAGCCGAAGTCGATGGCGAGGTCGCGGGCCGCTGCGAGCGCGTCCTCGGCGGAGTCGGTCGAGTCGACGCCGCGTCCGCCATTGCCGGACCCGGCGAGCGCGATTATCTCGGACGGGTTGCCGCGGATTATCGTGGGCCGGAGGCCGAGCAGGTCCCGCGCGAGGTGGGTGCGCACCGGGAGGGCGCCGACCGCGACCGGGTCGAGCACCCACGGGGTGCCGGCCGCATTCGCGACGGTCGCGGCCTCGACCATGGCGATCCGCTGGTCGTGCTGCGGGGTGCCGAGGTTGATCAGCACCGCGGACG
Organism: Cryobacterium fucosi; assembly: GCF_004403515.1. Taxonomy (GTDB): domain Bacteria; phylum Actinomycetota; class Actinomycetes; order Actinomycetales; family Microbacteriaceae; genus Cryobacterium; species Cryobacterium fucosi. The sequence continues at coordinate 19,120 of NZ_SOHH01000030.1, read as the reverse complement.
CCACCCGGGCGAACGGACCGGCCTCGGTGGGGAGGTCGACCATCGCCGGGGCGGCGCCGAGGGCAAGCAGGGTGTTGGCGGTGAAGTTGGCCACGACCGCGTTGGTCAGGCACTGCACGAGCGGGCCGGCGTCCTGCACTCGGTGGAGGAGCTCGGCTGCTGCCTGGGCGTGCTGGTTCGACAAGCGAGAGTTCACTCGCGACATCCCTTCGCTAGTACTGGCTAGATCAGGTTCTACGGGTCTGATCTCAGCCATCGACTCTCGACGGCACCCCGTGTCACGCCTCCGAGCCTAGCCGCCTCAGGCCACCGGGCCCGCGCCGAAGTGGCGGCGGCGAGGTCGGCGGGTGGCGCCGATCCAGCTGGCAGCCACCGCACCGTGGGAAGCGGTGACGTCAGGCGCCGTCGTACGCGGCGCGGAGTCCTTCTATGTCGATCCTCGTCATGGCGAGCATCGCCTGCATGACCCGGCCGGACCGCTGCGCGTCCGGATCGCCGAGCAGTTCGCCGAGAATTGGCGGCACGACCTGCCAGGACAGTCCGAACCTGTCCTTCAGCCAGCCGCAGCGGCCGGGCTCGCCGCCCTCGGTGAGCTTCGCCCACAGGTCGTCGATCACCGGCTGGGTGTCGGCGCGTACGAAGAAGGAGACGGCCTCGGTGAACGGGAACTGCGGCCCGCCGTTCAAGGCCTGGAATTCAAGGCCGTCGAGCGCGAACGACGCGGCCATGACCGTGCCGCCGACACCGGGCATGTCATCGGGGTACCTGGACACGCTACGCAACTCGGAATTGGGGAAGACCGACACGTAGAACCTGGCGGCCTCCTCGGCCTGGTTGTCGAACCAGAGGAATGGGCTGATCGTTTGCATGGAGACTCCTCGATTCGCAGGGCAGGCATCCGCCCCGTTCTGGTGGGGCGGATGCGGCGAAAGGCCGGCTACTTTGCGAGGGCCACGATCGACTGGGCCCAGAGGAAGAACTTGTTCGTGCCGAGGTCGCCGACCGTGACGATGCCGAAGGCCGCCTTGAGGTGCTCGGCGTCGGCGTCGCTCACTCCCTGCAGCGAGGCGACGGGTGCGTTGACCAGTTCCTCCAAGGGCAGTTCCTCAAACGCCTTGTCGAGTTTGCTTGCTAATCCGGCCATGGTGTACCTCCGAGCGTGGAAACTGATTGAGCTTCGATCGTAGTGAAGGATGCCGCTGGGGGCTAGAGGCAGCGCCACCCCGCCGAAGCGTAGTCTGAGGTCACCGGCCAACCGGTCGACGATGATGTTCCGTGGCGAAGAAGAGAGCGTGTCATGAGCGGCAAATACGAAGTGTATGTCGACAGGTCCGGCGGCTACCAGTTCAGGCTCAAGGCCAACAACGGCGAGGTCATCGCCACCTCGGACAGCTATAAGACGAAGGCCGCCGCGCTCAAGGGGATCGAAGCCGTGAAGTCCCACGCCAAGTCCCACGTGGTCGACCTGACGGAACCCGCCAGCTGAATCGGGAATCGCCGCTCACTCGGCACGGGGGTGCAGTGAACGGCGATTCCGGCCCTGGTGCGACTCAGCCGTTGATCACCTGGGGCACGCCGAGCGCCTTGAGGCCTTCGACACCGAACTCGAGCCCGTAACCGGACTGCTTGGCCCCGCCGAAGGGGATCATCGGGTGCACGCCGCCGTGACCGTTGATCCAGACCGTGCCGGCCTCGAGGCGTGCGGCCACGCCGCGGGCCTTCGCTAGATCCGGTGACCAGACCGAGCCGCCGAGCCCGACGTCGACGCCGTTCGCCTGTGCGATAACGTCGTCGAGGTCGGTGTAGCGGATGATCGGCAGCGCCGGGCCGAACTGCTCCTCCATCACGAGCGGGTTGGCGTTGTCGATGTCGGCGATGAGCGTGGTCGGGTAGAAGTAACCCGGCTGGTCGAGCGTCGGGTTGCCGCCGAGGAGGACGCGGGCACCGGACTCCTTCGCCGCGTCGACGAGGCGGGACACGATGTCGAACTGCGCCTTGTTCTGCAGCGGGCCGAGCACATTCTGCTCATCCAGTCCGACACCCATCGGCATCGTCTCGGCGACCGCTGTGAGCTCCGTGCAGACCGCGTCGTAGATGTCATCGTGCACGTAGAGGCGTTTGAGCGCGGCGCAGGTCTGCCCGCTGTTGATGAAAGCACCCCAGAACAGGCCCTCGGCGATCGCCTTCGGGTCGGCGTCGGAGAGCACGATCCCGGCGTCGTTGCCGCCCAGCTCGAGGGTGAGGCGCTTGACCGTGTCGGCGGAGCTCTTGATGATCGCCTTCCCCGTGGCGGTGGATCCGGTGAACATCACCTTGCCGATGTCCGGGTGGCTGGAAAGCCGTGCGCCGACCTCGCGGTCGCCGCAGACGACGGTGAGCAGGCCGGCCGGAAGCTCCTGGTTCATCACCGCGACGAGGGCCAGAACGCTCAGCGGCGTGTACTCGGACGGCTTGACCACGACCGCGTTGCCCATCCGCAGGGCAGGGGCGATCTGCCAGACCGCGATCATCATCGGCCAGTTCCACGGGCCGATGGCACCCACGACGCCGATCGGGCGGTAGTGAAGTTCGGCATGGGTCTGGCCGTCGTCCACGACGACCTCGGCCTCCAGCTGAGTCGCGGCGGTGGCGCGCAGCCAGGCCGAGCAGGCGCCGACCTCGAACCGGGCGTTCGGACCGTTGAGCGGCTTGCCCTGCTCACGGGAGAGGAGCTCGGCGAGCGGCTCCGCGGAGGCTTCGATGGCGTCGGCAACCCGGTTCAGGGTCGCGATTCGCTCCGCGTGGCCCCGGGCAGCCCAGGCGGGCTGGGCCTGGGCGGCGGCGGCAACGGCGCTGTCGAGATCGTCGACGGTGTGCACGGGCGCCCGGCCGACCACGGCTCCCGTCGCGGGGTCCAGGATCTCCCTCGTCCGTCCCGACTTCGGTGTGATCGCCGCGAGAAGAGCGTCGTAGGTGTCCATGGGTCCTCCACTGTGAGTCCGTTAGTACCCTGACCGTATCCAGCCGGGATGCCGCCCCTGTTGTTGGAGCGCGCACAGAGGTTGTCGGTCGGTGCTGACCAGAACGCGACACCGAGAGGGCGCCCGGCAATCGCGATTACTGCGATGAGACCAGGGGCCGAAAGTGCGGAGACGGTGGGATTTGAACTCTCACACTGCCTCAACCATGCAACGAGATCGTCCCAAGAACCGCGGAATTACGGCACTTTTCAATCATCTGAGCACGGTTGAAACCAAAGTAATTTCGTTCAAGTATTGCCAAAATGTTGCCACGCTCAGCGCAGAGAGGCGCGACGGCTATAAAGAAGCTCGTGGATGTTCGATACGCCCTCGCGGACGAACAACGGAGCCTAAGCGCGCTTGGCTAGCGAGCCAGTGGCCCGCACTTTCGTCGCCGGGGTGGCAGCTGACTTCTCGGTCACATAGCGGCCAGTGACAGCGCTACGAGTAACCGCCCCGCCAACGCGATAGACGCCGTTGCCCAGGCTTTGGTACGAGGATGGTTTCTCGTTCTTTGCCATGATGCCTCCTAGACCGTGTCCCCAATTGTAATGCCGGTGGGTGGCAAAAACAGGTGTTCCGTCAGGCGCGTGCTCCATTCGTCGCCAATGGTCCCAAGCAGCGGGCCCCACATCAGCTTGGATCCTTCGTACTTCACAGCGAGGTCCGGAAGACCGATGGTCAGCACGGCTGAAGTCATCGTCGGGAGGGTCGGATGCGGCGCCGGCACGGGAAGCGCCAGTACGGATCGCCATCGGCGGGTATGTTCGCTCGGCAGGTCTTGGAAGAGGAGGGTGTCGGACCCGAGCGCCTTTCCAGCGATCCATGGGCTGTCGTACCCTGTCTCGACGGTGCGCAAGCCGGCAGCTTCAAGGTACACGCGATCCTGCGCGGCCCAGCGCGCAAGCTGTCCATGCCCATCCGCCAGCCAAAGAGTCAAGTTGAGGCGGTCCACGCCCACGACCCGTCTAATGGCTTCCGCGTTGCGCCCGAGCTCCGCCACATAGATCTCCTGAAGTGCCGCGAAGTGTTTTGCGTGGAAGTCCCAGATCAGCCTCGTCCGCTCTTGGGGGGCGAGATAGCCGTCCTCATTCAAATGGCGAAGTTCGCGAATCACCTGGGCAGCGTCAGAAAAGTCGTGCATAAGAACAGGGCGCATGCCGACGGCGGTCCATTGCGCGCTCAAAGCTCGCTCAAGCTTTGCGAACTCTGACTTGTCGACGTCGAATCCTTGACGTGCAAGCAGAACGATGGCGGCATGCTCAATAGGGGCTTCCTTGAGAGCGGTGTGAAGCCACTGTCGAACATCGGGGTCACGGTATGACGTTCCAGCGATTATGAGCGCCCCACGTCCGATGGCCTCACGCATCAAAGCCATCTGCCACGAGTCCTGCACGCTAATGAGGTCCAGAAAATCCGTGAGGGTCAGCACCACCGACTCGGTAAGTACCGGACTGACGACACCGTGAAGATGATGCACAACGTAGGAACCGTCCTCAGCCGTGGCGCTCCCCGTGGTTGAGCTCAGTACCTTTTCTCCAGACTCTTGTTCCAGAGCCTGCTCGAGCAAGATATCGAAGTTCAGCGTAATCACGCTGGTTTCCGTGGGCTCCCCGCCAAGGACGTGCGCAACAGTTGCCAGCTGAAGCGGCGAGAATTCGGTTGATGCGACACCCTCGTAGAGTGCGCCACGAACTTTCCTCAACCACACGGCTTCCCCATAAGCCGCCCTGGCCGCTTCTACGACGATCAAGGGATCTTGACGGGCAAGCAGCAATTGAGCGGTGCCGTCGTTATCTACTGATCCGCTGCCGACCAAGAGTCGGGTCGCCAAGGCGTCCCAGCCGGGAAGTCCAGACGTCGTTGAGGCGCCGGCGCCCAGGAGGAGCGTCGTGTGTTTTTCCGCGCCCGACGCGCGCAGCTGTTCCATAATTTGGGCAGTCAGATCCGGCGCGCTCACGATGTAATGATCTCACTGCCCACGTCCGACCGAGGGATGCCAACCGTCCCTACGCACACAAACCAAGGGCCGGACTGCACGGTTGTTACCGCTGAGAAGCACTGACCTTGCGCTGAATTTTGACAAGTAATACGAGCGGGTGCCCGGCGGAAGGCGTGTGTGACCGAGCCCGGTAGGATTTCGTTGTGTCGAGCAAGCAATCTTCAACCCGCATCGCTGCGGCGTCACTCTTCGCTGCGTGGCTTGTGCACGACATCGAAGAAGCACTCACCTTCCCGGCCACCTCTGGAATGCTCGCCGAACGCATGGGTACACAGCGCCTGTTGGTGACGCCGTCACAATCCAAACTGGCCATTGCTCTAATGGGCGTGCTGGTTGGCGCGGCCTGCGTACGTGGCGCACGCACCCACGGGAAGTCACGCCTCTACCGATCCGTGGCTGCCGGCCTGGAAGCCCATGTGGCCACACACATCGCGGCTTCGATCGCGTTCAGGGGCTACACCGCGGGCCTCATAACGGCACCCCTGGTAATGCTGCCCGGAGCGCGCCTGGCCCGGGCCGAGATCCGTCATAGCGGCTCACCGCTCCTGCCGTCCGACACCATGCGTGGCGGTGCGCTTCTGTTCGGCGCGGCCTTAGCATCTCACCTCGTTTCGCGCTTCCTGCTCAGATCACGCAATAGCCAGTGGCGACTCTCACGATGCAAGCAACGTCCCCTTCGACGGTGACCACAGAACGGAATCACGCGCTATCGAGGCAATAGTTTTCCCCAGAGTTCTGAACCCGACACAGTGCAGGGTTCAGTAAAACTCTCAAAGACCATGCGATGCTCAGGTTGCCACGCTCTTCGGTCGCACTTCGACATTCCGAAGGGGCCTCAATCTAGAGGAGAGTCGGTTCATCGAGAGGCTTAGGAGCTTCCGGGCGCACCAGCAAGTCGAAGAAGCCCGTGTTGACAAAAAGCCGCTCGCGCCCAACCCTGATATCAATCAACGTCCCTGCTGCTACCAGCGAATTGAGCCATCCCGTTGCCGTCGGTCGGGACACATTGCACCGAGTCATAACGCTCGCAATGCGACAGTACGGCTGTTCGAACATGACGGAAAGCAGGTCGGCGTTGGCGCCCCCCGTGGTGACAGCACGGATGATCTCCTGCGTCGCCGCTTCGAGCTCATGGATGGCGTGGATTTTGTCGATCGTGGAGAGCGACGCCTGCCGCACCCCTTCCAAAATGAACAGAATCCACTCCTCCCAGGCGCCCGATTCCGTAACGGCCAGCAGCAGCCGGTAGTAGTCGGCCTTGTTCTCGATAATGTATTGCGACAGGTACAGGACCGGGTGATGGAGCAGCCCCGCCTGCATGAGAAGCAGGATATTGAGGATGCGACCAGTGCGGCCGTTGCCGTCGGCAAATGGGTGAATCGCTTCGAACTGGTAGTGGGCGACGGCAAGCGTGACAAGAGGGTCGAGATCGCTCTCGTCGTGGATGAACTGTTCCCAATTGGACAGCTTGTCCCGCAGCACTCGCTCCCCCGCGGGCGGGGTGTAGATGGCCTTCTTGGTCACGGGGTTGCCAATGAACGTGCCGGGCAGGTTGCGAATGATCATTTCGCGCGAGTGAATGATGGAGCACACCTCGATCGCAGTAGTGACCGACAGCGGCCGAGCACGCATGCTGTCAATTCCGCTAAACAGAGCAGTCCTGTAGCGGAGCGTCTCTCTGGTTTCCGAGCTGGGCGCCTTCGACTCGTCCTGCGCAAATTTGAAGAGGTCATCGGCCGTCGTTACGATGTTCTCAATTTCAGAGCTCGCCTGCGCCTCCAGCAGGGAAATCGTGTTGATGAGTACCGTCGGGTTGGGAATCCGTCTTGCCGCCTGATCGAGAGAAGCGAGAGCAGTGCGTGCCGCAATCGTCGCCTTGAGTACCTTCTTGGATTCCAAGTCAATCGCCGGCGGCAAGGTCGGCAGGTCATTGTAGGGCTCGCTGGCAATCCACGTCATGTGCAAACTTTAGGCGCACATTCTCTTGACGTGTAAAAAAAGTGGCCAAAATTTTACACGTTCGAGTGATGTGCCAATCCGCCTTGCATGTTTACCGGTCCACATCATTCCGTTGCAAAGCGTTTCGATGACGCTGCAACTATTTCATCGTGGGGAAAATGTGGGCAAACGCCGATTCTGGGGCAAAGGAAAACCCCTGAGTCCCAGTTTTTACAGGGGATTCAGGGGTTCAGATGGCTGCGGTGTCGGTGACGCGCGGTTGGAACAAAGCGGCTTGGGACAAGGTCGCTGAATTGATCAGGAAATGTCAGTCGTCGGGTTGATGCGTGTTTTTCAGTTCAATTCCTCAGTGCTGATCGTCCGGAGTGTCGATGGCTGCCCTTCGAAGGCGTCCTTTCAAGGCGTTCCCGGCTGGCGTTCCAGATGAGAGAGCAAACAGAAACTCGATATTGGCCGTTAGATCAACCTCAGCCATTTGGTCTTCAATCCGGAGATAGAACTCCTCTTCGATCAATCTGACCTCTTTGTCGGCTCGTTGCCCATCCTTTGTGAGCGACAAGGTAACCTGGCGGCGATCGTGGACAGAATCGTCACGTTGGACCAGTCCGGCAGTGACGAGGCGGTCGACAAGGCGACTGGGATTGTTGCCACTCTCGCAGATAAGTAGCTCACCGAGGTTGCGCAGGCCGAGCGGTCCGAACTCTCCTAGAACTCGGATGGCTTCAGCCTGCGATGACGTTAGGTCGAGCGACCTGAGCGCCAGCGAAAGCTGCCGGTTGCCTTCGCGCTGCGCTGCCAAGATCAGATACCGAAGCAGTTCGGCGTTTCTCATCGTTGTTTCCTCGATCGGAGAGCATCGTTGAGCACTTTCGCCGCGCCAGGATCATGCGCTGCCGCAATAACCAAATCAGGGTACCGCCGTTTGAGCTGATTGACCGCTCGCGTCGAATCCAGCAACTGTTCTCGATTGCCGATACCGGGCACACCTTCGTCGTCAAGTAAGTCAACGTCGTATGTCAAGTCACCCACGAAAAGCACTGGTGGTAGTCCTTGCTGTCGCAGGAGCAGAGATAGGGAACCGGGCGTATGTCCAGGCGTGGGAACGAGAACGAGGCTGCCGTCCTCGAAGATGTCATGAGAATGGTCGAACGGGAGTATCGATTCGTCATCTGTGGCTGTCGGTGTAATGCGATCCCAGTGCAGGCCTGGCAAATCGATGTGCGATGTGAGGAGTCCGTTGAACTCCGGAAACTTGTGGTCGAGGGTTGCCCACTCCTTCGCGCTGACCAGGATTCGCGCGTCTTTCAGTTCGGCCAGGCCGCCGATGTGGTCCTGATGAAGATGTGACAGCACCACAGTGTCTACCTGCGATGGCCGATATCCGAGTCCCGCCAGTTGGCTAGTAAGCGTCTGATCGGCTGCGATAGCAAAGCGCGCCAACCGACGATAGATGATTCCGGCGAGACCTTTCGGGAAGTACTCAGGGTCGGTCACAGATCGTCGATCTTGCCCGGTGTCGAAAAGTACGAGGCCCTTCTCGTGCTCAATGACATAGACATTTATGGGCCGCGGTGCCGTCCATTGTCGGGACGTAAAAAGCCACCATGCGGCCGGCTTTCCCGAGGACCTCACATGCTCGGGCCGTATTTCCACTTCACCTGTGCTGATTACCTCGACACGTTCAATTGGTTTCATAGGTCGGATTCTCCATATTAGTTACACGTCAGTATATGACGTGTAACTAATATTTTCAAGAGCAACCATATCCTCCGCCACTGTCCGCTCGACCTGTCGCATCGCCCGTCCGGTCGCGACGATGAAGGCCCTCTCTCCTTCGGCGTGTTTCCGGCCAATATTGCCTGATACGGGATGGGACTCCTCCGCTTTCCGCGTATCCCTTCCTCCCCCACGGGCTGCTGCTGCGGGGTGATCGTTCGCCCGTGTCGACGACGTTCGACAGGCCGTGGCGGAGGGAATTCAGGGAGGTAGAGCGTCTGAACTGTTGCAAAAACTACAGCGCCGGAAATCGTCACCCAAATCCGCCCTCCCGACCCCCGTTTCCGCCTGTCCGGTCGCCCTGGTGAGCTCTCCGTGAGTTCTCGATCGAACACTCGACTCCTGCCGCCTCCGGAGGTACGCTCCGGAGGCCAACTACTCGGGAACTGCCGTTACCCGAGGGAAAGGAGGGCACCGATTATGTCAATCGAACTCATCCCAGCCAGCGCTTCACCCGAGGTTGCTACTGACCTTCGAAAACGCGCGGTGCTGTACCTGCGCGTTTCCACCTCTCGCCAAGCCACCCGAAACGGTGAGGCCGAAGGCTACTCAATCCCCGCGCAGCGCTCCGCCTGTGAGCGCAAGGTCGCCGATCTCGGCGCTGCAGTCGTCCGTGAGTTCGTGGACGCGGGGGCTTCGGCCCGATCGGCAGATAGGGACTGGCTGCAAGCGCTGCTTGCCTATGTGAGCGAAGGTGGAGTGGATTACGTCCTCGTCCACAAGCTTGACCGGCTCGCTCGAGACCGTGCCGACGATGTTATGATCCTGGCCAAGATCCAAACCGCTGGTGCGATTCTTGTCTCGGCCACGGAGTCAATCGATGAGACGCCAGCTGGCATGCTGATGCACAACATCCTGGCCGGTATGGCCGAGTTCTACTCTCGCAACCTGGCCAATGAAGCCAAGAAGGGCATTGCCCAGAAAGCCAAGAACGGTGGCACCCACGGCGTCGCCCCAATCGGGTATGTGAATACGTTGGCGCGCATCGAGGGACGCGAGGTGAAGGGCGTCGCCTTCGAACAAGAGAAGGCTGAGCACGTGCGCTGGGCCTTCCAGACCTACGCCGGTGGCCACTGGAGCATCTCAGCGCTGCGCGACGAACTCGAGGAACGTGGCCTGAAGAGCCGCACCACCATCAAGTACGTCGGGACGCCATTGAACAACAGCCAAGTCCACCGCATGCTCTCCAACCCGTATTACGCGGGAAAGATCCGACACCGCGAGCTCATCTACGACGGCGCTCACGAACCCTTGGTGGACGACGAGACCTGGTACCAAGTCCAAGAAGTACTGGCTGGCCGACGCATCGCCGGAGACCGTTCGTGGCGGCACACCCACTACCTGAAAGGCTCACTCTTCTGCGGCCGCTGCGGTGGACGAATGGGCTACGGCCACTCAAGGGGCAAAGGTGGTGTCTACAGCTACTTCTTCTGCCTCGGGCGACACACTGGTCGGACAGACTGCGACCTGCCGTATGTCTCGGTGGAGAGAGTCGAGGCAGAGGTTGAGCGCATCTGGCAGGCGCAGGTGCAGTTCACCGAGCAGACGATTCAAGAGGTGGGCGAGCTCAGCCGGGTGCAGTTGGACGCTCGCCAGGAGCAAGACCAGGCGCTGCTCGCGAACCAGAGCCAGCGGCTGCTCAAGCTGGAACGCAAGAAGCAGAAGCTGATCGATGCCTATCTGGATGATGCCATCCCGGTGGAAGACCTCAAACTGCGCCAGACAGCGGTGCTGGTCGAGATACATGACGCCAACCGCCTCATTTCTGCCTGCCAGCAGAACATGGACCTCGTCCGGAAGCACCTCGAGCTGGTGCTGTTGCTGCTGGGCAACGCTGGCAGACTCTACCGCGAGGCCGTGGGCGAGCAGCGGAAATGGCTCAACCAAGCCGTCTTTGCGACGATCGCGATCGACCTAACCGGCGATGACGACGCGCATCCGACGCAGGAAACCCTGGCCATCCAGATGACCGGCGAACTGGCCGAACCGGTAGCCGCCGTGGCTGGACTGGCCCAGCTAGGCACGAACGGGCGAAAAGCCCGCGACGTGGCCGCACACAGCCCGACGGGGGCCGAAGACGGCAGCGAGAGAGGGCAAAAGAAAACCCCCGGACAGCTTGCGCTTGCCGGGGGTTTCAACGTGACTAATATGGCGGAGACGGTGGGATTTGAACCCACGGTACCCCGTGAAGGGTACTCCACCTTAGCAGGGTGGTGCACTAAGCCGTACTATGCGACGTCTCCTCGGTGCCTGCAATGCAAACACACCTCAGCAATCATAACCGCACTCGCGGCATCCGATTGAACACGGGCCTCGGATGCCCGGATTGCTACTGGTTCTCGAGGGTGCGACCGACGGAACAGGTCAGTTCCCCGGCCGTCTGGCCGGTCGCCGACTCGGGAAGCACGGTGACGCCCGGTGTCGTCGCAGCGGGGTCAGGCGTGGCGTTCGGGTCGGTCGTCTCGGTCGGCGCCGGAGCCGTCGGCGCGGGAGTCGTGGACGGGTCCAGGGTCGCGCCGGCGCCCGTCGTACCACCGAGCTCGAGCGGCTGGTCGGCGGCGATGGCCGTGAACAGGTCCTCGAAGTCGGGTTGCAGCGGCAGCACGCCGCCCGCGGTGCTGCCGGTCGGGACCTGCACGAACACGACCTGGTCCAGCGGGATGTCCTTGAGTGCCACGGCGATCGAGGCGAGTGTCGACACATTGTTCAGGCTTGCCGACAGGGTCATGTTCGCCGTCACTGCCTTGGCCAGGGAGTACACCTTGAGAGGGTCGGAGAGGGTGTCGGCGCTCTTGACCGTGCGCACGAGCGAGGACATGAACACCTGCTGGTTGTTGATCCGGGTCAGGTCGCTGCCGTCCCCGACGCCGTGCCGGGTGCGCAGGAACTGGAGGGCTGCGACGCCCTCGAGCGTGTGCATTCCCGGGGTGAGGTAGGTCTGGGTGTAGTCGTCCTGGATCTCCTCGGCGACACAGACCGGCACCCCGCCGACGGCGGTCGACATGGCCATCACACCGCTGAACTGCACCTCGGCGGCGAACGGGATGTCAAGGCCCGTCAGCTTCTCCACCGTGAGGACGGTGCAGGCCAGCCCGCCGTAGGTGAGCGTCGTGTTGATCTTCTGCCGGCTCATCGAATTGAAGGTGCCGCCCGACGGGTCGGGGCACGCCGGGATGGGCACGAACATGTCCCGGGGGAAACTGATCACCGATGCGTTGCTGTGATCCGCGGAGATGTGCAGCAGCATCGTGACGTCGTTCAGATCGCCGGTCGAGTCCACTTCGCCGAACCTGGCATCCTGACCCTTACGGCTGTCGCTCCCGACCACCAACAGGTTCACCCCGCCCGGGATCGCCCCGATCTGCGGAACCGGCCCCTTTGTCTCATTGGCCAGGTGCACGCTCGGCTGCACGCTCGCGGCAACGTCGTAGGTGGCGAGGGAGGCGACGGACACGCCGCTGACGAGCACGACGGCCATGGCGACGGCAAGGAACTTCACGACGGTGACGACCGGGTTGGATCTCTTCAGCCGACCGTGACGGGCGAAGGTCGAGAGCTTGCGCGACCGCGTCGAGCGGGGGCGTAATTGGTCGCTCACTCAGATCCCTTCGTCGTGTGCCGGCGTGCAGCATCCAGGTGCGGAGGGCGTGGGATTCGAACCCACGAGACATCTCTGCCCACCAGTTTTCAAGACTGGCTCCATCGGCCGCTCGGACAGCCCTCCCTGTTCGCTGCACGACAGCGCACAGGGCACGCGATCGATACAGGCGAATACCGACCGATTCTATCCGAAGACCCTCCACCCAGAATGCCAGCGGATGCCGGCGGGCGGCCGAGCGAGGCTACAGGCTGCTCAGCACGAACGCGAGGCCGTCGTCCTGAACGGCCCCGGTGGTCTCTCCGGCCGCGGCGATGACCTCGTCCGGCGCCTGACCCATCGCGACGCCTCGGCCGTGGACGGCCGCCCACTGCAGCAGTTCGATGTCGTTGCGTCCGTCGCCGACCGCCATCACCCGGTCCCGGGGAATGCCGATCTCGGCGCGCACCCGTTCCATGGCGGTGGCCTTGTTGACGCCGTCGGGGGCGATGTCCAGCCAGGCGGTCCAGCCGATCGCGTAGCTCACCCGGTTGAGGCCCATCCGGTCGACCACCCGGAGGAAATCGTCCATGTCGTGATCGGGTGAGATCACCACGACCCTGGTGGCGGCGTGGCGCAGGAGATCGTCGAAATCGACGTGCTCGCTGTCGAGACCGATGGTCGCGTCCGGGAACGGCTCGGTGTAGCGGTAGTACCCGTGTTCGTCCTCCACGGCGTAGCGGGCGGTGGTGAGGTGCGACTTGATCGAGAGGAGAACCTCGGTCGGGTCGAAGGTCTCGACCCACTCGCGGCGGTATCCGGTGGGCGAGTCGGGGTCGCGGTGAAGCGTGATCGCGCCGTTCGAGCAGACGACGAAGCGCGGGGCGATCTCGAGACGATCGAGCACGGGCAGTGTGGTCGCGGCGGACCTCCCGGTGGCGAGCATGATCTCGTGGCCGGCAGCGTCGAGCCGCCGCACCTGGTCGAGCACCCGCTCGCTGATCGTGCCGTCCTCGTGCATGGTCGTGCCGTCGATGTCGAGGGCCACCAGCCAGGGTGCGTCCGTCGTGCCCTTGCTCGTCACCGTTGCCGCGTCGATACTCATGAAGCGGGCTCGATCAGGGTGAGACCGCCCAGCCAGGGCCGCAGGGCCTCCGGGATGCGCACCGAGCCGTCCGCCTGCTGGTGGGTCTCCAGCATCGCGACGATCCAGCGCGTGGTCGCCAGGGTGCCGTTGAGGGTGGCCACCGGGGCGGTCTTTCCCGACTCGGTACGGTAACGGATGTCCAGGCGCCTGGCCTGGTAGGTCGTGCAGTTGCTCGTGCTGGTGAGTTCGCGGTACGCGTCCTGGGTGGGCACCCACGCCTCGATGTCGAACTTGCGGGCCGCGCTCGACCCGAGGTCGCCGGCGGCGACATCGATCACACGGTAGCTCAGCCCGAGCGACTGGAGCATGTCCTCCTGCAGGGCCACGAGGCGGTCATGTTCGGTCTCGGCGTTCTCTGGCAGCACGTAGGTGAACATCTCGAGCTTGTTGAATTGGTGCACCCGGATGATGCCGCGGGTGTCCTTGCCGCCCGAACCGGCCTCGCGTCGGTAACAGGTCGACCAGCCGGCGTAGCGGAGCGGCCCGTCGGCCAAGTCGAGGATCTCGTCGGAGTGGTAGCCGGCCAGTGCGACCTCGCTCGTACCGGTGAGGTAGAGCTCGTCCGCGGGCAGGTAGTAGATCTCGTCGGCGTGTTCGCCGAGGAAGCCGGTGCCGTCCATGATCTCGGGGCGGACGAGGGTGGGGGTGATCAGGGGAATGAAACCGGCGGCGAGGGCACGGTCGAGGGCCATGTTCATCAGCGCGATCTCGAGGCGCGCGCCGATTCCCTTGAGGAAGTAGAAGCGCGAGCCGGAGACCTTGGCACCGCGGGCCATGTCGATCGCGCCGAGGAGTTCGCCGAGTTCGAGGTGGTCGCGCGGCTCGAAGTCGAAGACCGGGATCTCGCCGTGGGTGCGGAGCGTGACGAAATTGTCTTCCCCGCCGGCCGGGACCCCGTCGATGATCGGGTTCGCGATCGTGCGCACCACCGAGGTGAACGCGGTCTCGGCGTCGCCCGCGGCAACGCCGGCAGCCTTCACCTGCGCCGCCAGGGCCTGAGCTTCGGCAACGAGGGCCTTCTTCTCCGCGGCCAGGGCGGATGCGACCCGCTTGCCGAACTGATTCTGCGAGGCGCGGAGGTCCTCGAACGCCCGGATCGACGCCCTCCGTTCGCTGTCGGCCTCGAGGGCACGGTCAACCGCCTCCACGGACGCACCGCGCGCCGTCTGAGAACGCTTGATGAGGTCGGGATTCTCTCGAAGCAGCACAGGATCAATCACGCTGGCCAGTCTACAAGCGCCCGCCGGGGCACCTTGCTAGCCTTGCTCCGTGAATACTCCCGGTCAGACCGAAAGAGTTCTGCGCGCCGCCGTCGTCTACAACCCGGTCAAGGTCGACCTGGAGAAACTGCGGCTGAGCGTGGCCAAGGCCGAGGCGGCCGCGGGCTGGGCGGGGAGCCTCTGGTTCCCGACCTCGCGGGACGATCCCGGCCACGACGCGACCCGGCTCGCGGTGGCCCAGGGGGCATCCGTCGTTGTCGCGGCCGGCGGCGACGGCACGGTGCGCGCGGTGGCGGAGGTGCTCCGCCGCACCCAGATGCCGCTGGCCATCGTGCCGGCGGGCACCGGGAACCTGCTGGCCCGCAACCTGCAATTACCGCTGTCGAACCTGGACGAGTCGGCCGCGATCGCATTCGTGGGCGTCGACAAGGCCATTGACGTGGGAGTGGCGAGCGTCACGTCCGAGTCCGGCGCCGCCGCCGAGCATGTCTTCCTGGTGATGGCGGGGATCGGCCTGGACGCGCGGATGATCGCCAATACCAGTGCCGACCTGAAGAGGCGGGTGGGCTGGCTCGCCTACGTCGACGCGGGCGCGCGGGTCATCCCCACGGCCAGGCCGTTCCGGATCCGGTACAGCGTGGAGGGTCGCACCGACCGGCCGGCGCACGTGAGCACCATCCTGATCGCCAACTGCGGCCTGCTGCCCGGGAACATGCAGTTCCTGCCGGACGCCCGAATCGACGATGGCATCCTCGACATCGCGGTGCTGCAGCCGAAGGGTTTTCTCGGCTGGCTCGCGATTTGGCGCCGGGTGACCTGGGAGAACGGGGTGCTTCGCCGGTCGGCCGCGGGCCGGAGGATCATCGACCGGACCGAATCGAGCAACGAGCGGGTGATGACGACGCTGCGCGGCGCCGGCATCCGTATCGTGCTCGAGCACCCACAGGAGTTCGAGATGGACGGGGACGAATTCGGCACGGTGCGTGCGGCGACGTTCCGTGCCGACCCGGGCGCCCTGACGGTGCGGCTGCCGGCCACGGCCTAAGTGCCGGAAGGATCGTCGCCGATCAGGTCCTTCAACCAAGCCCTGGCGCCGATGAACACATCGTCGTCGTAGTGCGAGGTGAACTCGATCGGACGTTTGTCGGCGCGCGGGTAGGAGCCGAGGAACAGCACCTTCGGGCTGAACCGGCGCAGGCCGAGCAGGGCGTCGGCGACGCGTTCGTCCTGGATGTGGCCGTCGGCGTCGATCACGAACCGGTAGCGTCCCATCGCGTCCCCGATCGGCCGGGACTGGATCAGGCTGAGGTTGACGCCGCGGGTGGCGAACTGCTCGAGCATGTCCAGCAACGATCCGGGGCGATCCTCGGGGAGTTCGACGATCACGCTGGTCTTGTCGGCGCCGGTCCTGGCCGGGACGGCCGCGCGCCGGCTGACGAGCACGAACCGGGTGACCGCATTGGGGTTGTCCCCGATCCCGGTCGCGAGCACGGCCAGATTGTAACGCTTGTCGATGCCGGGCGGGGCGATCGCGGCATCCGCCTGGTCGCCGTCGAGCAGGGAGGACGCGGCGGTCACGTTGCTCGACGCCGGAATGTGGCCGTGGTGCGGCAGCGTCGCCTCGAGCCAGCTGCGGCACTGGGCGTAGGCGACCGGATGCGCGTTGACGACCCGCACGTCGGCGAGGGTGGTGCCGGGGCGGGCCACCAGAACGAAGTTCACCGGCACGAGGTACTCACCGATGATGCGCAGGTTCGGCACACTCGCCAGGGCGTCCTGGGTGGCGGACACCCCCCCGTCAACCGAGTTCTCGATGGCGATCATCGCTGCGACGCTGCGCCCGGAGACGACGTCGGCGAGGGCCTCGCCCACGTTGTTGACCGCGCGCCACGCCTTCCCGCGGGCCTCCGGCACCTGCGCGAGGGCCGCTTCCGTGAACGTGCCGGCGGGGCCGAGGAAGCTGTAGCTGACATTGCGCGTCTCGGACATGGCTCACAGCCTACTTGCAGTGCAAGACTGGGTTCCATGACAGCACAAGCGGGCACCCCGGCCCAGGAATCTGACCTGATCGACGTCGACGCTCTGGTGAAGGCGTATTACGACCTGAAACCGGATGTCTCGGTGCCCGCCCAGCGGGTCGCCTTCGGCACCTCGGGCCATCGGGGCAGTTCCCTGAACACGGCCTTCAACGAGGACCACATCATCGCGACCACCCAGGCGATCGTGGAGTACCGAGCACTGCAGGGCATCACCGGGCCGCTCTTCATCGGCACCGACCCGCACGCGCTAAGCGCTCCGGCCTACACGACCGCGCTCGAGGTGCTCGTCGCCAACGGCGTGCGCGTGCTCGTGGACGAGTTCGACGACTATGTGCCCACCCCGTCGCTCTCGCATGCGATCCTCGCCTACAACCGGGCGGGGAACAGCGACGAGGCCGACGGGATCGTGGTCACCCCGAGCCACAACCCGCCCTCCGACGGCGGTTTCAAGTACAACCCGCCGCACGGCGGTCCGGCCGACAGCGACGCCACCTCGTGGATCGCGAACCGGGCGAACGATCTCATCGCGTCCGGCCTGCACGACGTGAAGATGAGCGAGCCGAGCGCGGTCGAGACCTACGACTTCCGCGGCCACTACGTCGACGACCTCGAGAACATCATCGACATGGCCGCGATCAAGGCCAGCGGCATCCGGATCGGCGCAGACCCGCTCGGCGGGGCCAGCGTTGGCTACTGGGGTGCCATCCGTGACCGCTACGAGCTCAACCTGACCGTCGTCAACCCCAAGGTCGACCCGACCTGGCGCTTCATGACCGTGGACTGGGACGGCAAGATCCGGATGGATCCGTCGAGCCCGTCTGCGATGGCTTCCGTGCTCGCCCACAAGGACGACTTCGACATCCTCACCGGCAACGACGCCGACGCCGATCGCCACGGCATCGTGACTCCGGACGCCGGCCTGATGAACCCCAACCACTTCCTGGCCGTCGCCATCGACTACCTGTACAGCCACCGCGAGGGCTGGCGCGCGGATGCCCAGGTCGGCAAGACGCTCGTCTCGTCGACCATGATCGACCGGGTAGCCGGTTTCCTCGGCCGTGATCTCTGGGAGGTGCCGGTCGGGTTCAAGTGGTTCGTTCCCGGCCTGATCGACGGCTCGGTCGCGTTCGGCGGCGAGGAGAGCGCCGGCGCGAGCTTCGTGCGCTTCGACGGCACCGTCTGGACCACCGACAAGGACGGCATCCTGCTTGCCCTGCTCGCTTCGGAGATCCTCGCCGTGACCGGCAAGTCCCCGAGCCAGCGTTACGCCGAGCTCGCCGAGCACTTCGGCGCACCCGCCTATGCCCGAGTGGATGCCGCGGCGACGCCGGCGCAGAAGGCACAACTCGGCAAGCTGGACGGTGAGGCGATCACGGCCACCAAGCTTGCCGGCGAAAAGATCATCGCCAAGCTCAGCCACGCCCCCGGCAACGGCGCGGCGATCGGCGGAGTCAAGGTCGTCACCGAGAACGCCTGGTTCGCGGCCCGGCCGAGCGGCACCGAAGACGTCTACAAGATCTACGCCGAGTCGTTCAAGGGCGAGGAGCACCTGCGGCAGGTGCAGATCGAGGCGAAGGCGATCGTGGACGAGGCCATCGCCTGACCCGGGAGATTTCGACAGGCTCAATCACCGGTGGTCGAGCCTGTCGAGACCCGAGCCTGTCGAGACCCGAGCCTGTCAGACCCGGCCGAATTCGACGCGCTCAATCACCGGTGGTCGAGCCTGTCNCGAGCCTGTCGAGACCCGAGCCTGTCGAGACCCGAGCCTGTCAGACCCGGCCGAATTCGACGCGCTCAATCACCGGTGGTCGAGCCTGTCGAGACCCGAGCCTAGGGAATGCTCCAGTAGTACGCGGTCGCGCCCGGGTGCTTCTCGGTGATCGCGTAGTCGACCGAACGGTAGTCGGTGTCGTCGGTGTGGCCGGCGTAGAAGATCTCGATGTTGTCGCCGGAGCCTTCGATCCGGGTGACCACGCCGGTGTGGTCGCGGTCTCCGGAATTGTCCCAGTCGAACTGGGCGATGTCGCCGACCTTGACCTTGTCGCGCTGGTCATCGGTGAGTGCGGTCGCCCGGCCGGAGCTCGCGAGGTACCTCATCATGGCGGTGGAGCTGATCCAGGCAGAGGAGTTCGTGAACGAACTGCCCTTGCCCTTCGACCACCACGCGTCGTCCATTTCCCAGCCGCGCTGGATCAGTGACTGACTGGTGAAGTTGACGCAGTCGTTGTCGGCGATGACGCCGTAGTCAGCCGTGTTGTAGCTGCTCCAGTGCGCGAGCGCGTAGGCCACCTGCGCCTCGACGCCTGCGTTGGCCGGCGCTGCCGGGGCGACGGGTGCCACCGGGGCCGGCTCGGCCGCTTTCGGCTGCTCGACCGCGACCGGCGCGCCCGCGTCGGCCGGG
>NZ_SOHH01000088.1 GCF_004403515.1 Cryobacterium fucosi | reverse complement strand
AGACCCCGCGGAGCACCGGCCGCGGCTCGGCGGGCTCGGGCGCGGCCGCGGGGACGGCAGTATTCGCCGGCGCATGCGCCGCGGGCCGGGCCGCTGCATCCGCACCGATGTCCTCGGGCGGGGCGGTCTCGTCGGGCGGGACCGTGTCGAACAGGTCAGCTGCGGTGGGAAGCCGCTTCGCGGTGCCGTCCGCGCCCTCCGTCGCCGCGAGATCCGCCTCGAGCAGGTCAGGTTCGGCCGGCACGGCGTCGGGCTCGACCTCCGCCGTCGCCGCGTAGCCGAAGTGCACGTCCTCGAAGGAGACCGCCGGGGCATCCGGCCGCACCGACTCGTTGGCCGCGCCGACGGTGATCGCCAGCGGAGCGATGTCGCGGTCGAACTGGTCCTCGGCGGGCAGGTCGATGATCTCCTGGATCCGGCCCAGGGCGCCGAGCGCGGAATTCACCGAGGTGATCGCCCCGAAGGCCTGGCCGAGCGGCAGGATCATCAGGAACAGGAAGAGGATGAACGCGATCAGGTTCGCGACCGTGATGGTGCCGCTCGCCACCCGGAAACCGCCCACACCCAGCACGACGAGGAACGACACCTGCATGGCGATCCCGGCGATCGGAACGACGAGGGCGGAGATCTTCGCGACCTGGATGCCCATCTTCCACGCGCCGACGGCGTCCTCCTCCACTGCGGCGATCTCCCGGTCGGTCGCATTCGAGGCGCGCACAGTGCGCACCGCGCTGATGGCGCGCTCGACGCTGGCGGCCAGGTCGCCGACCTTCGCCTGCGCCGCGAGGCTGGCCACCCGGATCCGCTGCGAGAGCAGGGTCACGGTGACGACGGATGCCGCGATCACGAGTACGGTCAGCCCGAGCAGCACCGGGTCGATGACGAGCATCGCGATCAGCGCGCCGAGGAAGGTGAGCGATCCACCGATCGCCTCGACGAGTCCCTGGGTGAGCACCGCACGCAGCAGGGTGGTGTCGGAGCCGACCCGGGAGACCAGGTCCCCGGTGCGCCGGGTGTCGAATTCGCTGATCGGGAGGCGCAGCATCCGGCCGATCAGTTTGCGGCGGCTGGAGAGCACCACACCCTCGCCGGTGCGCTGGAGGAGGTAGTGCTGGTAGCCGCTGATCAGGCCGGAGACCACGACGAGGGCGATCAGGCCCCAGACGATCGCGCCGAGCGGGTTGCCCTTCTGCACGACCGTGATGACCTGGCTGACGAGCAGCGGCTGGGCCAGGCTGGCCAGGGCGCCGAGGATGCTCAGCACGATGACGACGCTGAGCACGCGCTTGTGCTCGAGGAGGTAGGGGAGGAGCTGGCTGAATTTCGCCCGCGGCCCGGACACCGCCCCGGTGCGACGGCCCAGCCGGCCCAAGCGGGCCCGGCGGGTGGTCGGGGCGGCGGATCCGGGGGCGCCGGTGCTGCTCGTGCTGCTGGTCGTGGTACTCACCACAAGAGCTTAACCGCATCCGGCCGTCTCGACAGGCTCGACCACCGACCGGTGGTCGACCCTGCCCGGTGGTCGACCCTGCCCGGTGGTCGAGCCTGCCCGGTGGTCGAGCCTGCCCGGTGGTCGAGCCTGCCCGGTGGTCGAGCCTGCCCGGTGGTCGAGCCTGCCCGGTGGTCGAGCCTGTCGAGACCAGGCTGGCAAGTAGGCCGGTCAGACAACCGGCGATCCTCGCGGCGCACCTTTGGGAACGCGGCGCACGTTCCACGGCGTGCCACGTTCCCGAACCTGCGCCGCGAGGGTGCCTAGCCGGCGGAGCCGGACCGCAGCGCGCGCAGCACCTGGGCGGTCGCGATGGCGGCCGACGCGGCTTCCTCTCCCTTGTCCTCCTTCGACCCGGGCAGGCCGGCCCGGTCGAGGCCCTGCTGCTCGTCGTCGAGGGTGAGCACGCCGAAGCCGACGGGCTTGCCGGTGTCCAGGGCGACCCGGGTGAGGCCGTCCGTTGCCGCGGCCGAGACGTATTCGAAATGCGGCGTGCCACCACGGATGATCACGCCGAGGGCGACGACGGCATCCGCCCCGTTCTCCAGCGCCACCTTGCAGGCGACCGGCAGTTCGAAGCTGCCTGGCACGCGCACCAGACTGAAGCTCGCGCCGGAGGCCTCGAGCACCCGGGCGGCACCCGCGATCAGCCCGTCGGTGATCACGTCATGCCACCGACCGGCGACGATCACGATTCTCAGTCCGGTGCCGTCGACGGCGATCGAGGGTGAACCTGCTCCGCTCATAGTGCGATGCCCTTCAGGATTTCGGTGTGTGCGATGTGGTGGCCCATCCGGTCGCGTTTCACGGCCAGGTAGTCCTGATTGTGGCTGCCGACGCCCACGATCAGTGGCACCCGCTCGGTCACGGTGATGCCGTGCGCCTCGAGCTGGCGCAGCTTCTCCGGGTTGTTGGTCAGCAGCCGCACCGAGGAGATGCCCATCTCGTGCAGGATGGCCGTGGCAGCGCCGTAATCGCGGGCGTCGGCAGGCAGACCGAGGGCGAGGTTCGCGTCGAAGGTGTCCAGCCCGTCCTCCTGCAGCTTGTAGGCGCGCAACTTGTTGATCAGGCCGATGCCGCGACCCTCCTGGCCGCGCAGGTAGACGACGATGCCGCCCTCCTCCTGGATCGTCTCGAGTGCGCCGTCCAGCTGGGGGCCGCACTCGCACTTGAGAGAGCCGAACGCCTCCCCGGTCAGGCACTCGGAGTGCACCCGCACGAGGGCGCCGTCACCCGGGGTCCCCGAGACGATGGCGACATGGTCGGCGCCGGTCATCCGGTCCCGGTAGGCGCGGATCTGGAACGAGCCATGGCGGGTGGGCACGGTGGTCTCCACCTCGAAGTCGACCCGCGGGGATTCGAGGATCGGGCTCACCGTCGGCAGATCGGTGTCGCAGTGGAATTCCTGCAGGTAGGCGATCAGGTCCTTGATCGTGATCACCAGCACCCCTTCGCGCTCGCCGAGTTCGAGCAGCCCGGGCAGGCGCATCATCTCGCCGTCCTCGGCGACGATTTCGCTGATTCCGGCGACGGGGACGAGACCGGCGAGCTTCATCAGGTCGACGGCCGCCTCGGTGTGGCCGTCGCGTTCGCGCACACCGCCGTCCACGGCGCGCAGCGGCATGATGTGGCCGGGCCGGTGCAGGCTCGCCGGCGTTGACGCCGGGTCGGCGAGCACGCGCAGGGTGTGGGCGCGGTCGGCGGCGCTGATCCCCGTGCTGAGACGGTCGGCCGCGTCGACGGACACGGTGTAGTTGGTGCCGCGCGGGTCCTCGTTGTTCAGCACCATGACCGGCAGGTCGAGCTTGTCGGCGAGGTCGTTGGACATCGGGGCGCAGATGAAGCCGGAGGAGTAGCGCACGGTCCAGGCGAGCCACTCCTGCGTGGCCATCTGGGCGGAGATGATCACGTCGCCCTCGTTCTCCCGGCCCTCGTCGTCGGCGACGATGACCGGTTTGCCCAGCCGCAGGGCGTCCAGGGCGGTGGGAATGTCGGCGAGACTCATGACAGGCTCCTTTTCGATCCTGCGGCCGCCAGGTCGAGCATGCGCTCGACGTGGCGGGCCAGGATATCGGTTTCGATGTTGACGTGATCGCCGACCGAACGCTCTCCGAGCGTCGTGGCGGTGAGGGTTTCGGGGATGAGCGAGACGTCGAACCACGCTTCGGCGGCGCTCGCGGGGCTGATCTCGCTCACGGTCAGCGACACGCCGTCGACGGCGATGGAGCCCTTGCTCGTGACGAGCGGGGCGAGTTCGGGGGAGAGGCTGAACCGCAGCACCCGCCAGGCCTTGCCGGGGGTGATCGCGAGCAGCTCGCTGGTGCCGTCGACGTGGCCCTGCACGATGTGCCCGCCCAGGCGTCCGCCGACCAGCGCGGCCCGCTCCAGGTTCACCGGGGTGCCGGCGGTGGCGCCGGAGAGGGTGGACATCGCCAGGGTCTGGGCCATCACATCCGCCGTGAACGTCTCCTCGGTGCGCTCGACGACGGTGAGGCAGACGCCGCTGACCGAGATCGAGTCGCCGTGCCCCGCGTCGGAGACGACCAGGGGCCCGCGCACGGTGAGGCGCACGGCGTCCGCGGACGGTTCGATCCGCTCGATGCGGCCGAGTTCCTCGATGATTCCGGTGAACATGGGGGTCCTTATCTCGGGCGGGCGACGACGAGGAGGTCGTCGCCGAGCCGGTCGTAATGTTCGATGGTCAGGCGGCGTTGCCCGTCGATGCCGGTCACGCCGATTTCGCCGAGGGCCAGGTTTCCGCCGCCGAGCAGGGTCGGGGCCAGGTAGACGAGGTACTCGTCGACGAGCCCGGCCGCCACGAAGGCGCTCGCCAGGCGCGGGCCGCCCTCGATGAAGGCGTGACGGATGCCACGCCCGTGCAGGTCGGCGAGCACGGCCCGGAGGTTGTGGCCGGGGAGGAACAGCGGCGGGCGGGGGTGGGAGCGGAGCGCGGCATCCGACGGGATGCTGCGGCGGCCGATCACTACCGGCATCGGCTGGCCGGGCAGGAGCGCCCCGGCGGCATCCCGGGCGGTGAGCGACGGATCGTCGGCGAGGGCCGTCCCGGTGCCGACGATGATCGCGTCTGCCGCGGACCGGCGCCGGTGCACGTCCTGGCGCGCCTCCGGGCCGGTGATCCACCGGCTGGTGCCGTCGGCGGCGGCGGCACGGCCGTCGAGGCTGGAAGCCCATTTGAGCGTCACGAACGGGCGGCCGAGGCGCGCCGCCGCAAGCCAGTCGGCGAGGAAGTCCGAGACCTCGGCCTCGAGGAGTCCGCCGAGCACGTCGATCCCGTGCGCGCGCAGCCTGCCCGCGCCGCCCGACGATTCGTGGCCGGGGTCGGACACGGCGTAGACCACCCGGGCGATGCCGGCCTCGATCAGGGCGAGCGCGCAGGGGCCGGTGCGACCGGTGTGATTGCAGGGTTCGAGGGTGACCACGGCGGTCGCGCCGCGGGCGCCTCCGCCGGGCAGCCTGCTGAGCGCGTCGACTTCGGCGTGCATCGTTCCGGCGCCGCGGTGCCAGCCCTCGGCGAGCACCTCGCCGGAGGCGGCGAGGATGACGCAGCCGACGCGGGGGTTCGGCCCGGTGGCCGGCCCGTTGGCGGCCAGTTCGAGGGCGCGCCGCATGGAGCGTTGGAGTGCCGCGTCCTGGTCCATGCCCGTCCTCGTTCGTTTCCGTAACGAACTCCGGGGAAGTGGTGCGTGGACACCGTGTGGGTCGCGCGCAGGGCGAAACCCGTCGATCGAAACCCGAAGGAATCTTTCGACTCGTGCGCCTCTCATCCGGACTTTAACCGTCGGTGCTGGAATTTCACCAGCTCAACCGTTTCGCCCTGGGGCGGAACGGGTCGCGGACTTTCACCGCCGGTTCGGACTTACACCGACCCCGGAGCACGTTTCTTAGTACTACTAGTTATATCTCAACGCATCTCGTGCGAAAGAATTCCCGTTCGAGTTTCCGGCCGGCGAGCGGCTCTCACGACTCCGGATGCACCGCGACGGCCGGTCGGGGTGCTCGCGGCGGCCAGGTGCTGGCACCGAGTTCCCGGGAGATGTTCCGGGCCGTTTCGCGCAAGCCGTTGAGCACACTGGATTCGGGAGGCCACTCGCTCGACGGAACGACGACGGCGACCGCGGCAATGACGGTGCCGCGGGTGTCGACCACGGGCGCCGCAACCGACGACTCGCCCAGCACGGCCTCGTCCTCTTCGGTGGCGATGCCGTAGTCCGCGATCGAGGCCAATTGGATGGCCAGCCGGGCCGGGTCCGTGATCGTGGCCCCGGTGAGACTGCGAAGCGGCCTCCCCAGCAATCCGGAGGCGTACTCGGGGCTGTACGCGAGGAGAACCTTGCCCATTGCGGAGGCGTGGGCGGGGATGGACAGGCCCGTCTCGGGCATCTGTTGGCTGCCGTCCGGCCGCTGGTTATGGTGGATGATGATGATCTCGTCGAACAACTGCACCCCCAGGCGTGTGGACAGTCCGGTTCGGCGCGCGAGTTCGAGGGTCCAGCGCATGGCCCGGGCACGCACATCGAGCGTGTCGAGATAGACATTCGAGAGTTTGAGCAGGGCAGGGCCGAGCATGTACCGGCTGCCGCCGGGCTCCTGCGCGACGAGCCCGTGGCCCTGCAGCGATTTGACGATGCCGTGCACGGTCGAGACCGGCAGCCCCAGTTCGGCGGAGAGTTCGGTGATGCCGAGGTGGCGTGCGCCTTGCAACGACGCCAGCACCTTCGCCGCACGATCGATGGCTTGAATCACATCTGCACCTCCGGTTGGTTCCTTCAGTATGCTGCGCCATCGACGCTTCTTCATAACCCGTGTTGACATCAGCCATCTTCCCGGAGGATATTCGACATTGTCGAATTGCATTCTGTGGCTTGTCTGAGTTGCGGGCGAACGCGTCTCGCGGATCCACCTCGAAAGTTCAACGGAGAGCAAACATGAAGGTAAACCTGGAGGTCTCAACATGAAGAAACTGATCAACTCCCCGGAGACGGTTCTCGCCGATTCCCTCGTCGGCGTGGCGGCCGCGCATCCGGAACTTCGCGTTGACCACGTCAACCGCATCATCTATCGAGCAGCCCCGACGAGGGCAGGCAAAGTCGCCCTGCTCTCGGGTGGAGGAACCGGTCATGAGCCGCTCCACGGTGGTTTCGTCGGTGTGGGGATGCTCGACGCGGCCTGCGCCGGAGCGGTCTTCACCTCGCCGACACCCGACCAGATGCTCGAGGCGACGAAGGTCGTGGACAGCGGGGCGGGCGTGCTGCACATCGTCAAGAACTACACGGGCGACGTGATGAACTTCGAAATGGGCGCGGAACTGGCGGCGGAGACCGGGATCGTGGTCTCCGTCGTGGTCGTCAACGACGACGTCGCGGTCGAGGATTCAACCTTCACCGCCGGCCGCCGGGGCGTCGGCACCACGGTCCTGCTCGAGAAGATCGTGGGTGCGGCCGCCGAGGAAGGCCGCGACCTCGCGGCCGTCACCGCGGTGGCCCGGCAGGTCAATGAGTCCGGCCGTTCCATGGGCGTCGCCCTCAGCAGTTGCACGGTTCCGTCGGCCGGAAAACCGA
Source organism: Cryobacterium fucosi (assembly GCF_004403515.1). Classification (GTDB taxonomy): domain Bacteria; phylum Actinomycetota; class Actinomycetes; order Actinomycetales; family Microbacteriaceae; genus Cryobacterium; species Cryobacterium fucosi. Next base: position 9,371 of record NZ_SOHH01000088.1, on the reverse strand, counting down.
CCTTCGAATTGCCCGAGAACGAGATGGAGATCGGGGTGGGCATCCACGGGGAGCCCGGACGCCGCCGCGTGCCGCTGGCCGGGGCCGCCGAGGTCGCCCGTCAACTCGTCGAGCCGATCCTCGCCGACCTGGACTTCACCGGCGCCCCGACGATCGTGATGCTGAATGGGCTGGGCGGAACCCCGCTGATCGAGCTGTACGTCATGTACGCCGAAGTGAGGAAGATCCTCGACGCCGCCGGCATCACGGTCGCCCGCTCACTCGTGGGCAATTACATCACGGCGCTGGACATGGCGGGCTGCTCCGTCACGATCCTCAAGGCCGACGATGACCTGCTCCACCTGTGGGATGCGCCGGTGAACACCGCCGGGCTGCGCTGGGGGATCTAGCACCATGGTGAATGACACGATCAGCCTTGACCAGCTCACCGGCTGGCTCACCCGTTTTCGCGACCTGGTGACCGAGCAGGTCTCCTATCTCACCGAGCTGGATTCGGCCATCGGCGACGCCGACCACGGCTCGAACATGACCCGCGGCATGGGGGCGGTCGTCGAGAGAATCCAGGCCTCACCGGCCGGTACCGTCGACGAACTGTTCAAGGGCGCAGGCATGACCCTGGTGACGTCGGTGGGCGGCGCCAGCGGCCCCCTCTACGGCACCTTCTTCCTGCGGGTCGGCACGACGGCCGGACCGGTCGGGACTCTGGACGCGCCCGGCCTGGCGGCAGCGTTGCGTGCAGGGCTGGACGGTGTCGTGGCCCGCGGCAAGGCTGAGGCCGGGGACAAGACCATGTTCGATGTCCTCGCTCCCGCGCTCGACGCGTTCGATGACGCCCTCCTCGTTTCCTCCGACATCTCCTCGGCGGCCGGTGCCGCCTACTCCGCCGCGCAGACGGGGCGGGATGCCACCGAAGCCCTGCTCGCCCGCAAGGGCAGGGCGAGTTACCTCGGGGAGCGCAGCATCGGCCATATCGATCCGGGGGCCGCGTCGACGTCGCTGCTTTTCCAGGCTCTGGCCGAGATCCTCGTCAAGGAGTAGATCGTGATCGGAATCGTAGTGGTATCGCACAGTCCCCGGCTCGCGCACGCGGCAGTGGATCTCGCACTGGAGATGGTCGGGGCCAACGGCCCGGCCATCGCGATCGCGGCCGGTGCCGGCGAGGGCGTGACGGGAACGGATGCGTTCAAGGTCGCCGAGGCCATCGCCGAGGTCTCCTCTCCCGAGGGCGTGCTGGTGATGATGGATCTGGGCTCGGCGGTGATGAGCGCGGAAATGGCGTTGGAGTTCTCGGATGACCCCGACCTGCCCGTCCGGCTCAGCAGCGCCCCCTTCGTGGAGGGTCTGATGGCGGCGGTCGTGCGCGCGGCGGGTGGCGCCACCCTTGACGAGGTGGAGAGTGAGGCCCGGGGAGCTCTCCGCGCCAAGCAGAGCCACCTGGGCGACGAGGATCCGGCCGGCCTGCCGGTCGACTCCGGCCCGGCGGCGGAACACACGATCGAGGTGGTGCTCCTGAACCCCGACGGCCTGCACGCGCGACCGGTTTCGATGCTCGTCACTGCCATCAGCGCCTTTGAGGCGACGGTGACGGTCGCCAACCTCCGCACCGGCAAGCCCCCGGTGCCGGCGAACAGCCCGACCGCGCTGTTGACCGTCGGCGCCCGGAAGGGTGACACGATCTCTGTCGCAGCGGCCGGGCGGCAGGCCCTGGAGGCACTCGAGGCCGTGAGCGACCTGGTCGGAACGGGCTTCGGGGAACTGGAGAACACGAGCGCTCGCGCGCCCGTATCAGCGCTGTCCGGGTCGCAACCGGAGGCACCGCCGTCGAGCGTGGCGCCGTCGAGCGGGCCTCTGGGCGTGAGCCCCGGCCTCGCCGTCGGCCCGATCGTGCGGATGCAGGAGCCGGTGGACGAGCCGGGGGCGGCCGTGACACTTTCCGGGCGCGAGCGGGAGGCGGCCGTGGAACGGATCGTGGCGGCCTCGGCATCCGTCGCCCTGGCCCTCAGGGACAGGGCGGCCCGGGTCTCGGGAGCGGCGCGGGGGATTCTGGAGGCGACGGCTCTGATGGCCGCGGATCCCGGGCTGATCGATGCTGCCGTCGACCGGGTGACCGGGCAGGGCCACACTCCGGAGCGTGCCGTCTGGGCGGCTGTGGGCGAGGTCGCGTCGGCCTTCAGGGAGCAGGGGGGGCTCCTCGCCGAGCGCATCCCCGACCTGCACGACGTGCGCAACCGCATCGTGTCCGAGCTGCTCGGCCGACCGGCACCTGGCCTGCCGGATCGTGTCGAGCCGTACGTGCTCGTGGCCCGGGACCTCGCCCCGGCCGATACGGCGCTGATCGACCCGTCGGTGTGTCGGGCGATCGTCACCGTCGAAGGCGGCCCGACCTCCCACACGGCCATCCTCGCGCGTGCCCTCGGCCTGCCGGCCGTGGTGGCGGCCCGCGATGCGATGGACCTGCCCGAGGGAAGTGTGGTGATCGTTGACGGCACGACCGGTGAGATCGTCGTGGACCCCACCGACGACCAGGTGGCGCGAGCCGAGGAACAGGTCAGCCGGGAGGTCGCCTTCGACGGCACGGGGCTGACCGGGGACGGGCACCGCGTGCAGCTCCTCGCGAACGTGGCTTCGCCCGACAGCGTTGCCGCCGCGATCGAGGCGAAGGCCGAGGGGGTCGGACTCTTCCGCACCGAGTTCTGCTTCCTCGACCACGCCGAGGCTCCCGGTCTCGACGAACAGGTTGCCGCCTATCGTCGGGTGTTTGCCGCGTTCCCCGGGAAGAAGGTCACCATCCGAACGCTGGATGCCGGGGCCGACAAGCCGCTGGCCTTCGTCACGGCGGCCGACGAGGTCAACCCTGCCCTGGGCATCCGGGGGTATCGCACCGCGTGGCGGCGGCCGGAACTGCTGGACACCCAGCTGCGGGCCATCGCCACGGCGGCCGCTGCGGAGAACGCCGACGTCGGAGTCATGGCGCCCATGATCGCGACCGTCGACGAGGCCGTGGAATTCGCGGCCCGTTGCGCCGCACACGGCTTGCACAACGTGGGCGTGATGATCGAGACTCCGGCCGCCGCCGTCACCGCGGGCCCCATCCTCGATCGGGTGGACTTCGCGAGTCTGGGGACCAACGACCTCGCCCAGTACACGATGGCGGCCGACCGGCTGATGGGGGAGCTCGCCCTGCTCAACGACCCCTGGCAGCCGGCGGTCCTGCGAATGATCCGGGAGGCCTGCCAGGCCGGCATGGCGGCCGGCAAGCCGGTCGGGGTCTGCGGTGAGGCCGCGGCCGATCCGATGCTCGCCGCCATCCTGGTGGGACTCGGGGCGACCAGCCTGTCGATGTCCCCGCGCGCCCTGGGCGGTGTGGCGGAATTCCTGCGCGGCGTCACGGTGGCCCAATGCCGGGATGCCGCGGTCGCCGCGGTCGCCGCCGCCGGCGCCGGCGCAGCCCGGTCCGCCGCCGCCGTCCTGCTTCAGTCGGCACGGGTGTAGCGACGGCGCACCAAACCCGCTGATCGGGTGAGGTGCCGGCCCGCCGTACCGCAGCGGGAATGCCCGCCGAATCGCTGGAAAGACGCTCGCCAGGAGCGTGGACCCGGCGAGTCGGCGGGCATCTGCCGGTAGCGGGCCGCTGGCGGCTCCCGATTTGCACAGACGTGCATCGACGGCTCCTGGAACCAATGACGTCCGCCCGAGAATCCTGAATAGCATTCAGAAAAATGGTCGAGGCTGGGTGTTTGTCTGTCAAGACTGATCGGCGAGCCTCGATCTCGGATTGGGCAAACGTGCCGGAACCCGTTCGGAGGCGCGGTCGCCGGCCCGCCCGGTGCAGGGCATCCTGACCCGGCCGAATCGGCGGGCGTAGTGTGAAATCTGTGATCCGGAAGACCGGTTCACCGCTACCGTCCCACGAAGATGTAGACGCAGTTCGACCAGGAAGAAGGTCTACGATGACCACTCCAATCCGCACAGTCATGAGCCCCGGACGTTACGTCCAAGGCAAGGGAGCGATCGGTCGCCTCGGCGAGTTCGTATCCCAGATCGGCTCGGCCCCCTTGATCGTCGCTGATGACGTCGTCTGGGGTTTCGCAGGGGAGCAGGTGTCGGCGAGCTTCGCCGGCGTGGGCCTCCGCGTTGAACGGGTCGAATTCGGCCGGTTCGCGACCGCGGCCGCGGTCGACGCGCTGGTCGAGAAGATCCGCGCAACCAAGTCCGACGTGATCATCGGCGTGGGTGGCGGAAGCACGATCGACTCGGCCAAGGCGGCCGGCTTCCTGGCCGGAATTCGCTGGGTCAGCGTGCCCACCGTGGCGTCGACCGATGCTCCCACCTCGGCACTCTCCGTGATCTACACGGAGGAGGGCGAGTTCGTCGAGTACCGGTTCTTCCCGCGCAACCCCGACCTCGTGCTCATCGACACCCAGATCGTGGCCGACGCGCCGGTCGAGTTCCTGATCGCTGGAGTCGGCGACGCGCTGGCGACCTGGCTCGAGGCCCGGGCCACGGCGGCCGCCAACGCGACCACGATGGCCGGGGGGCTGCCGACTCAGACCGGCACCGCGCTGGCCAAGTTGTCGTGGGACGTCATCTGGGAGAACGCCCTTCCCGCACTCGATGCCGTGCGTGACAACCTGGTCACGCCTGCGCTTGAGAAGCTGGTGGAAGCGAACACGCTCCTGTCCGGGCTCGGTTTCGAGTCGGGCGGTCTGGCGGCGGCCCATGCCATCCACAACGGCCTGACCGCGGCCCCGCAGACCCACGGGCTCACCCACGGTCAGAAGGTGAACATCGGCTCCCTCACCCAGCTGGTCCTCGAGGGCGCCCCACGGACCGAGGTGGAAGACTTCATCGAGTTCACCACTCTGGTCGGTCTGCCCACGACGCTGACCGAGATCGGTCTCGGCCTGGACGACGAGAAGGAGCTGAGGGCCATCGCGACAGCCTCAACGCTGCCGGGTGAGACGATCCACAACATGCCGTTCGTGGTCACAGCAGATGATGTTCTCAACGCCCTCAAGTCGATTGAGAGGCTCTCTCGCTCCGTGCGCGCGGCACGCGGACTGCCCGCCCCCGTCAAGTACGTGCAGAAGCACTGACAAGTCGGCCCACCGGTCGCCACTCACCCGCGGTGGCGTCCGGCGGGCCCCCTGGTCGCCGTGGTCGTCGTCATGCTCCGTCGCAGAGCGCGTGGGCGGCACCCTCGTCGATGAACAGGTCGGTGATCAGCCGTGCCGAGAGCGCCCCATGCAGGCTGGCCAGCTTCGAGCTGCCGGACACGACGCAGATCCGGCGCGGGGCGCGGCGCAACACGGCGAAATCCGGACCGGTGCTGCGCTCGTTGAGGGGGATCCCGTCGGTGGACCCGTCGGCGCGGAAGAAAACCGTGGCAACGTCGCCGACGACGCCGCCCCGGCCGAGGGCATCGAAGTCCTCGCTCTCGAGGTACCCGCCGGCGTAGACGTGGCTGGGGACATCCGAAAATGGGGAGCCGAGCCCGAACAGGGCCACGTCCATCCGACCTTGCATTTGGAGCAGCCGGATCACGCCGCGTTCCCGCCAGAACGCCTGCCGGGTTGCCGGGTCGTCGAAGAACGCGGGCACCGGGAACTGTTCGACGTGGGCGCCGAAGGCGTCGCCGAACCGGCGGAGGATCTCGCTGGCGTAATCCAGGCCGGTCGTGCGCATGTTGCCGGCGCCGTTCAGCTGCACGATCTGCGAGTTGTGGGTGCGTTTGGGCGTGACATGCCGGCTGATCGCGTTCAAGGTGGAGCCCCAGGCGATCCCCATGGTCATGTTCGAATCGAAATACTGGCCGAGAATCCGTGCAACCGAGAGGGCCACCCGGTCCAGCCGATCGACGTCGCTCGCGTGATCGGGAACGGGAACGACGTGTGCGGTGACGTGGTACCGGTCGAAGATGACCTTCTCCAGATTGCTCGTCGCGTCGAGGGGAGAGCGGATCTGAATGTCGACGAGACCGCTTGCCCTGGCCTGGCTGAGCAGGCGAGAAACCGAGGATCGAGAGGTGTGGAGTTCGTGGGCGATGGCATCCATCGTCAGGTCCTGCATGTAGTAGAGGTGCGCCGCGGTGAGGGCGTCGCTGGTCCGGTCGGACAGCGTCAGATCGTTCGGCAGAGTCATTCCCGCTCCTTGCACATATGTTCAGCCAGCTTGACCGTTTGTGTGGACGTAGTCAAGCTGTATTGACCCACACGGTTTGCCCCGAGTGCAAATCGACGATGAGCCGGCTGTGAGTGTTTCACGGCTGCGAACCCACACAGAAGTGAGCGAACAGTGCAGAACACAGCGATCCAGGCCCAGGCCGCCATCCAGGCCGACCCCCGTGCGCAGGTCCTCATCATCGGAGCCGGAATCAACGGCATCGCCACCTTCCGCGACCTGGCCCTGCAGGGCGTCGACGTGGTCATCGTCGACAAGGGCGACTACGTCTCCGGAGCGTCGGCCGCCTCGTCGCACATGATCCACGGTGGGGTGCGCTATCTCGAGAACGGCGAGTTCCGCCTGGTCAAGGAGTCGGTCGAGGAGCGCAACGCGCTGCTGAAGACCGCCCCGCACTACGTGAAGCCGCTGAAGACCACGGTGCCCATCTTCTCCACCTTCTCCGGGGTGCTGAGCGCGCCGCTGCGCTTCCTCTCCCACCGGCAGGGGGCGGCGCAGGAGCGCGGCGCCCTGCTGATCAAGGTCGGGCTCACCCTGTACGACTCCTTCTCGCGCGACGGCGGCACGGTTCCGCGGCACGAGTTCCGCGGGGCGAAGGAGTCGCTGCGCCAGCTGCCCCGGCTGAACCCCTCCCTCAAGTACACGGCCACCTACTACGACGCCTCGATGCACGACCCGGAGCGCCTCGCCCTCGACGTGCTCGGCGACGGCCTGGCCGTTGGCCCGCACGCCCGCAGCGCCAACTACCTCGAGGCGGTCGGAATGGACGCCGACGGCGTGCGCCTGCGCAACACGCTCACCGGCGCGGAGTTCAGCTTCCAGGCGGACGTCGTCGTCAACACCTCCGGGCCGTGGACGGACCTCACCAACGCGGCGCTGGGCCAGGCCAGCGCCTACATGGGCGGCACCAAGGGTTCGCACGTCGTGCTCGACAACCCGGAGCTGCTCGCCGCGACCGGCGGGCGCGAGATCTTCTTCGAGCACAAGGACGGCCGCATCGTGCTGATCTACCCGCTCGCCGACCGGGTGCTCGTCGGCACGACCGACCTCGAACACGACATGACGCAGCCGGCCCGGTGCACCGAAGACGAGGTCGACTACTTCTTCGAACTGGTCACGCACGTATTCCCAGATGTCGCCGTCGACCGGTCGCAGATCGTCTTCCGGTTCGCCGGGGTGCGCCCGCTGCCCAGGCACGACGACGAACAGCCCGGCTTCGTCTCCCGCGACTACCGGATCGAGTCCCGGCCGCTCGGCGCCCGCCCCGGCACGCTGCTCAGCCTGGTCGGCGGCAAGTGGACCACGTTCCGCGCCCTCGCCGAACACCTGAGCGGCGACATCCTCGCCCTGCTCGGCCTGCCCAGGGTGGTGTCGACGGTCGGGCTCGCCATCGGAGGCGGGCGCGACTTCCCGGTGACGGATGCCGCGCACCAGGTCTGGGTCGCGGCCCACGGCGACGAGGTGGGCGCCCCGCGCGCCGCGGCCCTGCTCACCCGGTACGGCACCCGCGCCGCCGACGTGATCGACTGGCTCACCGAGGAAGCCGATGCCCCGCTGGCCAACCATGCCGGCTACACCCGGCGGGAGATCGAGTACCTGGCCGCCACCGAATCCGTGATGCACCTGCTCGACCTGGTGCTGCGCCGCACCAGCCTGGCCTTCCGCGGCGAACTCAGCCTGCCGCTGCTCGACGAGCTGGCGGGCGTGGTCGCGCCGGTGCTCGGCTGGGATGCCGCCACCCGCGAGAATGAGGTCGCGCTCGCCGTGGCGATGCTCCGCGAGACGCACGGGGTCCAGTTGTCCGCCGTGCCCGAGACGGCCGGCTCGATCGCCTGAGCCGGCAGCGCGGCGCGCGCACCGCTGACCGGTCGACCGGCGCAACGCGCCTGATCTGCGACCCGGATTTGCACGGACGTGCAGTCGAACGCGCACCTTCGGCCGGGCCGACTCGATAGGTTTTGCAGGATCCGTTTTCTCTCGGTTCCTCCAGTTCAACCAAACAAGGGTGTCAATGTGGACAATCTCGGTATCGTTTTTCTTTCGGAACTGGTGGGCACAGCCCTGCTGGTCCTCCTCGGCTGCGGAGTGGTCGCCAACGTGGCCCTCGCCAAGAACAAGGGTGTCGGCGGCGGCTTCCTCATGGTCACCATCGGTTGGGGCCTCGCGGTCTTCTCCGGTGTCATCGTCGCCTACAACTCCGGCGCCCACCTCAACCCCGCGGTCACGCTGGGCCTGGTGGCCTCCGGTGCCACCGAGTTCGGTTCGGGCGTCCCGGTGAACGCCGTCTCCGTCCTGGCCTACATCGGGGCCCAGATGCTGGGCGCCCTGCTCGGCGCGGTCTTCGTCTGGCTGGCCTACAAGCAGCACTTCGACCAGGAGCCGAACCCGGCCAACAAGCTGGGCGTGTTTTCGACCGGCCCGGCCATCCGTTCCTACGGCTGGAACCTGGTCACCGAGGTCATCGGCACCTTCGTGCTGGTGTTCGTGGTGATCGCGTTCGGCGGCGGACGCCAGGGTGAGAGCGGCGGCCTCGCCGCTCTCGGAGCCCTGCCCGTGGCGCTGCTGGTCATCGTGATCGGCACCTCGCTCGGCGGGCCGACGGGGTACGCGATCAACCCGGCCCGTGACCTCGGGCCCCGGATCGCGCACTTCCTGCTGCCGATCAAGGGCAAGGGCTCCTCCGACTGGGCCTACTCGTGGGTTCCCGTCGTGGGCCCCATCATCGGCGGGCTGCTCGCCGGCTGGGCCTCCGCGGTCCTCCTGCCCATCCTGGCCTAGCCGGGGAATGGCTGCGCGGCATCCGTCGACGGATGCCGCGCGCACTCATCTCGAACGCCTAACCTGAACCGCACGACAACAAAGGAGTTATCAATGGCCCAGTACATCATTGCGATCGACCAGGGAACGACGAGTTCCCGCGCGATCATCTTCGACAAGGCAGGCTCGATCGTCTCGACCGGCCAGCTCGAGCACGAGCAGATCTTCCCGCGCGCCGGCTGGGTCGAGCACGACCCGATGGAGATCTGGAACAACACCCGTGAGGTCATCGGCCAGGCGCTGTCCAAGGCCAACCTGACCCGGCACGACATCGACGCCGTCGGCATCACCAACCAGCGCGAGACCGCCGTGGTCTGGGACCGCACCACCGGCCTGCCCGTCTACAACGCCATCGTCTGGCAGGACACCCGCAC
>NZ_SOHH01000104.1 GCF_004403515.1 Cryobacterium fucosi | reverse complement strand
GGCCCGCGCGGTCATCGACGCGCTCCGGGCCGCCCTGGTCGCCGACCTCGACACCCCGGGGGCGCTGGCCGCGCTCGACGCCACCGCCGCCGAAGCGGTCGACAATCCCGCCTCGGTCGCGCTGGCCGTTGACGCGCTGCTCGGCGTGGCGCTCTAGCCTGACGCTGCCTGCGCCGGTGGACGGGCCGGCTCAGGGCTGACGGGGTCCGTCGGGGCCGGGCCGTCCGTCTGCGCGGCCGTCCGTGCGGCCGTCTCGGCCGTCGCCGCGTTTGCGGAGGTATTTCTCGAACTCCTGGGCGATCGCCTCGCCGCTGGCCTCCGGGGAATCGACGGTGTCCCTGGCCTGTTCCAGCTGGGCGATGTAGGCGGCCATCTCCTCGTCCTCGCCGGCGAGGACATCGATTCCGCTCTGCCACTCGGCGGCCTCATTCACCAGCTCGCCGCGGGGGATGACGACGTCGATGATCTCCTCGAGCTTGTCGATCAGCGCCAGCATCGCCTTGGGCGACGGAGCGTTGTGCACGTAGTGCGGCACGGATGCCCAGATCGACAGGGTGGGAATGCCCACCGCCTCCGCGGCGATCGCGAGCACGCTGAGGATGCCGACCGGGCCCTCATAGGAGCTGCGCTCGATCTGCAGCTCGGCCCGAACCTGCGGGTTGTCGCTGGAGACGAAGATCGAGATCGGGCGCGTGTGGGGCACATCCGCGAGCATCGCCCCGAGGAAGACGATCCCGCCCACGTCCGCGGCGAGGGCGGCGTCCAGGATCTCCGCCGCGAAGCTCTTCCAACTGCGCGAGGGCTCCGTGCCGAGGAGCAGGTAGATGTTCCCGGCGTTCGTGCCGCTCACCCGCAGCTGGGCGTCGTCGGCCAGCGGCACCGCTGACTCACCGGGGGTGGTCGGCCCGTACATGATCGCGCTCGGCCATTCGAGAACTCGGATGCCGTCTTCGCCGGTGGAAATTGTCGGACGGTTGAACTGGTAGTCGAAGTAGGTCTCGGGGTCGATCTCCGCGATGGGGGACACGTCGAGCAGGTCCTTCAGGGTGCCCACCGCGCCGGTGGCCGCCTCGCCCGCGTCGTTCCACCCCTCGAACGCCACCACGAGGAGGCGTTCACTGAGGAATCCGTTGCCGTCTGTCACTGCCTGAAACCTCGATCCCGGGGGTGCGCCACCCGGCGCACCATCAGTCAAGGATAGGCGGTGCCCTCTACACTTGGACTCCGTGCACCCGATCCGACCCGAAACCCTCCTGCCTGCGGCCGTGCTCTGGGACATGGACGGGACAATCGTCGACTCCGAGCCGTACTGGATGCGCGCAGAGACCGAGCTTGTCGAATCCTTCGGCGGCGTCTGGACGCACAGCGACGGCATGCTGCTCGTCGGCTCCGGCCTGTGGGGGTCCGCCTCGATCCTCCAGGGCCGCGGGGTGGCCCTGGACGCTGACGCGATCGTCAACCGGCTCACCGACCGGGTCCAGGAACTGCTGCGCGACTTCGGCCCGCCGTGGCGCCCGGGCGCCCTGCCTCTGCTCACCGAGCTCAAGCGGGCCGGCGTGCCGATGGCGCTCGTCACCATGTCCACCGAACGGATGGCGCGCCAGGTCGCCGACCTGGTCGGGTTCGCCGCCTTCGACACGATCGTCGCCGGGGACATGGTCACCAACAGCAAACCGCACCCCGAGGCCTACCTCTCCGCGGCCGGGCATCTGGGCGTCGACCCGGACCGCTGCATCGCCGTCGAGGACTCCCTCCCCGGAATCGCCGCTGCCGTCGCCTCCGGCGCGGTCGTCATCGGCGTGCCCCACATGATCCCCCTCCCGGCGAGCGCCCACTACGATCTGTGGCCGACCCTCTCCGGGCGGACCCTGGCAGGATTCACCGCCGTCTTCGGCGCGCGGCGCGACCGCCCCGAACGAACACCGATTCAGCCCGATTCCGAATCGGCCGACAACGAGGACGTAAGCAACGCATGAGCGACAACCAGGTCATCCAGAACAGCGGACCGTTCAGGATCGGCGACCGGGTGCAGTTGACCGGCCCCAAGAACAAACTGAACACGATCACCCTCGAGCCGGGCAAGGTCTTCCACACGCACCGGGGAATCCTCGCGCACGACGACATCATCGGCCTTCCGGACGGATCCGTCGTCACCAACAACGTCGGTGTCGAACACCTGGCCCTCCGCCCGCTCCTGATCGACTTCGTCATGTCCATGCCGCGCGGAGCCGCGATCATCTACCCGAAGGATGCGGCGCAGATCCTCGCGCAGGCCGACATCTTTCCCGGCGCCACCGTCGTCGAGGCGGGGGTCGGTTCCGGCGCGCTCTCGATCTGGCTGCTGCGGGCGATCGGCCCCGCTGGTTGGCTGGCCTCGTTCGAACGCCGGGAGGAGTTCGCCGATGTCGCCAGGGACAACGTGGCCACGTTCCTCGGCGCCGACCCGGAGAACTGGTCGATCACACTCGGCGACCTGGCGGACACCCTGCCCGAGACGATGCCTGACCAGGGCGTCGACCGGGTCGTGCTCGACATGCTTGCCCCGTGGGAGTGCCTCGAGGTCGTCTCCGCCGCCCTCAAGCCCGGCGGAGTGCTGCTCTGTTACGTGGCAACGGTGACCCAGCTCTCGCGAGTGGCGGAAGCCATCCGGGCGACCGGCCAGTACACGAACCCGGACTCTCACGAGACCATGGTGCGCGGCTGGCACGTCGAGGGGCTGGCCGTGCGGCCAGACCACCGGATGATCGGCCACACCGGCTTCCTGATCACGGCCAGGAGGCTCGCCCCGGACACCATCCTGCCCGAGCTCAAGCGCCGCCCCTCGAAAACCGACTTCTCCGATGCCGACGTGGAAGCCTGGACGCCCGGCGCCCTCGGCGAACGAAGCATCAGCCCCAAGGTGATGCGCAAGAGGGTCCGGATCGCCGAGACCGGTGCGGCCCTCTCCAAGGCGCGCAACCTGGCCGGGGACGAACCGGAGTCCGGCCGGCCCGACGCCGGTTAGGATTGGCTCCGGCCACGATTCATTACGCAATTCCCCGCACCATCCGGACTTCCCCCAGAAATGAGATCCCGTGCGCAGAGCTCCTGCACTCGTCGCAACCGCAGCGCTGCTGATGACTGTCCTCAGTGGTTGCAGCATCTCCGGAACGGCCGCCGTGTCCTGCCAGTCTCCGGTCACGGATGGCGCCGCCGCCAAGCTGGTCACGGTCACGGGCACGGCAGGCAGCGCCCCCTCCGTCAGCTTCCCGACGCCGCTGAAGTCCAAGACGACCCAGCGCACGGAGATCCTCCCGGGCACCGGGGACGGCCTGGTCACCGGGCAGCAGGTCAAGCTGGAGCTCTCCGTCTACAACGGCACCTCAGGCAAGGTCATCGACGTGAGCAAGTACGACGCGTCCAGCGCCACCACCTTCGTGCTGAACGACAAGACGATCAAGGGCCTGGCCGAAGGCCTGCAGTGCGCGCAGGTCGGATCGCGGGTCGCCGTGGTCGTGTCGCCCGACGACGCGTTCGGACCCCAGGGCGGCAACGCGCAGATCGGCGTCGCCAAGGACGACAGCCTGGTCTTCGTCATCGACGTGGTCAAGTCCTACCTGCCGCGTGCGACCGGGGCGGACCAGATCGTCGCCAACGGCCTGCCCGGCGTCGTGCTCGCGGCGGACGGCACGCCCGGCATCACCGTCCCGTCCGGCGCCGCCCCGAAGAAGCAGCAGATCGGCGTGCTCAAGAAGGGCTCCGGCCGGAAGGTGGCCGAGGGCGACACCGTGACTGTGCACTACACGGGCGTGCTCTGGGCCGAGAAGACCGTGTTCGACTCGAGCTGGGCCAACGGCGGCCCGGTGCAGTTCCTCGCCGCGGACGGTTCCAAGACCCAGGGCGGGATCATCCCCGGGTTCGCGAACGCGCTCATCGGCCAGACCGTCGGGTCGCAGGTTGTCACGGTGATACCTCCGGCCCAGGGCTACGGCGACGCCGCCCAGGCCTCCATCCCGGCCGGTTCGACGCTCATCTTCGTGGCCGACATCCTCGGGATCGGCTGAGCGGGAGCTGCCGGCGGCGGTTCGCTAGACTCGCACCGTGTCCACCATCCCCGACAAGCCCGGCCGCGTTTCGGTCGAGGAACGCCTGTTCAGCCTCGTTCTGGCGCTCATCGCCACCGAGATCGGGCTGACCAAGGCGGAGATCCTCTCCACCGTTCAGGGCTACCGTCAGCGCTACGCCGTCGGCGGGGACAACGCCAGCCTGGAACGGCAGTTCGAACGCGACAAGGACGACATCCGCGAGCTGGGAATCCCGCTCGAAACGGTGGAGCCACCCGACGACCCCGGCAGCAACCACCACCTGCGCTATCGGATCCCCAAGGGGCTCTACGAGCTGCCGGCGGACGTGAGCTTCTCCGCCGACGAGCTGATGCTGCTCAAGCTGGCCGCCACGGTCTGGCGCGAGGGCTCGCTCTCCGGAGAATCGCGCCGGGCGCTGACCAAGCTCAACTCGCTCGGCGTCGACTCGACCGACCCTGTGCTCGGCTACTCGCCCACGCTGCGGGTGCGGGACGCATCCTTTGAACCGCTGAGCAAGGCCATGGACCGCGGACAGATCGTCGCGTTCCAATACCTGAAACCGGGGGAGGGCACGCCGCGGCGCCGCCGGGTCGCCCCGCAAGCGGTCGTGCTCCACGAAGGACGCTGGCACCTGTTCGGCACAGACGAGGACGTCCAGGCGACCCGCACCTTCCTCCTCTCGCGCATCGTCGGCCCGGTGGTCAGCGTGCCGGGGGCGACATTCGTGCCCGGCGGCGCGGGAAAGGGCCAGGAGGCCCTCGCCGAGCTTGACGCGCTGTGGCGGGCCAACCTGGCCGAAATCGCAGTCGAACCGGGCAGCGACGCCGCCGTGCGCCTCTCGAAACGCCAGGCCGTCGAACAGGGTCGGGCCCCGGGCGAATCGACCGTGGCCCTGCACTACACCGACCTCGACATCCTCGCCGATGAACTCGCCGGCTACGGTCCCGAGGTGCTGGTCCGGTCGCCGCCGGCCCTACGCGCCGCCGTGCTCGCCCGGCTGGTCAGGGTCAGGGACGCGCACGCGGACCCTCAGGCACCGGCCGGCGCGGCGCCGTCGGATCGGGCAGAGGAGGGCACCAGATGAGCACGGGACCGGCCCTGGGGGCATCCGACAAACTCACCTTCCTGTTGTCGCTCGTCCCATACCTGATGGACCACGAGAGCGTCAGCGTGAGCACGGTCGCCGCCCACTTCGGGGTCTCCCCGGAGCGGGTGCGCGACGCGGTGAACCTGATCGCGATCTCGGGGATCCCCGGGGAGACCCGCCAGTACCTGCACGGCGACCTGTTCGACATCCACTGGGAGGAATTCGAGACCAACGACACCATCGTGCTCACCCATCTGGTCGCGATCGACGACTCTCCCCGATTCTCCGCGAGGGAGGCCGCTGCGCTGATCGCCGGTCTGCAGTACCTGTCTTCGCTGCCCGAAAACGCGGACATCGAGGCGATCGCTTCCCTGATGGCGAAGCTCACCCGCAGTGCGTCGGCCACCCCGAGCCAGGTGGTGGTCTCCAGCACCGAACCCGGCGAGGCCATCGCTCTGATCAAGGCGGCGGTCGCGGGCGGGGTGCAGATCGAGTTCGGCTACCTCAGCTCGCGCGGTGAACACGAGGTGCGCCACGTCGATCCGCTGCGGATCGAGTCCGTCGACCGGGACTGGTACCTCCGCGGCTGGTGTCACCTGCGCGGCGCCGTGCGCACATTCCGGCTGGACCGGATGAGCGGCCTCCGGATCACGGATCTGCCCACCGATGACCGCATCGCCGAGGCTCTTCCCGACACGCTCTTCCAGGGGTCGGATTCCGACCTCGAGGTCGTCGTCGAGCTCCCGGCCGCTGCTGTGTCGCTCCTCGCCGATTTCGCGCCGCAGGGTGCCGGCACGGGCCCGGCGGACGGCCCGGTCCACCGGACCCTGCGGGTGGCGCACTTCCACGGGCTCAAACGGCTCGTCGCCGGCCTCGCCGGCGTCGTCAGCGTCGTCGGGCCGCCCGGGGCGCGGTGGATCACCAGGGACTGGGCTGCCGCGGGCGCGGCCCGGTATGACGAGGTCGTACCCGGCGAGCAGGGCGAGTAGCCGATGCCCTGGTGGAGTTGGATCCTGCTCTGGGCCGGCCTGGTCCTGGCCCTGCTCGGGATGCTCGCCTGGTTCGGCTACGCCCTCTTCCGGAAGGCCGTGCGCACGATGGAGGCACTCGAGGGACTCGCTGACCAGTTCGCGGGGCTCGAGCTCGATCCGCAACTCCCTCCGCTGCGCCCGTTCCGCCCGGCGGTGTTCGAGGAGACGGCCGACGTGCGGCTCGCCCTCGAACAGGGGAGCGCCGAGCGTCGGCATCGCCGCCAGCTGCGTTGGGATCGCTTGGTTGTGCGAGGTAAACTGATGCAGCACGCCCCTTCCACCCAGAGGACGGACTCTCATGCTTAACAACCTGACCGGATGGCATTTCCTGATCATCCTCGTCATCGTTCTCCTGCTCTTCGGAGCGCCCAAGCTCCCGGCTCTCGCACGAAGCCTGGGTCAGTCGATGAAGATCTTCAAGAGCGAGATCAAGAGCGACAAGCCCGACGACGAGGCCTCCGGCTCCGGCACGACGGGCACCGATCCCTCGAAGGCGGCCGGCCCCGCCGACCCCGGCTCGAAGTCGTAACTTCCGTGCCAGGGCGCACTCCTCGGCGCGTGGCGGCCGACGGGAAGATGTCGCTCGGGCAGCACCTGCTCGAGTTGCGGAAGCGTCTCTTCCTCGCGGCCGCCGGCATCCTGGTCGGCGCCATCGTCGGATGGTTCCTGTCTGATTTCGTCTGGGACGCCCTGCGGGAGCCGATCTACACGATCGCCACGGCCCAGAAGCGCAGCGCGCAGCTCAACTACCCGGACATCACGTCCGCGTTCGACCTGAAGCTGAAGATCTCGTTCTATGTCGGCCTCGTCGTCTCCAGCCCGATGTGGTTGTACCAGGTCTTCGCCTTCCTCGTGCCAGGGCTCACCCGCACCGAGAAGCGGTACACGTTCGGATTCTTCTTCACCGCCGTGCCATTGTTCCTGGCCGGCTGCGCGGCCGGTTTCTACGTGCTGCCGAACGTGGTCGAGCTGATGACGAGCTTCGCCCCGGCGCAGGACGCGGCCCTGGTCACCGCGCAGAGCTATTTCGATTTCGTCCTGAAACTCGTCGTTGCCATCGGCGTTGCGTTCGTGCTGCCGGTCTTCATCGTCCTGCTCAACTTCGCCGGCGTCATCAGCGCCCAGTCGATCATCAAGTCGTGGCGGGTGGCCATCCTCGTGATCATCCTGTTCACCGCCATCGCCACCCCGGCCGCCGATGTGGTGTCGATGTTCCTCCTGGCCATCCCGATGGTGGTGCTCTACTTCGCCGCCTACGGCGTTGCCTTCCTGCATGACCGGCGCGCCGCCCGGCGCAACCGTGCCCTTGAACAGGAGCTGGCGCTTTAGGCGCATCCGATGAACTCACTGCAGTCGCCGGCCGAACGTTACTCGGCCTCCAGAAGCCGCGCCAACGCCCCGAAACTGGAATCGTTCCGCGCGGGCCTCAGCTTCGAACTGGATGCGTTCCAGCTGGCCGCCTGCGCCTCGCTGGAGACCGGCAACAGCGTGCTGGTGGCGGCCCCGACCGGCGCCGGCAAGACTCTGATCGCCGAATTCGCCATCTACCTGGCCATGCAGGGCACCTCCCAGAAGGTGTTCTACACGGCGCCGATGAAAGCGCTGAGCAACCAGAAGTTCCAGGAGCTGGTCGCCGAATACGGCGCTGACCAGGTGGGGTTGCTCACCGGGGACACCAACGTGAACGCGCAGGCGCGCGTGGTCGTGATGACCACCGAAGTGCTGCGCAACATGCTCTACGCCGACTCCGACCTGCTCGCGAACCTGGCCTTCGTCGTGATGGACGAGGTGCACTACCTGGCCGACCGGTTCCGCGGGGCCGTCTGGGAGGAGGTCATCATCCACCTCCCGCAGAACGTGCGGATGGTCTCCCTCAGCGCAACGGTCTCCAACGCCGAGGAATTCGGTGACTGGCTCCAGGCCGTGCGCGGCGAAACCGACGTGATCGTCTCCGAGGAGCGCCCGGTGCCCCTCGAACAGCACGTCCTCGTCAAGAGCAAGATGCTTGACCTGTTCGATTCCTCCGGCCCGGCCGGAACCCACCAGGTGAATCCCGAACTGGTGCGACTGGCACAGGCCGGTGGACGCGGGGTGGCCGTCAGGTCCGGCGGCCGCCGGGGGAGCGATCGGGACCGGATTCCCCGGCAGTCCTCCTTCGACTCCGGGCGCATGGACCGGTCGGAGATCGTGCGGCTGCTCGAGGGCAAGCACCTCCTGCCGGCGATCTTCTTCATCTTCAGCCGGGTCGGTTGCGACCAGGCCGTGCGCCAGGTGCTCCGGGCCGGGGTGCGTCTCACGGATGCCCGTGAGCGGGAGGAGATCCGGGAGATCGTCGACGAGCGCTGTCGCACGCTGCTCGACGAGGACCTCGGCGTGCTCGGCTACTTCGAGTGGCTGGACGGCCTCGAGCGCGGGGTCGCCGCCCACCATGCCGGCATGCTGCCGGCGTTCAAGGAGGTCGTCGAGGAGCTCTTCCAGAGGAAGCTCGTCAAGGCCGTCTTCGCCACAGAGACCCTCGCCCTCGGCATCAACATGCCCGCACGCACCGTCGTCCTCGACAAGCTCGAGAAGTTCAACGGCGAGGCACGGGTGCCGATCACGCCGGGAGAATACACCCAGCTCACCGGCCGGGCAGGCCGACGCGGCATCGACGTCGAGGGCCATTCGGTCATCCAATGGGCGCCTGGGCTCGATCCGCAGACGGTCGCCTCGCTGGCGTCGCGACGCACCTACCCGCTCAATTCCAGTTTCAAGCCCACCTACAATATGGCCGTCAACCTGATCGACCAGTTCGGCCGGGAGCGCACCAGGGACGTGCTCGAGTCGTCCTTCGCCCAGTTCCAGGCCGATCGAGCCGTCGTCGACATGGCCCGCAAGGTGCGCCATCAGGAGGAATCCCTGGCGGGCTTCGCCGGGTCGATGGTGTGCCACCTCGGCGACTTCACCGAGTACTCGTCCATCCGGCGCAAACTCACCGATGTGGAACGGGAGAGCGCGACCGGCGAGACCGGCGCCCGGGCAGCCAGAGAGCGGCGCCAGCGCGAGCTCGCCAGCCTGCGCAAACGTATGCGCGCGCACCCCTGCCACAGCTGCCCCGATCGGGAGCAGCACGCCAGGTGGGCGCAGCGCTGGTGGAAGCTGAAACGGGAGACGGATGCGCTGACCCAGCAGATCACGACCCGCACCGGCGCCGTTGCGCGCGTCTTCGATCGCGTCACCGACGTTCTCCTCGGCCACGGCTACCTGCTCGAGGACGCGGACGGCTCCGTCACGCTCAGTGAGAGCGGGTTGATCCTTCGGCGCATCTACGCGGACAGGGACCTGCTCGTCGCAGAGTCGTTACGCCGAGGCCTGTGGAAAGACCTCGACCCGGCCGGGCTGGCGGCCATGGCGTGCGCCCTGGTCTTCGAACCACGCCGGGACGAGGGGATGATCGACGAACGCTACCTGCCCAGGGGAGCGTTCCGGCCTGCCCTCGACAGGACGCAGGAACTGTGGAGCCGCCTCGACGACCTCGAACGGGACAACAAGCTCCCCGGCAGCAATCCGCTGGCGGTCGGCCTCAGCCTCGCCATGTGGAAGTGGGCGCGCTCCGGTTCCCTCGTCGACGTCCTGGATGAGGCGGAGATGGCCGCGGGCGACTTCGTGCGCTGGACCAAACAGACAATCGACCTGCTCGACCAGCTCTCCGTCGTGGCCGACGGCCCGGTCGGGCGCACCGCCCGGCAGGCCATGGACGCGATCCGCCGCGGCATCGTCGCCTACTCCTCAGTCGCCTAGGCTGTGGAGGTGAACCAGGGGAGCTCGCGGCGGCAGTTGCCGCTGCAGGCGGCCATCATGCTCGCGGCCGCGACCGGGGGCATCCTCGACGCGGGCTTCCCCGACCGGTCCTGGTGGGTGCTCGCGCCGGTCGGGGTGGCCCTGATGCTGGTCGCCCTGCTGGGCCGCGGGCCGTGGGCCGGCCTGCTGATCGGCATGGTCTCGGGCCTGTCGTTCTGGCTGATCCACATCAGCTGGCTGACCCTGTATTTGGGCCCGGTGCCCTGGCTGGCCCTCGCCGGCCTCGAATCCCTCTTCTTCGGCGTCAGCCTCGCCCTCATCGGCGTCGTCCTCAACGTGGGCCCACGGGTGTGGCCGGGCGCGGCGGGGCGCCTCGGAGTCGTCCCCCTCGTCGTCGCCGGCCTGTGGACGGCCCGCGAGGCGATCTCGGCCGTCTGGCCGTATGGCGGCTTCTCCTGGGGGCGGGTGGCCATCTCTCAGTCGGAAAGCCCGTTCAACGGCCTGGTCGCCTGGGTCGGGATGTCAGGACTGAGCTTCCTCATGGTGTGGCTGAGCACCCTCGCCGTTCAACTCGTGCGGGAGGTCACGGTGGGCGCCCTCGCCCGCTGGAGCATCGGCGTCGCATCCGTCGCCGTGTTGCTCGTTGTGCCGGCCTGGCCGGCCGTTCCGTCCGGGACGGCCCGGATCGCAGCCGTGCAGGGGGCGTCGGATGCCGGCCTGTTCGCCCGGTACTCGCCCGGCCAGATCCTCGCCGACCACACCTCGGCGACGCTGCCGCTGATCGGCCGGAAGGTCGACTTCGTGGTCTGGCCGGAGAACGCCAGCGATATCGACCCGACCCGCTCCGACGACGCGGCGAAGGTGCTCAACTACCTCGGAACTGCGATGAACGCGCCGATCGTGGCCGGCACGATCACCCAGCGTGACGGGAAGTTCTACAACAGCTCACTGCTCTGGAAGGCCGGTGAGGGGGCCGTCGACATCTACGACAAGGTCCACCCGGTTCCGTTCGCCGAGTACATGCCCGATCGCGCATTCTGGCGCCCGTTCGCGCCCGAGCTGATCGACCTGATCTCCCGGGACTACACGATCGGCACACGGGACAACGTCTTCGACCTCGACGGCATCATGGCGGGCATCGCCATCTGCTTCGACATCGCCGACGACCAGCTCGTGCGCGAGATGATCAGCGACAAGGCAGAGGTCATCCTCGCCCAGACGAACAACGCGGACTTCGGACGAACCGACGAGAGCGTGCAGCAGCTCGCCATCGCGCGGCTCCGTGCGATCGAGGCCGGCCGTACCGTGGTGAACATCTCGACGGTCGGCACCAGCGCGATCATCACCCCGGATGGCGAGAGCCTGGACCGGCTGCCGACCTGGGAGCCGGGAGCGATGGTCGAGACGGTGCCGCTCAGCGACACCGTGACCCCGGCGATGGCGGGTGGCCGGGTGATCGAATGGTTCGTATCAGGGCTCGGTCTCGCCGGCTTCCTGCTGTGCCTCCTTAACGCACTGCGCACCCGACAAGGTCGGGTGCGCAGTGGTTGACCGGTGAAGCGGGTTCAGGCGCCGATCTTTTGCTGGCCCCTCCGGGCGCGCAAAAACGTCAACCGTTCTTCCAGAAGTTCTTCGAGTTCGGCGCGAGTGCGCCGTTCGAGAAGCATGTCCCAATGCGTACGCGGAACCTTTTCGTCCGAGTGATCCACGATCACCGGCTTCGAGTCCACAAGACGCGTTGCGGTCTGCGAGCAGAACCGGCACTCCCACTCGTCGGGGGCTTCAGCCTCCGCAGAGAAGATCATCACCGTCTCCCGCGCGCACGTCGCACACAGGTACGTGTGACTGACTCGTGGTGAAAAGGTTACGCCCTCTTCGCTTTGAAGGCTTTGTGCGCCCAACCTCATGCCACGCAAACTGCGATCCGCCATTGTGGTCTCCTCTCGCGATGCAACTCCTAGTTCTAAACCATCAAGCTGGACGTTATCTTTCCGTTACGTCCATACTCGGTGGAAACTCTCAGCTTCGGCCGGCGATCACGCCCACCGCGAGGTCGCACCGGTCGGTGATCAGGCCGTCGACGCCCGCTTCCAGGAGCCGGCGCATCGCTGCCGGGTCATTCACCGTCCACACATGCACCTCGACGCCGACGGTGTGCATCGCCCGAACGAAACGCGGGGTCAGGATGCGCAGGGACCTGACCGTTTCCGGCACTTGGATGGCGGAGAGTCCGCTCACCGCACGCCTCACCTGACCGCCGAACCCGAATTCGGCCGCAAGGAACGCCCGTCCGACGAGAGCGGAGGACGCTGAGGTGGCGACGCCCGGCAGCGACCGGACCGTGCGCGCACGGCGCGCCTCGGAAAAGGAGGTGATCAGCACCCGGTCGGTGGCGTTCGCGGCCCGGACCGCGGCCACCGTCGCCTCAATCGCGTCCTCCGATTTCACGTCGAGGTTGAACCGCGCATCCGGGAACGCGTCCAGCGCCTCGCCGAGCGAGGCGAAGGACTGGCCCTGGCCCAGGTTGATCCGGTGGAGCTCGGCCAGCGTGAGCCTGTTGACCCGGATCCGAGCTCCCGGAACGGCGAATTCCGCGTCGTGGCTGAGCACCGCGACGCCGTCGTCGCTGGCTCGGACGTCCGTTTCGAGGTGTGTGGCGCCGGCGAGGAGAGCGTGACGGAAGGCCGGGAGGGTGTTCTCGGGTGCGTTCAGGGCCAGGCCCCGATGGGCGAACACCCGGGGCGCAGAACCATCCAGAAATCGGGACGACCCACCCCCAGGCATAGTGACCGCCTAAGCGCCCGGCGCGGCGTGGGTGGCCGGACCCTGAGCTGCCTCGGGTGCACCGGCGTGAGACCCCGGTACGGGGGTCTGGCCGAACGCACGACCGACGCCCTTCATCGCCTCGGTGAGTTCGCTGGGCACGATCCAGAGTTTGTTCGCGCTACCCTCGGCCAGCTTGGGCAGGGTCAACAGGTACTGGTACGCCAGCAGCTTCGGATCGGGGTCGCCGTCGTGGATCGCCTTGAACACGGTCGTGATGGCCTCGGCCTCGCCCTGTGCGCGCAGGACAGCCGCTTTCGCGTCGCCCTCCGCCGAGAGGATGGCGGCCTGACGCGCGCCCTCCGCGGTCAGGATGGCGGACTGCTTCGTTCCCTCGGCGGTGAGGATGAGGGCGCGGCGGTCACGCTCGGCGCGCATCTGCTTCTCCATGGAGTCCTGGATGGAGTGCGGCGGATCGATCGCCTTCAGTTCCACCCGCCCGACCCGGATACCCCACTTGCCGGTGGCCTCGTCGAGCACGATGCGCAGCTGACCGTTGATGTTGTCGCGGCTGGTCAGGGCCTCCTCAAGGTTCAGGCCACCGACCACGTTGCGCAGGGTCGTCGTGGTGAGTTGCTCGACGGCCCCGAGGTAGTTGGCGATTTCGTAGGTGGCCGCGCGGGCATCCGTCACCTGGAAGTAGACGACGGTGTCGATGGAGACGACGAGGTTGTCCTCGGTGATCACTGGCTGGGGCGGGAACGACACGACCTGCTCCCGCATGTCGATCAGAGGCCGCAGGCGGTCCACGAACGGGATGAGGATGTTCAGGCCGGGCATCAGCGTCTTGTGGTAACGGCCCAGGCGCTCCACGACGCCGGCGCTGGCCTGCGGGATGATCCGGATCGACTTCGCAAGGGTGACGATGACGAACAGGACGAGCGCCGCAACGGCGACGAAGACGACCACCTGCACAATGATCTGGCCTGGATCGGTCATGGAGAGTTCCTTTCCGCCGGGGTGACCACTGCGGTCGCCCCGTCGATTGCTGTGACGAGTACTCGTTCGCCGGGCTCGACGATGCGACCCGTGCCGGGGGACAGGCGTGCCGTCCAGGTCTCACCGTTGGCGAGCCGAACCTGGCCGCCGGTGGCGCCGATGGTGCTGACAACCCGGCCGTCCAGGCCGAGCAGGGCGTCCACATTGGTCTTCGCCGGGTCGCCGCCGCGTTTGAGCAGGCGAAGGAGGGGCGGGCGGATGCCGAGGAGGAGGGCGATCGTCAGAACGGCCGCGATCACGAGCTGCAACCACCACGGCGCACCGAGCAGGCCGGACAGGAGCGCCCCGAGGCTGCCGGCGGCCATCATCAGGAAGGTCAGGTCGAGCGTGACCATCTCGATGGTGACGAAGACCAGGATCAGCACGAGCCAGACAATCCACGCGAATTCCGCTGCGAACGCATCCATGGCGTCCCCTCCCATTTCTGTTCCCTCGTTATGAAACTAGCAGGTGCGTCGGACAGGGGAGCGGGGGCTTCTTGGTAAGGTCATCTGCCAGACCAATTCGTTATCTGAGGAGTTCGCGTGACCAATCCACTTGCAGCAGGATCACTTGACGGCAAGCGCGTGCTCGTCACCGGATCATCTCGAGGGGTCGGTGCGGCCACCATCGGTTACTTCGCCGGAGCAGGCGCGAGCGTCGCCATCAACTTCCGCAACAAAGAGGCCCGTGCGATCAAGGTCGCCGAGGCCATTCGCGCCCAAGGCGGCACGGCCATCACCATCGGCGCCGACCTCACGGATGCCGATGCCGTCACGGCCATGTTCGACACCATCCGCGCGGAATTCGGCGAGCTCGACATCCTCGTCATGAATGCCTCCGGCGGCATGGAAAGCGGAATGGCCGACGATTACGCGATGAAGCTGAACCGGGATGCCCAGCTCAACCTGCTGGCGACCGCGCGGCCCCTGCTCGCCGAAGCCGCCCGCGTCGTGTTCGTCACAAGCCACCAGGCACACTTCTTCGGCACCGCGGAGACCATGCCGGAGTATGTGCCGGTTGCGCGCAGCAAGCGCGCGGGGGAGGACGCCCTCCGCTCTCGCATCCCCGAGCTGGAAGAGGCCGGGATCGGCTTCGTCGTCGTCTCCGGCGACATTATCGAGGGCACCGTCACCGCAACGCTGCTGGAGCGCGCCAGCCCGGGAACCATGAGCGCCCGGAAGGACGCGGCCGGACGCCTGTACAACGTGGAGGAATTCGCGGCCGAGGTGGCTCTCGCCGCCGTCGAGCCCATCCCGGCGGACAACACGCGTTATGTCGGCGACACGACGGACCTCGTCGCCGACTAGAAAGTATGACGGTTGAAGGCTTCGGACCTTCCGCTCCTCAAGTCGGTATCCGACCCGACACCCCATCCGGATGGTGGTCGGGCGGTCGTCTCCGTCATCGGTTGCAGCGCCCGGAACTCATCCTCGACTGGTGGGGCAGGCAGCTGCCGATCATCCCCGGGCCCGACGCCCGAACATGAGCGCCATCACGGCCTGGCTGACGCCGGAGATCACCAGGAAGACACCGCCGAGGAGCGCGAACACCGCGAGCGAGTCGATCGGTGACAACAGGATCGAGATCCCGGCGACGACACTGATCGCTCCGAAGAGCGTGCCGAACCATTTGCTCGCATCGGGGGCCGTCTCCACCAGCGCGGCGACCCCCTCGACCAGCCAGGAGATGCCGATCACCATGCCGAGCACGGCGAGGGAGTCCAGGGGATTCCTGATCGCGATGATGCCGGCGACGAGCAGCAGCACGCCGAGCAGGATATCAAGTACCCGGATGCCGCCGGTGGCACCGGTCATGAACACGCCGCGCGCCACCCGGGCGACGCCACCGATGAGAAAGTACAGGCCGAGGAGGCCGGCAATGATCGCCAGCGTCGCGGCAGGCCAGACCAGCACCAAGATCCCCAGCACGAGCGCGACGAGTCCGGCGAGGCCCATCGCCACCCAAGCAGAATCCGGATGACCAGTTCGCGACCGCTGACGATCGAAAGGCCGCCTGCGTGCCTCGACCCCGATGGTGAACAGTGGACGTTCTTGCCTGGAGCTCTATTCTGCAAATCCTGCAATAGGCACATTGGGCTCCCGGGCGACGGTCGGGTCAGGGGCGCGAGCATGGTGTGTCGGGGCGTCGTTACGGAGCCCGGCAGCCTCGCACCGGTCGGTGCCGTTTTGAGATGGCGTAATACTCGACCAGAGAATCGGTGTCGGTTTCGGTCAATTCGTCGTCATCCTGGTTGTCCACATGGGGAGCCTTGATGATGAGGAACTTATTGATCGCCACGCGGATGTGGACGCCGTCCCACTGCGCGCCGTCGAGCGGTACGAATGCTTTGGCCGACCCGAGTATCCCCGTCCGCACGCTGGCCCACTGAGGGGATCGATGGACGGGGTGCACGTAGATTCGGATCAGCGTGCCGATCTCATTACCCTCGGGGTCAATCACAAGGGCGTCGCACAGATCGTCGCTCGTAAAGTCGACCACGATTTTCCCTTCTTTGTGGTCCAAAGCGGGGGCTTCGTCTGGGCCAGCATTCCTTCCGCTCACGAGGTGCTTTCGCCGGCCAGTGTAGGACACCCGTACTTTCTCCACCATGGCTCGACATGAAGTTCCCGACGTTGAACATCGCTCGCGAAACGCATCCCAATGCCTGCAGCACCCGCTGCATCCCAGTGGATCCGCGGGGCCGCCAATGTCGCGCAAGACGACCCTCTTGCGGGGCGCGCTCGGCGTCGGTAACGCTCGCGGATTCAGGATGCAATAGTGAGGCTGATGGGGTCGGCCTCGGCAGGTCCGCCACACCGTCCAGTGCCGCCCACGCGAACCCGACTGAGTGACACCTCGCGCTCAGCGAGGACATCTCCGCTTGCTGAGAGGGCACGCAGGGTCGCTTTGTCCGGACTCGCCATTTCTATCGAGATATTCCAGGTGCTGTCATCGATCTTGGTAGCGAAATAGGGGAGTTGGATTGCTGAAGGCTCTGGCGTAAAGGTCCCGAGTTGCTGGGGGTCGAGGGTTTCAAGGCGGACGGGGTCGTCTGACTGCTGCAGGATCGGTGCGGGTACCGAACACACGCCGTCTCCGCACAACTCCACGACGCTGACGTCTCGGGTTCCGCCTTCGAGCTTGACGACGACGGTGTTGTTCCAAGCGATCGCTGGGCACGCATTGAACACCGAGCAGCCGGGCACTGCCAAGGTCAAAAGGAACGCAGCGACGAGACCAATCAACCGTTTCCCCTTTTGTGTCGACGCTGCGTCAGCAATTTCGTCCTCGCTCGTTGAATGTCATTGGACTGCAGCCCAAACTCTTTCGTGCGGCTTGGTATGTGGGCGATTGGAGCAGCGATGGACTATTTTCCGAGCGTCCCTGCATTTGATGCACGGGGTGATCCTGGGGATGCGGCCCGGTTCGACGCCATAGTAGTGTTTAGACCAATCGACCTGGGGGAACCAGATGAATCGCTGCTCAATAGGCCTTTTCGCGGTGGCCGCGTCACTGTTGCTCTTGACCGGCTGTTCAAATTTTGCTGAACCGGGGCCCGGCAGCACGGGCACTCCTACTCTCAGCCCGCCCGATCTCCCCAAAGGCTTCAAAGATCGCGGCGACGGGGTTGCGACGCGCTTCGTCGACGAGGAACAGTGCGGACAAGGCAGATGCAGCCAGATGGAGATCTACGCGTACGGATCCTGCCCCAGCGGCGTGTACGTCAGGGCAGACACCATGGATGAGTCTGGTGCCGTAGTCGGATTCAGTAACGGATTCACCGGAGCTCTCGCCAAAGGCGACAAAGCCATTGCAACCTTGCCGATCCACGAGGATGCCGCGACCGACGTGAGAATCACCAAGGTCAATTGCCACTGAACATTCCAGCCTCAGTTCCGCTCGGAAAGATCGAACGTCATTTGTTGAAAACCGCGTCCCGGCGAACCAGCGGAAGTTCCTGCCACGGCCGGCGCTCCGCCGAATAAATACAAGCCGAATAAATACAAGGGGAGTCCTATTGAGCAATTCTTGCGATTGGCGCATGAGTTGACATAATGTGCATTATCGGTCATCCGTCGGATGGGCTTGGGCAGGGGCTGGACGGCTTTCCCCCCTCCGGCTACCGTGTGCTGCAGCGGCCGACGCAACCGGCGCTACAGTCCATTCGTAGCGGCCGCGCCCGGCGGCGGTCTCGCTCGTGCCACCCCGAAGCGTTTGCGAGGAACGTCATGTCCAACGGCATCGCAACATCCGACCTGACGATCGACCCCGGGAATTTGAGAAAAAGTGAGCTAATCAGCGTCCGGGTGTGTTGACCCCGGGGCCGTCACTCGTCTTGGCTGTGCTTTCTGTCGGCGGCGTTCTCGGCAACTGCCGGCAGGTCTGCCTGCTCCATGTTTTCGATGTGAGTCAGGGACGGGTACGGACCTACTTCGGTTTCGCCCTCCACCGACATATCTCCAACCGGGCTGTCCACGACCGGCTCGACTAGCTTCGCAGACTGGGACGTCCAGCCCTCATCAGATACTGGTGTCGGTTGCTCTTCACTCATGGTGGACCTCCGCACGTCAATTCGCGAACGCTTCGCTGCTGGTGAGAATATGCCCGCGGTCAGCACGCGTCCAGTGCACGATTCAACGTTTGCCGCGGCGGGTGTGGGCATTGCGATCTGGACGGATGGTCCTGGCATCCTGCGACAGGCACAGCAGGAACGCGGATTTCAACTGGGTCATATCGAGCATCTGTGAGCCCAAATCAGCAGCCGCAGGAACCAAGACCAGCCGTGCATCGTTCCTTCGGTCGTGTTCACGCGCCTGTTACGCGCCTCGGCGACCAGACATCGAGCGCACCAAGAACGCAATCACCGCTATCACCAGCAGGATCACACCCACCCACAATAGGAAGTTCAGGGACTGCACAAAACCGCCCGTCAGCAAGAGCACGACCGCGATAATGGCCACGACGATGAGCAGCATGTTCATGGTGTTCCTTTCCATTGTTCCCGGAAGGTCCGGGCAATCGAGTACCGGGCACGTTCGCTATTTCTTGAACACGTCTTTCACATGTTCGCCGGCCTGCTTCAGACTCGCCTTGGCCTGGTCGGTCTTGCCTTCAGCCTCGAGCGACTTGTCCCCCGCGATCTTGCCTGCGCTCTCCTTGAACTTTCCCGCGGCCTTCTCAGCCGCGTTCTTGATCTTGTCAGCCTCACTCATTGTTTCCACCTCTTCTCAGTCGAAGACAGTGAGGCCGCGCCGGCTGATCGAACCTTCAGCATTCTGGACAAGCCCCTTTCCGACGACGATACCCCCGCAGTAGGGCTGCATCAATGAGCTGGACCCCGGCGCCCGCGAGGCTCCCGCCAGGCGGCTGGAACGGATGGCGTCTGGCAGCCAGCCTGGATCGGACGCGGTGGTGATCACCCCAATCGACCATGGCGGCTCGGACGTCAAAGTAAACCACCCCGTCGTCCAACAGAGCGCCGGATGCGAAATGCCCGGCGACCAAGGAACGGTACCTGGCAGCCGAGCCGAACAGCTCGACCGGTCCAGCCAGATGCGGATCCGGTCCAGAACCGCCACACCTTCCTCGTCCGAACCGACGGACACGTGCACGTGGAGCCCGCTGGTTGACGGTTCCCTCGCGGTAAGGCCGAAGCCGTTCATCATGGCCGCATACCGGGGACCACGCGCCAGAGGGGACGTGGCCAGGGCGGCGACCCCGGCCCCAACGGCCCACGCGGCAGTGCCGGCCGCGTCGCGCCCGCGGCGGATTCCCTCCAACAGGCCATCAAGGCTTGAGCAGGGGCTCGTCTGCACCTCGATCTGCTCCTGCCTGAATTTAGCCGCGAGGACGGGGTCAACGATCAGCAGTTCCTCCTCGACCTCGAACGTACGCATGCCGTCATTGTGGACCAGCGACACCCGTTCTGTGCGAACGCCCGCGCCTGTACTCCCCTCTGGACGTCGAAGGGGCCCGGGCCTACCCGAATCACCCCAACGCAACTACGATGTGAATCACACCCCGCAGTGGCAGATGAGCGACGAGACTCGGAATTGGCAGGCGCAAAATGAGCAGGCGCGGAATTGGCAGGCGCGGAATAGGTCTGATCGGGATCGTGTATCTGGTCATCGGCGTAGTGGTCGCTGCTACCCAGAGCTATCTCGTGGCATGGAACGTTCCCGGCAATATTCTGGAAGGCCTGGCGGCGATTGTACTCTGGCCTCTCGTGGTCCTCTTCGGGGTAGATCTGCACACCTTGATAGCATAGAGACCCAAAACCTCGGGCATGTGTTCGCGGGACATTTCAGTTCTGAGACGGACCCACTCAGCGCGGATAATTACGACCAGACGCCCGTAACGAGATTACGGCGCCGAAATCTAAGCGCCCGGTTTTCCGGGCGACACCGCCTGCGAATTCCTGCCCCACGAGATCTCCCTGTGACGACCGTCAAGCTCACGTAGCAGAACGTCACTTTTGGGGATCAAATGCTGCAACGATTCCTCGTACGCGTCACCAGTCCGGATTCCATGTGGGTCCTGAAGGGTGGGACCGGGTTACTGATGCGGCTGCCCGGGAGCCGACACAGCCAAAACCTGGACCCCTTCCACCAGATGGCAGGCCTGGAAACGGCCGTCGAGGAGCTCCACGAGATCGCCGGGCTCTCTGGACACGACCAGTATCGTTTCGTACTCAGCGAACCAGTGAGCGTGACCGACGGCGTGGGAGGAACCACGATCAAAGTCGCCGTCTAGGTCGGCGTCCAAGAAGTCGACGCCTTCCCAATCGACCTCTCCACCCATTTGGAGCTGGTGGCCGGGACGCAGGCCGGTCCACTTGCACCGAGCGATCCGATCACCGGCTCAAAATAGCGTCACTGTTGAAGATCACCAGCTCAGACAGTCAACGAACGGCAAACGGTCAAAGCAGTTGGTGCTCAAGGAGCGGATTGGCCCCATTCGCGATGCGGTCCAGTCCGGGGTTGGGTCGCGAACGCGAGCCAGCGCCCGGTTGTCGAACTGCAGAGCAATTGTCTGAGAACGTCAGGGAACACAGATTGGTCTCATGTCCAAATGAATTGACGAGTTGTGGCCACCCGCTGAAATGCGGACCGTCTGAAAGGCGTGTCAGATAGTCGCCTACTCCTGCCAGACGGTCCCTATTCCAGCGGACGCGGAAGTCTGACCCATTCTGAGCTTCTTGGGGAATCCCTTATGCGCGTATTGGGTATTCCGCGCGAGAGCGAGCCCGTCCCGGTGTTCGCACAAGACGGAAACCACCTGCCAACCGAGCGAGATCGCGCGGTGGGATCCGCACATCCAGACGCCGGGCACACTGCAGAACGCCTCATTGAAACGAAGTGCGCCTCCACCTGTCTGCGCACTGAGTCCGACCCCGTGCTGTTCGTTCTCGACCCCGTTCAGCGGCCGCGAGCGATGGGGGTCTGCGCGGCAGACCGTCCGGTCGTCAACGATCGCCTCGCCGGTCGCGACCTGCCGTTTTCGCGAGCACATCGGACACTAGCTGGCGGGTCGCGGCCGCGGGATGGGCCGCCCACCGACTACTCAGTGCGGAATACCCTCGCCAGGCGAGGATCCCCACCGCGAAGGAGGCGAGGGTGGCGAGTAGAGGGAATTCATCCGCGAGAAGCGGGTAGACCTGCCAATGGACGAGGTACACGAACAACGATGCCGAGGCCACGACGCCCAGCACCGGAACCAGAATCCGCGGCAGGGGCACCGCTGGAATCCACAGGAGGAGCAGCAGTCCCGCGATCGTGATCGCCTCGCGGGCCGGGTCGCCGAAGAACCCAGGGACGGTGAGCACGACGACCGCCGAGCTCAGCACCCGCCGCTTGACGTCCGTGGAACGCGCGATGAGCCAGCCGAGAGCGACCAGCCAGAGCACGATGGGCAGCGAGTACCGTTCGGTCGGCCCCGCCTCGACACCGCCGGTCAGCAGCAGGCGCAACAGAAGCGCGCCCGCGACGAAGCAGGCCGCGAAGACGAAGGGGTATCGGCGCTCGAGCCGGTCGAGCTGGGGAACGCAGAAGACAAGCGCCAGGCCGAGGATCGTCCACACGACGGATTCCAGGAACCAGTACTGCCACTGCATCGTCCAACGATCGTCGCCGCCAAACAGATTATGCAGCATGAAGACCGTCGCGGGTTCGTACATCCCGCCGATCAGGGCGACACCACCGATCCACAGCACGGCCGGGACGAAGATCTGGACGGCGCTGCGCAGCAGCTTCCCGAGCCGCATCGGCCGAGGTACATCGGCGAACTGGAATCGGGCCAGGTTAAAGCCCAGGATTCCGAGCAGCAGGTGAGCACCGCCCTGTACGTGGAAGAGATTGGCGTGCGTCCCCGTGATCAGAACGATGGCGATAGCCCGCAGCACGACGGATGTCTCCATGCGCGCCAGCGGGCGTCGGCGTCGAGCCCCGGCCGGTGCGGTTCGGTGGCTGGCCAGCTCCTGGGCCGATTTCGCCGGCCAGTCCCTGGGGAGCGTACCGAGCATCTGCTCGAGCCGCACCGAGACCTCGACGTAACTCAGCGAGTCGCCGTGCAGCGCGACGAAGCTGTCGTCGGCGACCGCGTCCGGGCGGTCGAGGAGGGTTGAGTAGAGAGCCCGGATATTTTCCGCCGTCACGGTCCCTGAGCGGTCCTCCAGTCGGACGTTTCGCTCAAGGATTGCCGCCTCCCGAAGCAGGCTCGCGGTGTCCGGCTTGCCGCTGGACGTCAGGGGGAACTCCTCGATGAGGTGCGCCCGGACGCTGTGACAGGGCAGGCCGAGCGCCTCCGCGGCAATCGGCACGACAAGCCCGAGTGCCCACCGCTGCCGCACGAACACCACAAGGCGTTCCTCGAGGTTGACCGCCCTGGCTTCGACGCCGTCGTCGGCGAGGAGCCGCTCGACCCGGTCGAGGTCGATCCGCAGGCCGTATATCTTGACGAAGCGACTGCTCCGCCCGACGATCTCGAAGAGTCCGTCGTCGTGCTGGCGGGCTAGGTCGCCGGTGCGCAGATCCCCCACTGTCGGTCCAGCGGCGAGCTCCGCCGGGCCCTCCGCATATCCCATCATGACGTTCGGCCCGGTGTAGACGAGGTCACCGACCGAGTCCTCGCCGGCGTCGTCGATGCGGAACTGCCCGCCCGGTATCGGGATGCCGATCGATTCGGGCCGTGCCTCCGCCAGCTCAGGCGGCAGGTAGGCCATCCGTGCGGTCGCCTCTGTCTGGCCGTACATGACGACGAAATCGAATCCGCGTTCCTGGCCCAGCCGGGCGTAACCGCGCACCCGGTCGGGGCCGAGTCGTCCGCCGGCCTGAGTGATGTAGCGCAGGCTCGTATGTTCGCGCCGGGCGAAGCCGATGGAATCGAGCAGGTCGAAGGTGTAGGGGACGCCGGCGAAGGAGGTGGCCCCTGCAGCTTCGAACTCGTTCCAGAATTCAGGCTCGACCACCGAACGCTCGGTGAGCAGCAGGCTCGAGCCGGAGATCAGGTGGCTGTTCACGACTGAGAGCCCGTAGCAGTAGTGCATCGGCAGCGTTGTGGCCGCCCGGTCCTGCGGGGTCAGGTCGAGGTAGTCGGCGATGCTTCTCGCGTTGCTTCGCACATTCTCGCGTGACAGCCGAACGAGTTTCGGCGATCCGGTCGAGCCCGAGGTGCTGAGCAGCAGTGCGAGCTCAGGGTGCAACGTGTGTCGGCTTCCCTCCCGTCGTTCGTCCAGACGCCACTCGTCGCCTACGGGTGCCAGAACCACGTCGGGGTTGTAACGCTCAAGGAGCCCGATCCTGTTCCGCTCCTGGCTGGGCTCGTCCCCGTCGCCTGCGACGAGCAGCACCGGATGCCCAGCCGACAGCGCGGCAAGATAAGTCACCAGGGGCTCGAGGGCGTTCGCGCACGACACCATGACGAGTCGGCGGCCGTCTCCTAATTTGTCCCGCCGGTCCCGGACCCGTTCGTCCAGGTCGGCGTAGGTCAGGGTCCCATCCGAGGTCACAAGGGCAGTCGCGGACGGTTCTCCGGCGAGGAGCCGGAGGGCCTCGAAACCGATCGCGGGGCTGCGCTGCGCGCTCGTCACGGGCTGCACCGCGGATATATTTGCGGGAGGGAATGCATCGTTTGGTTTGTTGGTGCGCACGGCTGTCTCTGGTTGGAGGTCTTGCCCCTCGTTTTTGGTGAGGCAAGGCTAACCTTAGTCGTTGGATCCGATGGTTGGATTCGCGTAGCTGCGTCCTGGCACGAGACGAGCCCGGCCAGACAGCGAGGTACGCCCCCCGTCGTCGGACCCTCTATCCAGCCACAGTGCGTCTCGCCTTGACACGGGCGTCACCGTTTCGGGAGCAGATTGCGCATTCCATCCGCCCCGGCAGATTCCTTGACGGAGTCATCGCCGAAGCTACAGATGGATGGTTCCCCGAAGGCGGGGTTGATTCCCTGCGCCGATGGATGGCCGAGAACTGGTCCCCGGGGTTCACCGGATCGCTCAAACGCCCCCAGTTGTTGTGTTTGTTCTCGGTCAGTCGAAAATGCGGTCCAGCCAGTCCTGCCAGGAATCCCGCAGCGCCGTGGCGTCTGCGCCGCCGAAGTGGTGCACGGTGACGCCGACCGGCGCCCCGAAGGCGTTGCGTCCGAAGAATCGATAGAGAGCGTCACCCGTCCGCAGACCGATGAAGTGGTCGTTCCAGAAATCGACCACAGCCACGTCCGAGGCAATCCCAGGCAGGGCCACCGGCACGCTGTCCCCTGCCGCGGCCCCGGCGGCGAGCCCGAGTGCGGCCTTCACGAGGTCGAAGGCTCCCGCAGTGGTCGATGCGGCCGGCCCGTCCACGGACGCGAAGACGACGGGACGCCCCGCGAAGTGCTTAAGGTACTCGGCCAGGGTGTGCAGGTAGAAGACGGTGTGCGCGCTGGCGCCGTCGTACTGGTTGTCCCAGTCCTCCGCGAAAACCCCGCTGTGCACCCAGCGCAGGAACGAGCGCCCATTCGGTCGAGCCTCGATGACCTGTTCCAGCCGGTTGAACCAGCCATCCGCGCCGTCCATCCGGTTCACGTGGTGGGTCGGGCGCTCTGAGACAAGATCCTCCCCGAGCATCCCGTCGGTGGGAAAGAGCCACGCCGCGGTCTCCGTCGTCACCGCGTCCCAGACCTGCTCCGGGGTTCCCGGAAACTCCCCCTCACAGACAATCTCGAATTCCTTGCTCATGGTCGGCGCTCCTCTCTTTGACTGGGTCGCTACCGGCCCGACGCCGCCGAGGGCGCTCGGGGAGACAACGACGCTGGCTGCTGTCGCCTGCATGACTCGCCCGGTCATGGTGCCCCTGCAACGATTCTCGAGCATCTCGACGAGGCCGTGCCGCTCGAGCTCGCTCCGGTGGTAGTTCACCTTCTGGCGTGGAAGGCTGATTCGCGCCGCACGAGTCGTGGCCGAGCCCGGCTCCCCCAGTTCCGCCAGAATCCGGCTCCGGATGGGATCGAGGGACGCTTCGGCCGCGACGGCTCCGTCGATCACCGCGATGTCCAACATGACGCCAGCCTCTCACCGCCAAGACTATTTGTCACGAGGAACGTTTACGGCCGCGGTCACCCGGCGAGGATCGGCGGCTGGCGGTCGGCCCAGGTCGGCGTACCTGTTCGCCCCCGGTGTCACGTCCGCGACCGGATCAGCGAGGCCCGGCCGGCCGGCGCTCGCGTGCCGGCCGCGTGGCCTGTTAGAAAGTGCCGATCCCCGCACTATTCGGGTCTCACTGTAGTGCTACGTGCGCAGGTGCGCCCTTACTCTCTCGCTGGCCGGTCCGGTCCACGGTGGATCACCATTCCGAATTCATTGACCGGCTCGAACGCGTCCCGATCCCACGCCCCCAGATGCGGGACCGGGCAGTTGAGGATGCTGTCATGGGCGGCATGGATGATCGTGTGTTCCCGCATGGCGCGCCCGCAGACCGGGCAATCCTTGAGGGCGACCGCATCGTCGGCGTCGAAGCCGCCGGGCGGAGGTGGACCTGCGATCGGCCGCAGGGTGTGGTCGACCCACTCGAAGAGATGCGCGGGCGCCGTGCGCCGCCGCGACGTGTTGTGCTGGACCATGTCGATAGCGTACGCCGGATTGGACAAATCCGCCCGCGAGTGCTATGCGAAATCCGGTTCGCGCTACTCCTCGCCGAAACCCGATTCGAGCAGGTTCGCCAGGGCCTCGACGGCCTCCGCACCGTGGGCGTCGGAGGAGGAGATCTCCGCCGTCTTCCCCTTGATCAGGCCGAGCGACATGATCGCGAGCAGGCTCGTCGCCTCCCTGCCGTTCACCGTGACCCGAGCGTCGAAGGTGCTTGCCAGTGTGACGAAGTCCGCGGCGGGCCTGGCGTGCAGGCCGTCCTTGTTGACGAGGGTCACCATGCGGGTCACCGTGGCCGGCCCGGCCGGGGTGCCGCCGGGCGGTGAGCCGGCGGATGTCCGCGCCGCCGACCGCGCGGCGGTCACCACATCGTCGAGGCTGCCCCCGATCTCCGCGGCAACGGCGGCCGCCACTCCCCCTTCGACGATCGGTGCGTCGACGATGCGCACTCGCGCCCGCACGGTCTCGTCGAGGAAGTCGAGCGCGGTTTCGGCGGTGAGGATGGCGGAGCCGAGGTCGCAGAGCACCGCAACGCCGGCCCCGGCGGCTGCCCGTTCGATTCCGCCGAGTACCAGCGTGAAGCTGGTCCCGATCCCGCCTTCGTCGGTGCCGCCGGCCGCGACCAGGACGGTGTGGGGGGCCATCTGACCGGCCAGGTCGACGAGGCCCTCGGCGATCTTCGCGCTGTGGGACACGAAAACCAGTCCCACCCGAGGAGATTCTGCCATCGTCAAACCAGCGCCGCGGTGTCCGCCGCAGCCCTCAGCAAGAGGGCAGACGATTGCGCGCCAGGGTCGCGGTGACCGATGGCCCGCTCACCCAGGTAGCTGGCCCGGCCCTTGCGGGCGACCAACGGTTCGGTGGCCAGCGCCCCGGCCTCGGCGGCGTCCGCCGCTGCCTGCAGGATGGCCAGGTCGTCCGCCCCGGCGGCGTGTGCGGCGCCGGCGGCGTCGACCGCCGGCGTCCACGCATCGACCATGGTCTTGTCCCCGGATTCGGCCTTGCCCCGCAACACGATGCCGTCCCTGGCCGCAGTCAGGAGACGCACCAGAGCGGCCCCGTCGAGGTCGGTCGCACCGGCGATGGCGATCGAGGCTTTGAGGAAGGCCGTGCCGTACAACGGGCCGGCCGCCCCGCCCACCGTGGAGATGAGCGTGGTCGCCACCATCTTGAGGACATCCCCGGGGCTGGCCTCGGCGGGAACGGCCTCGAGCTTTGCCAGGACGGCCTGGAACCCCCGGTCCATGTTCTCGCCATGGTCTCCATCGCCGATGTTGCGGTCCAGGTCGATCAACTCGATCCGGTGCTCGCTCATGACGTCCGCGCTGCTTGTGATCCACGCCTTGGCCCAGGCGACACCCAGATTCATTCGTTCTCCCCTACCGTCCCCACCGTAGCGCCGCGGTCTGCACGGGCGCATCCCACAACGTGGTCAATTCATCGTCGAGTTTCAGGACGGTGATCGACATTCCCTGCATTTCGAGGGCGGTCGTGAAGTTCCCGACCAGGGTGCGGGTCACCTCGATGCCGCGCTCGGCGAGCACCTCTGCGGCCCGACGGAAGACGATGTACAGCTCGACCTGCGGCGTGCCGCCCATGCCGTTGACGAACAAAAGGACCTTGTCCCCGGCCACGAACGGGATGTCGTCCAGAATCGGACCGAGAAGGCGGTCGACGATGGCGTCGGCCGGTTCGAGCTTGATCCGCTCGCGCCCCGGCTCCCCGTGGATGCCGATGCCGATCTCGATCTCGTCCTCGGCCAGGGTAAAACTCGGCTGCCCGGCGTGGGGAACGACGCAGGGGGTGAGCGCCACGCCCATCGAACGCACCTGCCCGATGACCCTCTCGGCGACGAGGGCCACCGATTCGAGGTCGTCACCGCGGTCGGCTGCTGCCCCGGCGATCTTCTCGACGAGGACGGTCCCGGCGACGCCCCGGCGACCGGCGGTGTAGAGCGAATCCTTCACCGCCACGTCGTCGTTGACGAGTACGGAACGCACTTCCACACCGTCCGCGGCGGCGAGGTCGGCGGCCGTCTCGAAGTTGAGCACGTCACCCGTGTAGTTCTTCACGATGTGGAGCACGCCTGCTCCCCCGTCGACCGCCTTCGTCGCTGCGAGGATCGGGTCGGGAGTCGGCGAGGTGAATACGGCGCCGGGAACTGCCGCGTCGAGCATGCCCGGGCCGACGAGCCCACCGTGCATCGGTTCGTGACCGCTGCCGCCGCCGCTGACGATTCCGACCTTGCCCGCGACCGGGGCGTCAGTGCGCACGATGTAGATGGGATCGGTGGAGACCCGAACGAGATCGGCGTGGGCAGCCCCGAACCCGGCAACGGCCTCAGTGACGACGTTCTTCGGATCATTGACGAGCTTTTTCATGACTCTTCCTTTAATCGAGGTGACGGAGCGACGCGGTAGACGGGCCGCGACGCGTGCAATTCAGGTTCGACCCCAACCTACGCGCTGCCGCGGTCGCGGGTAAGGGGCAGAAAATGGCTGGGCCACCTGCCTATTCCGCTGCGGAAACCACCGCGCTATGGTGTTGCCAACCGCTCACTGCGAGGGGCTCGCCTGGTATCCCCAGCCTCACCAAGGAAGGTCAAAGTGGACAATATCGGAGTCGTATTTCTGTCGGAGGTTGTGGGCACAGCGATGCTCGTCCTCCTCGGTACCGGAGTCGTCGCCAACGTCGCCCTAGCGAAGAACAAGGGTCTCGGTGGCGGCTTCCTCATGGTGACCATCGGCTGGGGTTTTGCCGTCTACGCGGGTGTGACCGTCGCCTACAACTCCGGTGCCCACCTCAACCCTGCCGTCACGCTCGGCCTGGTGGCTTCCGGCGCCACCGAGTTCGGCTCGGGCGTGACAGTCAGCTTCCTGTCGGTGCTGGTCTACATCGCCGGCCAGATGCTGGGCGCCTTCCTCGGCGCCGTCGCCTGTTGGCTGGCCTACAAGCAGCACTTCGACCAGGAGCCGAACGCGGCCAACAAGCTGGGCGTGTTCTCGACCGGCCCGGCCATCCGTTCCTACGGCTGGAACCTGGTCACCGAGGTCATCGGCACCTTCGTGCTGGTGTTCGTGGTGATCGCGTTCGGCGGCGGACGCCAGGGTGAGAGCGGGGGCCTGGCCGCCCTCGGAGCCCTGCCCGTGGCGATCCTCGTTATCGTGATCGGTNCGGTACCTCGCTCGGCGGGCCGACGGGGTACGCGATCAACCCGGCCCGTGACCTCGGGCCCCGGATCGCGCACTTCCTGCTGCCGATCAAGGGCAAGGGCTCCTCCGACTGGGCCTACTCGTGGGTTCCCGTCGTGGGCCCCATCATCGGCGGGTTGCTCGCCGGCTGGGCCTCCATCGCCCTCCTTCCTCTCCTCACCTAATGCACGGAACGGGCCGATTCAGTCTCCGGATCGGTCCCTCTTTTTTGCGTCACCCCCTACAACGCGCCACACAATAAGGAGTTATCCATGGCTCAGTACGTCATTGCGATCGACCAGGGTACGACGAGTTCCCGCGCGATCATCTTCGACAAGGCAGGCTCGATCGTCTCGACCGGCCAGCTCGAACACGCCCAGATCTTCCCCCAGGCCGGCTGGGTCGAGCACGACCCGATGGAGATCTGGAACAACACCCGTGAGGTCATCGGCCAGGCGCTGTCCAAGGCCAACCTGACCCGGCACGACATCGCCGCCGTCGGCATCACCAACCAGCGCGAGACCGCCGTGGTCTGGGACCGCACCACCGGCCTGCCCGTCTACAACGCCATCGTCTGGCAGGACACCCGCAC
>NZ_SOHH01000074.1 GCF_004403515.1 Cryobacterium fucosi | reverse complement strand
GGCCGCGCTCGCCGCGGCCGACACGGCGTCCGGCCTGGTCGCCGGGGTGCCGTGCCAGGCTGCCGCCACGGCGGCGGAACTGGGCGGCGCCGCAGTGACCGCGTGTGCGGTGGACGGCCTGATCGCATCCGTCAGCGTGGCGCGCACGGTGCTGGGCTTCGACCTCGGCTCGCGCGCCCGTGCCGGGCCTCCGCCCAGCCGATAGCCCGAATCAGAATCGACGGCACACGCACCGGCCGAATCAGTCAAAGACAGCCTCGAGGTAGCGGTAGTCGACGGCGGTCGGCCGCTCCGGGAACTCCGACGACTCGAACTCGAGTCCGGCGCCGCGCGTATAGAGGTACCGCTTGGCGCCCGCGTCCGCCGGGATCTCGAGCCGGGGCCGCGGGTCGCCCGATTCCAGGAACTCGGTGGTGATGGTCTTGCCTTCGAGGGGGCCGTCCGTGAGCTTCGCGGTGTACGTGCCCGTTGCTGGTGTACCCATGCCTCCATTGTCCTCACCAGCGCACAACTGGCAAGCCCCAAAGCCAGTCACGGGCGCGGCCGATTAGGTAGGCACCCGATTGCGGTGTGTATGGTGTGCCTTGGCCCCTCATTGGGTCGATACCTATAAAGAGGAGTCTGGTGCCAGGCACTAAGAAGCTGGTCATTGTCGAATCGCCGACCAAGATGAAGTCGATTGCGGCTTATCTGGGCGACGGCTATGAG
Source organism: Cryobacterium fucosi (assembly GCF_004403515.1). Taxonomy (GTDB): domain Bacteria; phylum Actinomycetota; class Actinomycetes; order Actinomycetales; family Microbacteriaceae; genus Cryobacterium; species Cryobacterium fucosi. Next base: position 28,453 of record NZ_SOHH01000074.1, on the reverse strand, counting down.
GTTTTGTCCTCGGTTGGCCACATCCGCGACCTGATCGAACCCAAAAACCTGCCGCCCGAGCTGAAGAAGGGCCCGCTCGGCAAGTTCTCCGTCGACGTCGACAACGGCTTCGAGCCGTACTACGTGGTGTCCGACGCGAAGAAGAAGACCGTCGCCGAGCTCAAGCGGGCCATGAAGAACGCCGACGAACTCCTGCTCGCAACTGATGAGGACCGCGAGGGCGAGGCCATCGCCTGGCACCTGCTGCAGGTGCTGCAGCCGAAGGTTCCCGTGAAGCGCATGGTGTTCCACGAGATCACCAGGGAGGCCATCCTCCAGGCCAAGGACAACACCCGCGACCTCGACACCGCGCTCGTCGACGCCCAGGAGACCCGGCGCATCCTCGACCGCATCTACGGCTACGAGATCTCCCCGGTGCTCTGGCGCAAGGTCGGCCCCGGCCTCTCGGCCGGCCGGGTGCAGTCCGCGGCCACCCGGCTCGTCGTCGAACGCGAACGCGAGCGCCTCGCCTTCGTCTCGGCCGGATACTGGGACCTGATCGCGCAACTGGCGCCCGGCGCCGACCAGGCGGATGCTGCCTTCCAGGCCAAGCTCGTCCGCCTCGGCGGCGAACGCATCGCCACCGGTGGCGACTTCGACGACCTGGGCCGGCTCAAGCCGAAGGTGCAGGCGACGACCCTCGACGAGGCATCCGCCCTCGCCCTCGCCGAGGCGCTGAAGGCGCCCGACGTCGCCGTGACCGTGACGAAGGTTGCCTCCAAGCCCTACCGTCGCAGCCCGGCCGCGCCGTTCACCACCTCGACTCTGCAGCAGGAAGCGGCGCGCAAGCTCCGTTTCACCGCCCGCCAGACCATGAGCGTTGCCCAGTCGCTGTACGAAAACGGGTACATCACCTATATGCGTACCGACTCGCCGTCCCTGTCGCAGCAGGCGATCACGGCCGCGCGCACCCAGGCGTCCGCGCTCTACGGCCCCGAAACCGTTCCGGCCCAGCCGCGCCTCTACAAGGGCAAGAGCAAGAACGCGCAGGAGGCGCACGAGGCGATCCGCCCGTCGGGCGACACCTTCCGCACGCCGGCGTCGCTGTCCTCCTCGCTCCGCGGCAACGATTTCAAGCTCTACGACCTGATCTGGAAGCGCACCGTCGCGTCGCAGATGGCGGATGCGACCGGTTCGACCGCGTCGGTCGCCATCACCGCCGGCCCCACCGGCCCGGCCGCGCACCCCGCGGCATCCGCGGCGATCGCCGAATTCTCGGCCAGCGGCACCGTGATCACCTTCCGCGGCTTCCTGCTCGCCTACGAGGAATCCCGCGACGAGGAGCGCAACGCGCCGACCGACCCGACCGAGTCCAAGCTGCCGCCGCTCGCCGAGGGCCAGTCCCTGACGATGCTGGAGATGGAAGCCAAGGGCCACGAAACCACCCCGGCCGCCCGGTACACCGAGGCGAGCCTGGTCAAGAAGCTCGAGGAGCTCGGCATCGGCCGCCCGTCGACGTATGCGTCGATCATCTCCACGATCACCGAGCGCGGCTACGTCACGCCCCGCGGCCAGTCCCTCGTGCCCAACTGGATCGCGTTCTCCGTCGTGCGCCTGCTCGAGGAGTACTTCTCCGACCTGGTCGAATACGACTTCACCGCCGAGATGGAGGACGACCTCGACCGCATCGCCGACGGCAAGGCCGACCGGGTGGACTGGCTGACCAGCTTCTACTTCGGCTCGGACAAGCACCGCGGCCTGCGCCAGGTGATCGACAACCTCGGCGAGATCGACGCCCGCAGGGTCAACTCGATGCCGATCGGCGACGACATCACCCTGCGGATCGGCAAGTACGGGCCCTACCTCGAGGTCGCCGACCCGGGCGCCGAACCCGATGCCCCGCCGCGCCGGGTGAACATCCCGCCGGACCTCGCGCCGGACGAGCTGACGCCGGCGAAGGCCAGGGAGCTCATCGACGCGCCGGTCATCACCGACCGCGTGATCGGCATCAACCCGGACAACGGCAAGTCCATCGTGGCCAAGGACGGCCGGTTCGGTCCGTACGTCACCGAACTGGAGCCGGAGCCCGAGTCGGTCGAGCCCGGCGAGACCGTCGACCCGGTCACCGGCGAGGTGACGTTGCTGGCCGACTCGGCCGCTCCGGCCGCCACCGCTACCGCCACCGCCACCGCTACCGCTACCGCGGCCGCGACCAAGCCCAAGCGCAAGGCCCCGGCCAGGAAGGCCGCCGCGGTCAAGCCGCGCACCGCATCGCTGTTCAAGTCGATGGACCTGGCCACGATCGACCTGGACACCGCGCTGCACCTGCTGGCGCTGCCGCGCGTCGTCGGCGCCGACCCGGAGACCGGCGCCGAGATCACCGCCCAGAACGGAAAATTCGGCCCGTACCTCAAGAAGGGCGTCGACACCCGGTCGCTGAGCGAAGAGGACCAGATCTTCGAGATCGACCTCGCCGGCGCGGTCGAGCTCTACGCGCAGCCCAAGTACGGGGCGAAGCGGGCCTCGAGCGCCCTCAAGGAGTTCGAAGCGCCCGACCCCGAGAGCGGCAAGGCGATCAAGGTCAAGGACGGCCGGTTCGGCGCCTACGTCACCGACGGGGTCACCAACGCGACCATCCCGAAGGCCGAGAGCGTCGACGAGGTCGATTTCGACCGCGCCGTGCAGCTGCTCGCCGACAAGCGGGCCAAGGGCCCGGTCGTGAAGAAGACCGCCGCCAGGAAGGCGCCCGCTAAGAAGGCGCCCGCGAAGAAGACCGCGGTCAAGAAGGCGCCCGCGAAGAAGGCTGCCGTCAGGAAGCCGACTCCGTCGGGGGCGACCACGACCGTGCGCAAGCCGGCCACCCCGGCCCAGAAGGCGGCCACCGCAGCGAAGGCCGCGGCCACCCGTGCGACGAACGCGGCTATCAAGGCGGCGGCGGCATCCGCGCAGTCGTGACCGGCCTCTTCATCACGCTCGAGGGCGGCGACGGCTCCGGCAAGTCCACCCAGGCGCAGCTGCTCGCCGACTGGCTCGCCGGCCGGGGCCGCACGGTGCTGCGCACCCGCGAGCCCGGCGGCACGCCGGTCGGGGTACTGATCCGCGACATCGTGCTGCACCACCGCGGGGAGGTGGCGCCCCGCGCCGAGGCCCTGCTCTACGCGGCCGACCGCGCGCAGCACATCAGCACCGCCGTGCGCCCGGCCCTGGAGCGCGGCGAGGTCGTGATCCAGGACCGTTACCTCGATTCCTCCGTCGCCTACCAGGGTGCCGGCCGGGTGCTCGACGGCACCGAGATCCGCGACCTCTCGCTCTGGGCCGCGGAAGGCCTGTTGCCGCACCTGACGATCCTGCTCGACCTGGACGAGACCGTTGCCCGGGGTCGCCTCGACGACGCCAACAAGCGGTTCGACCGGCTCGAGGCGGAGAAGGCCGACTTCCACCGCCGGGTGCGCGGCTCGTTCCTCGAACTGGCCGCCGCCGAGCCCGACCGGTTCCTGGTCGTGGATGCCGCGGCGCCGGTCGACACGATCGCCGCGGCCATCCAGGCCCGCGTCGCCACCCTCCTCCGCTAGCCCCTCGCGGGTGGACGCGTGCGCTCAGGAGAGTGTCACCGACGAAAGGTACTCTGGTCCGATGAACGTGTGGGATGACCTGACCGGTCAGGCGGACGCGATCGCCATCTTCCGCGCGGCGGCGGAGCGGCCGATCGCGAAAGCGGCCGGGTCGTCGGATTCAGGGTCCGCGGCCGCACAGGGTGCGGCCGGGTCGTCGATGACGCACTCCTGGCTGATCACCGGTCCGCCCGGGTCCGGCCGGTCCAACCTCGCCTTCGCCTTTGCGACGGCCCTGCTCAGCCCAGGCACGCCGGAGGGCGACGAGAGCGCCCGCCGCCTGGTCGACGCGCGCACCCACCCCGACCTGATCGTGTTGTCGACCGAAGGGGTCATCATCAAGATGGAGTCGGTGAAAGAGGCCGTGCAGCGCTCCCAGTACTCGCCGTCGGTGGGCCGCTACCGGGTGATCGTCGTCGAAGACGCCGACCGGATGGTCGAACGCACCTCGAACGTGCTGCTCAAGGCCCTCGAAGAGCCGCCCGAGCGCACCGTCTGGATCCTCTGCGCCCCGAGCGAAGCCGACCTGCTGCCGACCATCCGGTCCCGGGTGCGCTCGGTGCGCCTGCGCGTGCCCAGCGTCGACGACGTCGCCGCACTGCTCATGAGCCGCGACGACGTCGACGAGGCCACCGCCGAACGGGCGGCCCGGGAGGCGCAGAGCCACATCGGCATGGCCCGCCGCCTGGCCACCAACCCCGAGGCGCGGGCCAGGCGCGAGGAGACCCTGCGGGCGGCCCTCGGCATCCGCGGGGTGTCCGCCGCAGTCAACGCGGCGGCCCGTCTGCTCGCCATCGCCGGTGACGACGCCAAAGCCATCACCCTGGAACGGGACGCCGTCGAACGGGAGGGCGTGCTGCGCTCACTCGGAGTCGAACCGGGCCAGTCCGTGCCGCCGGGGTTGCGCGGCCAGATCAAGGCCCTCGAAGACGACCAGAAGCGCCGGGCCACCCGCAGCCTCCGCGACGGCATCGACCGCATCCTGGTCGACCTCACCTCGCTCTACCGCGACGTCATCATGGTGCAGCTGGGGCGGGAGCAGAGCGTGATCAACCGTGAACTCCTCACCGAGGTGCGCGGTGCCGGCACGGCCTGTCAGCCCACCGCGACGCTTGCCACCCTGGATGCGATCGCCCTGGCCCGCCAGAGAATCGAATCGAACGTGGCGCCGGCCCTTGCCCTCGAGGCGATGCTGGTGTCGGCGATCCGCCGGACCTAGCCCGGTGCAGCACCCTTCACGGAAGAGGAACCCGATGACCAGACGAACCCGTACGCGCACCGTCACGGTGCTGGTGGCGACCACGGCGGCCGCGATCGCAGTGACGATGGGGCTGAGCGCGTGCGTGCCGTTGTTCCTTCCCCAGCAGGCCAGGTCAACCTCGTCGCCGACCACGGAGAAGGTCAGCGCCGGTCTCGAGCCGTTCTACAGCCAGGTGCTCAAGTGGAAGGACTGCGGCTCCGGGTTGCAGTGCACCACGGCATCCGCCCCTCTGGACTGGGCCGACCCGGCCGAGGGCGCCGTCGACCTTGCCCTGGTGCGTCGCCCCGCGTCCGGAAGCCGGGTCGGTTCGTTGCTGGTCAATCCCGGCGGTCCCGGCGGCTCCGGCTACGACTTCGTGAAGGATTCGCTGGACTACGCCACGGATGCGAAGCTGCAGGCGGGGTTCGACATTGTGGGCTTCGACCCGCGCGGGGTCGGCCGGTCCTCCGCGGTGAAGTGCTACCAGCCCGCCCAAATGGACGAGTACCTCTACGGCCTGCCCACGGCCGCGCGCGGTACGGATACCTGGATCCAGGAGCTTGAGACCGCCTCCGCCGAATTCGGCGCGGCCTGCGAGAAGAACACCGGGCCGCTGCTCGGGCACGTCGACACCGAGAGCGCCGCCCGCGACCTCGACCTGCTGCGCGCCGTCCTCGGGGACGAGAAGCTCAACTTCCTCGGCTACTCCTACGGCACCTTCCTCGGCGCCACCTATGCCGATCTCTACCCGGGCAAGGTCGGCCGGCTCGCCCTCGACGGCGCGCTCGACCCGTCCACCAGCAACGCCGAGGTGACCCGGGTGCAGGCGACGGGCTTCGAGAGTGCGCTGCGCGCCTACCTCGCCGACTGCCTGGACGGCGCGAAATGCCCGTTCAACGGCACCGTCGACGACGCCATGAACACCATCGGCGCGCTGCTGGCCTCGGTGGACGCGAGCCCGATCACGGCCACCGACGGCAGGAAGCTCGGCGCCAACACGCTGCTCACCGCGATCATCTACCCGCTCTACCAGGCCGAAGCGTGGCCGAACCTGAGCGAGATGTTCACGACAGTGCTGCGCGGCGACGCGGACGCGGCATTCCAGTTCGCGGACGGCTACAACGGCCGCAACGCGGACGGCAGCTACCGCGACAATTCCACCGAGGCCTTCATGGCAATCAACTGTGTCGACTACAGCTACAACGACGACCCGGCCGCGATGCGCGCCCAGGCTGCGCAGATTGAGGCCGCCGCGCCCGTCATCGGCAAATACATGGCGTTCGGGGACATCGGCTGCGCCAACTGGCCGTACAAATTCACCGGTGAGCGCGCACAGATCCACGCCAAGGGCGCCGCGCCGATCCTCGTCGTTGGCACGACGAACGACCCGGCCACTCCGTACGTCTGGGCGAAGAACCTGGCCGGCCAGCTCGACAGCGGCCACCTCGTCACGTACACGGGCGAGGGCCACACCGCCTACAACAAGTCCAACTCCTGCGTCAACGACGCGGTGGACGACTACCTACTGAAGGGCACGGTGCCTGCGGCCGACCCCAGGTGCTGACCGCATGAGCGCATTTCCGAAGGAGGATCGACCCCCGCGGCCGCTCGGTGCAGAATTGCGCCCTGTGTAAGAATTGGAGGATGTCGGCAGAACACGGAGAACCAGGCCTTCGGGAGCGAAAGCGGCTGGCCACCAGGCGGGCCATTCAGCGAGCGGTGCTCATCCTTTCCTGCGAGCGCGGAATCGAGAAGGTGACCGTGGAGGACATCAGCCGGGCCGCCGACGTGTCCCCGCGCACCTTCTTCAACTACTTCTCCTCCAAGGACGCCGCCATGGTCGGAGATGAACTGGACCTGGCTTCCGCGGACGACATCGACGCGTTCGTGCACGGTGGACCATCGGGGGACATCCTCGCCCAACTCGCGGAACTGCTGGCCTCCAGCCTGAAGAACACCGAGGGAGACCGGGAAATCCACCAGTTGCGCCGCACCGTGATGAAGGAGAATCCCTACCTGTTCGGCCTGCGGATGGCGACCCTGCGCAACTTCGAGGCCCGGCTGCAGGACATCATCGGCGAGCGTCTGGCCGCCGACCAGCCCGACCTGGCCGCCGACCCGGTGCGGCTGCACCAGCGCGCCCTGCTCCTCACCCTCGTGGCCGTCGCGGCGGTGCGCCACGCCTGGCGGTGCTGGGCCGAGGGCGACGCGGTCCGGTCCCTGGCCGACGAGGTCACCGAGTCATTCACGGAACTGTACGAGATGACCCTCCGGACAAGCTAGGCTTTGTTGCTGTGTCACCGGGCCCTTCCGTGAGGGAGGAATCGTGCGTCACGCCGCCTTAGCTCAGTCGGTAGAGCGTCTCACTCGTAATGAGAAGGTCATCAGTTCGATTCTGATANACTCGTAATGAGAAGGTCATCAGTTCGATTCTGATAGGCGGCTCCGTTATCGCTCGCGGCGCAGGTCCGGGAAGCTGGCGCACCGGGGAACCTGCGCCGCCTTCCCAAAGCTGCGCCGCGGCCCGGTGGTCGAGCCGGCCCCGGTGGTCGAGCCGGCCCCGGTGGTCGAGCCTGTCGAGACCGGGTGAGTCGCGCCGGCGGCGTCCGGCGCTACAACCAGCTCTGATCAGGCCCCGTTGGTCGAGCCTGTCGAGACCGAGGCGTGGCCCAGTCTCCGCTGCACGGGGAGGACCGTCGTCCCCGCCAAGCGGATGTTCCCACCGGAACCCTCCGGCCGGGACGTAGTTTGGATGTGGCGCAGCTGCGGCCGAGGAGTCCCTGGACGCCTTCGAGGCCGCAGGCCGCCGCTCCCGACCGCTCGCGGCGCAGGTCCGGGAAGCTGGCGCACCGGGGAACCTGCGCCGCCTTCCCAAAGCTGCGCCGCGGCCCGGTGGTCGAGCGTGTCGAGACCGGGTGAGCCTCCGCATCCGTGGCGCGGTCTCGACAGGCTCGACCACCGGGGCCGGGCTCGAGCGCCGGGGCGCGGTCTCGACAGGCTCGACCACCGGGGCCGGGCTCGAGCGCCGGGGCATGCTCGATCCCGGGGCCGGGCTCGAGCGCCGGGGCCGGGCCGGCCCGGTGGAGGCCCAGCACGATCGCCTTCACCTGCTCGAAGCAGTCCGCGAGCCCCGACGCCGGGGCGTGAAGCTGGGCGAGCCGCGGGGGAGCCTCCACGAGTAACGCGGGCGTAACGCAGCCGCGCCGAGACTTGGCCGAAAGCCACGGGAAGCTCGGAAATCCCGAGCTCGTGCGGAGGGAGGATCTGATGTCCAAGGCAGAAGATTTTGAGGAGCCGTCGGGAAACGAGGCGGCCGAGAGCGAAGAGACGGCGTCGAGCCAGGAATTCGAGGCACCACCCGACGACAGTGCGGGAGGCGGGCAGGCGTCATTCGTGCCCGACTCAAGCGCCCTGTCCGGCGGGTACCCGACGCAGCTTCTCGACGCCCACGGCGAGCTGGCTGCGGTGCTCAAGGCGCAGGCCCGCACCTCGGGAGCGCAGACGGTCGCGCTGGACGCGGCGACCGACGGCCTGAGTAACATCGAAGGCGTCGCCATCGGCCTCGGTGAGCCCGGTGACGGTATGCCGGGCGAACCGACACTCAACGTGTTCGTGGCGAAGTCCATGTCGTCGAGCACGGCGCGCCAGGCGGTGGTGGACGGCCTCGGCATCCAGAGTGCGTCAGACGTGCCGATGACGATTCGGAAGTCCGGCCAGTTCGAGACGCAACAGTTCAACTTCCGGGCGCGGCCCGCACCCGGCGGCATCTCGGTCGGGCACGTCAAGGTCACGGCCGGCACCCTGGGCTGCCTGGCACTGGGCCGGAGCGCACCCCGCAACAGCCGCTTGCTCGTCCTGTCGAACAACCACGTGCTGGCGAACTCCAACAGTTCCGTGTACGGCGACAGCATCATCCAACCCGGCCGTTACGATGGCGGCGTCTCGCCCAAGGACCGGATCGCGATTCTGGAGCGGTTCGTGCCGATCAAGTTCGGCGGCGCGACCAACTACGTGGACTGCGCCACCGGCTGGGCCTGGCCCGCGCTGGTTCGCCGCGAGGAGCTCTACCGAACCGGCGCAGGCTTCGGCTTCTTCCGAATCGGGAGCACCCCGCAGTATCCGGCCCTCGGCAACACCGTCGGGAAGTCCGGGCGCACGACCGAACTCACGCAGGGAAAGGTCGTCGCGACGAACTGGGCGGGCTACATCAACTACGGCAGCGCAGGTCAGGCCTACTTCGCCGGGCAGTTCGTCGTCCAGGGAAACAGCGGCACGAACTTCTCGGCCGGTGGCGATTCCGGGTCGGTGATCTGGAAGTGGCAGAGCGGCCTTCCCCCGGTCGGTCTCCTCTTCGCGGGCGGCGGTGGCTACACCATCGCCAGCCCCATGCCCTGGGTCACCTATTTCCTCGACATCAACCTGTACACCTAGGACATGGTGCGGGCGAACCCGGATGCATTCCCGCAGGTTCGCCCGCACCGGCCGTGCCTTCAGGTGACGATCCATGCTGACCTATAGTCGTCTAGACGGTTGCCCGCCCCGGGCGGAAGAGAGGTTGAGTGATGCCACTGTTTCTCGTGGTCCTATCCACCGTTCTGGTCCTGGCCGGAGGCCCGCGCGGCCGCGACACCACGGGCGCCGGCGACCCGGAAGGAGCGGCGCTCCCCGATGCTCCCCTGCCCCCGAACCTGAACGTGAACGCCCATCCCGTGGATGAGATCATCGACCTCAACAAGGAAAGACTCCTCGCCCTTGGCGGCGTGGACGGGGTGGGACACGGCCTCACGCCCGCCGGCGACGATGCCATCATCGTCTGGGTCAGCGACGCCGCTGCGGCAGACCGGGTGCCGACCGAAATCGACGGCGTCCCGGTCATCGTCGAGCAGGTTCCGGGTGGATTCCACGCCCAATAGGACTGGCCCTGGAACAATGCCGTTCTCCACTGCGACTGCGACTGAGACTGAAACTGCGAGGATCGATCTCCCGGGCGTGTCCACCGAACTGGGGCCCCGGCCGGGAAGGTCCGCGAACGCCGGGCATGGGAGGGTGGGACTGGCAGCATCTTCCGAGGTTGGTTCCGCACAACAGATTGAGGCTACGCAGTGAACGACGGGGATTCTGTTGGAGCGGCACGGGACGACGCTGAGGGTACCGACGACGCATTCGGCACGAATGTGATGGTGATCCGGGTGTGGACAGAGCGCGAACACGAAACCGGGTTCCGGGCGCGGCTCAGGTTCGGCACGCCACTGCTCGCGGAGCCGTCAGTCGTCCACGCGACCGACCCGGAACAGGTCCTGGACGCTGTCCGAAACTGGCTGTCCAGCCTTCCAGGGGCTTCAGTCCCGGATAAGGACGAGAACACGCCCTAGATCGACACCGGAGGTCCATTCGATCGGCGCTGAACGAAGCATCCGGCGACCGGATCAGTCGAATCATTGACAAGGCGGGTTCAGCGGTCCACCCTGAATCCGTGTAGCCGCAAATCGGCTGCGAGAATCGTGTTCTGCAAGCGTCGCCGTCGGTGTGAGGTGGGGGTGGGGGACTCTTGGAAGCCACAGCGTCGTGGGAGTGGAACCTCGAGTTGCTCGGGTGCTGGCAATTGCGGCGCGGCGACGAGCCGATCGAGGTCGGCTTTCGCCAGCAGCGCGTCATCACCGTCGTCGCCCTGCTCGGCAGCCGGTCGCGGACTTTCGTTGCGAACCTGCTCTGGCCGGAGAACTCCGAATCGCAGGCTGCCGGCAGCCTGCGGGCCAGCATGTACCGGATCTCCCATGAGCTACCGACGTTGATGCAGAGCGCAGGTCACCGCTTGGCGTTGGGCAACCGGGTCGCGGTGGACGTCCACTCGGTCCGGCAGCTCGTTCGGGACATCCTGGCGACCGGCGCGGTCACCCCGCCGACGGCCGCCACTGACGTGCTGTGTTCCGCGGACCTGCTGCCCGGCTGGTACGAGGACTGGGTGATCTTCGAGCAGGAGCGCCTGTGGCAGGGGCGCGTGGCCGCACTGGAAGCCCTGGCGAGACACTACCTCGACCGCGGAGACAACGCCCGCGCCCTGGCTGCTGCCGGCGCCGCAGCGGCCATGGAACCGCTTCGTGAAAGCGCCCATCTGCTCCTCGTCCAGGGCCACCTGGCCGCCGGGAACCGCGCTTCCGCCTCAGCTGCCTTCGGGCGGCTTCGGGCCGGCCTCGATCGCGAGCTGGGGATCGCGCCCTCACCCAGATTCACCGAGCTCCTTGACCTGCGAACCCCACTGCCCGCGCGCGAGCGCGATCCGGGATGACAGCCTCTGCCTCCCCGGATTTCTCGGCTGGACATTCTCGGCGGGGGGCCACACCTCCTCGTAGCTAGGCTGGAGGGATGACCGACGCAATCCGCTGGGGAATCCTGGCCACGGGCGGAATCGCCCACGCATTCACCAACGACCTCGTCCTCGGCGGATTCCAGGTGCAGGCCGTGGCCTCACGCACGCAGGCGTCGGCCGACGCCTTCGCGGCCGAGTTCGGCATCCCCACCGCACACCCGAGCTACGAGGCCCTAGCCGCCGACCCCGACGTCGACATCGTCTACATCTCCACGCCGCATCCGTTCCACGCCGAGAACGCCCATCTCATGCTCAACGCGGGCAAGCACGTCCTGATCGAGAAGCCGATCACCCTGAACGGCCGTGAGGCCCGGGAGGTCGTCGACCTCGCCGCGAGCAAGGGGCTGCTGGTGCTCGAGGGCATGTGGACCAGGTTCCTGCCGCACATGGTGCGGATCCGGGAGATCCTCGCCGCCGGCACGATCGGGGAGGTGCACACGCTGATCGCCGATCACACCCAGCTGCTGCCGGATGCCCCCGAGCACCGGCTGAATTCGATGGCGCTCGGCGGCGGCGCACTCCTCGACCTCGGCATCTACCCACTCACCTTCGCCTCCGAGTTGTTCGGACGCCCGGAGACCATCCTCGCGACCGCGACGTTCAAGCCGACCGGCGTCGACGCCCAGGTGGCCACGACGTTCCGCTACCCGGGCGGCCAGATTGCCCAGACCCTCTCCGCCAGCGACACGGCCGGCCCGAACACCGCGACCATCCTGGGCACCGCGGGCCGGATCGACATCGACCGGGTCTGGTACGCGCCGACGACGATCCGGGTGCGCGACAGCGCGAACAAGGTGATCGAGACCTTCAGCGCCCAGATCACCGGGCGCGGCATGCACTTCCAGGCCGTCGAGGCCGAGAAGCTCATCCGGGCCGGGAAGATCTCGAGCGACATCCTGCCGGTCGAGGAGATGGTCGCGATCATGGAGACCCTCGACGCCGTGCGCGAGCAGATCGGGTTGCGCTACCCCGGCGAGTGACCGGCTGCCGCGGGTGCTCACGGCCCGGGCGACGCCGCCTGTGCGGCCGCCACCGGATGCCACCCGTACTGGGGGTGACCCCGTGCGGGCACGGGTGAAGGGGGATCTGCCGAGTGTGAGTTAGCCTGAAACAACGGCGAATCGGGGGGCGTTTCATGTGGTCGAGGAGGCGACGGGGCCACGGCGGCGGGCAGCCGGCCCCCAGGCAACGGAGCGTCTCGTGGCTGTTGTGGGCGATGGGGCTCAGCCTCGGCATGTACCTCGGCGGACTTCTGCTGCACGGTGACGCCGGGTTCGATCCATTGGTCGACGGCTGGCTGGGGACGATCACCCGGTGGCTCACCGTTGCCGTCTGCTGGATTGCGGTGGTGCGCACCAGATTCCGGCGGCTGTCGGTGCTGTTGGCGGCTACGGCCGTGGCGGTGTATGCGGTCTCGAGCAGCTATTTCTATCTCGTTCAATCTGAAGGCGAGGAACTACCGTTCCCCTCCGTGGCGGATGCCGGATTCTTGTCGTTCTACCCGTTGATACTGACTGCGCTCGCCATCCTGGTGCGCCGACAGCTGCGCGGCCTGGCGCTGTCGGTGATTTTGGACGGCGCCGTCGGGGCGCTGGGCGTGGCCGCGGTGCTGGCGGTGGCGCTGCACCCGATACTGGATGCCGCCGTCGGAGCGCCGCCGTCGCCGGCCACCGTCGTCGCGCTCGCCTACCCGATGTCGGACCTGCTCCTGGGGGCGGTCGTCGTCGGCATCGCCGCCGCGCCGGGTCTGGTCGTCGGTCGCCGCTGGTTCCTGCTGGTCGGGGGCCTGCTGGTGTTCGCTGCCGCCGACGTCGTCTATGCGTTGCGTGTGTCTCGTGGCGTGTATGCCATCGGCACGCCCCTGGATGCGGCATGGGCAGTCGGGCTCGCCCTGGTCGCGTTGTGGATCGACGGCGTTGCGCGTCCGGGCGCTTCACAGAGCGGCACGGTGACGAAGGCAGGGGCGCTCGCGGTGCCGACGGCAGCGATGGCGGCGGCGGCGGGGGTGTTGATCCTGGGCAGCCTGATGGACGTGTCGGCCCTCGCAGTGGTTCTGGCGGCCCTGACGCTCGTCGTGGCTGTGGTTCGCACGCAGCTGGCTTTTCGCCAATTGGTGCGGATGGCCGACCTGCGTCGGCTGGCGAGGACGGATGAGCTGACCGGATTGCCGAACCGGCGGGCGCTCTATGCGGACGTTTCCGCGCGCCTGATGGCCGGGCCGGGACGGGCCGGCGCGCTCCTACTGCTGGATCTGGACCGGTTCAAGGAGGTCAACGACAGCCTCGGGCACGACGTCGGCGACCGGCTTCTGGTTCGGGTCGGCCGGCGGCTGGCCCGGCAACTGCGCAGCGGCGATCTGCTCGCACGGTTGGGTGGGGACGAATTCGCGATTTTCCTCGATGACGCCGATCGCGGGCAGGCCCTGGCCGTGGCCGTCAAGCTGCGGGCGGCGCTGGCGGAGCCCTTCACCCTGGAGGGCATCGCGCTGCAGACCGATGTCAGCATCGGGATAGCGTTGTGCCCCGATCAGGGCCGCGATCTGACGGTGCTGATGCGCAAGGCCGACATGGCGATGTACAAGGCGAAAGCGGCTCGGAGCGGACACAAGGTCTACGACAGCACCGACGACAGCCACGGCGATACCCGGCTCCGCACCCTTCAGGAATTGCGGGTGGCGCTGCGCGAAGACCAGTTGATCCTGCACTATCAGCCCAAGATCGACCTGGCCACCGAGCGGGTGACCGGTGTGGAGGCTCTCGTGCGCTGGAGCCATCCCGTCCGGGGCCTGTTGTACCCGGATAAGTTCCTCGTTCTGGTCGAGGAGGCCGGACTGATGCGCGACCTGACCCGGGTGGTGCTCGAGAAGGCCCTTGACCAGGCCGCGATCTGGCGGGCGCACCAGGACCCTCTGACCGTTGCGGTGAATCTGTCGGTCAGCTCCCTGATCGACGCGGAACTGCCAGACCGGGTGGCCGCGATGATCCTGAGCCGGGGGCTGTCCACGTCGGTCCTCATCCTGGAGATCACCGAGGAAGTCGTGTTGGACGACTTCCCGCGGGCCCGGTCCATCCTGGCCCGGTTGCGCGACATGGGCATTCGGATCGCCATCGATGATTTCGGCACGGGCTACAGTTCGCTGGCCTATCTCCGCGACCTGCCCGTCGATGAGCTCAAGCTTGACCAGTCCTTCGTCCTTCCGATGGCCGGCGACCCCCGGGCCGCCGCTCTCGTCGCCTCTTCCATCCACCTCGCCCACAGCCTCGGCCTGCGGATGGTGGCCGAAGGGGTCGAAGACGGCGTCGCCTGCGCCGAACTCGCCCGGTACGGCTGTGATGAGGCGCAGGGTTACTTCATAGCGCGCCCTGTCCCCGCCGCCGAGCTGGACGTGTGGCTCGCCGAGCGACGGCTTTCCGGGTCGGTGCTGTCCCCCGCCCGAAGTTGAAATCGTCGGTGCGGTGACGGATGCGTGTCGCCCCGGGCTGCGAGGTTGCGGCTGACCCGCCTGGGCGGCAGGCAGGCTGCCCGCGTGGAAGAAGAGCACGGCCTGCGGCGCAGCATCGCCTCCCTCCTCGCCGTTTACGCGCTCGGGGATGTGGGCGATAATGCGAAGCAGGCGATCGACACCATCACTGCAGGCTTCTACCGCTGCGGTGACAACCCGTCGAACACCTGATCCCATCCGGCGAGCGAAGGAGCCACCTGTGACACGGGCACTGTTCATCATCGACGTCCAGAACGATTTTACGGAGGGCGGCGCGCTCGCCGTCGAGGGCGGGTCCGCCGTGGCCGCCGGGGTGAGCGCGCTCCTGGCGGGGCATCCGAACGCCTACGGTTGCGTCTTCGCCTCTCGCGACTGGCATGACCCCGACAGCGACAACGGCGGCCACTTCGCCCCGTCCGGCGAACCCGACCACTCGGAGACCTGGCCGGTGCACTGCGTCGCGGGCACCCAGGGCGCCGAGTACCACCCGGCGCTGACGTTGCCGGAACACACCATCCACATCCGCAAGGGTCAGGGCGAGGCCGGCTACTCGATCTTCGACGGCGTCTCGGCGGGCGGCGACAAGACCGGCGAACTGCTGATCACGAACGGCGTGACGGATGTCGACATCGTCGGCCTGGCCACCGACCACTGTGTGCGGGCGAGCGGCCTCGACGCCCTCGAACACGGCCAGCACCTGCGCGTGCTCACCGACCTGATCGCCGGGGTCAACCCGGAGGCCAGCGAGGCGGCCCTGGCCGAACTGGCCCACGCGGGGGCCGTGCTGGCAACCTCAGACGTGGTCGCCTAGGTGGGGGGCTCGCCCGCACTCGTGCCGGGCTCCTTCGCACGGCGCCTCGACGGCGTGCGGATCGCGTACGACGTCGTGCCGGGGGATCGCCCGATCCTGCTCGTGCACGGTTTCGCGTCGACCGCCAGGGTCAGCTGGGCCGGCACCGGCTGGGTCCGCTTCCTCGAGGATGCCGGACGCGGTGTGGTCGCACCCGACCTCCGCGGGCACGGCCGTAGCGACAAGCCGCACCGGGCCGCCGACTACGCCCCCCGGCAGCTGGCCGCCGATCTCGTGGTCGTGCTCGACGCGCTCGGCCTGGACCAAGTCGACGTGGTGGCCTATTCGATGGGGTCCCGGGTCGCGGCGGCGCTCGCCCGGCTGGCCCCGGATCGGGTTGGCCGCCTTGTTCTCGGCGGTGCGGGGCCGGTCGAGCTGTTCGAGTCCTGGGACCGGGCGACACGGGACGCGGTCCTGGCGGGCGAGACCCCGGCCGACCCGGTGATCGCGTCCGTGCTCGCCGCCGCGGTCGCCGCGGGGGGAGACCCGGCTGCCCTGCTCGCCTGTGTGGAGGGGTTCGCCGGGGCGGAGCTCGATCTTCCGCCGGACGTCCCCGTGCTGTACGTGGCCGGCGGCGCCGACCCGATCCCGGCCGGGGTGGCCGAGCTGGCCCGTGCCCGCGGCTCCGACTACCGGGAACTGCCCGGCCGCGACCACGTGACCTCGCTCGCCTCCGGCGAGTTCAAGCGGGCCGCCCTGGATTTCCTCGCCTGAACGCACACCGAAGACCTCTAGCGGAACTATTCCGGAGAGTGCATCCAATCCGGGTCCTCCTCCGGAAGTAGTGGGATATGAGTGCTCAGGCACACAGCGCGGGGATGCCACCCCGTGACCCACACACCAGGAGGAAATCATGCGCAAGTCCCTCACGATCGGCCTGTCGGCGGCCTCGCTCGTCGCCCTCGTCGCCCTGGCCGGTCTCGCCCCGGCGCAGGCCGCCGATCACGTCGCCAAACTGTCCGTCTTCCACGGCGTACCGGGCCTCACCGTCGACGTGTACGTGAACAACAAGCTCACCCTCGACAATTTCAAGCCGGGTGACCTCGCCGGGCCGCTCGACCTGCCGGCCGGCACCTACACGGTGGCGATCACCGCCGCTGACGCGGCCGACGCGAGCAAGCCGGTCATCGGCCCGGTCGACCTGCCCCTCGAGGCGGGCAAGGACTACACCGCCGCCGCCCACCTCGACGCCGCCGGCAAACCCACGGCGACGCTCTTCACCAACGACATCGGCAAGCTGGAGGCCGGTCAGGGGCGCCTGACCGTTCGTCACGTGGCGGCCGCCCCGGCGGTCGACGTGCTCGCCAACGGCGCCGCGGCCATCACCAACCTGATCAACCCGAAGGAGTCGGTGCTGACCCTGCCGGCCGGCACCATCTCGGCGGCGGTCGCCGCGACGGGAACGACGGCGCCGGTGATCGGGCCGGCCGACGTCAATGTCGCGGAAGGCACGAACACGATCGTCTACGCGTGGGGCAGCCTGGCCGACAAGAACCTCGCCCTGGCCGTGCAGACCATCGCCGGCCTGCACTCCAACCCCGGCAGCATCCCGGCCGGTGAGGCCGGCCTGGTCGCCACGAACAAGCCCGCCGACACGACCGGGCTGTGGCTCGGGGCCTTCGCCGCGCTGCTGCTCGCACTCGGCACCGCGGCGGTCGTCGGGCTGCGTCGCTCGGCCGCGGCCGCTCGCCGCTGACCCGGAGCGCACGATGAGGGCCACAGTGGGCGCAATCGGGATGTTCGCTGTGGCTCTCGTTCTGCTCAGCGGATGCTCCGGGGTTCGGGGCCCCGCTGCATCCGCACCGAGGGCGGTCACGACGGCCGCGCCGGCACCGGCATCCATTGTTCCGGCCCCCCAGCCGACACCCGACGTGACGGTGCCGACGGTGAGCGCCGCCCTGAGCGCAAACCAGGCGCCGGTCCCGCTCGCCCCCGTGCGGATCCGGGTGGACGGCCTGGGCATCGACATGGCGGTCGAGGCGGTCGGCCGCACCGCGGAGAACACGATGGAACTTCCGAAGAACCCCGCCGTGGCCGCCTGGTACCGGTACGGCCCGTCGCCGGCCAGCGCGGCCGGTGCGACCGTGATCGCCGCCCACGTCGACTCGCTCGTCTACGACATCGGGCCGTTCGCCCGGCTCGCCTCGGCGAGGGCCGGAACCCAGGTCGTACTGACGCTCAGCGACGGAACGGATCGGCGCTACGCGGTCACCACCGTGCAGTCGATCCTCAAACCGGATGTCCCGTGGGACACGGTCTTCGGCCGGTCGGGTGCGCCCCGGCTGACGCTGGTGACCTGCGGCGGTGAATTCGACTACGAGGCGAAGCGCTACCTCTCCAACGTGATCGTGTCCGCGGATCCGATCCCATGACGACGAGGTGTGGCTATGCTGTGTCCGACGCTGGTCGAGGCGCCCTCCCCGGGGAGGCCTGAGGTGTACGACCGGCGGACGTCGTATTCGACCGGGAGGCACCCCAGCGTTGTGAGCGCACCCACCGATGCAGACGACCACGCACGGTTGGCCACCGCCTTCCGTGGGGGAGACGAACGCGCGCTCGCCGAGGCATACGCCCGCTGGTCCGCGCTCGTGCACACCATCGCCGTGCGCTCGCTCGGCGACCGGGGTGAGGCAGAGGACGTGACCCAGAAGGTCTTCATCGCGGCCTGGAACGGTCGGGCCGGCTTCGACCCGTCACGGGCACGGCTGTCGGCCTGGCTCGTCGGCATCACCCGGCATGCGGTGGCCGACGCGCACGAAGCCCGCTCGCGCCGTCGCCGGATCGAGGCGGCCGTGACGGGCGAACTCAAGTTCAGCCTGCCGGACGAATCGGCCGACGTCGCCGACCGGCTCCTGATCAGCGACGAACTGCAACGGCTCGAACCGGTGCCGCAGCGCGTGATGCGGCTGGCGTTCTTCGACGACCTGACGCACGCCCAGATCGCCGATAGCCTCGGACTGCCCCTCGGCACCGTGAAGAGTCACATCAGACGAAGCCTGACCAGGCTGCGCACCAGATTGGAGGCGAACGATGACACACATTGACCGGGACGATCTCGCGCTCATTGCCCTGGCTGAGCTCGACCTCACCGAACCGGAACGCGTACACCTGTCCGAATGCCCCGAGTGCTCGCTCGACCTGATCTCCCTGCGGCACACAATTGCGGTCGGCCGGTCGGCGCGCGACGTCGAAGTCATCGAGCCGGGCGACGCCGTCTGGGGCCGCATCCATTCCGCCCTCGGGCTCTCCGACGCGGTCGCGGGCACGCCCCGCCGCTCCGACTACCCGGCGGCCGTTGGCCCGGCACGTGCGGGGCCGGCACGTGTGGGGCCGGTCGCGCGGATCGACGGCAGCGCACGGCCGGGCCGCGCCCGCTTCTGGCTGCCGCTGACCGTCGCGGCCGGGATCGTCGGCCTGGTCGGCGGCATCGGCGGAGGGATCTGGTGGGAATCGCTCCGGCAGGACGCCGCGCCCCCCGTCGTCACCGAGGCGAAGATCGCCGAGGCGAAACTGGACCCGTTCCCCGGCTGGGACGCCGCCGGCACCGCCTACGTGGAGAAGGCCGCCGACGGGCGCCGGGAGGTCGTGGTCGACCTCACCGGGGCGACCGGCACGGCCCCCCTGCGCGAGGTGTGGCTGATCAAGGCGGATGCCTCCGGCCTGGTCAGCATCGGACTGCTCGACGGGAACACCGGCCGGTTCAGCATCCCCGACGGGCTCGACCTGGCCCAGTACCCGCTCGTCGACGTGTCCGCCGAGCCGGACAACGGCGACCCGGCGCACTCCGGCGACTCGATCGTGCGCGGCCGGCTGCACGCCACCTGACCCCTGCACGCCACCTGACCCCCGCACGCCACGGGCCGCGGGCGGTTACAACTGGTGGCCGAGCTTGTATTCGGGCATGTCCTCGCCCTTGCGGGTGTAGGAGAAGCCGTCCGCGCCGACGGTCACCGCCAGTTCGCTGGACTGGGTGCGTTCGATAACGGGCTGCGGGTTGCCGTCGAGGTCGAGCACGAGGGAGGCATCCGTGTACCAGCTCGGCACCACCGGGTTGCCCCACCAGTCGCGGCGCTGGTTGTCGTGCACGTCCCAGGTGACGACGGGGTTGTCGGGGTCGCCGGTGTAGTAGTCCTGGGTGTAGATCTCGACGCGGTGGCCGTCGGGGTCGCGCAGGTAGAGGTAGAACGCGTTGGACACGCCGTGCCGGCCCGGGCCGCGCTCGATCAGGTCGGACTTGCGCAGCGCGCCGAGCTTGTCGCAGATGTAGATGATGTTGTGCTTCTCGTGCGTGGAGAAGGCGATGTGGTGCATCCGCGGGCCGTTGCCGCCGGTCAGGGCGGTGTCGTGCACGGTGTCCTTTCGGCGCAGCCACGCCGCATAGGTGACGCCGTCCTCGTCCTGGATGTCCTCGGTGACCCGGAAACCGAGGTCCTCGAGGTAGCCGCGGCCGAGGCCCACGTCGGGGGTGACCTGGTTGAAATGGTCGAGGCGCACGAGTGCGCCCGGACCCTGGAGGTCGTAGCGCCAGGCGAGGCGTTCGACGTGCCGGGTGTCGTAGAAGAATTCGTAGGGGAACCCGAGCGGGTCTTCGACGCGCACCGAGTCGCCGATGCCCTTCACGAAGCCGTTCGCGCGGCGTTCGGTGCGGCAGCCGAGCTCGCGGTAGTACGCCTCGGCGAGGTCGACGTCGAGCGGGGCACGCACCCGGAAGGCGAACGCGGACACGGCGGCAACCGGGCCCTGGCGCAGCACGAGGTTGTGGTGGATGAACTCCTCGAAGCTGCGCAGGTAGATTTCGGTGTCGCTCTCCTCGGTCACGACGAGGCCGAGGATGTCCACGTAGAACTCGCGGGACGCGGCCAGGTCGGTGACGACGAGGTCCATGTAGGCGCAGCGCAGGATGTCGGGCGGGGTGGCTGCGGGGGTGGGGATGGGGGTGGTGGTCATGGGGATCCTCCTCGTTGAGTGTCAGTTGGTGGTGGTCGTGTTCGGTGTCGGTGAGCCTGGTCTCGACAGGCTCGACCACCGGTGATCGAGCCTGCCCGCCGGTGATCGAGCCTGTCGAGATCCGGCCCTGTCGGTGATCGAGCCTGGTCTCGACAGGCTCGACCACCGGTGATCGAGCCGGCCCCGCGGTGATCGAGCCTGTCGAGATCCGGGTCAGGCGGCGCCGAAGCGGGCGGTGTGCACGGCGCCGAGGGTGATGTGCACTGCCTGCTGCTCGGTGTAGAAATCGATCGACCGGTAGCCGCCCTCGTGCCCGAGCCCCGAGGCCTTGACCCCGCCGAACGGGGTGCGCAGGTCGCGCACATTGTGCGAGTTCAGCCAGACCATGCCGGCCTCGATCGCCTGGGCGAAGGTGTGCGCCCGGGTGAGGTCGCTCGTCCAGAGGTACGCGGCGAGGCCGTACCTCACTCCGTTGGCCAGCGCGAGGGCTTCCTCGTCGGTGTCGAACGGGGTGATCGACACGACCGGGCCGAAGATCTCCTCCTGGAAGATGCGGGCCGTGGGAGGGACATCCGCGAACACGGTCGGGGACACGTAGTTGCCCTCCGGCAGGTGCGCCGGGCGGCCGCCGCCCGCGAGCAGGCGGCCCTCGGTCTTGCCGATCTCCACGTAGCTCATCACCTTGGCGTAGTGCTCGGGGTGCACGAGCGCGCCGACCTCGGTCTTCGGATCGTGCGGGTCGCCGACCACGATGTTCCGGGCGCGGGCGGCGTAGCGGGCGCAGAAGTCCTCGTAGACGGCGCGCTCGACCAGGATCCGGCTGCCGGCGGTGCAGCGCTCGCCGTTGAGGGAGAACACACCGAACAGGGTCGAGTCGATCGCGGCCTCCAGGTCGGCGTCGGCGAACACGACGGCGGGGGACTTGCCGCCGAGCTCCATCGACATGCCCTTGAGGTTGGCGGCGCAGTTGCGGTAGATGGTCTGGCCGGTGGTGGTCTCGCCGGTGAACGAGATGAGGGGCACACCCGGATGCTTGACCAACGCGTCTCCCGCCTCCTCGCCGATCCCGTTGACCAGGTTGAAGACCCCCTCGGGCAGCCCGGCGGCGGCGAAGATCTCGGCCCACAGACTGGCCGAGAGCGGGGTGAACTCGGCCGGCTTGAGCACGACGGTGCAGCCGGAGGCCAGCGCGGGGGCCAGCTTCCAGCTCTCCAGCATGAACGGGGTGTTCCACGGGGTGATCAGCCCGGCGACGCCGACCGGTTTGCGGTTGACGTAATTGATCTGGCTGCCGGGCACCTTGTAGGTGTCATCGGCCTGCGCCACGATCAGGTCCGCGAAGAAGCGGAAATTCTCGGCCGCCCGGCTGGCCTGGCCGAGGGCCTGGGTGATCGGCAGCCCGGTGTCGAACGTTTCCAGTTCGGCGAGGCGGGCATCCTGCGCCTCGATCGCATCGGCGATCCGGTTCAGGATGCGGGACCGCTCGCGCGGCTTCATCCCGGGCCACGGCCCGTTCTCGAAGGCCTCCGTGGCGGCGGCGACGGCCAGGTCGATGTCCTCCTGCTGGCCGGCGGCGGCGGTGGCATAGGTCTGGTTGGAGACCGGGTCGAGAACGTCGAAGGTGGTGCCGGAGACGCTGTCGACGAAGCGGCCGCCGATGAAGTGCCGGAGATGGGTGGGCAGGTTCTCGGGGATGAAGTGAACGCGCGGAGCCGGGGTGGTGGCGGTGGTGTCGGTCGTTGTCATGGGTCAGGCTCCGTTCGGGGTGTTGCCGTCGACCGTGAAACCGTCGACGGGGGAGAGGTACTGCTCGCCGGCGGCCAGGAGCCGCTTCATGGTGACGAGGCCGGCATCCGTGGGGGTGATCAGCGGCGGCCGCACGAAACCGGATGCGATCAGGCCACGCTGTTCGAGCACCCATTTGCCGGGCGCCGGGTTGGTCTCGACGAACAGCAGGTCGACGAGGGGGTGCAGGCCGTAGTGGATCTCGCGGGCCCGGTCGAGGTCGCCGGCAACCCACGCGTCGTACAGCTCCACGTGCGCCACGGGGGCGATGTTGGAGGTTGCGCTGATCAGGCCCACCCCGCCGAGGGCGAGCAACGGCAGGCAGAGCAGCTCGATCCCGCTCCAGACCAGCAGTTCCTTTCCGCAGAGGTGCAGCACCCGGGAGAAGTGTTCGAAGTCCTTGGTGGTCTCCTTGACCCCGACGAAGTTGTCGAAATCGCGGTAGAGCCGGGCGATGGTCTCCGGGGCGATGTCCACGGCGGTGCGGCTGGGCACGTTGTAGGCCACGATCGGCAGATCGGGGAACTCCTCGGCCACCGTCTTGTACCAGACGTAGAGGGCCTCCTGGGTGGGCCGGGCGTAGTACGGGGTGATGATCAGGGCGGCGTCGACGCCGGCGTCCCGGGCGGCGGCGGTCAGTTCGAGGGTCTCGTCGAGCTTGGCCGAGCCGGTGCCCGGCATGAACGGCACCCGGTCGCCGATGGTCTCGGCGACGGTCCGGATCGCGGCGGCGCGCTCGCCGATGCTCTGCGAGCTCGGTTCCCCGGTCGACCCGCCGAGCGAGATGCCGTGGGTGCCGGAGGCGATCTGCCAGTTGACGAGGTTGGCCAGGCCGGCATGGTCGACCGCGCCGTCGGCCGTGAACGGCGTCATGAGGGGCGCGATGGAGCCCTTGATCTGGCGGGGGTCACTGCGGAACTTCATGGGGTGTTCCCTTCGGGACTGCGGATGTGTGGTCGGTGATCGAGCGTGCCGGTGACGGAGCGTGTCGAGATCGAGCGTGTCGGTGATCGAGCTTGTCGAGATCGAGCGTGCCGGCGATCGAGCCTGTCGAGATCCCGGGGTCTCGACAGGCTCGACCACCGGGCGGGGTCTCGACAGGCTCGACCATCGGGCGGGGTCTCGACAGGCTCGACCACCGGGCGGGGTCTCGACAAGCTCGACCATCGGGCGGGGTCTCGACAAGCTCGACCATCGGGCTAGCGGGCGGGGGTGTTCTGGCGGGCGAGGAAGGCGTCGAGGGTGCCGAGGCGGTGGTTGCGCGCCGCGAGCTCGACCTGCAGCGGGTCGGCGCCGTTCTCGATCAGGTCGAGCAGCGCGGTGTGTTCGGCCACGGATTCGTGGGCGCGTCCCGGCACGAAGCTGAAGATGGAGTCCCGCAGCGCGCTGAGTCGGCTCCAACCCCGGTGCACGAGGTCGAGCAGGTGCGGGTTGGGGCAGGCCTCGAACAGGGTGGAGTGGAACTCCAGGTTCAGCCGGGTGAAGCTGACCGGATCGAAATGGCCGAGGCAGTCGGCCATCTCCGCGTTGATCTGCCTGGCGCGTTCGAGCGTGTCCGCGTCGAGCACGGGCGCCGAGAGCGCCGTGGCGTAGCCCTCGACCAGGCTGAGCGTCTGCATGGTGTGCACGTATTCCGTGGCGTCGAGCATCGCGACCTGCGCGCCGATGTTCCGCTCGAAGGTGACCAGACCCTCCGCCTCGAGCAGGCGGATGGCCTCCCGCACGGGGACCGCGCTGACGTCGAGTTCGCGGGCGATCTGGCCGAGCACCAGGCGGTAGCCGGGGCTGAAGGTCCCGTCGCTGATGCGCGACCTGATCCAGTGGTGGGCGAGCTGGGCCTTGCTCAGATCGCCGGTGGGCGAGTCCGTCGAGACGGTCATTTCTTCTCCTCCTGCCAGTGCCGGTAGCGGGCCTTCCAGTCCGCGTTCATCGGGTACAGCCCGTCGACGCCGTGGCCGGCCGCGACCATCTCGGCGATGAAGCCCTCCTCGCGTTCCTGTTCGATGGCCGAGGCGACGACGTCCTCGACCAGGTGCGGCGGGATCACGAGGAGGCCGTCGGCATCGCCGACGATCACGTCGCCGGGCTGCACGGCGGCGCCGCCGCAGGCAATGGCGAGGTCGGTGTCCCAGGGCACGTGCCGCCGGCCGAGCACGGCCGGGTGCCCTCCGGCATGGTAGGTGGGGATGGAGAGGGCGGTGACGGCCGCGAGGTCGCGCACGCCGCCATCCGTCACGATCCCGGCCGCCCCGCGAACCTGGGCGCGCAGGGCGAGGATGTCGCCGACCGTGCCGGTGCCGCGCTCGCCGCGGGCCTCCAGCACGATCACGTCGTCGGGCCCGAGCGAGTCGAAGGCGCGTTTCTGGGCGTTGTAGCCGCCGCCGTGGGACTCGAACAGGTCTTCCCGGTTCGGCAGGTAGCGCAGGGTGCGCGCCCGGCCGACGAGGCGGACATCGGGCCGGGTCGAGCCGAGGCCGTCGATCGACACGTTGTTGAAGCCGCGTTTGCGCAGTTGTGCGCTGAGGGTGGCGGTGCCGACGCTGTTGATGCGTTCCTTCAGCGCGGCGGTGAGCACGAATTCGGGAGCCACCGGAGCGAGCCCGGCGGCCTCGGCGGACCCCCAGGCCTCGGTGCGCTGCAGGTTGTCGACGCGGGGTTCGGCGCCGTAACCGGCCAGCGGGATTGTGCCCTCGATCACTATGGTGCGGAGCCGGCCCGTGGTCAGCGGCCGCGTCGCGGCCGGCGCGTCGACCTCGACCTCGACGACGTCGCCGGGCCGCACCACCGAGGCGCCGGCCGGGGTTCCGGTCAGGATGATGTCGCCCGGTTCGAGCGTGATCAGCTGGGAGAGGTCGGCGACGAGGCGGCCGAACGGGAAGAACAGCGTGGCCGTGGTGTCGTCCTGGGCGAGGACGCCGTTCACCCAGGTGCGGATGCGCAGGGCGGCCGGGTCGACCTCGCGCGCAGGAAGGACGGCCGGCCCGATCGGGGTGAAACCGTCGCCGCCCTTGGATCGGAGGTTGGATCCCTTGTCGGCGTAACGCAGGTCGTAGACGCCGAAGTCGTTGCTCGCGGTGACGCCGGCCACCGCGTTCCAGCCCTCCGCCGGGCTCACCCGGCGGGCCCGTGTGCCGATGATCAGGGCGATCTCTCCCTCGAAGGCGAGCAGTTCGGTGCCGGCCGGGCGTTCGATCTCGCCGGGGAGGGCGAGCGAGCTGGCCGGCTTCAGGAAGTACGACGGCTGGGCCGGGACCCTCCCGCGCTGCGCGGCGCGGCTCGGGTAGTTGATGTGCACGGCGATGACCTTGCCCGGCCGGGCGCCGACGAGCGCCTCGACGGCGGATTCGATGGTGTCGGACAACCTGCACTCCTCTGTGTTGAACGGCGGTGGTGAAACCTGCGGTGCCGTGGTGCTGGCTGCTTGTGGTGGCACCGGCATCCCGCCGCTGAGCCTGATCGAGCGGCATGTCTCAAATCATATACGATTTATAGCGCGGGTGGATCGGACTGCGCAAGAATTTTCGGGGCAGGCCGCCGTGCGCAGATCGAGGCGGGCGGGCGGCGCGACGAAGGGCAGGGGACCGGCGGTGATTCCGCCGCTCTCCCCTGCCCCCCGCGTTGCCGGACTGCCGCTAGTCTCGGGCGGACACCCCGAGGTGCACTCCCCGCGTTTCCTTGACCACGGAGACCGCGGTGAAGGAGATGGCGGCGAGCACCATGATGTAGATGCCGATCGAGGGCGACCAGCTGGTCTCGTCCAGCAGCAGCTGGGCGATCAGGGGGGCGAATGCCCCGCCGAGGATCGCGCCGAGGGCGTAGCCGATCGACACGCCGGAGTACCGCACGTGGGCTGGGAACATCTCGGCGTAGAGCGCGGCCTGCGGGCCGTAGGACAGGCCGAGGCCGATCGCGAGCACGAGCAGCGCGATCGCGAAGAGCACGATGTTCTTCGTGTCGATCAGCAGGAACATCGGGATCGCCCAGGCGAAGAGCCAGGCGTAGCCGATCTGGAAGGTGCGGATGCGGCCGATCCGGTCGGACAGTATCCCGCCGAACATCGTGGCCGCGAGCCAGAAGACCGCGGCGACCGTGCTCGCCACCAGCACGGGGGAGCGCTCCATGCCCAGCCCGCCGGCCTCGGCCGGTTTCGTGGCGTAGGAGGAGAAGAAGGCGATCAGCAGGTAGCCGGCGGCGTTGTTGGCGATGAAGATGAGCGCGGTGAGCACGACCTGGCGCCAGTTGTGCGCGAAGAGTTCCTTCAGCGGTGCGGCGGACTCCTTCTTGCGTTCCCGGAGCTCGGTGAAGACGGGGCTCTCGTTGACGGAGCGGCGGATGACGTAGCCGATACCGATCAGGACGACGGAGAGGAGGAACGGGATCCGCCAGCCCCAGGCGAGGAACGCTTCTTCGGTCATCGAGTTGGTCACGACGAGCATGATCCCCGTGGCGAGGATGAGCCCGGACGGGACGCCGATCTGGGGGTAGGCGCCGAAGAGGCCGCGTTTGTCGGCGGGCGCGTGTTCGACCGACATGAGCGCCGCGCCGCCCCACTCGCCGCCGGCGGAGAAGCCCTGCAGGATGCGCAGCAGGATGAGCAGCAGCGGTGCCGCGACGCCGATCTGGGCGTAGGTCGGCAGCACGCCGATGAGCACGGTCGACGCGCCCATCATCACGAGGGTGACCACGAGCATGGCCTTGCGGCCGAGCCGGTCGCCGAGGTGCCCGGCGACGATCGCGCCGAGCGGCCGGAACAGGAAGCTGATCCCGATCGAGGCCCAGGCGACCAGCTGGGCGAGCGCGGCGTTGTCGCTGCCGAGCGGGGCGAAGTAGAGGCCGGCGAGCACAAGGCCGGCGGCCTGCGCGTAGATGAAGAAGTCGTACCACTCGATCGTGGTTCCGACCATGGTGCCGACGAGGACGCGTCGTTCCTCGAGGCGTTTCGCGTTCGTCTTCGTTGGTTCGGTCGTCAGAGCCATGGAATACCTCCTTGTATTCGGTGCGGGTGAAGTCGGTTCGGTGCGTCCGATGCTGTGCATCGCCGGCAATGCAGGGAATGTATCACAAATCGTATATTATGTGCAAGGATGCGCATCGCCTCGGGCGGGGCGTGCCCAATCCGGGTCGGAGCCGCCCGTCAAATTCGACGGAGATTTTGCCTGGATCGCGCGAAACAGGGGCCGGATGCCGCGGATCGCCAAGAATGTCCGTCGAATTCGACGGGGCGGGCGGCGCCGGTGCGCGTCAGCGGAGCGCGGCCGTGATCGCGGCTGCGGCGCGGGTGAGGCGGGCGCCCAGTTCGGCCGACGGGCGTCCCCCGGCCAGGTAGACCACGGCGAGGGCGGCGGGCGGCTCGCCCGCAACGGACAGCGGCACGGCCACGGACGCCAGGCCGGGGATGACCTCGTCGTGGCTCGTCGCGAAGCCCTGGGTGCCGACGGCCGCGGCCTCGGATCGCCGGGCGCCGTCGCCGCCGAGGTCGGCCCACTGGGCGGGGGAGAGCAGGGACTGGATGGCGATCCCCGGCGCGCCGACGGCGAGCGGATGCCGGGTCCCCGGCCGCCGGGCGACAGTCGCGTGCGCCTCGCGGGGTTCGACGCTGACGAGGGTGACGACCTCGAGCCGGTCGAGCACGGCGACGAAGGCCGTCATTCCGAGCTCGTTGGCGACGCTCGTGAGCTCGGGCAGGGCCGCGGCCTGCAGGTCGCGGGAGACCCCGCGGGCGAGCGCCGCCATCCGCGGGCCCAGGCGCACGGCGCCGGCGGCATCCCGCACCACGACGCCGTGATCCTCGAGGGTGCGGAGGATCCGGTAGGCGATCGACCGGTGCACGCCGAGGGCGGCGGCGACCTCGGCGATGCTCAGTGGCGAGTCGGCCTCGGCGAGGATCTCGAGCACGCGGATGCCGCGGGAAAGGGTCTGCGAGTGCGGCGCCGCACTCGCGCCGGCCCGGCTGGTTTGCATCGACACCGTGCCATTGTCGCATCCGGTTCCCCGGCGCGGTTGCAGGGACGACCGGCCGCGGGCGGGAAGCCGTGCGCCGGCCTGCCCCAGCCGTGCGCCGAGAATCAACACGGACCGGCCGCACGGGCCTATCTTGGTGCTCGATGAGCGCGATCTGGGTCTCCGTCTGCCTGGCCGCCGCCGCGGTGGCGGCCGGCCTGGCCGCCGTCTGCGCGCTGGCGGCGCTCCGCAC
>NZ_SOHH01000049.1 GCF_004403515.1 Cryobacterium fucosi | reverse complement strand
CCTTGCGGCCGATTCAATTCGAGCGGATGACGAGATTCGAACTCGCGACCCTCACCTTGGCAAGGTGATGCGCTACCACTGCGCCACATCCGCAACTGCGCGCATTTCTGCGCGCTTGAAGACTCTAGCCGATACTCCGCCGCATATTCAAACCGAGCCGACACGGCGTGTTGCGCCCCTGTCGATGTGCGCAGCATCCCGGCTCTGGGCTAGTATCAAGACTCGTGGTTGCAGCTCCGGCCACAATGGGCGATTGGCGCAGTTGGTAGCGCGCTTCCTTCACACGGAAGAGGTCATCGGTTCGAGTCCGGTATCGCCCACACATGAGAAACCCCGGTCACCCGGGGTTTTTTTGCGCCTTCGCCGCTCCGGCCGCGCGGATCGTGCAAGACTGACGCGACGGAAGGAGTCGCCTGTGGACGACCCGCGCGCGAACATGGAGGGCAACGGCCTCCTCGGACTCGGCGCCCCTCGGGTTGACTGGTCGAAAACCCCGGGGCGCATGCCGGGATTCTGGCTGTCAGTGGCCGGCATCGCGCTGGCCTCGCCCGTTCCCGCTGCCGGGCTCATTCTTGCGACCATCGGCGTCATGCTCTCCGGCAAGGCCTTCGGCGTCATCCCGGCCGGTGCGCGCGGCCGCAGGCTGACCATCACCGCGATCGTGCTGGCCCTGGCGGCGATCCTGGTGGCCCTGGTCCGCATCCTCGCGTAGCGGCGCCTTCAGCTGCAGCGGCGACTGCAACAGCACCGCAATGGCAAACAACACCTCGCTTGTCACGGCAATGCCCAGGTTGAGGCCGAAGAGCATGATCGTGAACGGCGGGACGATCATCAGCGCGGTCGACACGCCGACGCGCCAGTCGTGCACCTCCGTCTCGGCACCGGCGGGCGACCGGGCCGGATGCTCGAATCGGCCGAACAACGCCGCGACCCCGATCAGGGCGCCCACGGCGGCCGCGAGCACCAGAGGTCGGGTCAGCCACCAGCCCGTGCCGCCCGGGATCGGCTCCCGCACGGGCAGGAGCAGCATCGTTCCCACGATGATCCCCAGAACGGGAAGGTGCCAGAGGTACACCGTCATCATCCGCGCACCGATTCCGCCCACGACGCGCCGAACGACCGCACTCCGCATCAGTCGCTCCAGCTGCGGGCGCGCGGCCATCACCAGTGAGAACTGCCCGAGGGCCAGCACGGCCAGGGCAACAGTCGGCGGATTGAGGTTCTCCAGCATGTTCGCCGGATATGGTCCGACGGTCGTGATCAGACCGAGCAGCGCGTAGCTCGCGCCGGCGAGCGCGAGCAGGAATCGACGCGATCTGCGGCCGAACCAGCCGTCGGCCGCCCACAGACCCAATTGCTGCACGAAGAGCCAGACGAAGGTCATATTGAGCAGGCCGAGTTCCGGCGTGTGCGTCCACATCCGCACGGCGTCGACGATCACCATCGCGCCGCCAAGGCCGATCAGCAGTCGAACAGGCGCGCGCGCGTGCAGCGTCGCCATACCAGGCAGGAAGGCCTGACAGAAGGTGTACGCGGCGAGGAACCACAACGGCGAGACGACCCCGGTCGCGATCTCCTGCACCGTGTCAGGGGACAGCCCGGCCAGGTGCATGACGAGGATGGCCAGCACCAGGAACGCGAACAACGGCAGGGTGGGCCAGGCCAGGCGAAGCACCCGCGCTCGGATGAAGACGGCTGCGGTTCCACCCCGCGCCTCGATCCGGCGCCAGCTCGTCACGCCGGCGAATCCCCCCACAACGAAGAACAAGGGCATGACCTGGGCAATCCAGGTCACGGGCGTGAACCAGGGCTGCAGGGTCAGCGTGCGCTGGACCACCAGCCGGTGGTCGCCGGCAATGGACGCTCCCAGCATCAAAAGGTGCCCGATCACCACGACGCCGAGGCTGGCGACTCGGGCGAGGTCCATCACCGGGTCTCGCGGCGCGAACAGGCCCGAGGCCGCGGCGGCGGCCTGTCGGCTCCTGGCCTTTCCCAACTCCCACCTCCGTTCTGGCGGAGCTGCTGTTGCGCCCCAGTGTGGCACCGAATCGCCCCGGCGTCGCACGCCCACCGCAGGCCGGTTTTGGACGACCGCCGGGAACCTCTTACGGTTGAGGACGTTGAAGCTCCGTTCCCGACGAGGCTCAACACCGATGAATCACGACGGAAAGAGTACGACCATGACGCTGCATACCCCCAGCACCGATGGTTCTCCCGCTCGTGCCGGGTTCCTCAGCCCGCAGCCGCCCGCCAACCCCTCGACAGCGGGACCGGCCCGGCATGGCTGGCAGGGGCGGGTGGTGCGACTGACCCGCGGACGCATCGCCTGCGGCCCGGGTAGCGCCGAGCGTGTGCAGCGCCGGGCGATCGCCGGGGTTCAGGCCGACTTCGACGGCCCGAAGACGATCGTTGTGCTCAATCCCAAGGGCGGAGCGAACAAGACGACCGCGACGTTGCTGATTGCCGCGACCATGGGAATGCACCGCGGCGGGTATACCCTCGCGTGGGACAACAACGAGTCGATGGGAAACCTCGGGGTGCGGGTCATGGCCACCGGCCACACCAACACCGCCCTCGATCTTCTGCAGGACCTGGGCCGTTTCGACAACGGGCGCTCGATTCGACTCGGCGATCTGGACAACTACGTGCACCCCCAGGGGGATGCCCAGTTCGACGCCCTGGCATCCGATCTCGACCCGGCGGGCGTGTCCACCATCGACGGACCGGCATTCCGGCGGCTCTACGCCGTTCTCAGCCGGTTCTACCGCGTCCTGGTTGTCGACACAGGCAACAATATGCGCGCTTCCAACTGGGAGGCCGCGGTCGAGACGGCCGACCAGCTCGTCGTCGTTTCCACGATTCACGAGGACACCGGGTACGGTGCGGCGGCGCTCCTGGAGGGATTGCGCCAGAAGGGACACGCCGACAAGGTCGCACGGGCCGTCACCATCCTCACCGCACCGGCCACGACCGTCGACGCCGCGCTCTCCAGGCGGCTTCACGACCACTTCGGCCAGCTCACCCGGGCCGTCTGCGACGTGCCGCACGACCCGGCCATCGTCGCCGGCGGACCGCTGAACATCCATGCCCTGGCCCCGCGCACCCGCCGGGCCTGGCTGCACGCAACGGCCACGATCGCCGAAGGCCTCTGAGCCGGTGGACGTTCTTCTCGGCCTCTGGGCGCGCATCTGCGCCCCCCAGGACCCGCTCCCCACCGCGACGGCGCTGTTCACCGTCCTCACCGCGGGCTTGTTCGTCCTGGTTCCTGCGCTGTGGCGGCGCGGACGCCATCTGATCACGATCGCGCACGAGGGCGGCCACGCCCTGGTGGCGACGCTGACCGGGCGCCGGCTGGGCGGCATCCGCCTGCACTCTGACACCTCGGGGCTCACGGTCAGCCGCGGACGACCGCGAGGACTCGGGATGGTCCTCACCCTGCTCGCCGGCTACACCGCGCCGGCCCTGCTCGGGCTCGCCGCGGCCACGATTCTGGGCGCCGGCTATGCCAGCGGATTGCTCTGGCTGCTGCTGGTCGCGCTCACGCTGATCCTCGTGCAGATTCGCAATTGGTTCGGGCTGTGGTCGGTCCTGGTGACCGGAACGCTGATCCTCGTGATCACCTGGTTCGGCACTCCCCTGGTGCAGGGAATCGGCGCCCTGCTGATCACGACGTTCCTGCTCCTCGGCGCCCTGCGCACCGCGCTCGAACTGCAGGTGTCCCGCTCCCGCCGCGGAGGACTCTCATCGGATGCCGACCAGCTCGCCCGGCTCACCCACGTTCCGGGCATCGTCTGGGCTGCGCTGTTCGTCCTGGTCGCGGTGCTGTGCGCCGGACTGGGGGCGAGCGTTCTCGGGATCACGCTCTGACGGGGATCCGCAGTTCCGTGGCCGACGCGGTGCCCGCCCCGCGGGCCCGACCGACAGGCCGCACGAGAAGCGTCACCCCGAGAGCGGCCACCCACGGGCCCCAGCCCGAGCTGCCGAGGATGCCGGCCGGCTCCCAGATCGGAAAGCCCGGTACGGCGGTCGCCAGCACCTCGCCCTGGCTGATCAGGTACAGCACTCCGGCCACCAGGCCGAGGGCGCCCAGCCAGCGCGGCAGAACGCGGGTGCGCAGGATGATCACGGAGACGGCAACGGACCACGCGACGGCGAGGACCTGGCCCAGGTGTTCGCCGAGGAGCGCCCCACCGAATTGGTGCTGTGCCACCCAGGCGACGCCGACGGCCGCCCGGGTGCCGGCGTCCCCGGCGACATAGCTGTCCGCCAGAGCAGGCACCACGAACACCCAGCGCAGGAAGCCGATCAACGACAGGAGCACCGAGGCCGCGCCGATCGAGGTCGCCGCCTTGAGCACCGGGTCACCGGCCCGGCCGAGCACTGCGGGCAGGAGCAGGAGGGGGACGGCGAGGATGGCGTAGGTCCACGCCGTCGCGAACCAGGTCCAGACGAGTCCCTGGCCGCCCGCGGCGAAGGCCGGCAGGACCACGTCGGCGGGTTCCCGCAGGATGTCCGGCCAGTCGAAGGTCGAGGTCAGCACCGTCGCGGCGGCGGCGAAGGCCAGGGCGCCCACGACGAACAGTCCGCCGGTGGTGCGCCGGAGGCCCGCGGGCCCTTCCCGCCCGCCGCCCGCCAGCGTCTCCCCCGCAGTTCAGTCACCCCCGAGGGAATCCTCGACGCTGCCGAGCGGGTCTCCGCGCAGGGTTTCGACGCCCTCACGATACGGGCCGTCGCCACGGAATTGGGCTCCTCGCCGATGGCCCTCTACCGCTGCTTCGCAACCAAGGACGAACTCGTCGACGCGCTCCTCGACCGGATCCTCGGCCGCCTCGCCACCCCGGAACCCCGCGGCGACTGGGCAGCGGACCTGGCCGCCTTCGCGCGGGCACACCGGATGCTGCTGGCCCTGCACCCCTGGGCCATCATCCCGCTCTTCACCCACCCCAACCCCGGCCTGAACGCCACCCGGATCGGCGAGCTCGCCCTGGACATCCTTCGCCGCGGTGGGGTTACCGGCGGGGACGCGGTCGCCGACTTCTGCGGCATCCTGGCCCTCAACTACGGTTGGTCGGCATTCGCCACCGCCCGCAGCGCCGCGGCCCGGATCGGCCAGGACCCCGGCCCAGTCATCGGCGCGATGATCGCCGCCCTGCCCGCCGAGCGCTTCCCCCTGACCGTCGCCGTCGCCGACCAGATGAGCGCCTATGGCAGTGATGAGCACTACGAGCGGGCGCTACGGCACCTGGTCAGCGGAATCCGGGACAGCGGAATCCGGGACAGCGCCGCGGTCACCGGCAGTGCCCGGTAGAGCCTCGGCTACAGGCAGGCGTCCTGGTGCGGGACCCGTCTCGGCTCACCCGAACCGAGTGGTCACCCCCGGCGAGTAGAGCACGGAATCGGGCTGACGGCCGGCGACGCCCGGGAACCCGGCCGCAGCGAGAAGGGTGTCGTCGAGCCGCACGAGTTCTGCCCGGAACAAGGGCCACGGCTCATGGTGGTTGCGCAGGTGCACCGTGCGTCCGCGCACAGTGGTGAAAAGCGCCCATCGCGCGGTGAGGAAGTCGGCCAGGGCGTCGCCGACGACGGGATGGTCCGTTGGGCGCACCAGGATTTCGGTCCGGATGGAAGCAGCCAGGTGCCTGCGGGAGGTGTAGCCGAGCTCCCCCACCGCCCTGGCGAGCCCGGTGCGGGACCAGCGGTACGGGATCCGGAAAAGGGCCCGGGCCGCGATCACCGCGGCGAGTCTCGAGGCCTCCAGCGACACGAAGACCACTCCGCGGCGGCCATCGGCATCGACGGCGTACAGACGCACGTTGACTTCGACGAAACTGCCGACGTACGGCACCGGCGGGCTCCCCCAGACCGTCGCCCGGTCCAGCACGAACGGAATCAGGCCGACCCAGCTGCTGCCGTCGTACTCATCCGGAACGAGTCCGGCGGGCAGCAAAGGGGACACCATCGCCGCGTCCACCCGCCAGTGCAGGAAGACCAGCTGTGACCACCGCTGGCTGGCCGATGCGCGGCCCGCCAGGGGCGGCCCAACAGCCGAAATCGGCTCCGGCGCTGCGCGCGTCATCGTGCCGGCTCACCTGCCGGATCGGTCGGTGCCGCTGCCATCGCGAACCCCTGCCCGGCGACCGCGCCGCCGACGAGGCTGCCGAGAAGGTCGCGGATGCCGACCCCCATGGTGGAGGAGAGCACGGCGTCGACCTCGGTGAAGCCCGCGGCCACGTTCTTGCTGAGCTGGCTCGCGCCATCGGTCGAGATGACGGTCAGGTTGTCGATGTTGCTCATCGGCGCCGCGAGCTCGTGGGCGATCCGGGGCAGCATCTCCACCATCCGCAGCTGGATGAGCGCCTCCGACTGCTGGGCGACGGCCTCCGCACTGAGTCTGGTGGACTCGGCCTCGGCCGCGCCGCGGGCGAGGATGGCGTCGGCGTTGGCCTGGCCCTCTGCTCGGATCGCCTCGGCATTCGCCTTGCGGCTGTCCCGGTCTGCGTTTGCCGCGGTCACCGCCGCGTCGGCAGCCGCCACGGCGGTGACCCGGATGCGGTAGGCCTCGGCATCCGCGACGGCGTTCACCTCGGATTCCAGCTCGGCCTTGCGCAGGCTCGCCCGGCGCTGGGCGGTGAGTTCCTGCTCCTGCACGATCGCCTGCTGGGTCTTGGCCTCGGCGAGCGGCCTGGCGCCGGCCGCTTCGGCGGCGGCCTTGTCGGTGTCGAGCTGCAGGGCCGCGCGGCGCAGCGCGAGGGTGTTCTGGGCGACGGCGATGGCCTGTTCGGCGGCGATCGCGGCCTCCTGGGCCTCCCGGTTGGCCTGGTGCTCGGCGACCTCGGCCTGGCGGCGCACCTTGGCCTGCTCGGCGCGGCCCATGTCCTTGATGTAATCGTTGGCGTCGCTGATGCCCTTGATCTCGAACGAATCCACGTCGAGGCCCTGGTTGGCGAGCGATTCGCGGGCTGTGGCGAGCACCGAGGCGCCGAGTTCGTCGCGTTTCTGGATGATCGTCATCACGTCGGTCGCGCCGATCGAGGAACGCAGTGAACCGGACAGCACCTCGAGTGCGAAGTTGTCGATGTTCTTGTCCTGCCCGAGGAAGCGCTGGGCGGCGGCGCGGATGGCATCCGGGTCGTCGCCGACCTTGACGATGGCGACCGCTTCGACCGTCAGGGTGATACCCATCTTGTCCTGGGCGATCGCCGTGATCTCGATGGCACGGCTGCGCAGGCTGATCTTGAAGGCCTTCTGGAAGAACGGGGTGATGAACACGCCCTGGCCGTGCACGACCCGCTGCCCTGACTGCTCGAGGGTGGCGCCGTCGACGATGGTTTTCTTCGACTTCTTGCCGGTGATGATGAGCGCCTCGTCCGGGCCGGCGTTCTTGTAGATCGACCGGGCGTAGAGCAGCACGATCAGGAAGGCGACGACCGCCAACACGATGAACCCGGGAATGGGACTGAGCAGGAAATCAAACATTGGATCCTTCCGGTGTCCGCCCTTGCAGCGGCAGTGCTGACGCACCGGCTCTGGGCCGGCGACAGGACCCCCGCACGGCGTGCATCCGCGTCCTGTCTACCCCACGCTATCGGGAGGGCAGCCTCCACGCGCCCGGCACGAACCCCCCGGGCAAAAAATTCCCCGACACGCTTTCGTTGGAAGAAAACCGTGGCGGGGAATCTCGCGATGTTCGGGTTCATCGCCAGCAGGACGAGCCTTTCACTGGGGCTGTCTTACGACAAGGGGCTGGACAACGGCTGGGGGCGGGACTATGGCCGGCCTCGGCATGACGTGGGGCGGCGCCCGGTCGAAACCGGACTCCGCCCCAGCACCGCCCGAGGGGCTCGTGAGTCAGACCGCGTCGAGTGCGTAACCCTCTTCGCCGTGCACGATGGTGTCGACCCCGGCGACCTCGTCTTCGTTGTTGATCCGGAAGCCGATCGTCTTCTGGATGACCCAGCCGATGGCGTACGCCATCACGAACGAGAAGATCGCGATTCCGAAGGCGGCCAGCGCCTGCACCCCGAGCTGCGCCAGGCTGCCCGTGTCGAGGAGGCCGATGCCCGAACCGAAGATGCCGATGAACAGGGTGCCGATCATTCCGCCGACAAGGTGGATGCCCACCACGTCGAGCGAGTCGTCGAAGCCCCACTTGAACTTGAGGTCGATGGCGACAGCGCAGACCGCGCCGACGAGGACTCCGAGCACGATCGCCCAGCCAGGAGTGAGGATGTTACAGGCCGGGGTGACGGCGACGAGGCCGGCGACGGCGCCGGACGCGGCACCGATCGACGTCGGCTTGCCGTCCTTGATCTTCTCGACGATCAGCCAGCCGAGGATGCCGGCGGCGGGGGCGACGAGCGTGTTCACCCAGGCGAGGGCGGCGATGCCGTCGACCGCAGCCTCCGAGCCGGCGTTGAAGCCGAACCAGCCGAACCACAGCAGGGAAGCACCGAGCAGGGTCAACGGAACGTTGTGCGGCTTGGAGATGCCCTTCTTGAAGCCGACGCGTTTGCCGAGGACCAGCGCAAGGGCCAGCCCGGCGGCTCCGGCGTTGATGTGCACCGCGGTGCCACCGGCGAAGTCGTTGACCCCGAGCGCGGCGGGAGCCCAGCCGTCGGCGAGGTTGAAGACCCAGTACGCCACCGGGAAGTAGACCAGGGTCGACCACACGGCGGCGAAGATCAGCCAGGCGCCGAACTTCGCGCGGTCGGCGATCGCGCCGGAGATCAGGGCGACGGTGATGATGGCGAAGGTCGCCTGGAAGCCCGCGAAGGCAAGACCGTTGAGGTCCGGCGCGAGAGCGCCGTCCTTGCCGGCGCCGAGCAGCCCGCTCAGGCCGAGCAGCGACGACGGGTTGCCCAGGAAGCCGGGGATGAGTGCCGGGCCGAACGCCAGGCCGTATCCGTAGAGCACCCAGAGCACACCGACGACACCCATCGCCCCGAAGCTCATCATCATCATGCTGACGACGCTCTTCGCCTTGACCATGCCGCCGTAGAAGAACGCGACACCGGGCGTCATCAGGAGCACCAGGGCCGCCGCGACGAGAAGCCACAGGGAATTGAGGTTCAGGGATAGTTCATCCGTTGTGGCGTCCAGCAGGACTGACAGTTCAACCATGG
The DNA here is from genome assembly GCF_004403515.1 of Cryobacterium fucosi. Classification (GTDB taxonomy): domain Bacteria; phylum Actinomycetota; class Actinomycetes; order Actinomycetales; family Microbacteriaceae; genus Cryobacterium; species Cryobacterium fucosi. Next base: position 24,531 of record NZ_SOHH01000049.1, on the reverse strand, counting down.
GCATGGTTACCTCTCTCTAACTAAGGATTGCCGTCGACGTGCACAGGGTGAGCAGTTGTTCGTGTCTCGGCGGGTACAGAGTCAGTTTGGAACTGTCAGGTTTCGGCGAATGCGCGCGGATGTTTCGGCCGCGTTACGCGGACGGCGAACGTGTTAACATCGCGTTTCCGAGTTGCCACTGGCCCGGGCACCCGACCGGGGCGGCCCGTCAGTCGTGCGGCGGGAGCTCCCCTGTGGTCAGCGCCACCAGGCGGGACTGCGAACGCTGGTACTTCTTGCGGTACCCGCCGGAAAGCATCTCGTCGTCGAAGACCTCGTTGAGCGGTTGGCCGTTGGCGATGACCGGGATCTCCGCGTCGTAGACCCGGTCGATGAAGGCCACCAGGCGCAGGGCATCCGTTTGGTCGGTCAGCAGGTAGGCGTCGGTGAGGGCGATCACGTCGATGCCGTTGATGATCTTGATGTACTTCGACGGATGCACCGTGCTGAGATGCCGGATCAGGGCGCCGAAATCGTCGAGGGTGACGGTCGATCCCCGCTCCACGAGCGCCCCGACCAGATGGTCGAGCACCTCTGCTGACACGGCGATCGCGTGGCCTTCGATGTCCCGTCGGCGGTAGTCGAGTCCGTCGATCCGCACGATCTCGAAGTTCGCCGACATCGCCTGGATTTCCCGGAGGAAGTCGATCGCCGCGAAACGGCCCTCGCCGAGAGAGTTCGGCGGGGTGTTCGAGGTGGCGGCGACGCGGGTCCCCGACGCGACGAGCTCCCCGAGCAGCCGGGTCATCAGCATCGTGTCGCCCGGGTCGTCGAGTTCGAACTCGTCGATGCAGATCAGGCGGGCGCCGGAGAGCTGCTTGACCGTGGCGGCGTAGCCGAGGGCGCCGACCAGCGCCGTGTACTCGATGAAGGTGCCGAAGTACTTGGGGCCGGGGGTCGCGTGCCAGAGCGCGGCGAGAAGGTGCGTCTTGCCCACCCCGAAGCCGCCGTCGAGGTAGATGCCGGGAAGCTCCGGTTTGGGTTTGCGGGTGCGGGAGAAGAAGCCGCTGGGGCGCTGGGGCATCCACGCGCCGGCGAAGGCGCTGAGCCGTTCGACGGCCTCGAGTTGCGAAGGGAAGTCGAGGTCGGGCCGGTAGGAATCGAAGGAGGCGTGCTCGAACTGGGGCGGGGGCACCAGCTCGGCGACGATTTCGGCTCCGGTGATGCTCGGGGAACGATCGACCAGCCGAGGCCGACGGCGAGGCGCCTCTGGAGCCATGGTGGAACACCCGCGTTTCTGTGTCGGTTGATGCGGACCCGCCTCCGGGTGAATCTGCCGGATGCGCTCGCCGCCCACACCGCGTAGATTCGAAGAGCGGGCGCTGACCAGCCTAAACCGCAGTCAAATCAATCCTGTGTCGTTCCGACGCTCCCTGGAGGTTGTTCCCATGTCCGTCGAACTCGATCCGGCCCCCAAATTCGCCGCCTACGCCCACCCCGAGCGGCTCGTGTCCACCGACTGGCTGCAGGCGCACCTGGGCGAACCCGGAATCGTCGTCGTGGAATCCGACGAGGACGTGCTGCTGTACGAGACCGGGCATATCCCCGGCGCCGTCAAGATCGACTGGCACACCGATCTGAACGACCCGGTGAAACGCGACTTCGTCGACAGCGCCGCGTTCGCGGCCGTGCTCGGCTCCAAGGGGATCGCACGGGACACGACGGTCGTCATCTACGGCGACAAGAACAACTGGTGGGCCGCGTATGCCCTGTGGGTGTTCACCCTCTTCGGCCACCGTGATGTGCGTCTGCTTGACGGCGGCCGTGACAAGTGGATCGCCGAGGCGCGCGAGACCACCACCACCGCCAGCCAGGTGGCACCCGTCGACTACCCGGTCGTCCCCCGTGACGACGCGCCCATCCGCGCGTTCAAGGACGACGTGCTCGCCCACTTCGGCAACCCGCTGATCGACGTGCGGTCCCCTGAGGAGTACAGCGGGGAGCGCACGACCATGCCGGCCTACCCGGAGGAGGGCGCCCTCCGCGCCGGCCATATCCCGTCGGCGGCGTCGGTGCCGTGGGCCCGCGCCGCCGCACCCGATGCAACGTTCCGCACCAGGACCGAACTCGACGCCATCTACCGTGGCGAGGCCGGCCTCGCAGACGGCGACAGGGTGATCGCCTACTGTCGGATCGGGGAGCGCTCCAGCCACACCTGGTTCGTGCTCACCCACCTGCTCGGTTTCGAGGGTGTGCGCAACTACGACGGCTCCTGGACCGAATGGGGCAACGCCGTGCAGGTGCCGATCGTGCTCGGCACGGAACCGGGCGCCGCCCCGCTCCCCCGCTGATCGCTTCCCACCGGTTGATTCCGGCTCACCCGCCGCGCGCCGCCCCTCAGCGTCGCGTGGCAGAATACCTCCGATGACTTCCACCGAACTGCCCGCGAAACTGGCCGAGATCCGAGACGATTTCCTCGCCCTCGAGCAACCTGACCGCCTGCTGCTCCTGCTCGAGTTCGCGGGCGAGCTGCCCGCGCTCCCGGCGCGGTACGAGGAGCACCCCGATCTGCTCGAGCGGGTCGTCGAGTGCCAGTCCCCCGTGTTCATGTTCGTCGAGGTCGATGACGACGCCGGCAAGTCCGTGCACCTGTACGCGACGGCGCCCCGGGAATCGCCGACCACCAGGGGCTTCGCGTCGATCCTCGCCCAGGGCCTTGACGGCCTCAGCACGGAGCAGGTGCTGGCCGTCCCCGACGATTACCCGCTGTCGATCGGCCTGACGAAGGCCGTGTCGCCCCTGCGCATCCGTGGGATGACGGCGATGCTCGCCCGCACGAAACGACGGCTCCGCGAGACCGCCGTCTGACGGGACCGCCGCGCGCAGAGGCAAGGGTCACCTCGGCGGGAGGGCGGCCAGCCAGGTCGTGATCGCCTGGTTCCAGCTCTCCCGGTCGTAGTTCCACAGCTTGGTGTGGCGGGCGACCGTGAACGGCAGGAAGGTGACGATGTCGGGTCGCCGCTCGGCCAGCGCCCGCGAACCGGTCGCCGGCACATAACCGTCGTCGTCGCTGTGCATGAGCAGGACCGGCATATCGAGTTCGCCCGCCCGGGACACGAAATCCAGCCGGCCGAAGTCGATCGGGGCGCTCTGCCCGGTGATCCGCCCGCCCCAGCGCCGGCCGAGCACCTGCATCGCACCGCTGGACACCATCCCCGGCAGACCCAGGCTGCCTCCCTGGAAAGCGACGACATCGGCCCAGTCGATCACGGGCGAATCCAGCACGACCCCGACGATCAGTTCTCGCAGCCGGGACCGGGTGGCCGCCTGCAGCACGATGGCGCCGCCCATCGACCACCCCATCAGCACGATCTCGGTCGCTCCGCGGCCCGCGGCGAATGCAATGGCCGCCTCGACATCCTCCCACTCGGTGTCGCCCAGCCCGTAGCGCCCGTCCGCGCTCACGGGGGCGTCACCGTCATTCCGGTAGGAAATGAGCAGGGCGGTGTATCCCTCGTCCCGGAAGACCGGCACAGCCCGCAGGGTCTCCTGCCGCCGCACGCCCCGGCCGTGCACCTGGATCACCCAGCGCCCGCTTGAAACCGTCGCCGGAATCAGCCAGGCCGGGGCATCCCCGCCCCTGGTCGGAATGAGCACGTCGTCGTACTCCACCGCGAGGTCCCAGGGACCGAGGAAGGAGTACCCGCCGAGACGGCCGTGCCGTGCCTCGGCCAGGTCGCCGTGGTCGACCCGCAGGATGCGCCGGGTCACCGCCGCCGGCGTGCTGCGGAGGATCTCCCCCAGGTGCGCATGCCCGCGGTCGCCGGAGAACCAGAAGCTGTAGTCGCCCTGGAGCACGGAGTCCGGAGTGGACTGCAGCGTGATCGTCCCCGCCGCAAGGTCCACCGCCTCCACCCGCACATCGTCGGTGCGCTTCATGGACGGGGTGACGATCCGGCGGGCCATGACGCCGGACAGGACGCTCGCCGCCACGCCGGCCACGGCCACCGCGGCGACACCGATCAGCCCGGTCACCGCGGCGATCCGCGCCGGATGTCCGCCGCGTTCCAATCGTCTGCCCATCCGTTACCTCCGCCTGCCCGGCGTGCCTCGCGTACGGCACCCTGAAAAAACTCTAGTCTGCACTCGTGCCCGAAACACAGGAACCACTCCCGCCGGAGTTCGCCGCCGCCCTCGCGGCCGTTCGGCGTGCTCAGTCCAGGGTCGAACTGGTCGTGAACGAGATCGCCGCGCCGGGCAACCTCGCCCCGCATGCCGTGGCGCTCTCCGCCGACATCACGCCGAGCCGTCACGGCGGCAACTCCGATTTCGGCACCGGCCGCTTCATCCTGCTCTACGACCCCGACGAGCCCGAGGCATGGGGCGGCGCCTTCCGCGTTGTCTGTTTCGCGCAGGCCCCGCTGGAGACGGACATCGGCCTCGATCCCTTCCTGGCCGAGGTCGCCTGGGCCTGGCTGGTCGACGCGCTCGACGCTCATGGCGCCCGATATACGGCTGCATCAGGGACTGCGACTAAGATTATCTCGTCAGGCTTCGGCGAACTTGCCAGGCAGGGCGATGGCGCACAGATAGAGTTGAGAGCTTCGTGGACACCGCTGGACCACAATCTCACCGCCCACGTCGAAGGATGGGGTGAACTGCTCTGCATGCTTGCAGGTCTTCCACCCACTGGCGAAGGAGTGAGCATGTTGTCCACACGCCGAACCGGACGTGGTTGATCACCACGTGATCGACACGCGGGATGCCTACTTGACGGCGACCGCGGCGATCGTCGGCGGCACCGGGCCGATCGGCGTCGACGCCGAGCGTGCCTCGGGGTTCACCTACTCGCAGCGCGCGTACCTGATCCAGATCTACCGTCGCGGCGCGGGCACGTTCCTGTTCGACCCGCCGGCGATCGGCGACTTCCACGAGCTGAACGACGCCCTCGCGGGCGAGGAATGGATCTTCCACGCCGCCAGTCAGGACCTGGCCTGCCTGCGCGAGGTCGGCCTCGACCCCGCACGGATCTTCGACACCGAACTTGCCGCGCGCCTGCTGGGGCTCCCCCGGGTCGGCCTCGGAACCGTGGTGGAAGAGCTGCTCGGCATCCACCTGGCCAAGGAGCATTCCGCCGCCAACTGGTCCACCCGCCCGCTCCCGGAGGCTTGGCTCGTCTATGGCGCGCTCGATGTCGAGCTGCTCCCCGACCTGCGCGACCGGATGGTCGACATGCTCGCCGCAGACCAGAAGACCGTCATCGCCGGTCAGGAATTCGCGGCCGTGCTGACCCGGGAGTCGAAGCCCGTGAGCGCCGAACCGTGGCGACGGCTTTCCGGCGTGCACTCTCTCCGCGCCCAGCGCAACCTCGCCGTCGCCCGGGAGCTCTGGTTCGCCAGGGACCGGCTCGCGCAGGACATCGACGTGTCGCCGGGCCGTCTCGTGCCGGACGCGTCGCTCGTCGCTGCTGCCCGTACGTTGCCGACGACGCGCCAGGAGCTGGCCGACCTCCGCGAATTCAGCGGACGGGCCAGCCGCAGCGAACTCGATCGCTGGTGGGCCGCCATCCAGGCCGGCCTGGCCTCAACCGAGCTCCCCTCGGTCCGGAGCAACGGGGATGCGCTTCCGCCGCCTCGCGCCTGGGCCGACCGCAATCCGGACGCCGACCTGCGTTTCAAGGCCGCGCGCGCCGTGCTCGCCGAGATCTCGGACGAGTTCGCCATCCCCTTGGAAAACCTGGTGACGCCCGATTACGTTCGCCGGATGGCGTGGACTCCGCCGGAGCCCACCGACTCGGAATCGATCGGCGAGGCGCTCGCGACCCTTGGCGCCCGGGCATGGCAAATTGAACTGACCGCACAACGAATAGCCGATGCCTTTGTCGAGGTCCACCAAACGATCAACGCGCCCTCGGAGGAGGGTTCGTAGGAACCGTCCAACGATTCTTCTGCCCCAGGGTGTCACCTTAGGATCGACCGACACCCGTTGGATTGATGGAGGCAAAGTGGCCGATAGAGCAGAAGTCGTCTTCGTGGACGGGGTTCGCACCCCGTTCGGGAGAGCCGGCGAAAAGGGCATGTACTGGAACACCCGGGCCGACGACCTGGTGGTCAAGGCCATGATCGGCCTGCTGGAACGCAACCCGTCGGTCCCCGGCGAACGCATCGACGACGTGGCCATCGCCGCGACGACGCAGACCGGTGACCAGGGCCTCACCCTCGGCCGCACGGCGGCGCTGCTCTCCGGACTGCCGAAATCGGTTCCGGGCTTCGCGATCGACCGCATGTGCGCCGGCGCCATGACGGCGGTCACCACCATGGGTGCGGCCATCGGCTTCGGCGCCTACGACCTCGCCATCGCCGGCGGCGTGGAGCACATGGGACGCCACCCGATGGGATCAGGCGTCGACCCCAACCCGCGGTTCCTGGCGGAACGCCTGGTCAGCGAGGATGCACTCGTCATGGGTGCCACCGCCGAGCGTATCCACGACCGCTTCCCCTCGTACACCAAGGAACGCTCTGACCGCTTCGCGCTGCGCAGCCAGCAGAAGGTCGCCGCGGCCTACGCCGCCGAGAAGATCCAGCCTGACCTCGTCCCCGTTGCCATCCGCAGCGATGCCGGCTGGGGACTGGCGACCAGGGACGAGGGCCCGCGCCCCGAAACCACCCTGGAGGGCCTGGCCACCCTGAAGACCCCGTTCCGCCCGTTCGGCCGGATCACGGCAGGCAATGCCTCCGGGCTCAACGACGGCGCGAGCGCCTGCCTCCTCGCCAGCGGCAAGGCGGCCAGGGAACTAGGCCTCACGGTCAAGATGAAGCTGGTCAGTTTCGCCTTCGCCGGCGTCGAGCCCGAGGTCATGGGTCTCGGACCGGTGCCGTCGACGGAGAAGGCCCTGCGCAAGGCGGGCCTCAGCATCACCGACATCGGCCTCTTCGAGCTCAACGAGGCCTTCGCCGTGCAGGTCATCTCGTTCCTGGACCACTTCGGCATCGACGACGACGACCCGCGGGTCAACGAGTACGGCGGAGCGATCGCGATCGGCCACCCCCTCGCATCCTCCGGTGTGCGCCTGATGAACCAACTTGCCCGCCAGTTCAGCGAGCACCCCGAGGTGCGCTACGGCCTTACCGCCATGTGCATCGGCCTCGGCCAGGGCGGCACCGTGATCTGGGAGAACCCACACTTCAACCGAAAGGCCAAGTAAGCGATGAGCGACTACTCCGCACTCGATTTCTCCCCGCTCGTGGCCCTGTCCGCCGACGAGGTCGTCACGCATTCCTTCGTTCGGGATGTCCCGCTCTCCCAGGGCCGCGTCCTCGCCCTGGTCACGCTCGACAACGGGCGGGACCACACCCGCCCGAACACCCTCGGCCCGGTCACGCTGCTCGAATTCGCGGCCACCATGGATGCCCTGAAGTTGCGGGCGGCGCGTGGGGATATCCACGGCGTTGCCGTCACCGGCAAGCCGTTCATTCTCGCTGCGGGCGCCGACCTGAGCAAGGTCAGCGAGATCCCGTCCCTTGCCACCGGCAAGCTCCTGGCCCAGCTCGGGCACCACGCCCTCGGCAAACAGTCCGAGCTGGGCGTGCCCTCCTTCGTCTTCATCAACGGGCTCGCGCTCGGCGGCGGGCTCGAGATCGCCCTGAATGCCGACTACCGCACCGTCGACGCTTCCGTGCCGGCGATCGCGCTGCCGGAGGTGTCCCTCGGGCTGATCCCGGGCTGGGGTGGCTCCTACCTCCTGCCCAACCTGGTCGGAATCGAGAACGCACTCACGGTGATCATCGAGAACCCGCTCAAAAACCGGGTGCTCAAGGCCTCGGGCGCCCTCGAACTCGGCATCGCGGACGTCGTGTTCGCCTCGGCGACGTTCCTGGAGAGCTCCATCAGGTGGGCCGACCGGGTCATCGCCGGGACCGAGACCGTGGCCAGGCCGAACGTGCCGGGCAAGATCGAACGGCTCGTGAAATGGGACGTCGCCGTCGGAATCGCCCGCCGGATGCTCGAAAGCCGGATCGGAACCATCGCCACGTCACCCTACGTCGCACTCGACCTGCTGAAGGCCGCGAAGAGCGGCAGCCGCCAGGAAGGGTTCGAACGCGAGGACGACTCGCTGGCCGGCCTCATCTCCGGCGACCAGCTGCAGGCGAGCATCTACGCGTTCAACCTCGTGCAGAAGCGGGCCAAACGGCCGGCGGGCGCCCCGGAGAAGGCGCTGGCCCGTCCCATCACGAAGGTCGGTGTGATCGGCGCCGGGCTGATGGCCAGCCAGTTCGCCCTGCTGTTCGTGCGGCGGCTGCGCGTGCCGGTTGTCATCACCGACCTCGACCAGGCACGGGTGGATAAGGGCGTCGCGTACATCCACGCCGAGATCCTCGCCCTGGAGACCAGGAAGCGCATCACCTCTGACGAGGCGAACCGGCTCCGCGCGCTGGTCACGGGCACCACGGACAAGGCGCAGTTCGCCGACGCCGACTGGGTGATCGAGGCCGTCTTCGAGGAGCTGGGCGTCAAACAGGACGTCTTCGCCGAAATCGAGAAGCACATCGCCCCCGATGCCATCCTTGCCACGAACACGTCGTCGCTGTCGGTCGAACAGATCGGTGCGAAGCTCGCCCATCCGGAACGGCTGGTCGGCTTCCACTTCTTCAACCCCGTCGCCGTCATGCCCCTGATCGAGGTGGTGAACACCCCGCAGACCAACGACGTCACCCTGTCAACGGCCATGGTCGTCGCAGGCAAGCTGAAGAAGAACGCGGTGATCACCCGGGACACCCCGGGCTTCGTCGTCAACCGGATTCTCGCCAAGGTACTCGGCGAGGCGATGCACGCCGTGGACACCGGCACCCCGTTCGACGTCGTCTCCGAGGCGATCGCCCCGTTCGGACTCCCGATGACACCGTTCGAACTCCTCGAACTCGTCGGCCTCAAGGTGGGAGCGCACGTGCTGGACACGCACCACGCCGCGTTCCCCGACCGGTTCTTCGAGAGCGAGAACCTGCACAAGCTCGCCGAACACGGCAAGCTTCTCGAGCGCGACGCAAAGGGCAAGATCAAGGGGTACGACAAGGGTGCCCTGAAGATCGTCGCCGGGGGCACCACCCCGATGACGGCGACGGCGCTCCAGCGCCGCTTCGAGGACGGACTCGCCGACGAGATCAAGCGGATGCTGGACGACGACGTCGTGCACGCGGCGGAGGACATCGACCTGTGCATGATCCTCGGAGCGGGCTACCCGTTCCAGATGGGCGGGGTCACACCGTACCTCGACCGGGTCGGCGCGAGCGAGCGGGTCTTCGGCGGCACGTTCCACACGCCTCCGATCCGCGGCGTCGGAGCCGTGCCGGCCCTGGCCAACGCGGCCGAATAGCCCGAAACCGGCTCGCGGTGATCGAGCACCACCGGTGATCGAGCTTGTCGAGATCAGGTCTCGACAAGCTCGACCACCGGCCCACGCTCGACCACCGGCGCACACTCGACCACCGGCGCACACTCGACCACCGGCGCACACTCGACCACCGGCGCACGCTCGACCACCGGGGCAGGTCAGTCTTTGTGGGCGCGGTTGACCGTGATCGATCCGGTGTCGGCCTGGCCGGCGGGCAGCGGCCGGGCGTGCGGGATCTTGCTGCCGAGGACCATCGCGACCACGTCGCGGGCGATGTGCTGCGGCGTCAGGCCCACCCGCTCGAGGATCTCCGCCCGGGTGCCGTGGTCGAGGAACTCGTCGGGCAGGCCCAGCTCGGTCACGGCGGTGTCCACGCCGGCCTCGCGCAGGTCCTGCCGGATCCGGGTGCCGATGCCGCCGACCCGGATGCCGTCCTCGATCGTGACGACGATCCGGTGCTCGGCCGCCAGCGCGATGATGCTCTTCGGCACCGGCACAACCCAGCGCGGGTCGACCACGGTGGCGCCGATCCCCTGCGCGGCGAGGCGCTGTGCCACGTCGAGGCCCATCCCGGCCATCGGTCCGACCGTGACGATGAGCACGTCCTGCTGGCTGGACTCCAGCAGCACGTCCACCCCGTCTTCGAGACGGCGGATGGCGTCGAACTCGACACCGGTGCTGCCCTTCGGGAAGCGCAGCACGGTCGGCCCGTCGTCGACCTTGACGGCCTCTTCGAGCTCCTCGCGCAGCCGGACCGAGTCCCGGGGCGCGGCGAGACGGATGCCCGGCACGACCTGCAGGATGGCGAGGTCCCATATCCCGTGGTGGCTCGGGCCGTCCGGACCGGTGACCCCGGCCCGGTCGAGGACGAAGGTGACGCCGGCCTTGTGCAGGGCGACATCCATCAGCACCTGGTCGAAGGCGCGGTTGATGAAGGTGGCGTAGAGCGCGACGACGGGGTGCAGGCCGCCGAAGGCGAGGCCGGCCGCGCTCGTCACGGCGTGCTGCTCGGCGATCCCCACGTCGTGGACGCGGTCGGGGAACCGCTCGGCCATCTTGTGAAGTCCGGTGGGGCGGAGCATCGCGGCGGTGATGCCGACGATCCGCTCGTCGAGGGTGGCGAGGCGGAGCAGCTCGTCGGCGAAGACGGACGTCCACGACGGCGCGCCGGCCGACTCGATCGATTCGCCGGTCTCCGGGTCGATCTGGCCGACGGCGTGGAACTGGTCGGCCTCATCCCGCATGGCCGGGTCGTAGCCCTTGCCCTTCTGGGTGATCGTGTGCACGATCACCGGGGCGCCATAGCCCTTGGCCTGGCGAAGCGCCTCGAGCATGGCGACCATGTCGTGTCCGTCGACCGGTCCGATGTACTTGATGTCCAGGTTCGAGTAGAGCGCCTCGTTGTTGGAGACCCGGGCGAGGAAGCCGTGCAACCCGCCGCGCACGCCGCGGAAGAACGCCCGCGCGGGGGCACCCATGTGGTCGAATGCCTGACGGCTGGTCAGGTACGCCGTCCGGTAACTCTTCCGGGTACGCACGGTGTTGAGGAACCGGGCCATGCCGCCGATCGTGGGCGCGTAGGAGCGGCCGTTGTCGTTCACGACGATGATCAGGCGACGGGTGTTGTCATCGCTGATGTTGTTGAGGGCCTCCCAGGTCATTCCGCCGGTGAGGGAGCCGTCGCCGACGACGGCGATAACGTGGCGGTCGCTCTGCCCGGTCATCTCGAAGGCGCGGGAGATCCCGTCTGCCCAGGAGAGCGAACTGGAGGCGTGGGAGCTTTCGACGATGTCGTGCACCGACTCGGAACGCTGCGGGTAGCCCGCAAGGCCGCCGCGCTGCCGCAGCCTGCTGAAGTCCTGCCGCCCGGTGAGCAGCTTGTGCACGTAGGTCTGGTGGCCCGTGTCGAACACGATGGCGTCGCGCGGCGATTCGAAGACCCGGTGGATGGCGATCGTCATCTCGACGACGCCGAGGTTGGGTCCGAGGTGCCCGCCGGTCTTCGCGACCTCGTGGACCAGGAAGCCCCGCATTTCGGCGGCGAGCTCGATGAGTTGCTGGTTCGAGAGACCATCGAGATCGCGGGGACCGGAAATTGTCTCCAGAAGACCCATCAGGAACACCTTTCACGTTGGCCAGGCGCCGAATGAAACCGGCGCGCAGATTCGGTCAGACCGAGTCTACGCGCCGGTTTGGGAGCCGGCCGGGAGTTGCTAGGAGACGAGCGACCGCAGCACGTACTGCAGGATGCCGCCGTTGCGGTAGTAGTCGGCCTCGCCCGGCGTGTCGATGCGCACGACCGCGTCGAACTCGACCGTTTCCTTGCCGGCCGCCGAGTCGGCGCTCGGCGTGGCGGTCACTCGGACCGTCTTCGGAGTCGTTCCGCGGTTCAGCTCCTCGATGCCCGAGACCCGGACCACCTCGGTGCCGTCCAGGCCCAGCGAGGCCCAGCTTGAGCCGGCCGGGAACTGCAGCGGGACGACGCCCATGCCGATCAGGTTCGACCGGTGGATCCGCTCGAAGCTCTCGGTGATGACGGCCTTCACTCCGAGCAGGCTGGTTCCCTTGGCTGCCCAGTCGCGGGACGAGCCGGAGCCGTACTCCTTGCCGCCGAGGATGACGAGCGGCGTTCCGGCGGCCTGGTAGTTCTGGCTCGCGTCATAGATGAACGCCTGCGGCCCGCCGTCGACGGTGAAGTCGCGGGTGTAGCCACCCTCGACGTCGTCGAGCAGCTGGTTGCGGAGACGGATGTTCGCGAAGGTTCCGCGGATCATGACCTCGTGGTTGCCGCGGCGCGACCCGTAGGAATTGAAGTCGCCGCGTGCCACGCCGTGCTCGATCAGGTACTGGCCGGCAGGGCTGTCGGCCTTGATGTTGCCGGCGGGGCTGATGTGGTCGGTCGTGACGGAGTCGCCGAGCCTGGCGAGCACGCGGGCTCCGACGATGTCGGTGACCGGGCTGGTCTCCAGCGTCATCCCGTCGAAGTACGGGGGCTTCCGCACGTACGTCGATTCGGGGTCCCATTCGAAGACCTCGCTGTCGGGCGTCGGCAGGGAGCGCCAGCGCGCGTCACCCTCGAAGACCTCGCCGTACTCCTTGGTGAACATGGCGGTGTCGATCGAGCTGTCGATCGTGGCCTGCACCTCGGCGGAGTCCGGCCAGATGTCCTTGAGGAACACGTCGTTGCCGTCCAGGTCGGTGCCGAGGGCATCCGTCTCGAAGTCGAAGTTCATCGACCCGGCGAGGGCGTAGGCGATGACCAGGGGCGGGCTGGCGAGGTAGTTCATCTTCACGTCGGGGCTGATCCGGCCCTCGAAGTTGCGGTTGCCGGAGAGCACGGCCGTGACGGCCAGGTCGTTCTCGTTGATCGCGGCGGACACCTCGTCGATCAGCGGGCCGGTGTTGCCGATGCAGACCGTGCAGCCGTAACCGACGGTGTAGAAGCCGAGGGCTTCGAGGTCGTCGGTGAGGCCGGCCTTCGCGTAGTAGTCGGTGACGACCTTGGAGCCGGGCGCGAGGGTGGTCTTGACCCAGGGCTTGCTCGTGAGCCCCTTCCTGACCGCGTTGCGGGCGAGCAGGCCGGCCGCGAGCATGACGGACGGGTTGGAGGTGTTCGTGCACGACGTGATCGCGGCGACGGCGACCGCACCGTGGTCGAGCGTGTAGCTGACGCCGTCGGCCGTGGTGATCGGGACGGGGTTCGACACGGTTGCCGGGGCGTGGCTGACGTGGCTGTGCGAGAGCTGGTGGGCGCTGCACTCGTCCTCGGCGGTGAAACCGATCGGGTCGGATGCCGGGAAGGTCCCCTCGACCGCCGCGTCCACCCTGGACAGGTCCTGGCTGGCATAGCTCTGGAGGTCGAGCTCGAACTGCTCCTGGGCACGGCTGAGCTCGACCCGGTCCTGCGGGCGCTTCGGGCCGGCGATCGACGGGACGACCGTGCCGAGGTCGATTTCCAGGTACTCGCTGAAGACGGGCTCCTGGTTCGGGTCGTGCCACAGGCCCTGCAGCTTCGCGTAGGCCTCGACGAGGGCGACCTGCTCCTCGCTGCGTCCGGTGAGGCGCAGGTAGCCGAGGGTGACGTCGTCGATCGGGAACATGGCGGCGGTGGAGCCGAACTCGGGGCTCATGTTGCCGATCGTGGCGCGGTTGGCCAGCGGAACCTGGGCGACGCCCTCGCCGTAGAATTCGACGAATTTGCCGACCACGCCGTGCCTGCGGAGCATCTGGGTGATGGTGAGCACGACATCCGTCGCGGTGACGCCGGTGGGGATGGAGCCGGTGAGCTTGAAGCCGACGACCTTGGGGATGAGCATGGAGACGGGTTGGCCGAGCATGGCCGCCTCGGCCTCGATGCCGCCGACGCCCCAGCCGAGCACGCCGAGGCCGTTGACCATGGTGGTGTGCGAGTCGGTGCCGACGCAGGTGTCGGGGTAGGCCTGCACTATTGTTGCTTGTCCTGAGACTGTCGAAGGGACCTCGCGGGTCATGGTGACCCGGGCGAGGTATTCGATGTTGACCTGGTGCACGATGCCGGTTCCCGGCGGGACGACCTTGAAGTCGTCGAAGGCGGTCTGGCCCCAGCGAAGGAACTGGTAGCGCTCGCCGTTGCGCTGGTATTCGATCTCTACGTTGCGTTCGAGGGCGTTCTCGCTGCCGAAGAGGTCGGCGATGACGGAGTGGTCGATGACGAGCTCGGCCGGGGCGAGCGGGTTGATCTTCTTCGCGTCGCCGCCGAGCTCGGCGACGGCCTCGCGCATGGTGGCGAGGTCGACGATGCAGGGCACACCGGTGAAGTCCTGCATGATCACCCGGGCCGGGGTGAACTGGATCTCCGTGTCCGGCTCGGCGGTCGGGACCCACGCGCCGAGGGCGCGGATGTGGTCCTCGGTGATGTTGGCGCCGTCCTCGGTGCGGAGAAGATTCTCCAGCAGTACCTTCAGGCTGAACGGCAATTTCTGGTGACCCTCGACCGCGTCGAGCCGAAAGACCTCATAGTCCGTCGAACCGACCCGCAGGGTGTCCTTTGCTCCAAAGCTGTTTACTGCAGACACGTTGCCCTCTCCTTCGTGGAAACCGACGGGAAACCGTCCGCAATCCTCAATCCTGACGACCGGACGCCTGCCCCTGCCAGCAAGGGTAACCTAACCAGCGGGCACGGCACCCGATCGATACTGTCCGCCAAACTATCTTGACATAGAGATAACTCTAGCGCGGAGACGAAGGCACGGCCGCATTCCGGGCGGTATTTCCCGAACTATTCGCGGTCGAAGATCAGGCCGCGGCGCCTCGCGAACCGGTACATCAGCTCGATGCCGGCCGCGCCCAACAGGCCGACCGCGATACCGTAGGCCAGCGCGAGGTTCGGCGACACCGCGATGGCGAAGAACACCCGGCCGGACGGCACGGTGCAGGCGAGGACCATGGCCGCGGCCATGGACAGGACAAGCGCCAGCCGCGGCCCGGTGAGCGGCCGGGCCAGCGCGGCCAGGATCGCCAGCGAGACGACGAACAGGGCGACCGTGGTGACGCTCCGGGCCTCGTTGAGCGGGATCCGGTGGAAGAGCGGGAGGAAGGCCGCGAGCACGGTCGCGGCGGCGATCATTCCGGTAGGCACGGCGTACCGGATGATCCGGCGCAGCACACCGGGCGTGTAGATGCGCCGGTTCGGGGCGAGGGCCAGCACGAACGACGGGATCCCGATCGCGAGGGCGGACACCAGGGTCAGCTGGCGCGGCAGGAACGGGAACGGCAACGCCAGGGCGGCCATCGCCAGGGCGATCAGGATGCCGTAGACCGTCTTCGACAGGAACAGGTTCGCCACCCGCTCGACGTTGGCGATCACCCGGCGGCCGAGGGCGAGCACCTCCGGCAGCCGGTCGAACCGGTTGTCGAGCAGCACCAGCCGGGATGCGGCCTTGGTGGCGGGGGTCGCAGCACCCATGGCGATTCCGAGGTCGGCGTCCTTGATCGCCATGGCGTCGTTGACTCCGTCGCCGGTCATCGCGACGGTGCGCCCCTCCGCCTGGAGGATGGCCACCGCCTTCCGTTTCTGCTCGGGGCTCACCCGTCCGAACAGGCTCGCCGAGCCGAGGGCCGCCGCGAGGGCCGCGTCATCGGCGAGGCCCGCCGCGTTCACCGTCTCCCCTGCGAGGCCGAGCTCGCGGGCGAGGGCCGCGACCGTGACGGGGTTGTCCCCGGACATCACGATCACGCGCACCCCCTGCCCCGCGAAGTAGCGGAGGGTCTCCGCGGCGTGCGGGCGCACCGATTCGCGGAACACCACGAGGGCCGCCGGGGTGAGGTCCTGGTCGGTCGGGTCGGCGGCCGCGTCCGTCGCCAGGTCGCCGGCCAGCCTGACCAGGGCGAGGGTGCGCTGGCCGGCCGCGGCGATGTCGTTGGCCGCGGCCAGGCGGTCCGGGTGCCCCGCGAGGAGCCGCTCCGGCGCCCCCAGGAGCCATGCGGACGGTTCCCCCGCATGCTCGAGTGCGACGCCGCTGTATTTCCGGGCCGAGCCGAACGGCAGCCGGGATCGCACCGTGGCCCCGCCGACGGAGAAGTGGCCGCCGAGCACCCGGGCGGTGAGGTTTGCGGCGTCGTCGGCCCCGAAGGCACCGAGGGCCCGGCTCGCCCCCGCTTCGAGCGTCGGGTCGAACGCGACCTGCGGGTCGAGGACGAGCCGGTCGAAGACAAGCTCGCCGCTGGTGAGCGTGCCGGTCTTGTCGAGGCAGAGCACGTCGACGCGGGCAAGCACCTCCACTGCCGCCAGTTCCTCGATCAGCACCTTGTGCCTGGCCAGCTGGATCGCGGCAACCCCGAAGGCGAGGCTGATCAGCAGCACGAGCCCTTCCGGGATCATGCCGACGACGCTGGCCACCGCGTCGCGGAGGGCGGCGCGCCAGTCTCCGTCGCTGAAGTCGGCGAGGGCGGCGATCCCGCCGTAGGTCGAGACCCGGCCGAGCAGCGTGATCAGGATGACGGGCCCGAGGATCCAGGACAACACCACAAGGATGCGGTTGGTCGCCGCCCGCAGCTCGGAGCGCACGAGGGAATGCCGCTTGATCTCGGCGGTCAGCCTGTTCGCGTAGGACGCCGCTCCGACCGCGGTGACGACCGCGTAGCCGGACCCTCCCACCACATGCGAGCCGGACAGCAGCGGGTCCCCCGCCACCTTGACCTGCGGCTCGGACTCCCCCGTGAGCATGGCCTCGTCGACGACGAGGTCGTCCCCGGCCAGGACCCGGGCGTCGGCGGGCACCTGGTCGCCCGGCCGCAGCACGAGGATGTCGTCCAGGACGACCCCGGCGAGCGGCACGATGTGACGCAGCCCGTCGCGCTTGACCGCGACCTCCGGCGCGGACAGGAGCGCCAGCTTGTCGAGCACGACCTTGGCGCGCACCTCCTGCACGATCCCGATCAACGCATTCGCGACGACAACCCCGTAGAACAGCCCGTCGCGCAGGTCGCCGAGGAGCAGCACGGCCGCGAAACAGACCGTGAGGATCGCGTTGAACAGGGTGAACACGTTTTCCCGCAGGATGTCTGCCACGGTGCGCGAGGTCGGCTGCGGCGCATCGTTGCCGCGGCCGTCGGCCAGTCGCTGGGCCACCTCCGTGCCGGTGAGACCGGGAAGCTCCTCGCCCGCGACCATGAGGTCAGTCCTCGCTCGCCCCGGCAGACGTCGCACCCGTGCGGCCCGGTGCGGGATAGACGGAACGCACCATCAGCCAGGACACGACCAGGAGCGGGGCATACAACGGGATGCCCATGATCAGCTTGGCCGCGCCGAGCCATTCGACGTTGTCGGAGAAGTACAGCGGCAACTGCACGATCAGGCGGAGCGCGAAGAGCGCGGCCCAGCACAGGGTGAGGACCGTGAGCACCCGACGTTTCGACGGGTCCTCCCGCCACGCGATCCCGTCATTCATCAGGAAGCCGACCGCGAGGCCGAGGATCGGCCAGCCGACCAGGGCCGACACCAGCAGCACCGTCCCGTAGGCGCCGTTGGTCCAGAAGCCCGGCAGGAAGGCATCCGCGGCGTTGCCGGAGAACAGGGCCAGCACGGCGCTGAACCCGGCGCCGAGCAGGCCGCCGATGGCGGGGGTCACGGTCTGGCGCACGGCCCGGCGGAGCACGACGAAGACGACGCCGATGATCACGGGGGCGATCAGGGACAGCACGAGCGACTGCTCAGGCAGGGTGGACCGGGTGAACGTGTAGACGACGAGGAAGACCAGGCCGGGCAGCACGGCCTCGACCAGGCCCCGGATGCCGCCCATCGCCGCAAGCAGGGCATGGCCGCTGATCGGTTCGCCGTCGGCGGCCGAGGCGAAGCCGGCGCGCCGTGCCGCCGCGGCCATTCCCTGGGCGAAGGCCTCCGACACCGCGGGGCCGGTCCCGGAATCCGGCGTCACGCCGGGGGCGGTCCCGGCCGGGGCATCCGCTGGCGTCGACGCGGCCGGAGGCTCGTCTGGAGGTACCTGCGCGTCCGTCATTCGGTCGTTCTTCCTGCCGGGAGGCCGGGTCAGCCGTCGGTCGGTTCGCCGGCGCCGGTCGGAGTGGACGGCATCCGGAGCGGGATGAGGTCGCGGGGCGGCATCGGCGCCGATCCCCGCACGACGACGATGCTGCGGAAGAGGTCTTCGATCTGGGCGGCCGCCTCCGGGTTCACGGCGCCCTCGCCCGCGATCACGCCGCGGAGGAACCACCGGGGGCCGTCGACGCCGATGAACCGGGCGAGCCGGCTCGATTCCTCTGCGCCGGAGCCGGCCGCGACCGGGATCTCCGCGACGAGTTCGGGGCCGAACGGCCCCTCGCGCAGGGTCGTCGTGCCGCCCTGCCTTCCGATCTGGTCGGCGATCTGGTCGCGGATCTCGTGCCAGAGGCCGCTCGACCGCGGGGCGGCGAACGGCTGGACCTGCAGGGTCGAGCCGGCGTAGTCGAGCCCGATCGCGACGACCCGCTTGCTGCCCTCTTCGATCTCAAGGCGCAGGTGGAGTCCCTCGCGGGGCAGGATCTTCACGCCGCCGAGGTCGACATACGGTCGCACCGGGTTCGCCTCGATCTCGTCGAGCGGACCTTCGGTCTCACGGTCCTCCGGCGCCGACTTGGCCAATGATTCCGGGAATTCTTCCGGGTCAACGATGTCGCTCACGGGGTGTCTCCTGATTCTGGGGTGCCGGCTGACCCTGCGGCGCCGGCTGGCTTCCGACCGAGCCCGGTCGACCCGAATCCGCCTTCCCCGCGCTGGCTGCCCGGCAGCCGTTCGACGGGGATGAAGGCGGCCCGGGCGACGGGCATGACGATGAGCTGCGCGATCCGGTCGCCGACGGCGATCGGAAACGAGACAGAAGTATCGGTGTTGAGCAGCGTGACCTTGATCTCGCCGCGATAGCCGGCATCGACGGTGCCCGGCGCGTTGACGATGGTGATGCCGTGCTTCACGGCGAGCCCGCTCCGGGGCACCACGAACGCGGCGTACCCGTCAGGCAGCGCGATGGCGACACCGGTTCCGACCAGGGCTCGCTCACCGGGGGCAAGGACGAGCGCCTCCGAGGAGTGCAGATCTGCCCCTGCATCGCCCGGATGCGCGTAATTCGGGAGGACGGACGCGGTAATCAGGACTTCGACGCTTTCTGCCACGTGTCGAGGCTAGTGCAGAAGTCTGATCGAATAGAGCCATGCCTGAATATCGCGAAAAACTCTGGGCGTCTCCCGCGCCTTTCGTCGCCACAGCACTGGTCATCCCCGCGAGCATCCTCGTCTTCGCGCCGATCTCGATGCTGGCCGGCATCGTCATCGCCGCCGGCCTGTATGCCGCCTGCGTCCTGACCCTGCTGCTCACCTCGCCCGTCCTGCTGGTCAGGAACGGGACTTTGACGGCGGGAAAGGCGACGATTGCGACCGACCTGGTCGGCGAGGCCGCTCCGTTCGAAGGCGCGGAAGCGACGCTGGAACGCGGGCGCAGGCTCGATGCCCGCGCGTGGCTGCTCATCCGCGGCTGGGTCGGCCCGGTCGTGCGCATCCCGATCGTGGATGCGACCGACCCTGCGCCCTACTGGCTGGTGTCGACTCGCCACCCACAGAAATTGGCCGCCGCGATCAATGGATCACGACGGCCAGCATCAAGTAACTAAGCGCGCTTAGGCGTCGCACTCCAGGCAGACCGGACCGAGCTTGGTCTCGTGCGACATCTGCGAGCGGTGCTTCACGAGGAAGCACTCAACGCAGGTGAACTCGTCGGCCTGCGGGGGCAGGACGACGACATCGAGGTCGAGGTCGGACAGATCGGCGCCGGGAAGGTCGAAACCACCGGGGTTGTCTGAGTCGTCGACATCCACGACTCCAGACATCTTGTCGGGTACGCGCTCCTTGAGGGCCTCAATCGACTCAGAGTCGTCTTCGGTCTTTCGCGGTGCGTCGTAATCGGTTGCCATACCCATCCATTTCATTAACGCCGATAAACGAAATCGGCGGGCATAGTTTCCAACAATCCTGACGGAATAGCAAACTACGCGCCGTCCGTGTTCGTCGGCACAGGCATCAACTTGCGGCACGCCCGGCGTATTCCCCGGAAAAGCGGTGATTGCATGGCAGTCTTGGCGACATCAGTGATCGCGAGAGGGCTTTCGAGATGCAGGAATTGAAAGTTATCGGAGTTGAGAACGGTGCGCTGCTTGCAGCCAGCGAGGATGGTGATCGTTTCCGGATCCCCATCGACGAGGTTCTCCAGTCCCGGCTTCGCCAAACCCAGACCGAATCGACGTCTGGGCCGAAGCTGTCCCCGCGCGAGGTTCAGGCCCACATCCGCTCGGGCATGTCCGCCGAGGATGTCGCGGCCGTGACCGGCGCGTCCATCGACTTCGTTCGCCGCTTCGAGGGCCCGGTCGTCGCCGAGCGCGAGTACATCGTGTCCTGCGCGCTGGGCGTGCCGGTGCACACGGCTATCGACCCAGATCCGGTCGAGGGAGGCGCCAACTTCGGAAGCGTCATCCGCGAACGCCTCGCGTCGCTGGGTGCCACCAATGAGCGTTGGGCCAGCTGGAAGGAGCCGGGCGCCGGCTGGATCGTGAAGCTCGCCTTCACCGCGGACGACATCGACCACGATGCACGCTGGGGCTTCGAGCCGAAGAAGAACTCCCTGTCTCCGGTCGGCAACGAGGCAATCGCGCTCTCCCAGCAGGGCGAGCTCAAGGGCGCGCTCATCCCCCGCCTTCGCGCCGTCGGCGCGGAGACGAGCCTGGCCGACGTTTCCCGGTTCGACAGCGGCGCCTTCACGTTCAAGGAGTCGCTGGCCGACGACCTGCTGGCCGACACCGCGCCGTTGCTGGACCCGATCCCGTACTCTCGCCCGGCCGGCACGACGGATGCCGTCTCCAAGGCCGCGATCAAGCGTGCCGCCGAGCCACCCCAGAGCCTGAGCGAAACCGCAGACCTGCTCGAATCCCTCCGCCGCCGCCGCGGCGAGCGGGAAGCGGCCGTTTTCGAGCACGACGAAGCCCCCGTGGTGCCGTCACAGGGCATGCGACTGCTGGAGACCCCGGCGGAAGCGCCCGCCGTTGAACCGGCCACCGACCCGTCCAGGAATGCCTGGTCCAACCAGGCCGCCACCGGCCAGCCCCGCAACACCGGCAGCCACGGCAAGCGCGGCCGGGCCGCGATGCCCAGTTGGGACGAGATCGTCTTCGGCGCGCGCACGGACGACGACCTCGCCTGAACTCTCCGCCTCGGGGCGCCGAGCAGAAACGGATATCCGACCCGACGGGCACTGGCGCTGAGCCGTGCAACGGAGTTATAGTTCTTTATCGAACGTACGTTCGATTCGGGATCGTAATGAGGTGGTGCCACGTGCCCAGGGTGGACGAACCGATCAGGGTCTGGACGAGTGCGGTCGGAGAACCGCAGCGGATGGTCTGGCGCGCACGCCGGTTCCGGGTGACCGACACACCGACGGCCCTCGTGGACACCTGTGACTGGTGGAGACCGTTCTCGCCCCACGACTTCGGCGTCGGGCATCCGCCGCTCCGGATCGCGGGCTGGCGGTTCCAGGCCACGGCCGACGACGGCGAAACCCACGTCTTCGACGTGGCGCACGGGGAGACCGAGGCGGAGTGGCAGCTGCTGCGCACGTTTGACTAGCCGCGCCCGGCCCGGCCCGGTGTCCGGCATACTGTTTTGATGGCACCGACCGCCTCCTCCCGTGACGTCACCCGGCTGCGGCTGGCCCGGCATGGACTGGGTCCGGTCAGCGGGACCGGCCGGGGCACGCTGACCGGACCTCTCGAGGTCGTCGAGCGCCTTCTCGCCGTGCAGGCGCAGGACTTCACCGCAGCCAGGTGGGCCGTCGGCGTGCGAGCGCCGGGATCATCGGCTGACGACGTGCGCCGGGCAATCGACGACGCGAGTATCGTGCGCTCCTGGCCGATGCGCGGCACGCTGCACCTCGTGCCGGCGGCGGACCTGGGCTGGATGCTTGGACTGTCGGCGCCGAGGGTGCTTGCCGGGATGCGAACCCGTCGCGGCCAACTCGGCCTCGACGATGCGATCGGCGCGCAGGCGACGGCAGTCGCTCTATCCGCTCTGACCGGCGGCCGGCAGCTCTCCAGGGCCGGCTTCCTCGCCGCCCTCGAAGCGGCCGGAATCAGCACGGCGGGCCAGCGCGGTTACCACCTGATAGCCCACCTTGCTCTGACCGGCACGGTCTGCTGGGGCAGGCAGGTCGGCTCGCAGCAGCATCTGGTGCTGCTGGACGAATGGGTGCGGGCGCCGCGACGGCTGGAGCGGGAGGAGGCCCTCGGCGAATTCGTTCTGCGCTACTTCTCCGGCCACGGGCCGGCGACCCTGCAGGACTTCGCCTGGTGGTCCCAGCTCACCGTGGCAGACGCCAGGGTCGGCCTCGGTGTCGCCCTGGGCCGGCTGGTCGAGCTGCAGGTGGACGGCATCACGCACTATTGGGCGGCAGCGGCCGATACCGGCGAGGCCGGCGGGCCGCCGACGCAGCGCACGCCGGTGCTCCCCCTGCCCGGATTCGACGAATACCTGCTCGGCTACCGGAACCGCGGCTTCGCGGTCGACGACGCCGACTTCCCGCGGGTCGTGCCCGGCAAGAACGGAATCTTCCTGCCGCTCGTGCTCGTCAACGGCCGGGTGGCCGGCACCTGGCGACGGGCAGGCCGCCCCGGGAGCCCGGTCTACGCGGTCACGGCGTTCCACGAACTGACCGGACGCCAGCGGGCCGGGTTCGATCGCGCCGTCCAGGAGTACAGCCGTTTCTTCCGGCCGGACGGCGCCTCGGCGGCCGAGCCCGCGGAGCCCCCGTGAACACGTCGGAGCGTCCGGACTGCCGGGCGGCTCCCTCGCGCTACCCTGAGCAAGTGAGAATAACGGCCCGCCTGCGATCCACGAGCCGGATCCCGCTACTCCAGGCCGTGAAGACATCCGTCGCCGTCGGACTGGGCTGGCTGCTGTCCCAGTTCCTGCTGCAGACCGACCTGCCCATCTTCGCCGCCATCGCGGCCCTGCTGGTCGTGCAACCGAACATCAACCAGACCCTGGGCCGCGCGGTCGAACGAAGCCTCGGGGTGATCGGCGGAGTCCTCATCGCCTACGCGGTGGGCATCGCCTTCGGGCAGGACAGCTGGATCGTGCTGCTCGCCATCGTCTTCTGCATCATGCTGGCCTGGGCGCTGCGCCTCGCGCCCAGCTCGGCGAGCCAGATCCCGATCAGCGCGATGCTCGTGCTTTCGATCGGGGCGACGACCCCGGAGTACGCGCGTGACCGCATCCTGGAGACGATCATCGGGGCAGCCGTCGCGCTCGTCGTCAACGCGCTGATCGTGCCGCCCGTGCTGCTCGCACCGGCCCACGACGCCGTGGTGCGGCTCGCACTCGAGGTCGCCGACACCCTCGACCGCATCGTCGACGCACTCCGCTTTCCACAGAAGACCGGCCAGATCGAAGAGATGATGATCAAGGCGCGGCTGCTACGCCCGATGCTGAGCAAGGCCGAGAAGGCGATCAAGCAGGCCGAGGAGAGCCTCACCCTCAATCCCCGGCACGGGATGCACCGGCGCCTGCTCGACATCGACGAGGAGTTCTACAACCGCCTGATCTCCCTGGTCACGCGGACAATCGGCATGACCAGGTCGCTCAGGGACCACTACGACCACTCGCTCCATCTGGAGCCGACGGTGCTGGCGATCACCGTCGAGCTCAGCCGGGCCGCCCATGACCTCAGGCTGCTGGCGTCGGAGGTCGACCACCCCGATCGCGAGAAGGTGTCTCTGCCTCTCGAGCCGCCCGCACTGACCGCCCCGCTGATCATCGCGTCGCCGCATCCCCAGCACTGGATTCTGATCGGGTCACTGATGGAGGACCTGCGCCGCGTGCGTGAGGAGATCAAGGGCGACTGACCCGAGTCGCGCCCCCGGTGGTCGAGCCCGTCGAGACCCCGCCCGCCCGGTGGTCGAGCCCGTCGAGACCCCGCCCGCCCGGTGGTCGAGCCCGTCGAGACCAGTGAATACACCTTCGATAAAATTATCCACAACTCGTGACAAACCCTCACATCTGTGTTCGTGTTTTGGTATCCTTGTGACATGAACACCNCCGCCGACTGTTGGAGACCCGGGCCGCGTGGATGGCCGCGACCATCGCCCGCCGCTCCCGCCCAGAACTGGGCCACTCCGGCCTCGCCGCCCAGCAAGGCTTCCTCTCCCCGGAAGCGATGATCCAAAACGTCACCGGCTCGAGCAAGAACGAGGCGTTCAAACTCGTCGCCGTCGGCACGATACTCGCCCAGACCGAAGCCGCCGACCGGCAAACCGCGGAAGCACCCGAGTCGCCCGGCACGGTCGGGACAGGCACTGACGGGACTGGGACTGACGGGACTGGGACTGACGGGTCGCCTCAACCGGCCGTTCCTGGGTCGTGGCAGGCTCCGATTGCCCGCGCCGTGACCGCCGGAACCCTCTCCGTCGACGCCGCCGAATCCATCCGCAAAGGCCTGGGCGACATCGACACCGCCGTCACCGCCGACAAACTCGCCACCGCCCTCACCCGGCTCCTCGCCGAGGCGGTGGGGTGGAACGCGGACCAATGCTTCACCCGGGCCCGAAGGATGCGCGACGACCTCGACCAGGCCGGCATCGCCGCCCGCGAGAAACAGG
>NZ_SOHH01000019.1 GCF_004403515.1 Cryobacterium fucosi | reverse complement strand
GGGCCGGGCCGGGCCGGGTGCGCCGGGCGCGGGCACCGGCGCCGAGCCGGGCGCCGTCACCGGCCTCGCGGACGTCGGTCATCGCTGCCACCTGGCGGCTCTCGCCTGCAGCGCGGAGTAGCCGGCCATCACCACCACCATCACCACGATCATCCCGAGCGCCAGCGCACCGGCCAGGTTCTCCCGGCCGAGCAGGGTCTCGCTGGTGAGCGCGGAGCGGATCTGCAGCGGCACGATCTGGGAGCCCTGGCTGGTGAGAGCCGCGGCGGTCGCGTAGGAGGAGAATGCGTTCGCGAAGAGCAGCAGCAGGCTGCCGAGAAAGGAGGGCGCGAGCACGGGACCGGCGATGCGCAGCCAGTAGGTGGCGCGACTGCCACCGAGGGTCGCGTTGGCCTCTGCCCAGGTCGGTTTGAGCGCCTGGAGGGCCGGCATGAAGGTGATGATCATCAGCGGCACCTGGAAGTAGAGGTAGGGCAGTACCAGCCCGGGCAGTTCGTAGAGCCAGACGCCGCCGGCGAAGATGTCCACGCCGAACGTGTCGCGCAGGATGAGCGTGACCATGCCCTGGATGCCGATGGTGGCCACGAACGCGAAGGCGAGCATGACTCCGCCGAACTGGGCGAGCACGCCGCTGAGCGAATCGACCACGGCGCGGAGGGCACCGTCCGGCCGGGCGCCGAGCAGGCCGTAGCAGGCGACCGCGCCGACGAGGGCGCCGAGCACGGAGGTCAGGGCGGACAGGGCGAACGAGTTGGCGAAGGCATCCCGCACCACCGGGTTGCCGAGGGCGGCGACCGTGTCGAGGGTGAACGCGCCGGACTTGTCGAAGAACCCGGTGCCGACGGCGATCAGGGTCGGCACGACGAGGAAGAGAAGCACGTAGACCGCGAACGGCAGCAGCCCGAAGGCCGCTGCCGTCCTGCGGAGGCTACTGGACAGCGGCGGCCCACTTCGTTCCAAGCAGGGCGGCGCCGGCGGCGCTCTGCTCCTTGGTCGGAACCACGGTTTCCGCGGGAGCCGCGGGAAGGGCACCCAGCAGTTCCGCGTCGATGGTGCCCGCGGCCGTCATCGCCTCGGCGCGCACGGGGCGTGCCCCGCCGCCGAGCCACAGGTTCTGGCCCTCGTCGCTGTACAGGAACTCCTGCCAGAGCCGGGCGGCGGCCGGGTGCGGGGCATCCTTGTTGACGGCCTGGTTGTAGTAGCCGGCGTAGCCGGTGCCGCCGAAGACGACGACCTTCCAATTGCGCTGGCCGTCGAGCTTCTTGCCGTAACCCACGTTGAGGTAGTCCCAGTCCAGGACGACGGGGGTCTCGCCCGAGGCGATGGTGGCCGGGGTCGGGTCGATCTTGACGAAGTTGCCGGCCGCGTTCAGCTTGGTGAAGAAGTCGATGCCGGGCTGGAAGTCGTCGACCGTGCCGCCGTTCTGCACCGTCGCCATGCCGACGGCGGCGAAGGCGGCCCCGGCCTGGGTCGGGTCGCCGTTGATGGCAACCTTGCCCTTGTACTCGGCGCCGAGCAGGTCGGTCAACTTCTTCGGCGCCGGGACGGCGTCGGGGTCGTAGCCCACCGCCAGGTATCCGCCGTAGTCGCCGGTGTAGAGTCCGCTGGCCTCCTTGAGGGCGTCGGGAATGTCGGCCCAGGTGGCCACCTGGTACGGCGCGAACCGGTCGGTGCTGGAGAGGGCGACGGCCAGCCCCAGGTCGAAGACGTCGGGCGCGGTGTCCTGGCCCTTCAGGGTGTCGGCGGCCTGGATCTCCTCGGCGCTCGACCCGTCGGGCGAGGCCTCGTTGATTGTGATCTCGGGGTATTTCTCGGAGAACGCATCGAGCACGGCGCCGTAGTTGGCCCAGTCGCGCGGGAGGGCGATGACGTTGAGGCTCCCCTCCGCCCTGGCCGCGGCCTCGAGGGCGGCCAGGTCGCCGAAGGCGCTCAGGCTGGTGGCCGTGGCGGCGTCGGTCGTGCCGGTGCTGCTCGCTGCGGCGCCGGAGCATCCGGTGAGGCCGATCGCGAGTATGGCCGTGGCGGCCAGGGACGCGACCAGGGTGCGTGTGGTGATCAAGTTGTCCTCCGTCGGACCAGCGACAGGCCGCACGCGCATCGGCGCGCGCAGTTGGTTGCCGGGTTGCTGGTCATCGCGAGACTAGAAGGGGCGGTCGACGGGCGTGCGGCACCCGCCTGAACGGCTCATGAATGCTGGGCGACGGATGCCGCGGGCCGGGCCGCCGCATCCGTTCGCCCGGCCGGCTGGTGACCGCCTGACTGTTCGGATGGAGTATTTCGCGACGCGCCGCGGTGCGCGGCGTCGCAAACGGCGCGCACCGAGAATCTCCATCCCGGCCGGAATATCGGGGCGGCGCCGAATGGCGGAGGCGGGCAGTAGGGTCGACCTGATGGTCCAGTCAGTCTCTCCCGCGCTCGCGCGCCGCATCGCGCTGGCCGCCCAGGGCTTCGGCCGCCGGTCAGCGGCGACGCCCGGCATCCGTCAACTGGATGCCCTCGTGAACCGGATCGAGCTGCTGCAGATCGACTCGGTCAACGTCTTCGAGCGCAGCCACTATCTGCCGGCGTTCAGCCGCCTCGGCGCCTACGACAAGGCGCAGCTGGACCGGCTCACGAGTGGCCGCGAGGCCCGCTTCACCGAGTACTGGGCGCACGAGGCGTCGTTCGTTCCGCTGGACACCTGGCCGCTGTTCGGGTGGCGGATGCAGCACTACCGCGACCAGGCGGGCGGGACTCCGGACACCTGGGCCGCCGCCAACCAGCCGATGCTGGACTGGCTGCTCGCCGAGCTCGCCGAGAAGGGCCCGCTGCCGGCCAGCGCCATCGAGCACGACGCGAACAAGCGCAGCGGCCCCTGGTGGGGGTGGTCCGACGTGAAAACCGGGCTGGAGGTGCTCTTCCGCTGGGGCGATGTGGTGAGCGCCGGACGCCGGCGATTCGAGCGGGTCTACGGGTTGCCGGAGCAGGTGTTCCCGGCGGAGCTGCTCGGCCGCCGGGTCGACCGGGCCGACGCCCATCGGGAGCTGATCAGCCGGTCGGCGCGCGCCCACGGAATCGGCACGGCGAAGGATTTCGCGGACTACTTCCGGTTGAAGTCGGTGCCGGCGCTGGCGGCCGTCCGTGAGCTGGAGGAGGCCGGGGAGCTGATCCCGGTGGAGGTTGCCGGCTGGGGCGGGCCGGGGAAGGCCGGGGCGGCCTGGCTGCACCGGGACGCCAGGCTCCCCCGCTCGATGGATGCCGCCGCAGTGCTCTCCCCCTTCGACCCCGTCGTCTGGGAGCGGGCGAGGGCACTGCGGTTGTTCGACTTCCACTACCGGATCGAGATTTACACTCCGCAGCCCAAGCGCGTGTTCGGCTATTACGTGCTGCCGGTGTTGATCGGGGACACGATCGTCGGCCGGGTCGACCTGAAGAACGACCGCCAGTCCGGGGTGCTGCGGGTGCAGGCGGCGTGGGCCGAACCGGATGCCCCGGCCGACACGGCCGGACGCCTCGCCGCCGTGCTGCGGGAGACCGCCGCCTGGCAGGGGCTGGACGAGATCGCGGTGGTCCGGCGCGGGAACCTCGCCGCCGGCCTGGCCGCAGAGCTGGTCTAGCGGTCTCGACGGGCTCGACCACCGACGGGGCTCGGGTCTCGACAGGCTCGGGTCTCGACGAGCTCGACCACCGACGGGCTCGGGTCTCGACGGGCTCGACCACCGACGGGCTCGACCACCGGCGGTGATCGAGCCTGTCGAGATCAGACCGAACGGGCTCGGATCAGAACTTGCGGCCCATGGTGTGCAGCCGTTCGATCCGCTCGTCAATCGGCGGGTGGGTGCTGAACAGCTTCGCCATCATGCCGGGCTTCAGCGGGTTGGCGATCCACAGGTGCGCCATCGAGGAGTTCTGCTTCCGCATCGGGCGCCCGTAGGCTTCCAGCTTGGCCAGGGCGCTCGCGAGGGCGTCGGGGTGCCGCGTGGTCAGCGCGCTCGTCGCATCCGCGAGGTATTCGCGCTGCCGGGACACGGCCAGCTGCACCATGCTCGCCACGAGCGGCGCGACGACTATCGCGACCAGCCCGAACACCATGACGATCGGGTTGCCATTGTTGTTGTTGTTGCGGCCGAAGAACGCCATCCGCAGGAACATGTCCGAGATGAAGCCGACGGCGACGACCAGCCCGAAGACCACCATCGACAGCCGGATGTCGTAGTTGCGCACGTGGCCGAGTTCGTGCGCCATCACGCCTTCGAGTTCGGAGTCGTCCATGATCTCGAGCAGGCCCGTCGTCGCGGCGACGATCGCATGCTGCGGGTCGCGGCCGGTGGCGAACGCGTTCGGCGCCGGATCGCTGATCACGTAGATCTCGGGCATCGGGGTGCCGGTGGTGATCGACAGGTTCTCGACGATGTTCCAGAGCCGCGGATGCTCCGCCTTGCGGGTGATCCGGATGCCGCCGCTCATCGCGACGGCCTGGCGCCCCGCCATGAAGTACTGGACGAGGGCGTAGCCGCTCGCCACCACGACGGTGAGGATCAGGATGCCGTAGCTGCCCTGGGGACTGTAGACATAGTTCGCCAGCCAGCCGAGCCCGGTGATGAGGGCAAGGAACAGGAGGATGATGAAGACCGTGTTGCGCTTATTGCGCGCGATGGCGCTGTACATCGACGCCTACCGCTAGAACTGCACGCGAGGCGGCTCCGCGATGGCTGCGGAGTCGGACACCTCGAAGAAGTCGCGCTCGGTGAAGCCGAGGTTCTTGGCGATGAGGTTGTTCGGGAAGACCTGGATCTTCGTGTTGAGCTCGCGCACCCCGCCGTTGTAGAACCGGCGCGACGCCTGGATCTTGTCCTCGGTGTCGACCAGTTCGGCCTGGAGCTGGAGGTAGTTCTGGCTCGCCTGCAGCTGCGGGTAGGCCTCGGCCACGGCGAAGATGCTCTTCAGCGCGGTCTGCATATGGTTCTCGGCCGCGGCCGCCTCGGCCGGCCCCTGCGCGCTCAGAGACTCGGCGCGGGCCTTCGTGACGTTCTCGAAGACGGCCTTCTCGTGCGCGGCGTAGCCCTTGACCGATTCGATCAGGTTGGGGATCAGGTCGGCCCGCCGCTTCATCTGCACGGTGATGTCGCTCCACGCCTCGTCCACACGCACCTTGAGGGTGACGAGGGAGTTGTAGGTCGCCCACAGGTAGATCCCGATGATGGCGACGAGGGCAACAACGATGAGGACCGGGATGAGCCATTCCATGGCAGCGTCTCCTTGCGATTGAGCGGGGCGGGCAACGGCCCGCGGCATCGTGACTTGCGATGCACGCCCATCATAACGGCGCGCCCTGAGGCTCCCATGTACTTCCCATGACACTCCAAGAATCACCGTTCGAGGAGGTCGACTTTCGCCGCTGATCGGCGAATAATGCAACCATGGTGCACAGAGCCGCTCCCGCCGTCGTGGTGCGCGACCTGCATGCCCGCCGGGGGACGCATCCGGTGCTGCACGGCCTGAGCCTGAGCGTGCCCCGCGGCCTGGTCGTCGGCCTGATCGGGCCGAGCGGATGCGGCAAGACCACCCTCATGCGCTCGATCGTGGGGGTGCAGATCGTGCAGTCCGGGGAGGTCACCGTGCTGGGCCGGGCGGCGGGCACCGCGTCGCTGCGCGGCCGAGTCGGCTACGTCACCCAGGACGCGAGCGTGTACGACGACCTCACCGTGCGCCAGAACCTGGCGTACTTCGCCGCCGTGCTCGGCGCGACCCGGGACGACATCGACCGGGTGATCGACGCCACCGACCTGGCCGCGAACGCCGCCCAGCTGGCCGGGTCGCTCTCGGGCGGGCAGCGCAGCCGGGTGTCCCTGGCCGGCGCCCTCCTCGGCTCCCCCGAACTCCTCGTGCTCGACGAACCCACCGTCGGCCTCGACCCCGTGCTGCGGGTGGAGCTGTGGGCGCTGTTCCACCGGCTGGCCGCCACCGGAACGAGCCTGCTCGTCTCCAGCCACGTCATGGACGAGGCCAGCCGCTGCGACCGCCTGCTGCTGATGCGTGACGGCGAGATCCTCGCCGACGACACCCCGGCGGGGCTGCTCGCCGCAACCGGCACCGACGACGTGGAGGCGGCGTTCCTCGCCCTGATCGCCGCGCATCCGTCGAACGCCCCGGCCGCCCGGGAAGCGGGCGACTCGTGAACCCGCGCCGCACGCTCGCCACCTCCGGGCGGGTGCTCACCCAGATCCGGCACGACCCGCGCACGATCGTGCTCCTGCTGGTCGTGCCGAGCCTGCTGATCGGGCTGGTCGCCTGGATCTTCTCCGACACCCCGGTCTTCGACACCGTCGGGCCGGCGATGATCGCCCTGTTCCCCTTCATCGTCATGTTCCTGGTCACGAGCATCACCACCCTCCGGGAACGGCGGACCGGAACACTCGAACGGCTGCTGTCGATGCCGCTCGGCAAGGGCGACTTCATCCTCGGCTACACGCTGGCGTTCGGCCTGCTCGCGGTGCTGCAGTCGGCGGTGGCGGTCGGCTACTCGGTCTGGGTCTGCGGGCTGACGATCAAGGGATCGGTCTGGCTGCTGCTCGCGGTCGCGGTCGCGGACGCCGTGCTGGGCACATCCCTCGGCCTGCTCGCCAGCGCCTTCGCGCGCACCGAGTTCCAGGTCGTTCAGTTCATGCCCGCGCTCGTTTTCCCGCAGATCCTGCTCGGCGGCATCTTCCTCCCGCGGGACCAGCTGCCGGATGCCCTCCGGGTGTTCAGCGACTGGCTTCCGCTCTCGCACGCGATCGATGCACTGCAGGCCGTCGCCAGTGATTCGCAGGATGCCGCGTACGTCGGCGGCGAGCTGCTGATCATCGCCGGGTGGATCGTCGGCGCGGTCGTGCTCGGGTCGATCACCCTGCGGCGCCGCACCCCGTAGCCCGCGCCCGGGCATCCCGCCCGCCCCGGCGCCTCGGCACCGCAGGGACCACCGAGTCAGCGGGCGGCGAGCACCTGCTGGAGCCACCGGTAGGAGGACTTGGGCGTGCGTTTCCGGTTTTCGGCGGTGAAGTCGACGTGGACCAGTCCGTAGCGCTGGGTGTACCCGGCCGTCCACTCGAAGCCGTCGAGCAGGGACCGCACCACGTAACCGCGCAGGTCGACGCCGTCGGCCACGCCCCCGGGCGCGACGGCGTCGAGCGCCGCGGTGAGGTGCTCGGCAAGATAGTCGATCCTGGCCGGGTCGTCGACCGCGCCGTACCGGTCCGCCACGTCGGGGAACCCGGCGCCGCTCGCGGTGATGTACACCGGCGGCAGCCGGTCGCCGTAGCGGGTGTGCAATTCGCCGAGGGCCACGCCCAGGTATTCGGGGGCGATCGCCGCCCCGGCCCCCGTGACCGCGAACTCGCGGAACGGGGTGACGTGGAACGGGAACGACACGGTCGTCTCCGACTTCCCCAGGTTTTTCGGCGGGCCGGCCGGGGTCTTCGGCGTGGCCGGGCCGGCCTTGATCCGGGACGGCTGGAGGTAGTTCAGCCCGTAGAAGTCGAGCGGCTGGTGGATCGCGGAGAGGTCGTCCGGGTCGGTTTCGAGGAGCATCCGCAGGTCAAGCGCATACGGCTCGGGCGGCTCGGGGTAGCGGCCGAGCAGCACTGCGTCGGCGAAGAGGCGGTTGTGCAGCACGTCGAACAGTGCGGCGGCGACCTCGTCGGCCTCCCGGCCGCTGTCGGCCTGCACGGGCGTGTGCAGGTTGGCGATGCCGATCCCGCCGCGCACGTCGGCCGCCCGCAGTCCCTGCACGGCGAGACCGTGGCCGAGGAGCTGGTGGTGCGCGGCCGGCAGTGCGCCGAAGCGGCGGGTCTCCCCCGGCGCATCAGTGCCCAGCGCATACCCGGCGAGGAATACGGTGGCCGGATCGTTCAGGGTGACCCAGGAGTCGATCCGGTCGCCGAACACCTCGCCAAGCATGTGCGCGTAGTCGCCGAACCGCAGCGCGGTGTCCCGGCCGAGCCAGCCGCCGCGGAGCCGCTGCGGCGTGTCCCAGTGGAACAGCGTCGCCATCGGGCTGATGCCGGCGGCGAGCAGGCCGTCGAGCAGCCGGTCGTAGAAGGCCAGGCCGGTGCGGCTGAGCGCGCCACGGCCGTCGGGTTGCACTCGCGACCAGGCGAACGAGAACCGGTAGGCGTCGGCGCCCAGCTCACGGAGCAGGGTCACGTCCTCGTCGAGCTTGTGGAAGTGGTCGGCGGCGACGGATGCGTTCGACCCGTCCACGATCCGGCCCGCCGTGGCGGTGAACGGGTCCCAGCTCGATTCGCCCCGCCCGCCGTCCCTGGCGCCGCCCTCGACCTGGAACGCTGACGTCCCCGTTCCGATCACGAAACCGTCGGGCAGCCGGGCGCCGAGCTCGCGGGCGCGGTGGGGCCAGGCCCTCGCCGCTGGGGCGTTGGTGCGTGCCGGTTTGGTGCTCATCGACCCAGGACTCTTTCCAGATAGCTGTTGCTGAAGCGGCGCTCCGGGTCGAGCCTGTCACGCACCAGGAGGAAATCCGCAAACCGGGGGTAGGCCGGGCCGAGCGTCTCCGCGTCCAGGTAGTGCACCTTGCCCCAGTGCGGGCGTCCGTCGTGCGCGCGCATGATCGCCTCGACCGCATGGAAATACTCCGCCGGGTCTTCCCGGTGATACCGGTGCACGGCGATGTAGCCGGTCTCCCTGCCCTGCGCGGTCGAGAGCCACAGGTCGTCCGCGGCGGCCGACCGCACCTCGAGCGGGAAGGAGATGCGCCAGCCGCGGGCGTCGATCAGGGCCCGCACCTCGCGGAGGGCCGCGGGGACGAGGTGCCGCGGCAGGGCGTACTCCATCTCGTGGAAGCGCACGGTGCGGTGGGAGATGAAAACGCGGTGGGAGGCATCCGTGTATTCGCGGCGGCCGGCGAGCCGTTCGGCGAGCCGGTTGAAGCCGGGGACCGAGCCGGGCAGCACGGTGCCGATGGCGCAGATCCCCCGGTAGAGGCCGTTGGCGAGCAGTTCGTCGTCGACCCAGCCGGAGAGCCGGCCGACCGGCGCTCCGGCCGCGTCGCCGGGCAGCCGGGTGTTGGTCTTGGTCAGGGCGCCGCCGGTGTGCGGGAACCAGTAGAACTCGAAGTGGTCCAGCGTGCGGGAACGTTCGAGATAGCTCTCGAGCACCTCCTCGAGCGGCTCGATGCCCTCGACCGCGTGCAGCAGGAAGCGGGGCACGCACTGCACGGTGACGTCGACGAGGATGCCCAGGGCGCCCAGCCCGAGCCGAGCCGCCGGCAGCAATTCCGGGTTCTCGGTGGCGCTGACGCGGAGCAGGCTGCCGTCGGCGGCGACCAGGCTCACCGCCGTGATCTGGGTGGCCAGCCCGCCGAAACCGCCGCCGGTGCCGTGGGTGCCGGTGGAGATGGCCCCGGCGACGGTCTGCCGGTCGATGTCGCCCATGTTCGCCAGGGCAAGGCCGTATGGCGCGAGCAGCCCCGGCAGCTGGTGCAGCCGGGTGCCGGCGGCCAGGGTGACCCGGCCCAGGGATTCGTCCACCGAGACCAGGCCGGAGAGGTCGTTCAGGTCGAGCTGAACCCCGGGGGCCACGGCGATGCCCGAGAAGCTGTGGCCGGAGCCGACGGCCTTGATCCTGAGACCGGATGCCGCGGCCGCGATCACGGCCCGCTGCACGGCGCCCACGCTCGTCGGGCGTTCCACCCGCACCGGACGGACCGTCTCGCTGCCGGCCCAGTTGCTCCACCTGGCGCCGCTCGCGCTCACAGGAACGCCTTCCCTTCGCCGCGGTAGGTGGGCAGCAGGTCGACCACCAGGCCGTCGTCAACCACCGCGAATTCGTTCACGTGCTCGCTCGGCTCGCCGGACTTGGTGTGGCGCAGCCACACCCGGTCGCCGACCCGGAGCCGCACGGCGGCGGCGCCGGTGACCGGCGACTGCACCTCGCCCGCCATCTCCCGCGGCACGAACGCGAGGCCATCGGGCCAGACCAGCCGCGGGGTGCGGTCGGGGCCGGTCGGCCCGGACGCGATCCAGCCGCCGCCGAGCAGGGTTGCGGTCGAGGCGGACGGTTTGCGCACGACGGAGAGGGCGAATGCGGCGGCCGGCGCCGGCCGGAAAGCCGAGTAGTGGTCGAAGAGGTGCCCGCCGAAGAACCCGCTGCCGGCGGCGATGTCGGTCACCGAGCCGTCGTCGTGGGTGCTCTCCAGCGACCCGGTGCCGCCGCCGTTGACGAATTCGAGGTTGGCGACCTCCCGCACCGCGGCGACCGCCGCGGCCCGGCGCGCGGACAGCTCCGCGATCGAGTGCGCCCGCATCCAGCGGATGGCCCGGCCTTCGATCGGCTTGCCGGCCGGCCGGTCGCCGAGCCCGGCGATCTGCGCCTCGTAGCCCATCAGCCCGACGAGGCGGAACCCGGGCCTGCCGGCGATGCCGGCGGCGAGCGCGCGGGCATCGCCCACCGTGTGCACCGGCGATCGCCGGACGCCGAGATGGCCGAGCACGGGCGCGTTCCAGCCTGCGTCCAGTTCGAGGCACAGCCGGATGGTCTCCCGCTGCCCGGGAGGGAGGACAACGTCGATGAAGTCGAGGTGGTCGAGCGAATCGACCATCAGAGTGACTCGCCCGGCCAGCTCGGCCGACCGGCCGAGGGCGTGGATCGCCGCGCGGTCGACGGTCGGGTAGCCGACGACGATGTCGGTCATCGTTTCGGCCAGCCAGAGTGCCTCGGCCAGCGTGTAGGCGAGCAGCCCCTGGTATCCCGGCACGGCGAGGATCGCCTCGATCACGCCGCGCACCCGGATCGACTTGGTCGCGACCCTGATCGGGCTGCCGGCCGCGCGGGAGAGCAGGTCGAAGGTGTTGTGGCGGAGGGCGCCGAGGTGCAGCGCGGCGACGGGGGTGTCGAGGCCGGCAGTGGCTTCGGTGAGGGAAGGCCAGTACCGGTCGGGGGTCAGCCAGGGCGCGGCATCCGGCTCGACCGACAGATCGATGCCCATCAGCGCACCGCCTTCACCTTTTCCGCGGCGATCGGAGCCGAGCGATCGGGCGGGCCTGGACCATGAGACACCTCACTCTTCGCCGAAAAGGAGCGGGACGTTCGACCCTGTCGTCAGTATGCACCATGCCCGGAGATAACGAATGTGCCTCGTCGGAGACTCGCGGGGTCGCTGACGTTGACTTTTGCGGCGATGACCCCTGAAATGGTGGCAGGGGGTATTCATGCTTCGGTCTCGCTTCGCCGCATTGCGCCCCACCGGCGCGCGACGGGGCCGATCGAACCCGGGCCAGGCCGGCACCTCCGTTCTCGGCCTGGTGTTCGTGCTTCTGGTCGGAGTGTGGGCCGCGGCCGTCGCCGCCCCGGCCGCAGCCCACGCCCAGCCCGGCCCGCCGCGGGCCGTGCAGTCGATCCCGGCCGACCCTGCGCCCACCCCCACTCCGTCTCCGTCTCCGGCCACCCCGTCGCCGACCCCCAACCCGCAAAGCGCCCCGGCGGCGCCGGCCCCGACCATCGACAGCCCGCCGGCCGGCAGCTTTGTGGGCAGCGGCAGCACCACGGTGTCCGGCACCCGGGCGGGCGGCCAGGAGATCCAGCTCTTGTCCCCGACCGGCGGCGACCCGCTCTGCATCGTGGCCGCCGGCCAGTCCACCACCTGGACCTGCACGCACGTGCCGCTGCCGAGCGGCCCGTCCGTGCCCCTGCGCGTCGTCGTCACCGGTGAGCCTGCCCTCGCGGCCCAGCAAACCATCGCGGTGCTCGCGGCCCCGAGCGTCAGCGGCGGCCCCACCGGCGGCGACGCCTCGAACGGCGTCGTGCGCGGGAGCGGCTACCCGAATGCATCCGTCATCGCCGAATTGGACGACGGCCAACGGTGCACCTCCACCGCCGACGGGGCCGGCGCCTGGTCGTGCGCGTTCTCCGGCAACCTGGCCAGCGGCCCGGTCGAGGTGACCGCCGTGCAACAGACCTCCTTCAGCCTGCCGTCCTCGTCGAACACGAGCGCCCCCGTCACGCTGCGCTTCGACGTCGACGTTCCCGCCGCCCCCGGGCTGGCCTCCCCCGCCGACTCGGCGCGGGTGCCGCTGAGCGGAACGGCGTATGCGGGTACGGGTGAGAACGGCGCGTCCGTCACGGTGTTCGCCGGGCCGTATTCGGTGTGCACCGTTGTGGTCTCCGGCGGTGCCTGGCGCTGCACGGCCGGCGGAGTCGCCGCCGGTTCCTACCAGGTGCGCGTCGTGCAGCAGGATCCGGCCGGCAACATGAGCGTCGGCAGCCCGGCGATCACCGTGTTCTACGGCGACGCGCCGACGCCGACTTCGAGCGGCGGGGGTGCGTCCGCCGCTCCCTTGGCGCCGCCGACCGGAGGCGGCACGACCGAGGCTCCGGCGCAGCCCGCCCAGCCGCCGGACGCGGCGCTCCCGGCCCCGCAGGCGCTCCCTCCGGTCCCCGGCCCGGATGCCACCGTGCCACCGACCGGGCTCACCGGCGGCTGGAACGACCCGACCCAGTTCACGACGGCGGTGCTCCCGCCGGGCTCCGCCCTGTCCTTGCTGCAGGCCGCGCTGCTCGCCCTCGGCTGCCTTCTGCTGCTGGCCATCCCGGCCCGACTGCTCAGCGGCACCATCTCCCGTGCCAGGGCGGGACGCCCCCTCTGGCCCAGTGCCCCGATCGCCGGCCGCAACCACCCGCGGAACGACTTCGAGACCGCGCCGACCGTGCTCGTGAACCGCTGGTTCGTGGCCGGGGCGGCCCTGGTCGCCGCCGCGACCCTGGTGATGCTGTCGGGGCCGGTCGGCAGCCGCCCGGCCTACCTGAGGCTGCTGGTCGCCGTCATGATCGCCCTGCTCGTGGTCAACGGGGTCGGCGCCCTCGTGCCCCGGTGGTGGGGCCGGCGGGTGCTGGGGTTGAACGCATCCGTCACCTTCCTGCCGCGCTACCTGCTCCTCGTCGGGGTGAGCGCGCTCGCGTCGCGGGTGTTCGAGATCCAGCCGGCGCTGCTGTTCGGACTGCTCGGCAGCGTCACGATCGCGGCCGGCTCCCGGCCGGAGCGCCGAGGCCAGCTCGCGGCGGTGCGGGCCGGGAGCCTGATCCTGCTCGCCGTGGCTGGCTGGCTGGCGCTCGGGGCGCTGCCGCAGGCCACCGGCTTCGCCAGCGCCTTCGGCGCGGAGGTCGCCAACAGCATCGTCCTCGCGGCGATCGGGTCGGCCGCCATCGTGCTGGTGCCGCTCGGCAGCACGAGCGGGCGGAGCATCCTGGCCTGGTCGCCGCCGGTCTGGGCCGGCCTGACCGTGCTCGCCTTCACGATCATGTTCGCGGTGCTGTCGCCGGCGATGACCCCCTGGCACGGCAACGGGACCATCACCCTGCTCTGGGTGGCGGCCGGCGCCTTCGCGGCGCTCAGCACGGGGGCCTGGGCGTGGCAGCGGTTCGTTGCCCCCGCTGTCGACTGACCCCGGGCAGCAAGGGGCCGCGCTGCCCTGTTGCCGCTGATGCGTTCGGTGACCGGCCCCGCCCGCGAGGGGCTATCGTCAGAGCGTGCGCCTCGGAGTCCTTGACGTCGGTTCGAATACCGTCCACCTGCTGGTCGTCGACGCGCACGCGGGCGCCCAACCGGTGCCGATGGCCTCCGACAAGGCCGTGCTCAGGCTGATGCGCTACCTCACCCCGGCCGGCGAGATCACCGAAGAAGGCTGCACGGCCGTGCTTGAGGCCGTGGGCAACGCCGCGGGAATGGCCCGGCGCCACAACGTCGACGACCTGCTCCCCTTCGCCACGTCGGCGCTCCGCGACGCGACGAACGGGGCCGAACTGCTGGCCAGGGTCGAACGGGAGACCGGCGTCGCCCTGCAGGTGCTTTCCGGCGAGGACGAGGCCCGGCTCACCTTCCTCGCGGTGCGCCGCTGGTACGGCTGGTCGGCCAGGGACATCCTGCTCTTCGACATCGGCGGCGGGTCGCTCGAAATTGCGGCCGGCGGAAACGAGATCCCGACCGTCGCGGTGTCCCTCCCGCTCGGCGCCGGGCGCTCCACGATCGGGTTCCTGCACAACGACCCACCCCTGCCAGAGCAGGTGACGGCGCTCCGGAAGCACGCGGCCGCCGTGCTCGCGGATGCCGTCGACGCCTTCGCCGGGCTCCCCACGCCCCACCACGTGGTCGGCTCCTCGAAGACGATCCGGTCCCTGGCCAGGCTGGCCGGGTCGACCTCGGAGGGCTTCGGCTCCGGCGAACGGATGCTGCTCGGCCGCTCCCAGCTCGCGGACTGGGTGCCGCGCCTGGCCCGCATCCCGGCCGAAGCCCGCCCGGCTCTGCCCGGAATCACCGCCGACCGCACGTTCCAGATCGTCGCCGGCGGGATCGTGCTCGGCGCGGCGATGGCCGCCTTCGACGTGGCCGAGCTCGAGGTGTCGCCCTGGGCGCTCCGCGAGGGCATCATCCTGCGCTACCTCGACCACCTGGGTTGACCGGAGCACGATTTCGGCCCGGCGCCGGGAGTCAGGCAGGATGGAACCATGAAGACCTTGACCCTGCCGCACACGAATCGCGAAGCCTCGAACATCATCCTCGGCTTGATGCGGATCTCCTCGCTCAGCGATGACGACATCCGTTCCCTCGTCGGAGTCGCTCGCGACGCCGGCATCAGCGTCTTCGATCACGCCGACATCTACGGCGACGAGCGGCACGGATGCGAGAAACGCTTCGGTGACGCCATCGCCTTCTCGCCGGCGGAGCGCGCGGCCGTCACGATCCAGTCGAAGGTCGGCATCCGCTCCGGGTTCTTCGACTTCTCGGCCGAGCACATCCTGCGATCCGTCGACGAATCGCTCGCCGCGCTCAAGGTCGACTACCTCGACCTGCTGTTGCTGCACCGCCCGGACACCCTCGTCGAACCCGACGAGGTCGCGGCGGCCTTCGACACCCTGCACGGTGCCGGGAAGGTGCTGGGCTTCGGCGTCTCCAACCACACCCCGGGACAAATCGAGCTCCTCAAGCGTTCCCTCGCCCAGCCGCTGATCGTGAACCAGGTCCAGTTGAGCATCACCCACGCTCCCCTGATCGCTGCCGGCGTCGCCGCCAACATGGCCGGGCTCGACCAGTCGATCGACCGCGACAACGGCCTGCTCGACTACTGCCGTTTGAACGACATCACCCTGCAGGCCTGGTCGCCGTTCCAGAAACAGTTCTTCGACGGCGTCTTCCTCGGTGACCGGGAGAACTTTGCCGAGCTAAACGACGAGATCGACCGGCTCGCGGCCGCGTACGGCGTGTCCCCCGCGGCCATCGCCGTCGCTTGGATCACTCGGCACCCGGCGAATATCCAGGTGGTGCTCGGCACCACGAACCGCGACCGCCTGCGCCAGTCCGCCGAAGGCTCGGAGATTCCGCTGACTCGCGAGGAGTGGTACCGACTCTTCACCACCGGCGGTCATGTCCTCCCCTGACCACTGCCGGAGCGCACTCGCAGTGGGATGGGAGCGGCCGCGCTCGTCTCGGCAGCCGAACGTCGAGACCCGGTCACCGCCGGTGGTCGAGCCCGTCGAGACCCGCTGATTTCGACGGGCTCAATCACCGCCGGTGGTCGAGCCCGTCGAGACCCAGTCACCCCGGTGGTCGAGCCCGTCGAGACCCGTGATCTCGACAAGCTCGATCACCGCCGGTGGTCCCTCTCGCCGCGCCTGTTTCGGCAGCCCGCACCCGCGGTCGCGGTAGCGCCGTGCCGTTTCGGGCGCGGCATGAGAGCCTTCACACCGCGGTCGGGATGTCGGCCCGCGACCGGGAGCTAACCCTCCACATTATGGGGTTGATCAGGTTATCCACACTCTTCCCGTGGGGCGGTTTCAGGCCTGGGAATGTCAGTGGGTGCCCGTAGTGTGACCGGTATGACAGCATCATTCATCGCCCGGCAGGAGGGCCTCGGCACCCGGTTCAAGGCGATCGCTGCTGCCGAGCGGGAGATCGCGGCCGCCTTCGCCCGGCGGGCGACCCTGGTGGACGAGGCCCGCCGCTACAGCGAAGCCACCGCGGCCAGCCGGGCCGTGCCGGGCGGCCGGTGGCCGGCGGGCGTGGTCGCGGAGCGGGAGTTCGTCAGCGAACTCGCCGTGACTCTGCGGTTCCCGCAGCGCACCGCGGAGAACCTGATCGAGGCCAGCCGCGCCCTGGCAGACGACCTGCCCGCCACCCGGGCCGCCCTTGAGGCGGGGACGATCAGTTACCGG
This sequence comes from Cryobacterium fucosi, assembly GCF_004403515.1. GTDB lineage: Bacteria > Actinomycetota > Actinomycetes > Actinomycetales > Microbacteriaceae > Cryobacterium > Cryobacterium fucosi. The sequence goes on along the minus strand of NZ_SOHH01000019.1, from coordinate 12,043 downwards.
CACGCGCAGGTACTGATCGGGCAGGCGTGGACTGTCCCGCCGGCGGCCAAACCCCGGTTCGAGGCGGCGCTGCTACGGTCGGCCGGGCACCTGACCGTGGCCAAGCTGAAGTACAAGGCCCGGGTGCTCCGCGAACGACTCCACCCCGAGACGATCCTCGCCCGGCACACCATCTCCGTTGCCGACCGGAAAGTCGGGATCGAGGCCGAACCCGATGGGATGGCGTCGATCTGGCTCTATGACACGGCCGAGAAGGTCAACGCCGCGTACCACCGGGTGAGCGTCGCGGCGCAGAGCCTGCAAGGCGCGACCGAGTCCCGCACCCTGTCCCAGCTCCGGGCGGATGTGCTCGCCGATCTGCTCCTGGACGGGGTCACCCCGGCCGGCGTCGGTGCCGGGATCCGGGCCACGGTCAACGTGAGCGTCCCGGTGCTCACCCTGCTGGGCCAGTCAGAGGAACCCGGACACCTCGAAGGGTACGGGCCGATCGACCCCGACACGGCGAGGCGACTGGCCGGAGGTGCGGCCGGATTCACCCGGCTGCTCACCCATCCCGAGACCGGGGTGGTGCTCTCGGTCGGCCGGGACCACTCCCGAAACCCCTCAAGAAGTGGCTCCGCCTGCGAGATGAGACCTGCCGATTCCCCGGCTGCAACAACCCGGCAGCGCACTGCGACCTCGACCATTCCCTCGACTGGCAATTCGACGGCCTCTCCGCCCACGACAACCTCGCAAATCTCTGCAAAGGCTGCCATGCCCTCAAAAGCGAGACCGGGTGGACGGTGACACACCTGGACAACGGGCACCTGCACTGGACATCACCGACCGGGCACACCTTCACCACCGAACCCGCGACCATCATCCACACCACCCCACCGCCCGCCAGCACAACCACGCCACCGGACCCGGAACCCGCACCACCGGACCAGACCGACCCGGAACCCGCGCTACCCGACCAGCCCGACCAGCCCGACGTGGACCCCGCCCCATTCTGACCTGCGCCCCGCACAACCTGAGCGGTCAGACGCGGCACGGCCGGTAGTCACGCCCGTCAAAACCGGTGGTCACGCCCGTCGAGACCCGGTCATCGCCGGTGGTCGAGCCCGTCGAGACCCGGTCATCGCCGGTGGTCGAGCCCGTCGAGACCCGGTCATCGCCGGTGGTCGAGCCCGTCGAGACCCGTGATCTCGACAAGCTCGATCACCGCACGGCTCGATCACCGCACGGCTCAATCACCGCCGGTGGTCGAGCAGATCGAGCGCTCCCCGACTGACGAGGGCGAGTCCTGCCCTACGCGTGCGACTCGGTCTTCAGAAGCTGCCTGGCGAGATCCTCTGGTGAGAGATTGGCGTCGCGGAAGGCATCCGTCAGCGGCAGCTGCAGCCGCAGGTCGGTGCCGAGGCACAGGGCGGCCACGCCGGAGCGCAGCTTGAAGTCGAGCACGTGCCCGCCCGCCGTGCGGTCGTCGGTGATGAAGTGCGCGTGGCAGCCGGGCACGCCGATACCCTGCTCGTAGAGCGGCGTGCGAAAACCGACGACGACGCCGGTGACATTGTGCAACTCGACGATCGCGTCCTCATCCGTCGCCTCGACCATCGGCCGGTACGGTTTCTGCTGCTTGACGACGGTGCGCATCCTGATCCACTCGAAGTCACCGTCGATGCGCAGCGCGTACATGTAGTTCTCGGATGCCGTCAGCCGGTCGATCACGTCGGACGCCTCGGAACGCAGCACGCCGGGCGGCAGCTCGCTCTCGATGTGGGGCACGAAGTTCGTGACGACCGCGTACGGCGTGTACGCGCCCAGGTCCGCCTTCGACACCCCGCCGTCGGCACGCAGCTGGTAGCAGGTGCCGTCGACGATGAGCATCTCGCCGTCGAGCCCGTTGAAGGTGCCGATGCCGAAACTACCGTGGCCGAGCAGGTCGCGCACGGTCATCTCGCCCTCGTACACGCCGTCGAGCAGCGCGCTCATCAGGCTCGTCTGGAATATCTCGTGCCGGGACACGGTCATCTCGCTCATTGCAGCACGTCGCTTTCCAGATCGGCCATCAGTTCGTCTCTATTGTTGCGGTAGTCGACCCTCACGTCGATGATGCTCGGGCCAGGCTCGGCCATGGCCGTGGCCAGCACCGCCGCGAAGTCCGCGAGCCGGGTCACCTGGTAGCCGTGCGCGCCGAACGACTCGGCGTAGCCGACCACGTCGTAGTCGCCCAGCTGCACGCCGGAGGTGCGACCGTACTTGCCCTGTTGCTGGAACGCCACCATGTCATAGCTTCCGTCGTTGAAGATCACGTGCGTGAAGGTCGATCCGAGCCGCACCGCCGTCTCGAGCTCCATCGCGGAGTAGAGGAAACCGCCATCGCCCGACACGGACACCACCGGGGTGCCCGGCCGCACGAGGGTGGCCGCGATCGCCCACGGCAAGGCAACGCCGAGGGTCTGCTGCCCATTCGAGAACAGCAGGGTGCGCGGGTGGTAGGTGCGGAAATGCCTGGCCATGTAGATGTAGTGCGAGCCGACGTCGCAGAGCACCGTGGTGTCGTCCGGTAGCAGCTCGCGCATCGTCAGGGTCAGGTCGGCCGGATGCACGCCCTCGGTTTCGTCGTGCCCGGTCGCCTGGTCGGCCTGCGCGAGACGAGCCCGCTGCACGGCGACCACCTCGGCCGCCGCCGGCGGCAGGCTCAGCCCGTCGATCTGCCGGGCGAGGGCGTCGAGGGTCTCGGCGACGTCTCCGCGGAGCTCGACCGTGGGACGGTAATAGTCGTCGAGGTCGGCGATGAGCTCGTCGAGGTGGATGATCACCCGCAGGTGGTCCCTGTTCCATTTCGACGGCTCGTATTCGACGAAGTCGTAGCCGACGGCCAGGATCACGTCCGCCTTGTGCAGCAGGATGTCCCCCGGCTGGTTGCGGAACAGGCCGACCCGGCCCAGGTAGTGCTCCTCGAGCTCGTGCGAGATGACCCCCGCAGCCTGGAAGGTTTCGACCACGGGCAGGCCGGCGACGCCGAGCAGGCGGCGCAGGGCCGCAGTGGCACGGTCTGAGCCCGACCGCGCGCCGGCGAGGATGACCGGGAACCTGGCTCCCGTCAGCAGGGCGGCGGCCCGCTGCACGCTCTCGGCCGGCGCGGCGCCCAGTTGGGGCACCCAGTGCGGGTTGGTCATCGTCACCGTGGTCGAGTCGACGAGCACGTCGTAGGGCAGCACGACAGCGGCGGCGCCCTGGGGTTCCTGCGTCGCCTGCCGGAACGCGTTGGCGATGGCCTCCGGCACGTTGTCCGCGACGCTGACCTCCCCGGCGGACTTGGCCACGGCCGAGAGCATGCCGACGGCGTCCATGGTCTGGTGGGTGCGCTTGAGACGGTCGGCGCGCGGGACGGCGCCGCAGAGGGCGACCATCGGGTCTCCCTCGGTGGTCGCGGTGAGCAGGCCGGTCGCCAGGTTGGAGGTGCCCGGGCCGCTCGTGACGAGCACGACCCCGGGACGGCCCGTCAGGCGCCCGACGGCCGCGGCCATGAAGGCGGCGTTCTGCTCGTGCCGGCAGACGATCAGCTCGGGGCCGCCGTCGACGAGGGAGTCGTAGACCGGGTCGATCTTGGCGCCGGGAACCCCGAACACCCACTTGACCCCGTGCGCCGTGAGGCACTCGACGACCCGGTCGGCGGAACGGCGGGACAGGGCGGCGGTGCCGGGCGGGACGGGGGCGGGCGTCGTGGCGGGAGAGGGAACGGCATCCGTCGCCTCGTCGTTCAGGGCTGGTGGGTTCGTCGTCATGTGTGCCTCCCGGCTCGCCGGGGGTCCGGCGCCTCCATTCATCGTCTCTCGCCGACCGATATGAAACAACGCTGATGACGGATGCCACCAATCTGTAAATGAGATAATTGACGGATGGACCTCCGCCAGCTCGAATTCTTCAGCGCCGTCGCCGCCGAATTGAACTTCACCCGCGCCGCCGACCGGCTCACCATCGCCCAGTCGGCCGTGTCGGCCGGGGTGAGGTCGCTCGAGAGCGAACTCGGCGTCGAGCTCTTCGACCGCAGCCGCCGGCAGATCCGGCTCACCTCCACCGGGGACCTGCTTCTGCCGAAGGTGCGCGAGGCGCTCGACGCGGTGAACGAGGTGCGGGATGTCGCCCAGCAGACCACGCACGCCATCACCGGGTCCATCGTGATCGGGCTGATGACCTCGGTCACCCTCGTCGACGTCCCCGGGTTGCTCGGCCTGTTCCGCACCGGGCACCCCGGGGTCGGCGTGCGCCTCCGTGCCGCCCGGCGCGGGTCGGCCGGGCTGGTCGACGACCTTGCCTCCGGCGAACTCGACCTGGCCTTCCTCGCCCTGAGCGGGCCGGTGCCGGCGTCGCTGATCGCGCGGCCGATCGCGTCGTCGCCGATGGTGCTGGTGGTGCCGGACGGCCACCGGCTCGCTGCGGCCCGCACCGTGGAGCTCGCCCGCCTCGCGCCGGAGGAGTTCATCGACCTGCCGCCCGGCTACGCCAGCCGCGGGATCGTGGACGACGCGTTCACGGTCGCCGGCGTGGAACGAAGGGTGATGATCGAAGTCTCCGACATCGGGACGGCCGCCGAATACGTCGCCAACGGCCTCGGCGTCGCCCTGCTGCCGGAGTTCGCCGCGCGGGACGCCCGCGGCGTGCGGAGGATCCCGGTCGCGAACGTGCCCGACTTTACCGTCTACCTGGCGGCCTCCCGCAGCAGGCGGGTGTCGGCGGCGGTGCGGGCCTTCGTCGACCTCGCCCTCCCGGGCGAATAGCGCTGACGCCGTCCTGCGTGGTGCCCCCACTGGGACTCGAACCCAGACTGTGACGATTTTAAGTCGTCTGCCTCTGCCATTGGGCTACGGGGGCGCGCCCGGCCGAGGCCGGACGCTTCAAGCGTAGGTGCTGCCGGCGCCGCCGGTGTTATTTGGCGGCGGAAACGGTGTTCTCGACGTCGACGGTCGCGGTCGCCTCGCCCGCGTCGACCGTGGCAACCGGCTTCGCGGCCGTCTTCCGCGGCGCACGGGCGGCCGGGGCGGCCTTCTCGGCCGGAGCGGCAGTCGTGACGGCAGCTGCCGCGGTCTTGACGGGAGCGGCCTTGGCCGGGAACGCCCTGGCCGGTGCCGCGGCTTCCGCCGGCGGCTTGGGGCGCGACGCGAACTCCTCGAACACCGCGCGCGGGTTCTCCACGGCGGCGAGGGAGACGATGTCGCGGCCCAGGAAGAAGTTGTTCACCCAGCCCCAGACGACGCGAAGCTTGCGCTCCCAGCTCGGCATGGCGAGGCCGTGGTAGCCGCGGTGCGCGATCCAGGCCGGCAGGCCGGTGATCGCGATCCTGCCCGACTGGAAGACGCCGTGGCCCACGCCGAGGCCCGCGACGGCGCCGAGGTTCTTGTGCAGGTATTCCTGGGGAGCTTCGTCGCGGAGCACGGCGACGATGTTCTTCGCGAGAAGCTTGCCCTGGCGTACCGCGTGCTGGGCGTTGGGAACGCAGAAGCCGCCCACTCCCCCTCCGCTGAGGTCGGGCACGGCACTGACATCGCCGGCGCCCCAGGCGTCCGCGATGATCTCGTCTTCGGTGCCCACGCGCAGGTCGGTGCGCACCTGGAGGCGCCCGCGTTCTTCGATCGGCAGGTCGGTGTGACGCACGATCGCCGGGTTCGCCATGACCCCGGCGGTCCAGACGATGAGGTCGGACTCGAAGCTCTCACCGGTCGACAGCTCGATCCTGCCGTCGACCGCGCTGGTCAGCTGGGTATTGAGGTGGATCTGCGCGCCGCGCTGGTCGAGGTTCTTGATCACCCAGAGGCTGGTCGGCTCGGACACCTCGGGCATGATCCGCCCCATCGCCTCGACGAGGTGGAAGTGGGTGTCGTCGAAGCCGATCTCAGGGTAGGACTTCAGCAGCGACGTGGCGAACGAGCGCAGCTCTGCGAAGACCTCGATGCCGGCGAAACCGCCGCCGATGACCACGAAGGTCAGCAGGCGGTCGCGCTCGGGGCCGGCGGGCAGCTGGGCGGCCTTGTCGAAGTTGGTGAGCACGCGGTCGCGGATGGCGACGGCCTCCTCGATGGTCTTCAGGCCGAAGGCCTGGTCGGCGACGCCCGGGATCGGGAACGTACGCGAGACGGCGCCGGCGGTGACCACGACGATGTCGTAGACGAATTCCCACGGCTCGCCGATCGGTGGCGTGATGGTCGCGGTCTTCGTGGCGTGGTCGATGTGGGTGACCTTGGCCGTGAGCACGTTGGTCCTGGCCAGGTGGCGTCGGTGCGCGACGACCGCGTGGCGTGCCTCGATGGAAGCGGACGCGACCTCGGGCAGGAACGGCTGATACGTCATGTACGGAAGCGGGTCGACCATGGTGACCTCGGCTTCGCCGGCTCGCAGCCATTTCTCCAGCTTCCAAGCGGTATAGAAACCCGCGTAGCCGCCGCCGACAATGAGAATTTTGGGCACGATTAGAGGTCCTCCTACAGATTGGATGCGCGAAAACTCAGCGTTTTGATCGTAATCGCTTGAAGTGCCGAGTGGCCCCTACGCCGAACAGCGTTACTAGGATACCAAACCCGACAAGGACCAGGAGCGGCACCGTCACATACGTCAGGCTGAGCGGGCCGGGCAGCCAGGCCGCCGCCAGGTTGTGCGCGGGCAGGGCCGGATCCTTCTTCGGTGGGACCGGCGCGACCGCCGTGGTCTCCGGGGCCGGGGTCGGGGCGGTGTCGGCGCGGCGGTGCACCCGGATCCACTCCTGGAGCAGCTGCGTCGGAGTCGGTGAGGTGGAGGCAGGCACGGATGCCGTCACGGCCGCCGCCGCGTCGATCAGACCGTTCCCGTAGATCGGGCTGGGCACCTCGTGGCCGTTCGGATTCGCCGTGGCGATCACCCGGTTCATCACTTCCGCCGCGTCGAGCCTCGGGTAGGCGGACCGCACGAGCGCGACGAGGCCCGAGACGATCGGCGCGGCCGCGCTGGTGCCGTCCCACTGCACGTAACCGCCGCCCGGCACGACGCCGACGAGTTGCTCGCTCGGGGCCGCCACCGAGATGGTGATGCCCTGGGAGGAGGCGTCGAAGCTGGCGGTCTTGTTCCGGTCGACGCCGCCGACCGTGAGCACGCCGGGGATGGTGGCCGGCGCGCCGACCTCGGTGGTGCCGCTGCCCCGGTTGCCGGCGGCCGCGACGACGACGACATCGTGCTCGAACGCGTAGAGGAACGCGTCATCCCAGCTGGTCGGCCAGTCCAGGGTGTTCCGGGTCAGCGACATGTTGATCACGTCGGCCCCGTTGTCGACCGCCCACCGGATGCCGGCGGCGATCTGGTCGTCGTTGCTGAGCGTGGCGCCGTTGGTGCCGAACGCGACGGACACGGCCAGGATCGACGCGGCCGGGGCCACGCCGATGATCCCGGTGCCCTCCCCCGTGCCACGCCCGGCCATCAGCGTGGAGACGAGGGTGCCGTGTTCGCTGCGGTCGCCGACGGGCGTCTGGCCGTTGGCGGAGCCGAGACCGGAGACATCCGTGCCGCCGACGACCACGCCGGCCAGCTCGGTGATGTTGGGGGCCACACCGGTGTCGATCACGGCCACCTTCACGCCGGCGCCGCGAGTGGTCGCCCAGGCCTGGGTGAAGCCGTAGTCGGCCAGCCAGTATTCGAGGTCGCGCACCTGGTCGGCGTGTGCCGGCGGCGCGTCGATGACCACGGATGCCCCGCCGAGCGCCAGGGCCAGGCACAGGCCGACGCCCGTCCCGATCCGTCGCCAGGAAGTGGTCACGCGTCCGCCGAGCTGTAGTCGAGGCACTCGCAGACCGTGGGAGTCCAGGCCGCCCTGACCAGGGCGAGGTCGCCGATCGGGTTGACTCCCGGCCCGGCGGCGAGGGAATGCGCCGCGAGGGCGTGCAGGCATTTGACCCGCTCCGGCATTCCGCCGGACGAGATCCCGGCGAGCTCCGGGACGACGCCGATCGATTCGCGGTCTTCCAGGAACCCCTGATGTGCACGAAGGTAGCGGGCCCGAAGGTCGTCGTCGTCCTGCAGCAGCTGGTTGTATTCGTTCATCACCTGGGTGGCTTCGAGGAACGACAGCGCGGCGGTGGCGGCCGGGTGGGTGAGGTAGTAGAAGGTCGGGAACGGCGTGCCGTCGCTGAGCCGTGGCGCGGTGGCCACCACGGTCGGGGCGCCGCAGACGCAGCGACCGGCGATGCCGACCACGTCGCGGGCCGGCCGGCCGAGCTGGGCGGAAACCGTGGCGATGTCGGCCTGGCTGACCGGGGCGAAGGGTGGCCGCGTCATTTCACGGCCTCCGGGGCGAGACCGGCCATCATGACGGAGGCGAACATGGAGGAGAGCCAATCGACGTTGGTGTTCTGGATGACGGAGCTCGCCGGCGGCGTCTCCGTGCCGCCCGCGACGGGCAGGGCGAGGTCGTTGATCACGAGGAAGCTGACGTCGCCGGGGAGCACGTAGGAGAGCCGGTCGCGCGCCTGGGTCGTGACGAAGGTGCGGTCGTTCCAGCGCTCGCGCTCGGACTTGAGCTCGTCGACGCTGCCCTGCTGGGCCGTGACGGCCTTGGTCAGCCGCTCGATCTGCTGCTGCTGCTCCGCATAGGTACGGATGCCGGGGGCCAGCACGATCACAGCGAGAATCAGGATGCCCATCATCATGAAGGAGAAGCCGGACAGCCGGAGGCCGCGCAGCCAGTTGCCGGTCGCGGTCTCGGTGCTTCTGAGGGCGACGGGGTGTCGTTCGGCAGATTTCCTCGCCATGGCACACCCCTCTCGCGCTCGTCGGATTCGGGAGGCTACTCGAACCCTAACCGAACTCGGACAAAAAAATGGAGCTCTCGAGGCCCGGATGACCCGGGCCTCGAGAGCTCCGAACCAGCTAGGCCGTGAACCGCGGGAAAGCGGAACGGCCCGCGTAAACCGCGGCCTCGCCCAGCTCTTCTTCAATCCTCAGCAGCTGATTGTACTTAGCGACGCGCTCGCTGCGGGCAGGCGCTCCGGTCTTGATCTGGCCGGCGTCGACGGCGACGGCGAGGTCGGCGATGAACGTGTCTTCGGTCTCACCGGAGCGGTGGGAGATGACCGTGGTGTAGCCGGCGCGCTGGGCGAGGGCAACCGCGTCGAGCGTCTCGGTGAGGGTGCCGATCTGGTTGACCTTGACCAGGATGGAGTTGGCCGTTCCGAGCTCGAGGCCCTTGGCCAGGCGAACCGGGTTGGTGACGAACAGGTCGTCGCCGACGATCTGGACCTTGTCGCCGAGTTCGGCGGTGAGGTGCACGTAGCCCTCCCAGTCGTCTTCCTCGAGCGGGTCTTCGATCGACACGAGCGGGTAGGCGCCGACGAGCTCCACGTAGTACGCGGACAACTCCTGGGCAGTGAGTTCCTTGCCCTCGAAGTGGTAGACGCCGTCCTTGTAGAACTCGGAGGCGGCGCAGTCGAGCGCGAGGCCGATGTCCTTGCCGGGCGTGTAGCCGGCGTTTTCGATGGCTTCGACGATGAGGTCGAGGGCAGCACGGTTGCTGGGCAGGTTCGGGGCGAAGCCGCCCTCGTCGCCGAGGCCGGTGGAGAGGCCCTTGGACTTCAGCAGCGCCTTGAGCGCGTGGTAGGTCTCGGTGCCCCAGCGGAGGCCCTCGGCGAAGGATTCGGCGCCGAGCGGGACGACCATGAATTCCTGGATGTCCACGTCGTTGTCGGCGTGCGAGCCACCGTTGATGATGTTCATCATCGGCACCGGCAGGGTGTGCGCGTTCGGGCCACCGAGGTAGCGGAACAGGGGCAGGCCGGCCGAGGTGGCGGCGGCCTTCGCGACGGCGAGGCTGACGCCGAGGATGGCGTTGGCGCCGACGCGGTGCTTGTTGTCGGTGCCGTCGGTCTCGTTCAGGACGGCGTCGACGATGCGCTGGTCGGTGGCGTCGAGGTCTTCGACTGCCGGGCCGAGCTCGTCGATGACGGCGTCAACGGCCTTGAGCACGCCCTTGCCGAGGTAACGCGACTTGTCGCCGTCGTGCAATTCATAAGCTTCGAACGCACCGGTCGATGCGCCGGACGGAACCGCAGCGCGGCTAACCGAACCGTCGTCAAGCAATACCTCGACCTCGACGGTCGGGTTGCCTCTGGAGTCGAGAATCTCGCGCGCTACTACTGCCTCAATGAGAGCCACAGCTGTCTCCTGTTTCCTTTATTTTCTTTAATTGGGGGTGGGGATCTCGGGGAATCAAGGAAGACCTCGCTGTGTTCCAATCCCATAACAGTCTAGTGATGGTGGGCTGATTCACCCAGCGGACGGAACTGGAGCGAGCCGGGCTGTGCGGTTTCGGGCGTGACGAACGCGTACCGCCCGTACCCGGCGGCGGCGGCCCGGTCGAGCAGCGCCGTGAGGTTCTTGGTGCGGCGTTCGAGGCGCACGCGCAGCCCGGTGGCGACGAGGGCCGTCTTGAGCGCCACCAGGCCGGCCGGGTCGGCATCCTTCTCATGCACCAGCACGACGGCGTCGGTGTCGGCCGCCCCGGTCTCGCCGAGCAGGTCGACGATGCGTTCGAAACCGATCGAGAACCCACAGGCGGGAACGTCGGTGCCGAGGAAACGGCCGATCATCCCGTCGTAGCGGCCGCCGCCACCGAGCGAGTAGCCCAGCTCAGGGTGCGCGATCTCGAAGATCGTGCCGGTGTAGTAGCCCATGCCGCGCACGAGGGTGGGGTCGAAGACCAGCCGGGTGGCCGGCAGGGCGTCGCGCAGGGCGTGCAGCTCGGCGTAGGCGGCGAGGTCGAGCCAGGCCGGGGCGGCGGCGTCCCAGCCGAGGGTGGGCATCGCCTCAAGGGTCTCCGCGATGCCGTCGGTGTCGACGCCGAGGCCGCCCAGTTCGGTGACGACGCCGGAGACGCCGATCTTGTCGAGCTTGTCGATCGTGATCAGGGCCCGTTCGGCCAGATCGGGCGCCACGTTCCAGTGCGCGAGCATCGAGGCGAGGATACGCCGGTCGTTGATCCGCACGAAGCAGCCGGCGAGCCCGAGGGCGTCGAGGGCCGCGGTCGTCGCGGAGATCAGTTCGATCTCGGCGAGCGGTCCGGCCTCGCCGATGATGTCGATGTCGCACTGGACGAACTGACGGTAGCGTCCCTTCTGCGGGCGCTCGGCCCGCCAGACCGGGGCGATCTGGATGGACCGGAAGACCGCGGGCAGTTCGGCGCGATGGCTGGCGTAGAACCGGGCCAGCGGCACGGTGAGGTCGAACCGGAGGCCCAGGTCCGCCAGCGACAGGAGGTCTCCGGACGCGGCCGCGGCCGCGACATCCGCCGGGGAGAGTCCGCGATTGAGCACCGCGAACCCGAGCTTCTCGTTGTCGCCGCCGAGGCCGGAGTGCAGGCGGGCCGAGTCCTCCATCACCGGGGTTTCAATCTCGTCGAAACCGTGCGCGGCGAAGCTCCGCCTGATCGTGCCCAGCGCGTGCTCCCGGACCGCCTTCTCGTTGGGGAGGAAATCGCGCATGCCGCGCGGCGGGGTCACAGGTGCTGCCATGCCTTCAATTGTGTCAGTTCCCGTCCGAGCCCCGGACGCCTCCCCCACCGGCGGCCTCGCCGCGCCCCGGTGGTCGAGCCCGTCGAGACCCCGCCCGCCCGGTGGTCGAGCCCGTCGAGACCGAGCCGCCCCGGTGGTCGAGCNCCCCGGTGGTCGAGCCCGTCGAGACCCCGCCCGCCCCGGTGGTCGAGCCCGTCGAGACCAGTGAATAAACCTTCGATAAAGTTATCCACAACACGTGACAAACCCTCACATCTGTGTTCGTGTTTTGGTATCCTTGTGACATGAACACACCGGCAGATCAGCTCAGGCAGGCGGCAGATGTCGTCGCCCGCCTGGGCTGCTCCAGCGCCGACCTGGAGGCCCTTCCCGACGCGGCGGTGCTGGTCGGTCAGCGCGAGATCGCGGAGGCCCGCCGCCTGGTCGAGATGTATGCCGCGTGGATGGCCGCGACCATCGCCCGCCGCTCCCGCCCAGAACTGGGCCACTCCGGCCTCGCCGCCCAGCAAGGCTTCCTCTCCCCGGAAGCGATG
>NZ_SOHH01000042.1 GCF_004403515.1 Cryobacterium fucosi | reverse complement strand
CGAGGGCGCGGGCGGCGACGAGCCCGGGAGCAGCCCCGATCACGTGGTCGGGGTGCGCGCCGCGCACGGCGCGGGTCAGGCCGCGGAGGCCGAGCCCGGCATCCGCGACGACGACGACCGCGCCGATCCGCAGGCAGGCGTAGACCACCGCGGTGAGGTCGGCGCCGGGCGGCACGAGCAGGGAGACCCGGTCGCCCTTGCGCACACCGATCAGGTCGAGGCCGGCGGCGAGCCGGCGCACCTGGCGGGAGAGCATCCGCCAGCTGACCACGCGTGGCGCGCCGCCGCCGGGCGGCGCCATGTCGACGAGGGCGGTCTCGTCGCTGCCGTGCAGTTCGTCGAGGTAGTGCCAGAGCGGATGGTGCGGGTTGGCGGCCCAGGCGGCTCCCGGCGGGGTCTCGACAGGCTCGACCACCGGGGGCGGCTCGACCACCGGGGCAGGCGGGGTCTCGACAGGCTCGACCACCGGGGGCGGCTCGACCACCGAGGCAGGCTCGCGGTCGGCCGTCCGGTGATCGAGCCTGTCGAGATCCGGCGCGACAGGCTCGACCACCGGGGGCGGCTCGACCACCGGGGCAGGCTCGCGGTCGGCCGACCGGTGATCGAGCCTGTCGAGATCCGGCGAAGCCGGTTTGCGCTCCCCCAGCCAGGTCAGCGCCGCCGCGGCGTAGTCCACGTCTTCCGCGACCAGGTGCCCGGCACCCTCGTACCGGTGCACGTCGGCGTGCGGAAGCCGGCCGACGAGGTCGTCGAGGTAGCGGTCGCTGAAGATCGGGTCGCGGGGACCCCAGAGCATCAGGGCAGGCACGCGCAGCCCGCGCACCGCGCCGGCGATGCGGTCGAGCTCGGCGGCGCTCTCGTGGGCGAAGTCCACCGGGATGTCGGCGACGAACGCGCCGATCCCGCCGCGCCGGGCGGCGCCGCGGTAGGGCGCCCGGTAGGCCCGTTTGACGGCGGCGGGGAGCGGCGGATGCGCCAGCGCGAGCGTCGTCTCCAAGAACGCGGGCGTCGTCACGGTCGCGGCGGCCAGCACGGGCCCGGCGAGCGCGAGCCGCAGCGGCGCCGGGATCGGCGAGTCCTCCGGCTGGTGCACCGCGGTGTTGAGCAGCATGACCGAGCCGAGCAGTGCGGGGTGGTCGACGGCCCAGCCGAGGGAGACGACGCCGCCCCAGTCGTGGCCGAAGGTGACCACCGGGCCGGCCAGGCCGAGGGCGTCGGTGAGGTCACCGAGGTCGGCGACGCGGCGGGCGAGCGGGCGCACCGTGCCGGTGCGTTCGGAGAAGCCCATCTCGAGCTGGTCGACGGCGATGACCCGCCAGGCGGCCTGGCCGGCGGCCGCGGCATCCGTCGCCGCCGTCACGAACTCGCGCCAGAGGTAGGACCAGGTCGGGTTGCCGTGCACGCAGAGCACCGTGCCGACCGGGGTGACCCCGAGTTCGGCGAGCCTCGCCGCGTTGTCGAGCAGGTGCCAGGTGCGGGTGGCCGTCGCCGGGGTGCCGCTCTCGGCGACCTCGACCAGGCGGGAGAAGCACAGGTCGAGCCCGGGCAGGCCCGCGGGCGGGAGCATGCCCGCCGCCGGTGTGGCCGCGGTCCGCGGGAGGCGGTGGGTCCTGCCGGGGCTGGTCACCAGGCGAGTTCCATCATGGCGGTGTTCAGGCCGCTGCCGACGCCCATCAGCAGCACCCGGTTACCCGGCTGGAGGGTTCTGGCCTCTTCCGCGAGGGTGATCGGGATCGAGGCCGGGCCGACGTTGCCGAACAACGGGTAGGTGAGGGGAACCCGCGCGCGGTCGAGGCCGGTGGCCTTCACGATCGCGTCGGTGTGCACATCCGACACCTGGTGCAGGATGTAGCGGTCCATGCTCGACCAGTTCCAGTCGCGTTTCGCCTCGGTCCAGGCCGAGACGACGAGTTCCATTCCGCCCTTGAGCAACGCCTTCGCGTCGGTGAACATGCCGTCGACGCTGCCGACGCAGAGCCCGTTGAACTGGGTGGCGGCGCGCGTCACGCCGCCGAGCATGCGGTGGCCCTCCGGATGCCTGTCGGCCCGCCCCAGCACCGCCGCGGCGGCGCCGGAGCCCAGGGTGAGACTCGCGAACTCGCTCATGAAGTCCTTGCGGGAGATGGAGGGCCGGCCGAGCCGCTCGATCGTGTTGGTCTGGATCTCGTCGGCGTCCTCGCCGTCGATCACCACCGCGTAGTCGACCTGGCCGGAGTCGATCAGTTGCGCGGCGAGGGTCATCCCGTTCACGAAGCCGAGGCAGGCGTTCGCGATGTCGAAGTTGGTGGCCGAGGACGGCAGGCCGAGGCCGTGGTGGATGCGCACGGCGACGGAGGGCTCGAGGTGCTTGCGGGTGACCGAGGTGTTGATCAGCAGGCCCACCTGGCTTGGCTCGATCCCGGCCTCGTGGAGGGCGCGCTTGCCGGCGGTGACGGCGGCGTCATCGAAGGTGGCCCCCTCGTCCCAGTTGCGCCGCTCCTGCACTCCCGCGACGCGCTGGAGCAGTCCGGTCGGAAGCCGCAGCCGTTTGAGGGCAGGCTGCAGTTGACTGTCGATCTCCGCCGACGTCGTGATGCGTGGCGCGAGCATGCTCGTGACCGACAGCAGGGCGACGTTGTTGTGCGTCGTCGTTGCGTTTCCGTCCAACTGAGGTTCCCCTGTCGAGTTTGCGGCCGTGGCAAGCCAGGACCCCGGTCATCCTCTACCAGAAACCTGATCGTTGTCCGTGCGCTCGCTGTACACGCCGGCCCCGGAGGGTCGGCCGCCAACGCTCTATTTTACGCGCGTCGGCGGCCGCGCCCTCACGGGGCGGGGAGAGGGGTTCAGATGATGCCGTCGGAGAGGGTGCTCGGGTTGCCGAAGCGGTGGGCCGTGATCGAGATCGCCTGCTCGCGCAGGAACGGGAGCAGTTCCACCCGGCCGGCCTGGGTGACCGGGTGCGAGTAGACGGCGATGTCCGGGCTGCCCCCGAGGGCGTGGGCGAGAGCGGATGCGGCATCCGTCGCCCCGGTGAGCGGGGTGCCCCCGATCAACCGCACCCGGCTGGTCGTGATGCCGCCGGCGGCGGCGCGATCGAGCCACTCGGCGTCGCTCTCGACGGTGACCGGGATCTCCCGTTCGGCGAGGTGACCCCGCACGATCGGCGGCACCGGGATCGCGCTGGACACCACGAAGCGGGACTTCGACAGCGTCGCCGCGGCGATCACCCGGAGCAGGTTCGAGAGCGTGCCGTCCTCGGCCAGGCGCACCGTGACCGGAAGCGGCAGGTAGCGGAACAGGTTGCGTTCGTAGCCGAGGCCCGACACGTCCTTCACCGCGCCGAACTCCTCGCGCCAGGCGAGCGCGTCGCTGAGGGCCGAACGCCGCAGCACGTCGAAGTCGGCGTAGTCGAGCACCGGCTGCGAGCCTTCGATCACCTCGGTGACGCGCTGTTCCAGCCCGCGCAGGTGCAGGGTCGAGCTGTTCCGGCCGGGGTTGGTCACCCAGCCGCCGAGGCCGAACAGGTAGTTCGGTCCGCCCGCCTTGGTGCCGGGGCCGACGGCAGAACGCTTCCAGCCGCCGAACGGCTGGCGTTGCACGATCGCGCCGGTGATGCCGCGGTTCACATAGAGGTTGCCGGCCTCGATCGTGTCGAGCCATTCGGCCAGCTCGGCCGGATCGAGCGAGTGCAGGCCCGAGGTGAGGCCGTAGTCGACCGCGTTCTGGAACCGGATGGCCTCGGCGAGGTTGCGGGCGTGCATGACGCCGAGCACCGGGCCGAAGAACTCGGTGAGGTGGAAGTAGGACCCGGGCGCGACGCCGGTGCGGATGCCGGGCGACCAGAGCCTGCCGTCTTCGTCGAGGCGTTCGGGCTCGACCAGCCAGCTCTCCTCGGCGCCGAGCGTGGTGAGGGCGTGCAGCAGCTTGCCCTCTGCCGGTTCGATGATCGGGCCCATCTGGGTGTCCGGGTCGGCCGGGAGGCCCACGCGCAGGGAGGTCGCGGCATCCACCAGCTGCCGCAGGAATCGCTCCGACTTGGCGACGGAGCCGACCAGGATGACCAGGCTCGCGGCGGAGCACTTCTGGCCGGAGTGGCCGAAGGCGCTCTTGATCACGTCAATCGCGGCGAGGTCGAGGTCGGCGGACGGGGTGACGATGATGGCGTTCTTGCCGCTCGTCTCGGCGAGCAGCGGCAGGTCTTCCCGGAAGCTGCGGAAGAGCTGGGCGGTCTCGTAGGCGCCGGTCAGGATGACCCGGTCGACCGCCGGATGCGAGATGAGCTGGGTGCCGAGCGCGCGATCGGCGAGGTCGACGAGGGCGAGCAGTTCGCGCGGTACCCCGGCCTCCCAGAGCGCCTCGACCATGACGGCGCCGGTGCGCTGGGCGAGCTTGGCGGGTTTGACGATGACGCCGGAACCCGCGGCGAGGGCGGCGAGCACGCCGCCGGCCGAGATCGCGACCGGGAAGTTCCACGGCGGGGTGACCACGGTGACCTGCGACGGCACGAAGATCGCCCCCTGCACGGCGTCGAGGCCTTTGGCCCGTTCGGCGTAGTAGTGGGCGAAGTCGATGGCCTCGCTGACCTCGGGGTCGGACTCGGCGATGGTCTTTCCGGTCTCGGCGGCCATCACCTCGATCAGGCGGTCGCGGTTCGCGGCGAGCGCGAGGCCGGCGCGGTGCAGCACGGCCGCCCGTTCTGCGCCGGGCAGCTGGCCCCAGGCCTCACCGCTGACGGCGACGGATGCGATCAACCGGTCGAGCTGGTCGGCATCGGTCACGGCGGCCTCCGCGATGGCGTCCACGCCGAGCCGGGAGGAGTCGACGCGGGCGAGGATGCGACGGCCCCAGGCGCGATTCGCGGGCATCGACGGGTCGGTGTCCGGCTCGTTGCGGAAGCCCGACCGGACGACCGCGGGCAGGGCGCCGCCGGGAGCGGCGCCCGTGGCATCCGGGTTCAGGCCGGCGGCCACCGATCCGCGGGTGAGGCCGAGCACGGCGGCGGTGAGGCCGGCATCCGACTCGGCATCCTCGGATTCCTCCGCGGCCCGGGCCTCGGCCTCGAGCTGGGTCACCGCGGTGCGGTCCTGGCTGCGGTTGGGCGTCGGCACAACGGTGTCGAGCTCCGCGAGCGAGGCCAGGAACCGCTGCTTCTCCCGCTCGAACAGGGCGGGCGTGCTGGTGAGCTCGAACACGGCCGACATGAAGTTGTCCTGGCTCGCGTTCTCCTCGAGGCGGCGGATCAGGTAGCTGATGGCCACGTCGAATTCGGCCGGGTTCACGACGGGCGTGTAGAGCAGCAGCCGTCCGACGTCCCGGCTCACGGCATCGGCTTGGCTGGTGGCCATGCCGAGCAGCATCTCGAACTCGACCCGGTCGTCGACGCCGCGCTGCTTGGAGAGGAGGTGTGCCCAGGCCACATCGAAGAGGTTGTGGCCGGCGACGCCGATCTTGACGGCATCCGTGTTCTGGGGGGTGAGCGCCCAGCTGAGCACCCGCTTGTAGTTCGTGTCGCTGTCCTGCTTGGTGGAGTAGGTCGCCAGGGGCCAGTCGTGCACGGCAGAGTCGACGTGCTCCATGGCCAGGTTGGCGCCCTTGACGACGCGCACCTTGATCGGCGCTCCGCCGGCGGCCCGGCGGCCCTGCGCCCAGTGGGTCAGCCCCTGCAGGGCGCCGAGGGCGTCGGGGAGGTAGGCCTGCAGCACGATGCCGGCCTCGAGGTGAAGCAGCTGAGGCTGGTCGAGGATGCGCTCGAAGACCGCGATCGTGAGGTCGAGGTCGCGGTACTCCTCCATGTCCAGGTTGATGAACTTGGTGGTGGTCGAGCCAGTCCCGGTGGTCGAGCCAGCACCGGTGGTCGAGCCTGTCGAGACCCCCGCCGCCAGCTCGTAGAGCGGGGTGAGGCGCTCGACGACCCGGTTCACGGCCTCGTCGAAGGACCACATCGAGAGCTGGCTGGCGATCGAGGACACCTTGATCGAGACGTAGTCCACGTCGTCGCGCAGCAGCAGCGCCCTGGTGCCCTCGAGTCGGTGGAGGGCCTCTTTCTCACCGAGCACGGCCTCACCGAGGAGGTTGATGTTGAGGCGGTTGCCGGACTCCCGCAGGTGGGCGATCGCCGGGCCGAGCTTGTCCGGCGTGGCGTCGACGACGAGGTGTCCGACCATCTGGCGCAGCACCTTGCGGGCCACGGGGATGACCACCCAGGGCAGCACGGGGCCGAGCACGCCGCCGAGGCCGATCGCCCCGCGCAGGTAGGACGGCAGGAAACCCGGTGCCTTCTTCGCCACGGTCTGCAGGTTGTAGCCGGCGACCATCAGGTCCTCCGGTCGCATCACGCCGTCAACGAAGCCCACGGTGAAGTCGAGCCCGTTCGGGTCCTTGAGCACGCCGGCGAGGCGTTCGGCCGACACGTCGGCGGGGATGGTGGCGCTGTCGGCGAGCCACTTCGTGACGAGCGCGACGACCTCGGCGCTCAGGTCCTGCTGCACGTGGGGAGATGGGTTGGTCATGGTCACGAGGTTAGTCTTTCGTTGCGGCACGCCTCATACCAGAGGATTCTGTCTTCAGTGTGCCGCCCCCATTCGTTTAGCAAAAGCGATTCTTCTTGATCGATATTCATTAGGATTACTGATCTATTGAGGTCGAATCGAAGGAAGAGCCCATGCTGGATGTCCGCCGCCTGCGGCTGCTGCGCGAATTGAAGATCCGGGGCACCCTCGCCGGGGTGGCCGAGGCCCTTGCCTACAGCCCCTCGGCGGTCTCCCAGCAGCTCGCCCTGCTCGAGACGGAGGCCGGGGTTCCGCTGCTGCAGAAGGTGGGCCGCCGGGTGCGGCTCACCCCGCAGGCCGAGGTGCTGGTTGAGCACACGACTCACCTCCTCGAGCGCCTGGAGCTGGCCGAGGCCGAGATGACGGCGTCGCTGACGACCGTGTCAGGGACCGTGCGGGTGGCCCTGTTCCAGTCCGCCGCGCACGCCCTGATCCCGCAGGCGCTCACGCTGCTGGCCGGAGAGTTTCCCGGCCTCCGGGTCGAGGTCACCGAGCGCGAGCCGGAGCGCGGGCTGTTCGAGGTCTCCGCCCGCGACTTCGACCTCGTGCTGGCCGAGCAATACCCGGGGCACACCCGCGCGCACTGGCCGGACCTCGACCGGGTGAACCTGTCGACGGATGCGCTCCGGCTCGCCGTGCCGCCGCCCCGCGGCGGCCATGCTGCTCCCGCGTCGCTCGAGGAGGCGGCCGGCCTGCCCTGGGTGATGGAGCCCGAGGGCACGGCCTCGAGGCACTGGGCCAGGCAGCTCTGCAGGTCGGCCGGTTTCGAGCCCGACGTGCGGTTCGAGACCGCGGACCTGATCGCGCACATCCGGTTGATCGAGTCCGGGAACGCCGTCGGCATCCTGCCCGACCTGATCTGGGCCGGTCACGAGCCCACCGTGCACCTGGTCGACCTGCCCGGCCGGCCCAACCGCACCGTGTTCTCCGCCACCCGGCGCTCGAGCGCCAGCCGCCCGGGCGTCCTCGCCGTGCGCGAGGCACTGGCCAGGGCCGTCGGGCTGGTGGCCGCGCCGGTGGCCGACCCGGTTTCGGGCTAGCGGCGATTGGTCGGAGACTGCTGGCATGCACCGCTGCAGCGACTGCGGGCCCCGGACCAGCGTGACCGCGGGGTTCGGCAAGCCGGGGGTCACGGGGCGCGACGCTGGCTCCTCGAGGCGTCAGCGGCCGGTTGCCCGGTGCCATACAAGGACCTCGCCATCATCCACCGACAGCCGATGCTCGTGCCGAACCCGCCCGCCGCGCCGCGGCCATGGCCTTTTCGGGAACGTCCATCCGAGAGCGCTTCGCCCGGCGAAGCCTCGCCTAATTCCGCCCCATCAAAGAGGAGGTATTCGTCTCATTTCGGTACAGGCGGGGGCGGAAGCACCGCAACGACAAACTATGGGACATCGCCGTCGAGCAGTACGGCTACGTCACCACGCGCGATGCAAGAACCATCGGGGCCGGGGCGATCGACTTGACCAAGTTGGCCCATCGCGGACAGCTCTCTCGAGCAGCGCACGGCGTGTATCGATTTGATCAACTCCCCGTCACGGCTCGGGATGAGTTCATGCTCGCGGTTCTCTGGACCGGGTCCCCTCGGGCCGCGTTGGGTCACGACACAGCTCTCGCGGTCTATGGCCTGTGTGACATCAACCCGAACAAGATTCACCTGGTTGTCCCCAAAGAAAATCGGATACGGCGCTCAGGCGGGGAATACTACGTTCTGCATCATGACGACCTCGATGCGGAGCAGATCGGCTGGTGGGAGGGCATCCCTACCGTCGCCGTTCCCACGGCTATCGACCAAGGGATTCAGAGCGGCGTTCCCAGTGGGCCTCTGGAACAAGCCATCAGCAACGCCCGAGCCGTCGGCCGTCTCACCGACGAACAGCACTCCAGGCTGGTCCGGTCATTAGAGGAGCGAGCATGACCGGGAACCCATTGAATGATCTCCCCGACAAGGACAGACGGCCCTTCCGGACGGCCACCGCGGCCTGACTCAATTCGCGCCCCGATAAGGAGTCGAATCGGTCTACCGGGAAAGCCCGGGATCCCGGTTCGTCCGCGGCGACGTTCGTCGAGGACGACCGCTCGCAGTCCCATCTAGAGCACGCTTGGCAGTCAGAGCAACCCGCTCATCCAGAAGCGCGGAGCCAACCGACAGCCGGACTTGCACATCAATCTTCTCCGGTGACGGCTTGCTCGGATCCACAACCTGATAACGCTCGAACCGGAACACGTGGCCGTTCTCCGTGGCCAACCGTGTCGCGGCATCTAAACAAGTCGATTGTTGTGCACCGTTCGGAAAAAGTGACTCAGGGTATGCCGACGGCACCCACCGGCCGCCAAGTTCAGAACCCGCTGCGCCACGCTCAGCTTCGACATACCCGCGCAGCCACCGATCACGCGTTCGATCACGCGACACGTCCAAGCTCACTTCCACCTCGACCACCGTCACCTCGTAGCCGGCCAGCTCGAGCATCCGACCCATCTTCACAGCCGTTTCAGGGTTCGAGAGGATCGTGTCAAGGACTATCCGATCGCCTGATCGAATCGCATCCGACCTCGCCCCTTTCGACAGTTGCGACGATTCATCGTGCACCAGGGACGCGAGCTCTCGTGGGTAGAACGTCTCTCCCCCGTCATGGAGCACCCGCACATCATCCGGAACGAGCCAGCCCTCGTAGGTGCCATCCGCGATTGCCTCGCGCAGCAAAACGTCCTTGAAATGGTCCGCATCAATCACTCGCCACTGATCGGCGCTGCCTCCGGCCGCCGCGATCACCTGGCCAAGCACAATCGACTTGCCGGCGCCCGGAGGGCCCGCCAGCACAATCGCCTTACGATCGGTCAACACATTCGGCTGTTCCTCACGAAACTCCGCCCGCACCCGCGCATGAAACTGCTGCCGTTCAAAGGTCAGGTCACCGCCGATGAACCACACCGGATTGTTGACCGTGGCAGTCGGCGCGTCGGCACGCAAAGAACCACCTGAGCGGGAAAACTCGGTCAGGTGGCTCTCGTGACGCTCGATCTCATCAGGCGTCATTGCTTTAGGACATGGCGGCGCGACTGCGCGGCCTCGTAAATCTCACCGTCGATTAGGCCCTGCTGCAGCGCCTCCTCGACGTCATACCACGTGCCCTCACCCGGCTCCCAAACATCGTCGAAATCGTCGGCCTTGGGCTTGGGCAGATACGGCCACCGCGCCAGCTCATCAATCACCTGGGCACGATCGATGAAGCCCCCGGAATAGCGCTGAGCAATTTCGAACGGAGTTGCCCCGTGGAACGTCGGCCGCAGGTCAGCGATGCCCTTGGCTCGCGCAAGAATCTTATTAACCGCCGGCTGCGACAAGGCCAAGATACGCGCAATTTCACGCTGGCTCGCGTTCTCCGCGGCCGCACGCGCAGCACGCAAATAGTCCAAATCAACGGTGTCGCGTCGCGCCTTGACCCGCACCAATTCTGCTAGCGCGGCTGGCTTTTCCATAGTGCTCATCTTCCTACCTCCGATAACTAAAGTTATCACTTTGAGGGGAGGATATCTAGGCCCACCGCGCGAATATCACGTGAGAGTTCCCCTTCTGGAGGCGCTTCACATTCCTTATCTCTTGCGCATCGCACGAGATTCTCCCAGCTGGATGCGCCAGCGCAGGACTCGTTCCCCGAGATGCAAGTGCGTCACGTCATGCCAGAGAAGCCGGAGCCAGACGAGCACCGAGCGCCATTCTCGCACCACCTTGTACGGCGACGGGAGACTCGTGAGCATCCACCTGTCGACCTGTAGGCGAATCGGCACATCATTAGACCTCGCCCGGTCAGGGTCGCGGGCCAAATCCACGAGCACCTTACGCATCGTCGCGGGTCGTCGTTCAGGATACGGCCAATCGATGACTACCTCAGCGAGTTGATTGAGGCCGTTGCCTACGGCCAGCTCGTCGTTGACCCCCCACTCACCGTTCTCGGCTTTGGTTCGCGCCCGAACGCACACGACGTACTTCTCGGTGAAGTAGCCGCCGAGTCGCATGGTGCCACTTGATGCTCTGAGCCATTGCGTCGCCGCGTCGCTAATCATCCGGAGTGTTCGCTTGGCTTGGTCAGCGTCGCCGTCTGCAAGCTGGCTTGCATAGACGCTCTCCATGCGCTCGACATAGGCGTCGCTCGCGGCGCGGTCGCGTTCAAAGTCGCGGTGATCCATCTGATAGCGCGTCGACTGCGACGCGACGTAGAGCGCGGCCCCCACAGGCACAGCAATCGCCACGACGGTGAGCCAGCTGGCCCCGATCCATTCCAATATCTGCACGCCGGCTCCTCACTATGTGTCGGTAGTCGGATCAAGGGTAAGGCAGACCGCAGACACGTCGATCGGGCGAGACTCTCCAATGCCCGAATTTACATCGCGGACTGCACGACGCACCTTTGCCAACGGCGTTACTCAACAACCATTCGAGGCTCCGGCCGTCTTTCAACCCATGGGTGGCGAGGCGGGCGTACTCATCGTTAGTTGCGAGACACGGAGAAACAGATGTCGAAGGTAATCGGCTACGCGCGCGTCTCGGCACGACACGACAACAGTCCACGGACCGCCAGAAGACTGACCTTCTCGCCGCCGGCGTCCGACGCGATGACTTCTACCTCGACCAGGGCATCTCCGGCGCACAAGCCTCGCGCCCACAATTCGACGCCGCCCTCGACGCCCTGCACGAGGGTGACACCCTCGTCATCACGACCCTGGACCGGCTCGGGCGATCGACACAGAACATGCTCGCCTTCGCCGAGGAGCTCCGCGCTCGTGGCGCCGGACTCCGCGTCCTGAATCTCGGCGGTGGCGACGTCGACACGTCAACGCCGATGGGGTCGATGCTCTTCACAATCATGGCGGCCCTCGCGCAGATGGAACTTGAGATCAAGCGCGAACGTGTCGTGGACTCGATCAGCAAACGCCGCGACGCCGGCCAGAACCTCGGCGGCCGCCGACAGAGGATCACCGACAGCCAGATCCGCAGCGCCTTGCTCCTCGTTCAGGATGGTGAGCCGGCTGCGCAGGTTGCCCGTGACCTTGGAATGTCTCGCGCCACCTTCTACCGACGCTCGCGAGTCCTCGATTCCTAACCCTAAGAGCGGAGCTGAACGGGTCCAGCTCATGGTTTCGACGGGTGAAGTGTCGACGACTCTTTGCAGGATAATACGAGCAGACATCAAGGGGGAACAGATGAGCACGACTACCGGGCAGCCACCTGCCGATTGGTACGCAGATCCGACTGGCTGGCACGAGCGGCGGTACTGGGACGGTTCCGGGTGGACTGATCATGTCTTCGCCAATGGCAAGCAATTCGTCGACCCGCTGACCACACCCACATCGGCGGAAGCTTCCGAAACTACGACCGTCGCTGTCGAGTTCCAACAGGAGTCGCTACCAGAGACGCATCACGCGTCGACCCCGGCCGCTGAAACGTCCGGCGACTCCGGCCCTGCTGCCCCAACGAAAGTGTCGTTTTTCGGGGCGCGGAAGGTGGCACAAGACACACGGGAGGAAAACCATCGACTTCAGGCGCTGGTCGACAAGCACGGTCTTCGCGAGATCGCCGAACTCGAAGCGACAAAGGAATCCCTGATGCTTGAGATCGCCACGGCTCAACAAGACCTCGCCCATCGTATAGCCGAGACCGAGCAGGATCTGGCTCGAAAAGTTGCATCGACTGAGCACGACCTGGCGCGTCAGATCACCGCAGCGCAGCAGGAGCTCGCGAAGACGCAAGCCGCCACTCAAACTGCCTACGCGGAACGCGCAACAATCGCCGCCGACGTCGTCAACCTTCGCGAGTCAGTCCTCCTCCAAGAGTTCGGCCTCTACGACCACGAGAACCCGGCCGAGGCATCAGTTTCCCTCGCCACGGAGTTGGAGTCCCTCCGCACACAGATTAAACAGGCCGTGCGCGACGGCAAGGCAACGACGGCAACCGCCGGATTCACCTTCAACAACAGCAAGGCGAAAGGCGACAAGTTCGTCCGCGACATGTCAAAGCTCATGCTCCGCTGCTACAACGCGGAGGCAGAGAACTGCCTCAAGTCCGTCCGTGCCGGCAACCTCGCGACAGCCCAGAAGCGACTCGGCACGACCGTCGACCAGGTCGAACGCCTCGGCGGGATGATCGACCTCCACATCACTCCCAACTATCACCGCCTCCGACTGCGCGAGCTGGAACTCGCCAGCCGCCACCTCCAGGCACTCCAGGTAGAGAAAGAGCTCGAGCGTGAACGCCGCGAGGAGCTCCGCCAGCAGAAGCAGGCGGAGCAAGAATTGGCACGCGAGAAGGAACGACTCGAGAAAGAACGCGCCCACTACGCGAACGTGCTCGCTACCCTCATCGCCAACGGCGACACCGACGGTGCCGAGCGCATCCGTGCCCAGATCGCCGACGTCGACAGGGCGATCGAGAACGTCGATTACCGCGCCGCCAACATCAAGGCCGGCTACGTCTACGTCATCAGCAACATCGGCTCCTTCGGCCCCAACGTCGTCAAGATCGGAATGACCCGCCGGCTGGAACCGATGGACCGCGTCAACGAGCTCGGCGACGCATCCGTCCCCTTCCGCTTCGACGTCCACGCGCTGTTCTTCGCGGACAACGCCCTTTCGATCGAGGCCATGCTCCACCAAAATTTCGCCGATCGGCGCCTCAACCGTGTGAACCTCCGACGCGAATACTTCCGAGCCACACCCGCCGAGGTTCTCGAAGCGCTCAACGAGCACCGCGTCGAAGTACTCGAGTACACGGTCGAACCGGCCGCGGCCGAATACCGGAGCAGCGCTACGCGGTGACGTCTTCAATGTGACGTGCGGGGACGCATCCGTCGAGGCTGCCTTCCGACCTGACTACGACCCAGTTGGTCCCACTTGTTCGGGGGTCTGTCGAACTGGTCTCCCGGCTGCTAGAAAGAGGGGCGCCCATATGGCTGGGCGCTTGGGGGAATCGACGTGGGGCGACATGGGGCATGGTCCTAGAGACTGGAACCCGCCGGGGTATTGGGACCCACCGGCGGCGAACACAATCACACGCCCTCACAGCAGCTACGTTGCGACACGGCCACGCGCCCGGTCGAGCAATTTGACTGGCTTGCTGGCCGTCGCTTTAGGCCTCTTCGCCACTCTTCTGCCCCTCGTGCATCCGGACGTCAGCACGGGGTTCCGCGGATTCGCATTCACTACTGCCGGCATCACGGCGATCTCACTCGCCATTCGAGCAACTCAGCTCCGACGCGAGGGCCGAGCGACGAGCCGGCTGCTGCCGGCAATCGGCGGAACTCTCGGTGTTGCCGGGACGCTGCTGTCTATTTGGAGTCTGGCCTTCTTCTACGCACCAAATGCCGTGCCTCCCATGCCGAGTCTGGCTTCGCTGACCGCTCTGACCCAGCCTATAGTCACCACGCCTGGTGTCCTTCCACAGGCAATTCCGGCAGCACCGGCACCGCAGGCAGTTCCAGACGCCCTCGCCACGACGCCGCTGGCCACAGCGCCATACACTCCGGAAGAGACCCGTGCAGCCATGCAGATGGCCGCCGGCACAATCTCGTTTGTCCTCAAGGATCTAAGAATGCCTGGGCAACCGTGGCCGACTGCACTCCTCCTCAACGCGGACCAGATGGTGTCGACCCCGGAGGGCCACGCGCTCTTTCAAATCCCCGTGGGCACTACAGCGGGATACGCACGGAGCACCAGTGGTGAGAATTACCGCCTCACAATCACCGACGATTCCTCCGGCGTCGGCGTAACCTTCGATTCCGCAACTGGCCTCGTGACCAACAACTGACCGCGATGTGTCAGGGCGATTCCAAGAGCCACACCGGCGAGTGTCAAGGAATGAAGAAACCGACGTTGTCCGACACTAATTCCACACTCCCACCTGACGTCCAGCTGGCGTGTACCCCACATTGGCGCTAGACGATATGAGGGTGTCCAGCTCTTGCGGCTGGGGCCTCCGTTCAAGTAGACGTGGGTTACCAGCCGCAGGGGCTGGCCTATCCGACAGTTGAACTTGGAGGCCCCAGTTCCCGGCGGGGCCGGGAAGTTCCTCCGCAAGTACGCCGTGTTCACGCTGCTCGTCATTGACGAGTGGTTGCTGGACCGGCCGACGGAGTCGATGCGCGGCATGCTGCTGGAGCGCCGTTACGGCGAACCCGCGACGGTGTTCTGCACCCAGTATTCGCAGAAGGGCCGTCACCAGCGCCTCGGCTCCGGTGTTCACGCGGACGCGATCATGGACCGGATCATCCACAACACCATCTGGGTCGAGACGGGCACTTACAACATGAGGGAGCACACCGCACTGGCCAGCGCGTAATCGATGACGGAGGGCGTCAGTGGCTCCCAGCCACACCACCACTGGCGCTCGGGACTGCCCCCGGTTTGGTTGACTCCGGACCTGTGGAGATTCGTCTTCGCTGGAAGGATGGCACCATGCCCAAGCCCTACCCACCCGAGTTCCGCCGCGACGTCNCGCCGCGACGTTGTCGCCGTGGCCAGGAAGCACGAAGCACCGCTGAACCAGATCGCGAAGGACTTCGGGATCTCGGAGTCCTGCCTGGCGAACTGGCTGAAGAAGGCCGACGTCGAGGAGGGCGTGAAGCCGGGCGTGACCGAGAAGGAATCCGCCGAGCTCCGGGATGCGAAGAAACGTATCCGGCTGCTCGAGCAGGAAGCCGAGGTCATGCGCCGTGCCGTTGCCTATCTCTCCCGGGACGTCAACCCAAAATGATGTACCCGCTGGTCCTCGAAATGGCTGTCGACGGTGTCCCCGTCACGGTGACCTGCCGGGTGTTGC
>NZ_SOHH01000121.1 GCF_004403515.1 Cryobacterium fucosi | reverse complement strand
CTTGGCCGGCCCGGTGCCGGCGGCGCGCGCCGCAGCGGCCGCCGCGGCGCCGGCCTCGAATCGCCCGATGTCTTCCAGGGCCTCCTCAAGCTCATAGTCCACCCGGTAGCTGGCGGGGAACGCCTCCGACCACAGCTCGGAGAGGCGCTCCGCCGCCTCCAGCGGGTAGCTCTCGCGCAGTTTCTCGCCGATACCCTCCGGCCAGGACCGCACCGCCATCACCAGCCGGTGCTCGAGCGCGGCCGCGTCGACGACGCCGACCGTGTCGTTCTTCTGCAACCGGATCCGGAAGAACAGCCGGGCCAGCGCGGACTCGGTCATCCGGGCCTCGAAGTCGACGGACTCCGCGTGGAAGGTGTCCCGCAACTCCTTCTCGATCCGCAGGCGCACGGCCGTGGTGTACCGGTCGCGGGGAAAGTAGACCAGCGCGGTCATGAACCGGCCGTAGACATCCGGGCGGAGGAAGAGCCGGGTGCGACGCCGCTCCTGCAGCCGCTGGATGGCGAGCGCGGTGGTGAACAGGGTGGGCACGTCGATCTGGAACAGCTCGTCGCGGGGGTAGGTTTCCAGGATACCGAGCAGTTCCTTGCCGCTGTGCGACCCGGGCGGGAACCCGGCCTGCGCCATCACGGCGTCGACCTTCTCGCGCAGGATCGGCACGTCCCGCACCGAGCTCGTGTACGCGGTCGCGGCGAACAGGCCGATGAATCGCTGCTCCCCACGCACGTTGCCGTCTGCGTCGAAACTCTTGATCCCGATGTAGTCGAAGTACGCGGGCCGGTGCACGCTCGACCGCGAGTTCGCCTTGGTGATCACCAGGGCGCTGCGCTCGCGCGCCTTGAGCCGGCCGGCATCCGTCAGGTGCTGGATCTGGTGGCCGTCGTCGGTGAAGCGCAGCAGCCCCAGGCCGCTGCCGTCACGGATGCTCAGCACGTCTTCCCCGTCGACGGTCTCCAGGTCGTACTCCCGGTAGCCGAGGAAGGTGAAGTTGTCGCGGTCGAGCCAGCGCAGCAGGTCCTGCGCCTGCTTGATCTCCTGGATGCCCTCGGCGTGGGCGACGTCGCCGAGCGCGTCGGCGATCTGCACGGCCTTCGTGCGCATGGCCTGCCAGTCCTCGATCGCGGCGCGCACGTCGCCGAGCACCTTGGCGAGCCCGGCGACCAGGGCGGGGCGCGCGTCGTCGTTGGCGGGTTCGATTTCGATCGCGATCCACGACTCGACCTGGGTGACGGTTTCGTCGGCGGCACCGGGCCGGGCACCGTCGCCGCCGTGCACGCGGGTGACGCCGATGAGCTCGTTGGTGTCCCGGTCCCGGCTCACGACGAGCAGCGGGTGAACCTCGAGGTGGATTGCCGAGTGCTGGCGCACCAGCTCCGCGGTGACCGAGTCGACCAGGAATGGCATGTCGTCGGTGACGATGTAGACGACGCTGCGGCCGGCTTCGTTCCGGATCTCGATGTTCGGGGTGCGGGGAGTGCGAGTTCGGGCGACCTCCCAGTGGTGGACGGCCCGTGCCCGGAGCAGCTCGGTGGGGTAGTTCTGGGCGTCTTCACGGGCCAGGTGCTCGTAGTAGTCGCCCAGGAGAGCGTCGAGTGTGCTGCCTGCCGGGGATTGTCCGGTGCGGGTGGACTCAGACGTCATTGAAATAGGCCTCCATCAGAAAATCTCCGCGTCATTGCGGAATTACGTGCGTACGATCCGGGGCATGCGACTGCCACGCCCCCTGTCTACCATCGTAGATTCGCCAGCCGGGTTCCGCAGACCGAACCACCGGGCGGACGCCGATCCGGTGATCGAGCCCATCCCGGTGATCGAGCCGTCCCGGTGATCGAGCCCGTCGAGATCCCACCCACCCCGGTGATCGAGCCGTCCCGGTGATCGAGCCCGTCGAGATCCCACCCACCCCGGAGATCGAGCCCGTCGAGATCCCACCCACCCCGGACGTCAGACACCAGTGACGAGCGTAGGCTGACGCGATGCGCGCAATCATTGTGAAGTCCCCCGGGGGCCCCGAAGCCCTCACACTCAGCGCCGTCGCCGACCTGCCCGCCGGGCCCCGCGACATCCGGATTCAGGTGGCCGCGGCCGGCGTGAACCGCGCGGACGTGGCGCAACGGCTGGGCAGCTACCCGTCGCCGGCCGGGGCGCCGGACTGGCCCGGGCTCGAGGTATCCGGTGTGGTGACCGAGGTCGGGGCCGAGGCGACCCGGTTCGCGGTCGGCGACCGGGTCTGCGCCCTTCTGGCGGGCGGCGGGTACGCCACCGAGGCCGTGGTGCACGAGGACCTGGCCCTGCCGGTTCCGGACTCGGTCGACCTCGTCGACGCGGCCGGGCTGCCCGAGGCGCTGGCCACCGTGTTCTCCAACTTGTTCCTGAGTGCCAGCCTGACTGCCGGCGAGACCTTGCTCGTGCACGGCGGCGCCAGCGGCATCGGCACCACCGCGATTCAGCTGGGCCGGCTGGCCGGCGCGCGGGTGGCCGTGACGGCCGGGTCGGCGGCGAAGCTGGCCGTGTGCCGGAGCCTCGGGGCGGAGATCCTGATCGACTACCGCGAGCAGGACTTCCCCGCCGAGCTCAAGGCCGCCACCGACGGGCACGGCGCCGACGTGATCCTCGACATCATCGGCGGCTCCTACGCGGCGCGCAACGTGGACGCGCTGGCCGTGGGCGGGCGCATCATGGTGATCGCCAACCAGAGCGGCGAGAACGCCGGCTTCGACCCGTTCCACCTGATGCAGAAGCGCGGTCGCTACTGGGGCACCACGCTCCGCGCCCGCCCGTTCGAGGAGAAGGCCGCGATCATGCGCGGCCTGCTCACGGATGTCTGGCCCTGGCTGGAGTCCGGAGCCTTCCGCCCGGTCATCGACAGCCGGTTCTCGTTCGCCGAGGCGGCGGACGCTCACCGGCGGATGGAGGCATCCGCTCACGTGGGCAAGATCGTGCTGGTTCCCTGAGGTCGGTTGCGGGTCTCGACAGGCTCGACCACCGTTCGACCACCGGCGGTGATTGAGCCCGTCGAAATCAAGGCTCGCGGGTCTCGGGGTCGACAAGCTCGACCACCGCTCGACCACCGGCGGTGATTGAGCCCGTCGAAATCAAGGCTCGCGGGTCTCGACAGGCTCGACCACGGCTCGACCACCGGGGAGGTTGACCGCCGCTCTACACTGGCGGGCATGTTGATCACAAAGCTGGCGCCGGGAGAGGTCTTCGTGTTCGGATCCAATGCCGCCGGCTGGCACGGCGGCGGGGCGGCCGCGACGGCGCTGGAAGAGTTCGGCGCGGTCTGGGGCGAGGGGCACGGGCTGCACGGCCAGTCGTATGCGATCGACTCGATGAGCGGGTTCGAGACGCTCGCCGCGGAGGTGGCGACGTTCCTGGGGTTCGCGGCCACGCATCCGGAACTCACGTTCCTGGTCACCGAGGTCGGCTGCGGGATCGCGGGCTACTCCCCCGCCGAGGTCGCGCCGTTGTTCGGCGGGGCGGCCGCGAACGTCCTGCTGCCCGAACGGTTCCACTGACCGGCTGACCCGGCGGGCCGACGGATGCCCGGCCCGGCCCGGCTGCGACTAGATGTCGAACTCCTCCGGCACGCCCACCGAGGTCCTCCCGGGCCCATCGGTCTCTCGCAGGACCTGCCTGGCGGACTGGCGAACGGTCTCGTGAACTGACTCGTCGGTGTAGGTGGACGTGACGAGGATCGGCATGTGGTCAGAGGTGCCTTGCGGCAGCGTCTCGACGTTGTCGATGGTGAGGCCGGTGGAGGTCGCGAGGTCGAAGTGCCCGCGGAAGAACTTGTAGCGGGTGTAGGTGCGCGAGTCGCTCAGGGTGAGGTCGTAGCCGGACTTGTTGATCTTGTCGCCGAGGTTGCGCTTGAAGATCGGGTAGTTGTAGTCGCCGACCATCAGGGTGGGCAGGCCAGGGCCGAGCAGGTTCAGTTCTTCGTGCGCCGCCCGGATCTGATTGCGGCGGAGGGAGTTCAGCGCGGTGAGGGGCGCGGCGTGGAACGAGGCGACGACGAGCTCGCGGTCGGCGACCCGGTCGATCAGCCGGGTGCCGATCAGGCGTTCGTGGGCCGGGGTCAGCAGCAGGTCGTGCAGGGATTTCTTGAGCGCGAACGCCTGCGTCTTGACGGCCTCGAACCGGTCCTTGCGATAGTAGATCGCAAGGCCGAGCCGGTTGGTCAGGGTGGAGTCGGCCAGGTGAAGCAGACCGATCTCGGCCGGCAGCTCGAGCGTGTCGCACTCCTGCAGGCAGAGGACGTCGGGCTCGAACTGATCGTCCAGCGTGCTGAGCTCACCGCTGGCACGGTTCTTGCGGAGGTTGTAGCTGATGACCCTCACGGCAGACCTGTTTCCGACTCGATGGATGGGCTTCCAGCCTACTTTTCCTCGGCGGAGAACTGCCAATCGAGTATCCGGCGGGTGGCCACTCGGCAGCCGACGGGGGCTCGGCCGCCGACGGGGCTCGGCCGCCCCTCGTGCGTAACTCCTGCAAATTCACGGCCCGGCTCCGAAGTCCCGCGGGATTCCGCGGGAGGGGCCGGCAGCATCCACGAATTGCAGGAGTTATGCACATGAGCCGCGGGACAAACCGGATGGGGGGGGGACCGGATGGGGGCGGGGAACGGATGGAGGCGGGGAACGGATGGAGGCGGGGAACGGATGGAGGCGGGGACCGGATGGGGGCGGGGACCGGGTCAGCGCCAGCCGAGGGCCGGGGCCACGTGACGCACGACCGACCCGAGCAGGTGCGCGGTGCAGGCCACGCCGAGCAGGTTCGGGATGGTCACCAGCACCGTGTCCGCCTCGCGCACCGCCGCGTCGGCGGCCAGCTGCGCGGCGATCAGGTCGGGCTCGCCGACGTAGCTCGCGCCGAAACGGGCCAGGCCGCCGTCGAGGTAGCCGGCCTGGTCTTCCTCTCGGCGCCGGCCTTGGGGCCGAAGTAGGCGCGGTCCTGGTCGTGGACGATCGGCAGGATGCTGCGGAGTGGGAGAGTCACTCTGGGACCACAGGCACGGAAGGGAGCTCGGATGTCGGTGAATCCAGATCGATAAAAGTCACCGCCGAACCCAGCATTCCGTTGCCAAGTCGATTCTTCATCACCTGTATTGCCTCAGGGTTCAGGTCCACCAGGACAAACTTGCGATCGAGTTCTCTGGCCGCAGCACCAGTCGTGCCGCTGCCACCGAAGAAATCGAGAACCCAGTCACCTCGCTCACTGCTTGCCTGGACAATTCTCCGAAGAATTCCCATTGGTTTCTGGGTCGGATACCCCGTCTTCTCTCGCCCGTTGGGAGAGACAATCGTGTGCCACCACGTATCCGTGGGCAGTTTGCCGAGCGCGACTTTCTCGGGCGTTACGAGTCCGGGGGCCATGTACGGTTCGCGGTCTACTTCGGAACTGTTGAAGAAGTACCGCTCCGGATCCTTCACATACACAAGGATATTGTCGTGCTTCGCGGGCCACTTCCTTTTGGCCCTCGCGCCATAGTCATAGGCCCAGATGATTTCGTTGAGGAAACTCTCTCGACCGAAGAGTGCGTCCAAAAGAACCTTCGCATAGTGGACTTCGCGGTAGTCCAGGTGAAGGTAGAGCGTGCCATCGTCAGCTAGGAGACGCCACGCTTCCTCAAGCCGCGGCTCAAGAAATTCCCAGTAGTCGCCGAATGTATCGTTGTATCCGTAGGCGATCCCCTTCACAGTCTCATAGGACTGCCCTTTGAACCCAATACGAGATCCAGTTGCGGAACGTGTGGTCTTCATCGTCTGTCGAGTCTGGATCTTGCCGGTATTGAATGGCGGGTCGATGTAGATCAATCGAAAACTGCTGTCCGGGAGGGTCTTCAGGAATTCGAGATTGTCCCCTTTCACGACGAGATTGTCGCCTCCCGGATTCCAGAGCGGCTTGGGCATGATGGGTTCCGGGGCAAGACTCATGCACGTCACACTATTCGACAGGTCTGACCATCGATGACCCACCGGATTGCGCCGCTTCAGACTCGGCCCACCCGGTTCCCGAGCCCCGCGCCGCCACTTCCAGGCACCGCAGCATGGTCACGGTCTCAATCAAGCGTCGGCGGCACTATCCCTTCAGCTCGTGCGCTTCCTGCCGGCCCGACCGACCCTGCGCACGTGGAGCGTGTCGAGTCGCCGTTCCACGACGGCGCCGACGGGCAGGGCGGCGGCGAAGCTGACGAGATTGTCGAGCATGTCCGGTGCCTCACGCACGAAACAATCGCGACACCAGCCCTCGGCGACGAAGCACGCCGCCAGAGCCTCCTCGTAGCCCGCAACGGTGAGTCCGGGGACCTTGCTCACCCTTGCCGTTGTCGTGGACTGGAGAGAACTCATCCCGAGGAACGAGCGCCCGCACGAGCACTCTCGGCCATAGGGATCGAGCCAACTGGTCAGGCACGGGTCGAGCATGAACACCAACTCCCCCTCGGTGCAGCGATTTGCGTCGCTCGGCCTGCTTCCCTGTGTGGATCGGGTCGCCACCAAAGCCTTCATTGTCTTCTCCTTGTTCTCGGCACGAGCGTCAGGGAGCAGTCGGTGAGCAGCTGTTCAACTGAATCTCACGGTAGCGACAACCACCGACATTGCCTCCCACATCGCCGTGGAGGACGCCGGACACCTATGCATAGACTCGTCAGCACGGGCGAGCAAAGCCGTGGGACGCGAAGGTGGAACCGAGATGGCCCAGAGCGACATCGTGCTGGTGCGGCACGGGCAGACCCAGTGGAGCATCTCCGGGCGGCACACCGGGCGCACCGACATCCCGCTGACCGACCTCGGCCGGCAGCAGGCGGATGCCCTCGGCGAGATGCTGGACGGCCGGGACTTCTCCCTGGTGCTGTCGAGCCCCCTGAAACGCGCCTGGGAGACCATGCAGCGCGCAGGGTATGCCGACCAAGGCATGCCCGACGAGAACATTCTCGAATGGGACTATGGCGTGTTCGAGGGTCGCACGACCGCGGACATCCGTTTGACGGAGCCCGACTGGTCGGTGTGGACCTCCCCCCTCATTGGCGGCGAAACCTCCGACGAGGTCGGCGCGAGGGCCGATCTGGCCATCGAACGCTGCCTGGCTGCCCCCGGGCCGGTCGGCGTGTTCGCCCACGGGCACTTCCTGCGGATCATGACGGCCCGCTGGATGGGGCTGCCTGCAGCCGCGGGCCGCCATCTGAGCCTCGGCACCGCGACGGTGTCCACCCTCGGCTGGGAGCGCGAGAACCGCGTGCTGAAGATGTGGAACGACGCCTGTCACCTCAACTCGATGGACCCTGTGGTCTGACCCGGCGCACGGCCGCAGCGCCGGTCAGGCCCGGCTCACTGCCCGGCGGGGACGCTCCGCCCGCAGCTCCGCTACGCGCAACTGCACCGGGGCGCCCCGCGGGCCCAGCTGGGCTTCGGCATGTCACGGGCCAGCCCCGCCATGGTGGCGTCGAGAGCGAGGCCGGGCGGAGGCCGGGCGGAGGCCGGGCGGAGGCCGGGCGGAGGCCGGGCGGAGGCCGGGCGGATGCCGGGCGGATGCCGGGCGGATGCCGGGCGGATGCGCCACAATCGAAGCAACGCCATGCGCCACCGACGAGGGAGTCCCCGATGTTCCAGACCGCGCAATCCGCCGACGGCACGATGATCGCGTACGAGAAGACGGGAACCGGGCCGGCCGTGATCGTCGCAGGCGGCGCCTTCAACACACGGATGTCGCCCGGCGCGCTGGTGCCGCTGCTCGCCTCGCACTTCACGGTCTTCGTCTATGACCGGCGGGGCCGGGGCGACAGCACCGACACGCAGCCGTATCTCATCGCGCGCGAGGTCGAGGATCTCGCGGCGCTGATCGACTCGGCCGGCGGGTCCGCGATGATCTACGGGCACTCCTCCGGAGCCGTGCTCGCGCTCGAGGCCGCCGCCGCCGGGCTGCCGATCACAAAGGTGGTCGCCTACGAGCCGCCGTTCACCGCCGAGGAGAACGGGCCGGGTTCCCTCGGCTGGGCGGACGAGGTGCGCGCCGCGACGGATGCCGACGACCGCGACAAGGCCGCCACCCTGTTCCTGCTCGGCATCGGCGCGAATCCCGACGGTGTGGCCGCCATGACCCGGCAGCCCTGGTGGCCGGGCATGCTCGCCGTGGCGCACACGCTCCCCTACGACCTCGCGCTGGTCGGGGACGGGCTGGTTCACGCCGACCGGCTCGGGAAGATCGCCGCCCCGACGCTGCTCATCGACGGTGCCGACAGCCCGTCGTGGGCGGGCACCGCGGCATCCGTCACCGCTGGGGCGATCCCCGGCGCCCGGCGGCTCACCCTCGACGGGCAGGACCACAACGTCAATCCGGCCGCGCTCGCGCCGGTGCTGATCGGGTTCTTCGCCTAGCCCACCGCCCTGCCGCTGTCTGACTTACGGACACAACACCTCTTTCGCGCCTTGGCATCGACGTGGCATCGACGTGGCATCGACCGCGAAGATGTCTTGTCCGCAACTCAACTCGCACGGGGTGAGAATGGCTGCGCCTAGCGTTCGACGAGGATGCCGTCCTCGTCGCAGTAGACCGTGCGGCCGGGCGTGAAGCTCACTCCGTCGATCTCGACCACGGCATCCGCTGTGCCGAAGCCCCGTTTGGCGCTCTTGCGCGGGTTGCTGCCGAGCGCCTTGACCCCGAGGTCGAGGGCGCCGATGGCGACCCGGTCGCGGATGGCGCCGTTGATGATGACACCAGCCCAGCCGTTGGCGACCGCGCTTTCGGCGATCATGTCGCCCATCAGAGCGCTGCGGAGCGATCCAGCGCCGTCGACCACAAGCACGGCGCCGTCGCCCGGCGTCGAGAGAATCGACTTGACCAGGGCATTGTCCTCAAAGCACGACACGGTGCGGATCGGGCCGCTGAAGCGCGCGCGTCCGCCCAGCGACTGGAACTGAGTGGCGACGGACTGGAGGTCCTCCCCGTGCTCGTCGTAGAGATCGGCAGTGAGCTCGGTCATCGGTACCCCTCGGCTTCGTCGGACGTGCGGTTCCTCCAGCGTACGACGCCGACGGTAGCGGCGCTCAGCGGGTCTCGACAAGCTCGACCACCGGGGCAACCTCGACCACCGCCCGGTGATTGAGCCTGCCGAAATCAACCGGGTCTCGACAAGCTCGACCACCGCCCGGTGATTGAGCCTGTCGAAATCAACCGGGTCTCGACAAGCTCGACCACCGAGACAAGCTCGACCACCGCCCGGTGATTGAGCCTGTCGAAATCAACCGGGTCTCGGCAACCTCGACCACCGGGGCAACCTCGACCACCGGGGGCGGCGTGACGAATCCGGCGCAGGCCCGTCTTATCAGTGACGGATGTCGCATCCCCGTGACCGCCGAATCTGCAAGGCGATAGAATTCCCGCACATGAACCCGGAGGACACCCCCGTGACGAGCACCGACCTGCCCCAGTCTGACCAGGCCATCCGCACCCCCGAGACCGCCCGCCCGGGCCTCGCCGCGGTCGTCTACAACCCGATCAAGGTCGACCTCGCCGCGCTCAAGAGCGCCGTCGCGGCCGAGGAGTCGGCCGCAGGCTGGCCGGAGACCCTGTGGTTCGAGACCTCGGCGGATGACCCCGGCCAGGGTCCGGCGAGGCAGGCGCTGGAGGCGGGGGCATCCGTCATCATCGTGGCCGGCGGCGATGGCACGGTGCGCGCGGTCGCCGAGATCGTGCATGGCACCGACTGCTCGCTCGCCCTGCTGCCGTCGGGCACCGGAAACCTGCTCGCCCGCAATCTGAAGCTGGTGCTCGACGATCCCGAGCAGTCGATCCACGCGGCGTTCACCGGGTTCGACCGGGCCATCGACGTGGCCATGATCGAGATCGAACGGGGCGACCGCACGGTCGACCGGCACGCCTACCTCGTGATGGCCGGGCTCGGCCTCGACGCGAAGATGCTCGCCAACACCGACGACGCGCTCAAGGCGAAGGTCGGCTGGCTGGCCTACGTGAAGGCCCTTGCCGCCGTGGGCCAGGACAAGAACGACCTGCACTTCCGCTACAGTCTGAACAAGCAGCCGACGCAATCCATGCGCGCTCACACGATCATGGTCGGCAACTGTGGCTCGCTGCCCGCCAAGATCGTGCTGCTGCCGGATGCCGCGGTCGACGACGGGGTCTTCGACATCGTCGTGCTCAAGCCCGAGGGTGTTCTCGGCTGGCTGCAGATCGTGTCCAAGGTGATCTGGGAGAACGGGGTACTCGCCCGCACACCGCTGGGGCGCAAATTCCAGACGAAGGATGTCGACGCCCTCAACTACGCGACCGGCACCGAGCTGATTCTGCGCCTTCACCGTCCCGAGGAGATCGAACTCGACGGCGACGAGTTCGGCAAGGCCGTCGCCCTGAAGACCTGGATCGACCCGGGCAGCCTCACCGTGCGCGTGCCGAACGACGCCGGGTAGGCCGAGCCCGGCCGCCGCGCCGGGCGCCGAGCCGAGTTCGCTCCGGCGGGCGAGCCGAGTCGGTTCAGGCGCCCCGCCGGTTCAGTCGCCCCGCCGGTTCAGCATGCTGCCGGGCAGGTGCCGGGCGAGGAGGCGAACGACGATGCAGCGGCCTCGAGCGTCCGAGGCGGATCTGCTCCGGACGGAGTCGCCGCGTCCGACGATTCCGTCACTGCCGGGTACTCTTGCTGGGACTCAACCGCCCCGTCGCTGTAGTGCACCGTCAGCCAGCCGCCGCGGGTCGCCTCCGCGACCGCAGCGCCGACCGCCTCGTCCCTGGTGCTGTGGCCGCTCAGCTCCTCACATTCCGGCACGCTGTACACAAACCACACGTTGTCAGTGTCTGAGTATCCGACAATTCGGGATGTCGAAGCCATGCGCCATTCAGGCCTTCGATCAGGTATTTCGCAAGGCCTTCAGGTGAAACCGGGCGACGGATGCCGTCACCGCCATGACCACCGACCCCCGGTTATTGAGCTCGTCGAAATCACACAGCGCGACCGGTCTCGCCAGGCTCGACCACCGGAGCACCCTCGACCACCGACCCCCGGTGATTGAGCTCGTCGAAATCACACAGCGCGACCGGTCTCGACAGGCTCGACCACCGGAGCACCCTCGACCACCGGTGATTGAGCTCGTCGAAATCACACAGCGCGACCGGTCTCGACAGGCTCGACCACCGGAGCACCCTCGACCACCGGTGACGGCTCGACCACCGACCGGGCTTGACCACCGAGGCCACCGTGCGGCGGATGAAGAACGCGGCGGGGATCGCGAACAACGAGATCACGGCGCCGCAGAGGAACGCGGCGTGGATTCCCGCGGAGGTGGCCGCGACATCCGTTGCCCCGCCGGCCAGGCGCGACGCGGCGACGGATGCCATCACGGTCACGAACAGCGCGGTGCCGGCCGCCCCCGTGAGCTGCTGCACGGTGCCGACCGTGGCGCTGCCGTGGGAGTAGAGCTCGGGGCGCACGGCGGCCAGACCCGCGGTGAACAGCGGGGTGAAGAGAAGCGCGAGGCCGAAGCTCAGGGTGACGTGGGCGGCCAGCACCCACCACTGGGAGGTGTCGGAGCCCAGCGGAGTCATCGCCCAGAACACCGCGCTCACGATCGCCGACCCGGTCACGAGCAGGCGGGGTCGGCCTCTAGATCGGCAGCAGGATGACGGTGCCGAACAGCGCCATCATCACGATCGCGAAGGTGAAGGTGCGCGAGCAGCCAGGACCGGCGCCGTTCCCGGCGCATTCCCGGGCGCTCACCGGCCGATCTCGACCTGTTGGTCCTCCGTTGGCACAGCTCACCCCCGCTTCCCGGTGGCTAACTCCTGCAATTTCATGGAGCCCGCCCAAACTTCTGCATGTTTCCGCGGATCGACGGCGCGCGTCCCGGCATTTGCAGGAGTTAGCCACCGAACTACGCGCAGAGCCTGTTAGGGGACGCTGATCGGGACACCGAACAGAAAGGCCGGACCGTTCGCCGGGCGGGAGGCTGGACAGGACGCCAGAGGACGCGTCGACGGGACGCCAGAGGAGGCTGGACAGGACGCCAGACGGGGCGCCGACGGGACTCCAGCCGGGGCGTCAACCGTCGCGCCGGCCGAAAATCGATCGTGTCGTGCGGTCGGTGTGACGAATGCCAGCAATCCGCGTCAGATTTCCGGGCGGTCGTTCTTCCGCCCCCAGCCGCACCCCCGTGTTGCACAACTCCTGCAAAATGGAGGTTCTCTTCGAAACTCCCGCGTGATTACGCGGGCAACTCGCGCGACGAACAGAATCTGCAGGAGTTGCGCACGCGGGGCGGCCCACACGGCCCGCATCGATCGGCGTCCCGGCCGTCGCGGGGATCACGGTGATCACGCGGATCGCGGTGGTCCCGGCCGTACGAGGCCGGTGGGGAAACAGCAGCTACGCATTCCCCAGCTGCACCAGCAGCCGCGGGAAGTCGGTGACGAGGGCATTCCAGACGATCCGGTAGTCGGTGTTCGTGTAATCGTGCGCGAGATAGTTCCCCAGGGCGCGCAGCTCGGCCCAGGCGACCTGCGGATGCTGGTTCCGATACCCCTCGGACAACCCGTTCGACCGCGGTCTGCAGGTCGATCACGATGGCCTTGGCGGCGAGCTGCTGGGCGCGATCCGCCCGGTCGAAGAACACCTCGCGGCCGCGGGCCGTGATGAGGTCTGCATGACGCACCAGGTCACGGATGTCTGGGGCGAGAACTGAGCGCCGCCAGCGCCCGATCGACCTCGGCCACGTCAGGCCGGTCGTCGAAGGCCCGTTCCGCGATCTCCCCCGTAACGTCGGCGAGCTCACCCCGATAGGCACGATCCGGGTCGATCGAGACGGCCACGAGGTGATCATACGAACGGATGCCGCCCGCACCTTCCGGGGGAGCCTGAAATTGGACGGTACCGGGCGGCGTCGCCAGAGCGGAGGCTGCGCGCCGACGATTCGCGGCAGCGAGCGGGAGCAGCCAGAACGCGCCGACGTGGGCGTGACAAATCCGGCCCGGGTCCGTCTCATCAGTGACGGCATCAGTGACGGCTTCAGTGACAGCATCAGTAGCAGATTCAGTGACGGATCCAGCAACGGATGTCACAGCCCGCCCCAAGCCGTAGGACGCTAGTATTCCCGCACATGAACCCGAAGGAATCCCCGTGACGAGCACCGACCGTGCGAGTGCCGAACGACGGCGCGGAGTCGCCGAGACCACCCGTGGCCGCAGCGTCGAGGTGGATGGGCATCAGTTCACCGTCCACTCCATGGCGAGCGCCTCGCGTTCGCCGGAGGTGCCGACCTAC
Organism: Cryobacterium fucosi; assembly: GCF_004403515.1. GTDB lineage: Bacteria > Actinomycetota > Actinomycetes > Actinomycetales > Microbacteriaceae > Cryobacterium > Cryobacterium fucosi. Next base: position 37,486 of record NZ_SOHH01000121.1, on the reverse strand, counting down.
CTGATGGTGCACGGCATCGGCGCGTCGCACCGCTACTACCGCCGGATCCAGAAGAGCCTGGCCGTCACCGGGCACACCCATTCGCTCGACCTTCCCGGATTCGGCGGCACCCGCACCCCCGGGCGGCCTCTCGCGGTCGAAGAATACGGCGGCCTGCTCGGCCGGCTTCTTGATCAACTCCAGGTGCCGCGGGCGGTCCTGGTCGGCCATTCGATGGGCGCCCAATTCGTCACGGAGCTGGCCCGGCAACGCCCGGATGCCGTCTCCCACCTGGTTCTCATCGGTCCCGTCACCGATCCCCGCCGGGCGACGGCCCTGCACCAGGCGATGGGCCTGACCCGGGATGTGGTCAAGGAGACGCCGTCGGGCAATCTGATCGTCTTCCGCGACTACCTCGAGTGCGGCCCGCGCTGGTTCTCCACCGAACTCGCCCCCATGCTCGAGTACCGCACCGACCTGGCACTGCGCGAGGTGCGCTCCCCCACCCTCGTGATCCGAGGCGCCAGCGATCCCGTCTCTGGCAGCGCCTGGTGTGCGGCGCTGGCCGCCGCCGCGCCGGACGGGCATCTCCTGGAGGTCGCGGGGCACCGCCATCTGGTGCACCACAGCGCCGCCGTGCAGGTTGCCGCCCGCATCGAGGGACACGCCCAGCGGCATCCGCCGGTCGCGCATCCTGCCCCATGAGTCGCCGTCTGCTGAGTCGCCGTCTGCGCGAGGCCTGGTGGTGGATGCTCGACTATGCCTACGCGGTGACGGGGCAGACCCGCGCCTCCCTCTCCCGCGCCCGGCCGGTGGACTTCCACTCCGGTGCCGGCGCGCCGATCGTCATCATCCCCGGGGTGTACGAGTCCTGGCAGTTCATGCGGCCGCTGATCCAGATTCTGCACGACCACGGGCATCCGGTGCACGTGGTGGCGGCGCTGGGCCGCAACCGGCGTTCCCTGACGGATGCCGCCGCGACCGTCGCCGCCCACCTCGAGCGGGAGAACCTGAACGACGTCATCATCGTGGCGCACAGCAAGGGCGGCCTGATCGGCAAACAGCTCATGACGACCGTTGACCCCGAGCATCGGGTGACCGCAATGACCGCGATCAGTGCTCCTTTCGCCGGTTCCCGCTATGCGCGTTACCTAATGGTGCCGAGCATCCGCGCCTTTGCCCCCACCAACGCCGCCCTGCACGACCTCGGGCTGGACGACCGGGTCAACCACCGCATCGTGTCCATCTACGGAGTGTTCGACCCGCACATCCCCGAGGGCAGTGAACTTCTCGGCGCCCGCAACATCCAGCTCAGCGTCGGCGGGCACTTCCGCATACTCGGCGACCCGAGCACCGTGCGGGCTGTCCTCAACGCGGTGACGGATGCCGCCACGCCGGTGGTCTGACCCCACTGACACGGGAGCCCTACCGCGGCCCGTGCGATACCCGCAGAGCCCTGCCGCGACCCCAGCGAGAATCATCTGCGTGTCCGCTCTCAGGCCGCGCCCGTTTCCGCAGGGCGCGCGCGCCGTTGCGGGGGCGCCCTGCGGGAGTGGGCGCGGCGGCACTCTCTCCTCATCGCGGATGCCCTCGAAGGGCTGCGGCTGCCCGACATCCGCTCCCACCTCGTGCGGCACGAAACGGCTCTAGTCGAGCTGTAGCACCAACCGGAGAGCGGCGTCGATCCCGTCCAGTTCGGCCCGACTGACGTGGCCCACGAGGCTTCCGAGGCGTTCCGGCGCGACCGCAGCCGTCTGTTCGACGAGCACCTGAGTCGTTTCGTCGCCGATCGTGATTGTCGGCCGAAAGCTCCGGGGCCGGGCTGACCGCGAGGTGGGTGCAACCAGAACGGTGGAGAGGGAGAGGTCGTCTGATTGAACGATGATGGCGTATCGAGCACCGGCTTGTTCATGACCACGGCCTCCGCGGGGCGCCGTCAGACGGTGGATGTCACCGCGCACGCAGGTCATCCATCACGTCGAGCACCGCACGACTTTCCGCACGATCGGCGTCGTCATCCAGCAGAGCCGCCGACTCGTAGCGCATCTTCTCCCGCCGACGCAGACGAGCCGCGTCGACCAGCGCCTGCCGAATGGCCGTCGACACCGTCGATCCGTCGGCGGTCAGCTCGTCCAGAGCCCGCTGTGCGCGTTCATCCGTTCGGAAGTTTATCGAGGCCATGACGCCATTGTAAGACGATATGTAAAACGAATCCACTACGCATCTCGCTGTGATGAGGTCTCCTGCGCACGTCCCGCGCACGGTGAGGGTGGTCGCGTTGCCGGTGTGGCATCGGATTCAGACGACGATCTGACCACACGAACACGGGCGCACGGCTGCGGTGCGTGGCCTATTCAGGAAATCGGTGGGAGCCACCTCGACCATCTGCAGGATTCCGCGGCCGCGGCATCCTGCCCACCTCGGATCTCCTGAATCAGCCACGGCTGAACACGACCCCGACCAAGTACATGCCGATAAGCTCAGCCAGTATCTAGGTTCGGGGGAACGGATGTCGGCAGGCGGATCGGCTTGGAGCGAAGCGACGCGTCAACTGGCGCTCTCAGAAGCGCACGCGCTCGCCGCTGAATCCTCACGGGCGAAGGCCGCGAACTACTTCGCCGCCGCCGACAGCGAAAAGCGCATCGCCCACGTTCTCGCCCCCCTCGCCGCGGCTGGCTACTACTTCCTGCCCGATCGTCAGTGGCCCGGCAGCCGTCGCGCTCAGGTCGACATGGTCGTCGTCGGACCGGGCGGCCTGTTCATCGTGGACACCAAGGCCTGGAAGGACCCGATCATCGCGGCGGGCCGGGTCTTCCGCGGGCAGGCCGATGTCACCGACGAGTTCGACGGTCTGGCCGACCTCGCGTGGAAGACGGAGGCGGCTCTGGCCGAGATCGGCCTCGCCCCGGGCGAGGTGCGACCCGTGGTCGTCTTCGCCGGGCACAAGGGCGTCAACGCGTCGGTTGGAGGGGTCGAGATTGTCGGCGAAGGCGACATCGTGCGCCACATCGCCAGACGCGGGCAGCGCCTCACCGCGTCTGCCGTCGAGCAGGTGCTGGCCGCCGCGATCAAGCACTTCCCCTTGATTGGCGCGCCGGCCCCGGTCGATGTGACCCTGCCCGAACCGATCATCGGCCCGGAACCAGCTCTCGATCTGGACCATCTCCCGAGCGAGAGCGACATCGAGGCCGCGATCCTCGAGGGACTCCTCGCCCCTCCGATCGAGGAGTGGATGACGTTCCTACATCCCGACCAGGCCAAGTTGGTGCGCCGCAGTTTCAACGGGCCCTCCCGCATCCGTGGGGCTGCCGGCACCGGCAAGACCGTCGTGGGGCTGCACCGTGCCGCGTACTTGGCACGGTCGCAGGCGAACGCCCGCGTGCTCGTGACCACCTTCGTGCGCACGCTGCCCGATGTGCTGAGCAACCTGCTCGGCCGCATGGCACCGGATGTCGCGGGTCGCGTGGAGTTCAGCGGCGTGCACCAATTCGCCCGCAAGGTGCTCGACGAGCGCGGCATCGACGTGCGTGTCAGCACCAAGCTGGCCGATCAGTCATTCGACGAGGCGTGGAAGCAGACCTGCGGCCCGCTGACGACAATCGACACGAACTCCCGTTACTGGCGGGAGGAACTCGACCACGTGATCAAGGGCCGCGGTCTCACCACCTTCGATGAGTACGCCGACTGTGCCCGCATCGGCCGGCGCCGCCGCCTTACCCTCGATCAGCGCCGCTCGGTCTGGGCGCTCTACCAGCGCTACGAATCGCTTCTGCGCACTCGCGAGGTGCACGACTTCGCCGACCTGATTCTGCTCGCCGAAGCGGCTCTGCGCGCCAAACCGATGGTCGGGTACACCGCCGTCATCGTCGACGAGGCTCAGGACCTGTCGTGCGCAATGATCCGCATGCTCGCCTCCGTGGCCGGTGACGGTGCGGATGCCTTCACCCTGATCGGCGACGGCCAACAGACCATCTACCCCGGCGGTTACACCCTCGCCGAGGCCGGCCTCTCTGTCGCCGGCCGCGGTGTCATCATGGACATGAACTACCGCAACACCGCCGAGATCCTCGCCCTGGCGGCCCGCGTCGTCGACGGAGCCAGCTATGTCGACATCGAAGGCACCGCCGCCAGCGCCGCCGCGATCACCTCGCCCAGGCACGGCGAACGCCCGCTCTTCGCCCGGGCGCGCACCCGAACCGAGCACGACGGCAGACTGGTGCAGCGCATCCGTCGGGCCACGCAGAGCGTGAGTGTGGGCTGGGGTGACGTGGGCGTGCTCTGCTTCACCACCTGGCAGGTGCGCGACGCGGTGACGCTTCTTCGCACCGCGGGGATTCCCGTGATCGAACTCACCGATTACGACGGTGGCCCAACGGATGCCGTGAAGGTCGGCACGATCAAGCGTGCCAAAGGGCTCGAGTTCAAGCAAGTGCTGCTGCCCTGGATCGCCGAACGCCTGATGTCCCCGGGCGTCACCGGAGCGGGGTGGACCGATTCGCAGATCGAACGCGACGAGCGCGACCGCCGCGAACTGTTCGTGGGCATCACCCGCGCTCGCGACGAAGTGTGGGTCGGCTGCATCGCGGCGCAGGGATCCTCTGCGTGACCTACGCAATCCCCAGCTGCACCAGCAGCCGCGGAAAGTCCGTGACGAGCGCGTTCCAGACGATCTGGTAGTCCGTGTTCGCGTAATCGTGCGCGAGATATTTCCGCATCGCCCGCAACTCAGCCCACGCGACGTGCGGGTGCCGGTCCCGATATCCCTCCGGTAACCGCTCGACGGCGGTCTGCAGGTCGATCACGATGGCTTTCGCGGCAAGCTGCTGGGTGCGATCAGCCCGGTCGAAGAACACGTCCCGCCCGCGAGCGGTGATGAGGTTTGCGTGACGAACCAGGTCACGGATGTCGGCCAGCAGCGCATCCGTTCGGTCGAATTCGTGAGTCATCGGGCAACGCTCCCGCTGTAAGTGGTGTTCATAACGGCACTCCCTCGGCGACAGCCCGGTCGCGGATACCGCCCTCGGCCCGGTCACTCATCACGTCGACGTGCACGCCGAGGAGTTCCTCGAGGTCGAGCACGAGCCCGGCCGCATCGAGAATCGAAGCGTCGGGGGCGAAGGTGACGAGAAGGTCGATGTCGCTGCCGGCGGCATCCGTGCCCCGGGCGATGCTGCCGAAGACCCTCACCGCGCCGGCCCCGCGGTGGCCGGCCAGTTCGAGCACGCGGTCCCGCTCGCGCGCCAGCACGAGCGACGGCCGCTCAACGGTGGCAGCCAGGATGCGAGCGAGGGTTTCCGGCCGCGGCTGCACCCGACCAGCCTCGTAGGCGGAGAGGTTGGGCTGCGGAACTCCGGCACGCAGGGCCAGCTGGCTCTGCGAGAGACCGGCCCGTGCACGCGCTTCAAGAATCCGGGTCGACGCACTCATGCCGAGATTATAGCTCGAGGCTATACGAAGTGCGCGCCGGACTGCCCTCGTGTGGCGACCGGCACCCATTGGGCGTCCATGCCGGCTCTCCGCGGCCTGATCCCCGCCGAAAAGCACCACTAGTTCGGGTTGTGTTGCCTTACCGAGAGTGACCCGTGACCGGACGCGACGACACATTTTGCGGCGTAGATCGGAACTCCGCCGTGTTCCGCTGTCTGGGTGAGGATGAGGACCGCCGCTGACGGCCCTATGTTCAGCGGTTTCGCTCGCGTGGGGCCAGCGTCCGTTGCGACGATCTGGCACACGCCGTTTGTGAAGACGTGGCCGTTGGCCTGCATGGATGCGAGGAGTGTTCGTGGTTCGGCGGCGATCTCCGAGAGTTCGGTTGCGATTCGCGCGCTCACATCACTGAGGTAGCGCCCAGCGGGGAGATGCTCTTGCACAGTGGCAACGGGGACGCCGTCCTGCAGCAAGACGCTCTCGCGGATCCAGGCGTTGGCAGCCGGGTCGAGCGAGAGCCGGTGGGACACGAAGTCTGTCACCCGTTCCAACTCGAAGCGCACCGGCTGGACAGTCAACGTCATGTTCGGGTCGGCTAAGGCGATCTCAAATGGCCGCAGCTGTTCCAGTCCGCCGTGCGGGATGAAGTCCGTGACGAATCGCCCAACTCCGCGACGGGTGACCAGTAACCCGTCTTCTTCGAGGAGCATCAGCGCCTCGCGTACGGGTGTGCGGCTGACGCCGAGCATCGCCGAGAGCTCCGTTTCCCTCGGCAGCATTTCGCCGAGCCGGAACACGCCGGAGCGGATTCCATCCGCGAGCCGCGTGTAGACCGCGACTCGAATCGGCTGGCCGACGGTGAGGTGGAGCTGCTGGTGCAAGAACGGATGCGGTTCTAAACGGGTCGTCACGAGACCTCCTTGTCACGCTGAACGTATCACATTTGACATGATACTCAAGAGGTATAACCTCATACTGCATAGACGAAGGAGTCAACATGAGTTCAACCACCACGAGGGTCGGATCACCGTCAACGATGAAGGGCCTATATCCCCCCACGAGCAGCACGCCGCACATCGATCCGAAGGGGGTGGACATCGCCGAGACGATCCTCCTTCCGGGGGACCCGCTGAGAGCGAAGTTCATCGCCGAGACATACTTCGACGACATCCGCTGCTTCAACGAGGTTCGTAACATGTTGGGTTTTACGGGCACCTACCGAGGGCGGCCCGTGTCCGTAATGGGCACGGGTATGGGCATCCCATCCATCTCGCTCTATAGCTACGAGCTGATCCACTTTTTTGGGGTCAAGAACCTGATCCGGGTGGGCAGCTGCGGCGCCATGCAGGAGAACATGGAGCTCTACGACGTAGTTATCGCCCAGGGCGCGTCGACCGACTCCAACTACCTGAACCAGTTCAACCTGCCCGGTTCATGGGCGCCGCTGTCGTCGTACAGGCTGCTCGAGCACGCCAAACGGATCGCCGACGAGCGCGGTCAACGCACCCACGTGGGCAATGTGCTCTCGTCCGACCTGTTCTACGGCGCCGATCCCGACGCCATGGGGAAGTGGATGAAGATGGGCATCTTGGCCGCCGAGATGGAGTCGGCAGGTCTGTTCGCCAACGCCGCGGCCGGGGGCGTCGATGCGCTTGGCATTTTCACTGTTAGCGACCAGCTCGTCACCAACGCCAAGACCACCCCCGAGGAACGGCAGACCGCCTTCACAGGAATGATCGAGATCGCGCTGGAACTGATCTGATGAGCACCACGACTCACGCCACGCGTCCAACCCAGGTCTTCCAACCGACCCGGGCCGTCCCCATCCTGCTGTTCCTCTTCGTGTTTTCGCTGGTGCTGGACAATGGCTTCAAGTTCATGTCGCCGGCGCTGGCGCAGAATCTCAACCTGCCCGTCAACACTGTCAGCTTGCAAGCCACGCTGACCGGCATCCTGATCGGGATCGGTGCCGTGGTCTACGCCGCGCTGGCCGACTCGATCAGTATCCGGAAACTCATCATTTTCGCGATCCTCGTGATGACGATCGGGTCGATCATCGGCTTCATCTTCCAGACCAACTTCCTGCTGATCCTAGTCGGCCGGCTGATCCAGACCGCCGGCTTGGCGGCCGCCGAGACCCTCTACGTGATCTACGTCACCAAGCATTTCAGGGGCGACGAGCAGAAGAAGTACCTGGGCTTCAGCACCGCAGCCTTCCAGCTGTCGCTACTGATCGGCACCGTCGGCAGCGGCTTCATCGCCACCTACATCGGCTGGGCAGCCTTCTTCCTGGTCACCTTACTTTCCCTGCTGACCATCCCGGTCGTGCTGCGTACGGTTCGTGCTGAGGCAACAAATGAGGGCCACGTAGACGTGTTCGGGCTTTTTCTGATCGCGGTGTTCGCCACCGGCATCATCCTGTTCATGCAGAACTTCAACTTGTGGTACCTGATGCCAGTCGTCGCGGGGCTGATCCTCTTCATCTGGCACATCCGAACCCACGAAAACGCCGTGATCACCATCGCGTTCTTCGCCAACGCTCAATACTCGCTGATGATCATCGTGGTCTTCGTCATCTACTCGGTCCAGCTGGGCTACACCTTCCTCTTCCCGTTCCTGGTATCCGACATCTACGGCTTCAACCTCGGAGAGGTCTCCCTGCTGCTGATCCCCGGCTACATCGCCGCCGTGATAGTCGGCTCGGCCACCGGCAAAATCGCCCGGGTCCTCACATCCAAGCAGGCCATCACTACGGCGTTGATCGTGATCATCGCCTCGATGCTGATCCCGGCTCTGGTGGTGGACAAGTGGATCGGGATATTCGTGATCTCGATGATCTTGTTCGGGATGGGCTTCGCGTTGATGTACGGCCCCCTCGTGTCGACCGCCATTGGGCGGGTGCCGGTCGAGAACTCTGGTATCGCCATCGGCTTCTACAACCTCACCATCAACATTGCCGTGCCGATCGGCATCGCCTACACCGCAGCACTGATGAATCTGAAGCCCAACCTGCTTGGGGGGATCGCCGGTACCGACCAGGCGGCCTCCTACGGAACGGTGTTGTTGATTCTCGCGGCGGTGGCCGCCCTCGGCCTGGTGCTCTACCGCGCCTTCGTCGCGGTCCTGGAGCGACAAGGCGAGCGCGCACCCGCACCCGTCACCAATTAAGGACAAACCATGATTTCCGCCCCCACCATCACCCTCAGTGCGGCCATCGTCGCCAACCACATCGACCACACCCTCCTGAAGCCCGAGGCCACGGCAGCAGACGTGACCGCACTCATCGCCGAGGCCATTAGGCTCGGCACCTACTCCGTCTGTGTCTCGCCGTCGATGCTGCCGCTGACGATCCCCGCCGACGCCGACCTCAAGGTCGCGGTCGTCTGCGGCTTCCCGAGCGGCAAGCACCACAGTGTCATCAAGGCCGCCGAGGCCGCGCTCGCCATCGAGCAGGGCGCCGACGAGATCGACATGGTCATCGACATCGGTGCCGTCAAGGCCGGCCGCTTCGGCGAGGTGCAGGCCGATATCGCCGCCGTGCGCGCGAGCGTCCCCGCGCCGAAGGTGCTCAAGGTCATCATCGAATCCGCTGCGCTGACCGATGCCGAGATCGTCGGCGCCTGCCAGGCATCCGTCGCCGCGGGCGCCGACTTCGTCAAGACCTCCACCGGCTTCCACCCCGCCGGCGGGGCGACCGTGCACGCCGTGCGCCTGATGAAGCGAACCGTGGGCGACCGGGCCCAGGTGAAGGCGTCGGGCGGCGTACGGACCTTTGAAGAGGCCGCAGCAATGATCGAGGCGGGCGCGACCCGCCTCGGCGTCTCCGGCAGCGCCTCGCTACTCAGCGGCGCCACACCGACCGTCCTGGCCGGCACTTACTGATCGTCTGCGCCGGTGTCGGCCGCCGGTACTGGTCGATCAATCACCTCGCCGACACGTCGATCAGCACCTTCCCGACCGCGCCACTCTCAACCAGCGCGTGGGCATCCGCCGTGTGAGCAAGGTCGAACCGGTGCAGCGGCAGCCCCGCCTCCTCCCCCACGGCCAACGCGCCGTCGGCGAGCGCGGCGTTGATGTCCTCGGCCGCCGCGCGAATGACGTCGGCACCCACCGTGTAGAGCAGCACGAACTGGTAGCGCACGTTGAGGCTGAAGTGCCGGCGCACGTCGAGCGTCACCTGATCGCCGCCGTTGTTCGCATAGACCGCGATCGACCCGCGATTGCGGATGACGGCCAGATCGAGCTGCGCGTTCTGGGCGGGGGCGACCTCGACGATCAGGTCGACGCCCTCCGGCGCGATCTCCCGGATCTGTTCGACGATGTTCGGGTCGGTGTAGCTGAGCACGTGCTGCGCGCCGGCCGCCGTGGCGAGCGCCGCTTTCGCCGGCCCGCTCACGGTCGTGATGACGGATGCTCCCGCCCACCGGGCCAGTTGGATCGCCGCGTGCCCGACCGCACCTGCTCCGCCGGCCACGAGCACCACCTTCCCGGCCAAAGCGCCCGGGTGCAGCCGCCGCGGTCCGTCTTCGGCCACCGTCAGCGCGCGATACGCCGTGATCGCCGGCACCCCGAGGCTCGCGCCCTGGTCGAAGCTCGCATTCGCTGGCAGCACGAAGACCCGCTCCGCGGGAAGCACGGCGTACTCCTGAGCCGAGCCACCGTTCGCGCGCTGGTACGCGGCGAGCGCTAGCCATACCCGGTCGCCCACGCGCACGTGCTGCACCCCGGCGCCGACCGCCTCCACGATTCCGGCGCCGTCCTGCCCGGGCACGACGTCCTCGAACGCCAGGGCCTCGCCCGGTGCCGAGCCACGGCGCGACTTCCAATCGGTGGGGTTCACACCGCTGACCACGATCCGCACCCGCACCGCGCCGGCCCCGGGTTCGGTCACCGACCGATCGACGAGCTGGAGCACGGACGGGTCACCGGTCTGGCTGTACACAATGGACTTCATGTCAGGGACAACGCACGAGGCATCCGATTGTTTCCCAACTGTCTCCTGAACCAACGCGGACGCGAATGAACAGTTGATCGCAGACTCGCGCCGCGCTATTGTTGAATCAAAATGTGTAAACTTGATTCAATCATCCTGACGAGGGAGCTGATCCAGATGACAACCGGCGACCGCATCAAGCGCCTTCGCGAGCTGGCGCAACTCTCCCAACGCGACCTGCAGGCCCGCACCGACATCTCACAATCGACGATTGCCCGCATCGAATCGGGCGATCGCGCAGTGAAGCCCTACGAGCTCTCGGCATTCGCCGCCGCCCTAGGCTGCCTTGAATCGAGCCTGATGGATAGCCATCCCGTGCGAGACCGCCTGCAATACGCTGCACGAACAAATAGTGGCTGCATTGCGGAAACGGAGTCCGTCAAGGATCACCTCTTTTATCTGCTTGAGATGGATACCTACCTCCGCCGGGCTCTCACGACAAAGCAGCCGGCCTAGTGCACGCCAACGGTGCACGATGATCTCCAACGAGCACACCGCAGCCAAGGCCGCGGCCAACTTCCGTCTCAGGTACGGGCTCGGTAGTGCCCCTATCAGCGACCTGAACGACTTGATTGAAAGCCGCCTGCAAATTGACGTCGCGATCCTCAACATGGCCCCCGGTCTCGACGGAATGGTGGTGCAAGACCCGGAGACCGGGCAACGCATCATCTCGGTCGCCTGCACGCTATGGCCCGAACGACAGCGCGCCACTCTGGCGCATGAGCTGGGCCACCTCGAACTGGGTGACTTTGCGAAGGACGGGGTGATCGAGTGCATCCTGCGAACCAGCGAAGAGATCCGAGCGGATGCCTTCGCCCGACACCTCTTGGCACCCTCCGAAGGCGTAACCGGCTTTCTCGGAGGAATCCAAAAGACGAGGCGCGATCTCAATGAGGCCGACCTCTCCCGCGTCGTGCGCTATTTCGAGGTATCCACCCAAATCGCACTTATCCAGCTGGACCGCGCAGGTTGGCTGGCTCCAGGTCAGCGAGAGGAATGGTCGAGCCTCTCGGTTGGAAAGCTCGCGGCCCGCCACGGTTGGACCGACGAGCACCAAGCTTCACAGCAGAAAGCGAACACTCCTCAAGCCCCCATGCGGATCGTCGAACTGGCCATGGACGCATACGAAAACAACCTCATCGGCCTTGAAGTTGTCGCGAGGATTCGCGGGCTCACCACCGAGAAGGTCCAAGCCGAACTGAACGAATACGGCATCATGCCGAAACCCGTCGAGCTCCCAACGTCAAGGTTTGGCCGCCGCAAGTGAGCCGAGTGCCCGACGCCCAACGAGACCACAGCGAACTCGTCATCTTGGACGCCGGACCGATCCTTAACTTCTTGGGGAGAAAAGAGACCGCAACGCTCTATCTCAATACTCTCCAGTGCATGACCGATCAAATCGTCGTACCCGATGCGGTCGTCGACGAAGTGGCAAACAAGTCAATGAAGGATCGTCGCTTCGACCTCTGCAACCGCAAGTTAGCAGGCATGATCAGCGGCAACTACATAGTCGAGCTCACCACCCCGAACAGGTTGACGAACGAGGACTATGACTTCGAGTGGGCCTGGGTCGTGAACAACTGCCCGGCATCTATGGCCAACTCCGGCAAGAACCGCGGCGAGATGGTCCTCCTCGCCCATGCTCGGCTCATTCAAAAGCAAGGCCGCGATGTGGTGGCCATGATCGACGACCAGGATGCCATCCGACTCGCCAACAAAGCAGGAATCCCGTCGTTCACGACGGTGGATCTTTTCGAGGAGAGCGTGCTTCATGGCCTCATCACGAGCCGGCCTCAGCTGAAAAGGCTCTACTCGCTCGTTGCGAACCAGGACGACGGTCTGCTCTCATTTCACCTCACGGGATTGACGAACGCATTCTAGGTTTCTGGTCTCCCCCGAACCCGCGCTGTCTGGTCTGTTCGAGCGCCGGAGCTCACCCGGCCGACACGTCGAGGGTCACCTGGTCGCCGCCGTCGTTGGCATAGACCGCGATCGACCCGCGGTTGCGGATGACGGCCGCACATCACAGATCGGGGCGATGCGCGGCTATTTCACCGTCACAGTCCCCGCGCGTCGCTTGCGGCGCCTCGTCGACGAACCGCCTCGCCCATAGACCAGATACATCGTGAACCCCATGATGATCATGAGCAGCACGGTGTAGACGAACGTGATCGACATCGAGTCGACGTTGTTCTCGCCCTCCGTGCTGGCCTTGATTGCGACGCCCAGCGGTTGGTAGAGGGGATGGTAGAGGAACACGGCTGCGTCGTAGTCATCGAGCAGGCTGTTGAAGTTGAGCGCCGTGATCGCGGCTGCGGTAGGAAGAATCAGCGGAACCAGCACCTTGCGAAGGGTGAACATCGACCCGGCACCGAGGATGCGGGCGGCATCCTCCAGTGACTCGGGTACGGACGCAAAAGCAGCCTTGAGCAATCGCAACGTGAACGGGACCTTCACGATCACGTAGGCGATCAGCAGCAGACTCGTCGTTCCCGTGAGCACCTGGCCGCCGACCATCGCGTTGGGGCGGTCGAACGTCATGACGAGGGCAAGGGCGATGAGAATCGTCGGCAGGATCCAGGGAATGTGCAGCAGGTATTCCAGCATGGTGGTGACCGGGTTGCGGTGTTTCTGCAGCACGCGTGAGACGAACAGCATCCCGCCGACGACGATCGCCGACGCCAGCGCGCTGTAGACGACGCTGACCACGAAGGGTCGGAGCACCGCGGGCGTGCCGAACACCGTGGCGTAGTTGTCGAGGGTGAAGTCGCCCCAGGTGATGCTGCCGGTGAGGATGGCGCTCGATTGCAGGAAGGAGAACAGAACGATGAGCAGAACCGGCGTCGCGTAGACGACGAAGAGGACGTAGGCGGCCACGTGCACGGCAGCGTTCGCGAATCGGTTCGGGATTCTCTGTTTCTGCAGCGGTGTCGCCACCTTCGCCACCGAGAAGTACACCCCTGACTTCTCGACCCGGTTCATCATGGCCAGCAGCACGATGGTCGCCAGACCGAGGATGACGGCGAGCAGGGCGGCGAGGTCGCGCGACCCGGTGCTCTTGGAGAAGGTGAGGATCATCGGGGCGATCGTCTGGAAGTCGGTGCCGCCCAACACAAGCGGCGCCGTCAGGGCACCGAGGCCGGTCAGGAACGTGAGCACGGTCACGGCGAAGATCATCGGCCGCAGGGCGGGCAGCACGATCCGCCAGAGGATGCTCATGGTCGATGCGCCCATGTTGCGGGCCGCCTCGATGGTCTGGTAGTCGATCTTGGCCAGCGACGATCCCAGGAAAAGCATGTGGTTGGTCGTCGTGGCCAGTGTCATCACAACGACGACCGCGAAGTACCCGGAGAACCAGTTCGGGTCGATCTCCGGAAACCAGTTGCGCACGGCGTTGGTGACGAATCCGTAGCGCCCGTAGATGAAGTTGTAACCGGCGGCGAGCACGATTCCGCCGTAGATGAGCGTGGTGGCATAGCCGAGCCACAGCATCCGTGCCCCACGGATCTTGAAATAGTCCGTGACGAGAACGATGAAGATTCCGACGACGTTCACCGTGACGGCCAGCGTGGCGGCCAGCGCGAAGCTGTGCCAGAGGCTGTTCATCGCGCGTTCGGAGCTGACCAGTTTGTCGATGGCTCGAAAGCTGAACTGGCCCTGCGGCAGGAACGTTGAAATGAGCAGGTTGGCATTCGGGAAGACCAGGAACGTCGCCACGAACCATAGCGTCACCAGGCTGACGATGACCACGAACGGGGATCGGAACATCGAGGCCCACGACGAATTGCGCACGGATGCTCCCCTCTAGTACTGCAGGACCGACGACGGGTCGATATACAGCTGCGCCGCAGAACCTGGTTCGAGCGGACATCCGCCGCCCTCGGGGACCAGAGCGCGGATGCTGCTGCCGTGACTGTCGATCGTGTAGGTGCTGTGAGAGCCGTGATACGAACGGCCGGCAACGACACCGTCGAGCCGAATCGCGGCAGTGGCGCCCGTGGGCGCGTGCAACGACACCTTCTCCAGGCGCAGGTACGACGTTTTCGCCGCCGCGAGACCGGTGCCACCGCGCTGGCGAAGCTGGTGCACGACATCACCCGAAAGCCTGTTCATCGCACCGACGAAGGTGCAGACGAACTCGGTGCCGGAGCGGTTGTAGATCTCCTCCGGGGTGCCTACCTGCTCGACCACGCCATGGTTGAACACGGCGATCCGGTCGCTCATGGTGAGAGCTTCTTCCTGGTCGTGCGTGACGTACACCGTGGTGATGCCGAGTTCGCGCTGCAGGTTCTTCAGCTGTTCGCGCAACTGCACGCGCAGCTTGGCGTCGAGGTTGGACAGGGGCTCATCGAGCAGCAGGATGCGCGGCTTGAGCACGAGGGCACGGGCGATGGCGACCCGCTGCTGCTGGCCACCGGAGAGTTCGGACACGTTCTTGGCGAGCTGCTCCGAGGTGAGCTCGACTTGGGCGGCGATCTCGTCGACGAGGAGCGCCGTTTCGGCTTTCCTGGTCTTCCGCACCCGGAGGCCGAACGCGATGTTCTCCCGCACGCTCATGCTGGGGAACAGCGCGTAGTTCTGGAAGACCATGCCCACGCTGCGCTTTTCGCTCGGCAGCCGGGTGGCCACCTTCCCATCGATGTAGATCTCACCCCGGGACGGTTCGATGAACCCGGCAAGCGTGCGCAGGGCCGTCGTCTTCCCGCACCCGGAGGGCCCGAGCAGGGTGAAGAACTCACCCTGCTCGATCTCGAGGTTCAGGTCGGGGATGGCGATCTTCTCGCCGAAGCTCACTTCGACGTTCTCGAATCTGATCATGCCAGTTCGTCCCGGGCCGAGCCCTAGGGCAGGTACTCGAGCTCGGTCTTTTCGACCCACTCGGAGATCCGTTCGCGGGTCAGCGACCAGTCGATGTCCTGCTTGGGGAGGGATTCGATCAGCGCAACGACCTCGGGGAGCGCCTGCGCGCGTGCCTTTTCATTCACCGGGAAGGAGGCGAATTCAGCGGCGAACTCGCCCTGAACGTCGGCGCTGCCGAACCAGTCGATGAACTTTTCGGCCTGGCCCTGGCGAGGGGTGCCGTTGATGACCGCGATCTGCTCGGTGACGTAGGGGACACCGTCTTTCGGGCTGATCACGCCGGTCTTGGTGGCGTATTCGGCGTCGCGGCTGGTGATCCCGCTGCTGGGGAGCACGCCGTAGTCGACCTCGTCGCGGGTCAGGCGCGCATACAGGTCGGTGCCCTCGACGGCAGGGGAACCGTGCTTGTAGTAGTCCTGCACCTGCTTCCAGCCGGCATCAGAGATGCCCAGGTCGCCCTTCTTGTCGGCGTAGGGTGCGAGCAAACCGGCGAGAACCAGTTGGGGGGTGGCCTGGCCGAGGCTGGTGTTCACCTCGTATCGGCCGTCGTATGCGGCGTCCTCCCACAGGTCGCTGACCTGCGTCGGCGCGTCAGCCCCGGTGACGGTGTTGGTGTCGTAAACGGTGACGATGGCCTGCTCGACCAAGGGCCAGAACGCCCCATCCTTGGCGTCGCCGGCACTCTTGTCGACATCCCCCGACCACTCCGGCGTGTACGCAGAAACGGCATCCTCTGACTTGAGCGTTTCGAAGAACATGTTGTTCAGTCCGAAGACAACGTCGCCGACCGGGTTGTTCTTCTCGGCGACGATGCGGTTGGCGAGGTCTGCTCCGCCCAACCCCACGATCTCGATCTTCATCCCCGCCTCGGCCGCCTTCGCCGTCACCCATTCCCCGCGCCCATCGGAATTCGAGTTCGTGTAAACGATGAGAGTTCCGGAGGAGTCCCCCGACGACGATGCCTCGCCTGCCGTGCTGCTGCACGACGTCAACGCGAGGGTGCCCAGAAGCACGGCCGCAAGAGTGGCGGTGAGGGTGCGCTTGTTCAATTGTCAGTCCTTTTCTGGGCCGCGAGAGGGCAGATGGCCACTCACCGACCGGGTCAAGTTTTAGCAACGGTGACTTCACACTAAGGCGCAGCAAATCCTTCTCCAGGCCATCTGAACGAACGTTCGTCTTGCGTTAACTGGCTGTACTCGCGCCGTTGAATCCGACGACTCAGCTGATGTCTTGCGGTTGCGGATGACGGCGAGGTCGAGCCGCGCGTTCTGGGCGGGCGCGACCTCGACGATCAGGTCGACGCCCTCCGGCGCGATCTCCCGGATCTGTTCGACGATGTTCGGGTCGGTGTAAGCACCGCGTGCTCCTCAGCCGCGAAGCAGCCTACAGACACACGATGAGGGCGACCCCGCACCGCGGGGCCGCCCTCTGGCCAAACAAAGAACTGGTGAAGCTAGACGGCCTCGGCCGCCGCTTCCTTCTCCGCCTTGCGACGAGCCTTCTCGGCGTCGAGAACAGCCTTCTCGGCAGCCTTCTCCTCCGCGATCCAGGCGTCACGCTTGGCCCCGGGCACCCAACCCTTGTCCACAACGCGAATCTGGTAGACGATCGCGACGCTAACCAGCACCACCGCGATGAGGATCGCGAGGATGACTCCGAGCCCGCCGCCCACACCGACGCTGACACCCACGAGCGTGCCGAACCAACCGAAGTCGGCGTCGCCGAAGGTGCTGTTCGCGAAGCCGAGGTCGCCGAGGACCAGCAGCAGGATGGCGGGCAGGATGGTGATGATCACACCGTTGACGAATCCACCGATCATCGCGCCGAGGCGGCCGCCAGTGGCATTGCCGTAGACACCGGCTCCACCCCCGGTGAAGAAGTGAGGAACCATACCGGGGAGGATCAGCGCGAGCCCGAACATCGGGTTCAGCCAGATTGCCAGCACACCCAGCGCGATGAGGCCACCGGCGAAGGAGCTCAAGAAGCCGATGAGCACGGCGTTGGCGCCGAACGGGAACACGATCGGGATGTCGAGCGCTGGACGCGCACCGGGCACAACCTTCTCGGCGATGCCCTGGAACGCGGGCACCAGCTCGCCGAGCACCGTGCGCACACCGTAGAGGATGACCGCGACACCCACACCGAACTGCAGGGCCTGTGCAAAGGCCGCCATGATGAACGCGCCAGCGTCGGCGGAGCCGAAGATGCCGAGCGCATCCTGCATTGGAAGGGCGATGAGGCCCCAGATGGCGAAGACCATGTAGATGAGAACCATCGACAACGAGGTGGCGACCATCGAGTCGCGCAGGAACTTGAGTCCCTGCGGAAACTTGATGTCTTCGGTCGATTTGCTGCGACGACCCACGGCCTGGCCCGCCGCACCGGCGGCGATGTAGCCCAGGGTACCGAAGTGGCCGATCGCGATGGTGTCGTTGCCGGTGATCTTTTTGGTCCAGGGGTGCGCGAACGCGGGCATGACCACCATGATCACGCCGAGCAGCAGGGCGCCGATGACGACCACAAGCCAGCTGGCACCGTCACCGAAGCCGACGGAGAGCACCACGGTGAGCATGGTGGCCATGAAGACCATGTGGTGCCCGGTGAGGAACACGTACTTGAGCGGCGTGAAGCGGGCCAGGGCAAGCATCACCAGGAACCCGAGGGTGAGCACGTAGGCGCTCTGGGCGCCGAACTGCTCCTGCGCGATGGCCGTGATGACCTCGTTGGTCGGAATAACGCCCTGGGCACCGGTCACCGCGAGGATCAGTCTGCCCAGCGGGTCGAGGGAGCCCACCACCACGTTGGCGCCGGCACCGAGGATCAGGAAGCCGAGCGCCGCCTTGAGAGCACCGCCGATCACTTGCCCGGAGTTGCGCTTGAGCGCCATGAGGCCGATGGCGGTGATGATGCCGATCAGATAGGCCGGCACATTGAGAATCTGCTGTCCGATGAAGTTCAGTACGACGACGAGCCACTCCATTGTGGGAGCTCCATATTCTGTGAGAAGGGAAGGTGAAAGGGTTTACTCGACGGCGGCGGTGAGCTTCTCGGTGATCTCCTCGAGATCGAAGAAGTTGTTGATGATGATGACCTCGGCGGGCACATCGCCGAGTTCCTCGGCGAGCTCCTGGGAGGTGAGCACGATCTCGGCCGTCTGCGCGGCGCCGCGGGCCACGCCCATATCGGCGGCCTCGACATCCGCATCAATACCGAGCTTCGCGAGAACCTTCTCGGCGTTCATTTTCAGGAGCACGGACGTACCGATGCCCATTCCACAGACGGCGACGATCTTCATGGGGTGCCTTTCGATTGGGTGAGATAAGAGGGTAAAAGAGTGGGGTGGATGCTGTGCCGCGCGTTACGCGACCGAGGCGAGCCCGCGGAGCACGGCGCGAACGTCGTCGGGGCTGGTGGCCGCGGTGAGGCGCTCCATGGCCGAGCTGTCGGCGAGAACACCGGCCAGTGCACGCATCACTGTGAGGTGAGCGTCGTGGTCGACGGCGGCGAGCCCGATCACGAGGTTGACGGGGTCGTTGGCCTTGTTGCCGAATTCGACGGGGGTGGCCAGGCTCACCCAGCTGAGTCCGCCGGTGAGAACCGCCGGCGACGGTCGGGAGTGCGCCAGGGCGATGCCCGGGGCGATGACGATGTACGGGCCGTGCTTTTCGACAGCGTCGATCATCTCGTCGGTGTAGGCATCCGTGGTTGCTCCACCCAACACGAGGCCGTCGCCGGCGAGACGGATCGCGGCACGCCAGTCGGCTGCATCCGCCTGGGTCACGATGGACGACAGTGCTTCGGCGAGGTTGAATGCCACGAATGAACTCCGTTGTTTGGATTCGATCCACCCCCTGACTGCGAGGGCGATTGGGATGACTGTACAAGCCTAAGCGACCTTTTGTCTACAAATGAACCAAAGTTTTTTGAAACTGATTGCCTGGCGTATCGAAGTGGCGTCGTGGGCAGCGAATGGCGGGCGCGGGCAGCGTGGGAACTGCCCCGAGCTCCCGCGCGAATCAGATCGACGGAATGAGCAGGGAGACACCGGGCAGGCCGCCGCGGGTAAGCCGGCTGATGCGGTCGGCCTCGAAGAGTGCGTCCTGGGCGATGAGCGAGGCTCCCGTAATCCCGGCGATGTGGCCGAGCCGGGATTTCTCCACCACCAGCCCCTGCAGGGCGAAGTCCCGGGCGCCGGCGAAGATAGCGTCGCGGATGGCGCCGAGGAAGGGCTCGCCGGCCTGGGCGAGGTTGCCGCCGACCACCACGGCCTGCGGGTTGAGCAGGCCCACCACGTGCGCCAGGCTCTGCCCGATGGCGGTACCGGTCTCGCTGAGCAGCCGCAGCACCTCGGGGTCGCCCTGGTTGGCGAGGCCGACGATGTCGTTGCTGGTGCGCACGCGGTAGCCCCGGCGCTGCAGTTCGCGGCGGATCACCGCGCCGCTGGCGATCGTCTCAAGCCGTTCGGTGCGGGCTCCGCCGGAGCGCACCGGGCTGAGATCGCCCGCGCCTCCCCGGGAGCCGTGGTAGATCGAGCCGTCGAGCACAAACGCCAGACCGACCCCGATGCCGGCCTTGAGCACCGCGACGTCCCGGTATTCGCTCCAGCCCCGCCGCGCCTCGGCGAGCGCCATGATGTTCACGTCCCGGTCAACGGCGAAGACGGCATTGTCGAAGCGGCCGGCGAAATAGTCCTTCACCAAGACGCCGTCCCACTGCGCGTCCACCTGCGGGGTGGCGAGTCGCCCGGTCACAAAATCGACCGGGCCGGGCACGCCCACGCCGATCCCCACCACGTCGGCGCGGGTCTTGCCGAGCCGATCGAGCATGTGATCGAAGACCTGGCCGGCCCATTCGAAGATCTCGGCCGGCCCCTCGCTCAGCCCGATGTCGGCTTCATCCTCGCTGAGGATGGTGGAGACCAGGTCGGTGATGGCCAGGCGGGTGTGTGACCCGCCAATGTCCACGGCGAGCAGCAGGCCGGCGTGCGGATTGACCGCGAACTCCTCGGGCGGGCGGCCGCCGCGGGAATCGAGTTGCCCCACACTCACCACGATCGACGCGAGCAGCAGTTCGTCCAGACGCCGCGCCAGGGTGATCCGCGACCAGCCGAGCTGGTCGATGAGGTCGCTGCGGGTGGTGGCGAGGCCGGATCGGATCAGGCCGAGCACCACGCCCGAGCCCGTGGATAGAGTGTGCGCCATCGAATCCTTACCCTCCGACGCATCCGCGGGCGCACTGCACACCCGCCGGATCCGTTATTGACTTAAGTACATTTGTATACCAAAGTGTCTCCCATGGCTAGCGAATCAACGAATCCCACGTCAACGACGACGCAGACCGAGCTCGACACCCGTGCTGTCGCGAGTGCCCAAGCCCTGGCCGCCCACATAGTGCAGGCCAAAGGACATGGACACGGCGGCACCGCCATGGCATTGGCGCCATTGTCCCACGTGTTGTTCGCCCGAGTTCTGCGTCACTCCCCCGCCCACCCCGACTGGCCCGCCCGCGACCGCTTCGTTCTTTCCGCCGGTCACGCCAGCCTTTTGCTGTACACCCAACTGTTCTTCACCGGTTACGGCCTCACCCTCGACGACCTCGCCAAGAGCCGCACCCTCGGCTCCAAGACGCCCGGACACCCCGAGGTGCACCACACCGTCGGCGTGGAGATGAGCACCGGCCCGCTCGGTCAGGGCGTCGCCTCCGCGGTGGGGATGGCCATGGCCGCCAGGCACGAGAGCGCCGTGTTCACCCCCGGCTCCAACCTGCTCGACCACACCACCTGGGTGCTGGCGGGCGACGGATGCCTGCAGGAGGGAGTGTCCGGTGAGGCGTCCAGCCTGGCCGGCACGCTCGGCCTCGACAACCTGGTGCTGATCTGGGACGACAACGGCATCACCATCGACTCCGGCACCTCCGAAACCTTCTCCGAAGACGTGCGCGGCCGGTACCGGGCCTACGGATGGCGCGTGCTCGAGATCGACACCTCCAACGACCTTGACGCCCTCGAGGTCACCCTGCGCTCTGCGGCGGAGCGCACCGGCCGCCCCACCCTCGTGGCCCTACGCACCGTCATCGGCGCCCCCTCCGCGAAGTTCGGTGGCACGTCGGCCGCGCACTCGGGCGGCTTCGGCGCCGACGAGCTCGCAACCGTGAAGACCACGCTCGGCTTCGCACCCGACGCTCCCCTCGACGACCTCGTCGCCCCCGAGATCCTCGAACACACCCGCGGGGCGCTCACCCGCGGCGAGCAGCTGCACCGCGACTGGGAGGCCGACTTGGCCGCCTGGAGCACCGGCAACCCCGCAGCCGTGGCACGGTGGAACGCCTTCCATGGTGGTGAATTCGACAGCTCCGCCCTCAACACCCTGAACGTCGGCAGCCCCGGCGACATGATCGCCACCCGCAAGACCAACGGCGCCGTGCTCCGCGCCCTGCAGGGCACCGCACCCCTGTGGGGCGGCTCCGCCGACCTCGCCGGCTCCACCACCGTCGAGGTCGACGGGGCCCGTTTCTCCGCCGCGAACCCCGGCGGCGAGTTCATCCGGTTCGGCATCCGCGAACACGCCATGGCCGCCATCCTCAACGGCATCGCGCTGCAGGGTCCGTGGCGCCCGTTCGCCTCCACCTACCTGGTCTTCAGCGACTACATGCGCCCGAGCATCCGCCTCGGCGCCCTGATGGGCCTCGGCGCGGTGTACGTCTACACCCACGACTCCGTCGCCGTCGGCGAAGACGGCCCCACCCACCAGCCCGTCGAGCAGATCGCGTCGCTCCGCACCGTTCCGGGCCTCGATGTGGTGCGCCCCGCCGACTCCGTGGAGGTGGTCGCCGCCTGGCGCCGCATCCTCGCCTCTCCCGACCGGCCTGTCGCGCTCATCCTCAGCCGGCAGGACCTGCCCGTGCTGGCGCACACCGAGTTCACGCCCGCCGGGGTGACGGCCGGCGGCTACGTGCGCTGGCAGCACGGCGACGGCAGCGACCTGGCGATCCTCGCCACCGGCAGCGAGGTGCATCTCGCCATCGACGCCGCCACCCAGCTCGCCGAGCAGGGCATCTCCGCCCGGGTGGTCTCCATGCCCTGCGTCGAGTGGTTTGCCGAACAGACCGCCGAGTACCGCGAGTCAGTGCTGCCCGCGACCCTCCGCGCCCGCGTGGCCGTAGAGGCGGGCCGCGGCCACGCCTGGTACCGGTGGGTGGGACTCGACGGATGCGTGGTGTCGGTTGAAGAGTTCGGCGAGTCGGGTAGCGGCCCCGAGGTACTCCGTCGCCGCGGCATCCACCTCGATGCGGTCATCGCCGCCGCGCACGTCACCCTCGCCGGCAACCCCGCCACGCCGCAAGGCACCCCCGAACCCCTCACCAACCACGGACGCACCTCATGACCTCTCTCTCCCCCGACGCCGCAAGCGTCGCCTGTCAGATCGACCACACCCTGCTCAAGCCCGAGGCCACCGCCGCAGACGTGACGGCCCTGATCGCCGAGGCCATCGAGCTCGGCACCTACTCCGTCTGTGTCTCACCGTCGATGCTGCCGCTCACGATCCCCGCCGGCGCCGACCTCAAGGTCGCGGTCGTCTGCGGCTTCCCCAGCGGCAAGCATCACAGCGCCGTCAAGGCCGCCGAGGCCGCGCTCGCCATCGAGCAGGGCGCCGACGAGATTGACATGGTCATCGACATCGGTGCCGCGGAGGCCGGCCGCTTCGGCGACGTGCAGGCCGATATCTCCGCCGTGCGCGCGAGCATCCCGGCACCGAAACTGCTCAAGGTCATCATCGAATCTGCAGCGTTGACGGATGCCGAGATCGTCGCCGTGTGCCTGGCTGCCGTGGCCGCGGGCGCCGACTTCGTTAAGACATCCACCGGCTTCCACCCCGCCGGCGGGGCGACCGAGCACGCCGTGCGCCTGATGAAAAGAACCGTGGGCGACCAAGCCCAGGTGAAGGCATCGGGCGGCGTGCGCAGCTTCGACGATGCCCTCGCCATGATCGCCGCGGGCGCGAGTCGCCTCGGCGTCTCCGGCAGCGCCTCACTACTCAGCGGCGCCACACCCGCCGTCCCGACCGGCGCCTACTAGCTAGACATCATCCAGGACGCCACAGCTGCGATGAGAAACCCACCGACCTTGAGCAGGAACAGAGCTCGGCCATGGGCGTTCTCGCTGGCACAAGCGTGTCCTTTGCGAAATCGTTACCGTCGCCGAAGCCTGGCTCACCCAACCGAGACGTCAATGAGCACCTTGCCGACCGCGCCGCTCTCGACCAGCGCGTGGGCATCCGCAGTGTGCGCGAGGTCGAAGCGGTGGAGCGTCAGCCCCGCCTCCTCCCCCACGGCTAGGGCGCCGTCGGCGAGCGCGGCGTTGATGTCCTCGGCCGCCGCCCGAATCACGTCGGCACCCACCGTGTAGAGCAGCACGAACTGGTAGCGCACGTTGAGGCCGAAGTGCCGGCGCACGTCGAGAGTTACCTGGTCGCCGCCGTTGTTGGCGTAGACCGCGATCGACCCGCGGTTGCGGATGACGGCCAGGTCGAGCCGCGCATTCTGGGCCGGCGCGACCTCGACGATCAGGTCCACCCCCTCCGGTGCGATCGCCCGGATCTGCTCCACGATGTTCGGGTCGGTGTAGGTGAGCACGTGCTGCGCGCCGGCGGCCGTGGCGAGCGCCGCTTTCGCCGGCCCGCTCACGGTCGTGACAATGGATGCCCCCGCCCACCGGGCCAGTTGGATCGCCGCGTGCCCGACCGCACCTGCCCCGCCGGCCACCAGCACCACCTTGCCAGCCAGGGCGCCCGGGTGTAGCCGCCGCGGTCCGTCTTCGGCCACCGTCAGCGCGCGATACGCCGTGATCGCCGGCACCCCGAGGCTCGCCCCTTGGTCGAAGCTCGCATTCGCGGGGAGCGGGACGACGCGCTCGGCGGGAAGCACGGCGTGCTCCTGGGCCGTGCCGCTGTGCGCGCGCTGGTAGGCGGCGAGTGCCAGCCACACCCGGTCGCCCACGCTGACGTGCTGTACTCCGGCGCCGACCGCCTCCACGATGCCGGCGCCGTCCTGCCCGGGCACTACGTCGTTAAACGCGAGCGCCTCGCCCGGTGCCGAGCCGCGGCGCGACTTCCAATCGGTGGGGTTCACACCGCTGACCACGATCCGCACCCGCACCTCGCCGGCTCCGGGTTCGGTCACCGGCCGCTCGACGAGCTGAAGCACGGACGGGTCACCGGTCTGGTTGTACACAATGGACTTCATGTCAAGGAGAACACGAACACCACCCGAAAGTTTCCCGACCTGTCGTCTACCCCATGGAAACCGGTCCCTGAATGGCTGCCACCGAAGCCGCAAAGTACTCGTAGAGGCTCGACTCGATTGGGCTCGCCAGGCCAAGCGTCATGGAGACAACGTCAGGCCCAGTCTCTCCTGACATTTTCGTCTGGCGAGCATCCTGAGACTTGGCTCTGCCGAGATAGTAGAAGTCAGTGCCCTCTGCATCGTCTTTCTTTGCGAACACGTGCAGCGGGAGCTGATTCTCAACAATGGCTTTCACCTCACCACTCGCGAGTGTTCGTCTACTCCGGGTGTACCAGGTCAGGGTTGACGGGTTGAGGAACTCATCCTCATACTTCGTGCTCTCGGACACGTCGGGACCCTTGTGATAGGTCACGAAAATTGGGCAACTGTTCGAGAAATAGTCGACCTTGTATCCATAGATGGTGCTCTGCTGGTTTGACTGCCAATTGAGCAAACGGCAGACGTCTTTGCGAGAGTAGCGCTGCCCCACTTCCAGCTCCCCGCTCCACTTGTATCGGTGGCGCGCAAGATACAGTCCCGTGTCAACGACATCGCGAACGTGCATTTGGAAGACCGGATCTGCACCCCATGCCATCGCGAATTTCTCGCTGAGGCGGTATGCGCCGTCGTCAAGGGAGACGACCGGGACGGCACCGTATTTCGCAGCTTCCGCTTTGGTGAAGAAAGTCAGGCTGAGCACCGCCAGGACGGAATTGAGAGTCGCCTGATCGTTGTCCAGCCCGCTCACCCCGAGCGCAGTTTGATAGTCCTCGACCGTCACTCCAACAGGATGCAACAGCAGCTTGTCGAGAAGCAGTAGCTCATGGGGCCGCTTTCCATTGAGCAGTTCTACGGAGAGGAAGGTCAGGACAGCATCTTCGAAGGCTCCGGCCGGGGCATCCGTTGCCCCAACCTTGTCAAGAAACCTCCAGTAATTCTTCTGCTTGGTCGCAATGACCGTCGGGTCGACGGTGTCGAAGCGCGCGAAATCCATGAGGAGCGGCGACCGACCAAGGCGGTTCTTGAGGTCGACGAAGGCTTTTTTCAGGTTTGACATGCTGTCGAGAGTTGTGGTCGCGAGGGAAGCAAAGATCTTCTCTCTTGAGATCGCGTCAAAATTGACGCTTGAGAGGCCGGCTATTGCTCCAGCTTCTTGAGCATCGATGATCTTCTTGCGAATCGAATCCTTGTTGAGGGTGCTATCGCCGAAAAGCGCGATGGGGATCAGGTAGTTGTTGTCGTAGTTGCCAATGAAGTCGATCACCACGAGGTGGTCTTTGCCAGCAGCCTTGCGCAGTCCACGGCCCAACTGCTGCGTGAAGACGATGCTCGACAACGTCTGACGGAGCATGACAACTTGATTGACAGACGGGATGTCGATGCCTTCGTTGAAGATATCGACAGTCGCGATGTAGTCAAGTTCACCGCGCTCCAACATCTGCACCGCCAGCTCGCGCTCCTCGACCGAGTGTTTTCCGCTCAACGCGAGTGTTCGAAGTCGTTGCCCGTGGACGTCCCGCTGATTAAGAATTTGAGAGAGCTCAGCCGCTTCGGCGTTCTTGCTGCAGAAGATCAACCCTTTGACAGGCACGCCGGCGTGGCCATATGTTTCGATGGTCGACACGAGATGGTCCACGCGTTCAGAAGCGACCAATCGGCTGAGATCCGCCACTTGATCGATGACTTCGCCGTCTGCTTTCACGTAGTCAGTAACCCCGTAGTAGTGGAACGGCGCCAACATGTCAGCCTCGAGCGCCTTCTGCAACCGGATTTCGTAGGGCACGTTGAAGTCAAACAGCTCAAACACGTTGAACTCATCTGTGCGCTCCGGAGTTGCTGTCATCCCGAGAAGGAAGGCCGGCTCAAGGTAATCGATCAGCGTGCGATAGCTCGCGGCGCCTGCGCGATGAACCTCGTCTATCAGAACGTAGTCAAAGGCATCAGGCTCAATCTCGCGAAGGTTCTCCGGCCGAGAAAGTGATTGGATCGATGCGAACACATAGCGACGATCGAGCTCTTTCTTCGATCCGACAAATTTGCCGAAGTCGCTGGCCGGGGCACTAAGCACGCGCTTGAATTCATCGATCGCGCGGTCCAGAATCTGCTCCCGGTGGACGACAAACAACATCCGTTTTGGCGCGTACGCCCGCACGTCGAGCGCGGAGAGGATGGTCTTTCCGGTCCCTGTCGCCGAAATGACGACTGCACGGCTCTCCCCGGCGTCCCGCAAAGCTTGAATCTCGGAGAGTGCCTCAACCTGCATTGAATTTGGGACAATTAGTCCCATTGGCAGCGCATCACCGGTCGACTCAACCCAGGTGGATCCTTGAAGAGGGGGTGGCTGCGGAGCCCAGGTCAGCGCGTATTCATCGATCCATCTACGCGTCAAGGGGGTCGAAGCATCCAGATGCGCCTGCACCGCGCACTTCAGCTGCTGCACGATGTCGCCATCGGGCAAAGCCGAAAAGCGCAAATTCCATTCCTGGTTTTTCAGCAGCGCCGAGGCGGTCAAGTTCGAGCTGCCGACGATCGCTGTGGTGCTCGACTCCTGCTCGAATATGTACCCTTTCGCGTGGAACCCAGCAGCGGAGTCTGGATAGACGAAGACATCGACGCCATCGAGGTTAAGGAGTTCACGGAACGCGGCAGGTGAGTTGAATCCGAGATAGGTGGAGGTGATGATCGTGCCCGTTCCTCGGTAGTCGAGGAGTGACTGTTTGAGCAGGGCGACCGCGCTCGGTGCGATGAATGCGACCGAGAACACGAAGTTGCGCGACCGCTTGAGCTCATCAAGGATCGTTTTGAGCATTGTCTGGCCATTGGCGTTCGATACAAGAGCGGGATGAAAGACCTGGTCAGCTATGACGTGTGAATCTAGGAAGCCAAAAGCATTGTCGAGCGTTAGTTGACTGCGAGTCTCACTCAAACCAGGAAGTCCTTCATCACGCGCTCGACTGCGGGGATGTCGGCAGGGGCCCATTCGAGCTGATCAAGCTCGGAGGCTTGCACCCACCGCAGCTCCGAGTGCTCCGTCAGGCGGGGTTCATCACCGATGAGCGAGCAGTAGTAGGTCGTGAGGATGACGATGCCGAAGTCGTACTCGTGCTCTGTGGTTTCGATATGCTTGCCGATTTCTGCGGTGCAGAGCAGCTCTTCTTCGAGTTCGCGGAGCAACGCCTGTTGCGGTGACTCGTTTGACTCGATCTTGCCTCCGGGGAATTCCCACATGCCGGGCAATGACATTGTCGAGCTCCGCTGTGCCGCGAGGATTGTTTTCCCTCTTGTGAGGACCGCACCGACCACATTGATCCTTTTCTTCAAGTGTGTTCTCCGTTGCTTGACCGTCGATCCGTATGGCCAGCTTAGCCAGCGGTGGCGAGCCGAAACCCGCCCCGGTTGGGGATGGGGAACGCCGCACAGAACGATCCCGAGAGATCGAGGGAGGCGCGCTTGCGTCGCCGATGGGGGAACTATCAGTTGGCAGATTCACGCGGCCACTTGGCCGGGCCGCTGGCCATGGTGCTCAGCGCGCATGAGAGCGGCGAGGTGCAGGTGTCGCGGCGGCCTATCGTTTCGCGCTGTCCGTTCTCTGCCCGGGCGCATTCGACAAGTGCTCCGATTGCAGTCGGGAACCGTTAGGAGTTCGCGGGGTCGGGGAATCGCTGCCGTCCGATCCATCATCACTTGTCGCAAGCGATCCCATCGCCATCGCGATCGAGGTCATATTCATCCGTGCCTACGACTCGGAGGGGCCCATCAACATACGCGGGGCCGTTGCCGCTTCCTCCAGCGCAGTCCACGTCGCTTGCAATCGGAACGCAGACGTCTGCGTAGTTCGAATTGCAATCACTCTGCGCAGCAGGTGGAGGCGGAGGCGGTGCCGGCTGCCTGGAACCAACTGAAGTGACCTGCGCGATTGGTAGAAGTGTTACCACTTCGCGACTCAGAGTCCGAGAAATTTCAACGCCATCAACGTACTTAGCCAGGTAGATCATAGTGACCTCGCCATTTTGGCCAGTGGTCGTCACTACCGTCGTGCCAACGTCGCTAGTGCTGTCGTCGACGGATGTTAACTCAAATGGGATTTCGGCAACCTCCTTAACCTCCGCTTCTGTCTCTACCCGGGTTGGAGTCGGACTGGGAGTCGTTTTGTGCTCTAGCCTCACGGATCCGGAGGCGGCCGGTGGCACACCCGTGGTGGTTGCAGAGGTTGGGTGAGTCGCCGCATTGGCTGCAGTTCCTATGAGCAGAACGATGACGCCGGCCACCAGCACGGCCTGGCCACTTGATCGAGAGCCTAGGCGAAAGAACTTGGCGGATCCATGTGCAATCGCAATGGCCCCAGCGATGCAACCGAGTAGCCCGATTGCGGTAACAATCGACCAAAATACACCGCCAAAAATTGCCACCAACGCCAATCCCAGGCCAACGCCGCCAACCCACCACCATTTGGTGGCAATCCGGCCTTCGTCTGTCCTCAGCGGGTCAAAATGTTTCGCGAGTGCGCTGCTCGCACTCATGCAGAGGCCATGTAGCAGGTGGCAGCAGTTCGATCCGCGGACGATAGATTCATGGCGTAAACAAGCACCTTGCCCCCCTGGCTAATTGCAGCATTTGATGTGAGGTTATCACTACATAAATCTAGATGCGCCCCCCATTCGGGCCAGGGGAACCCGCGATACTGGGCCCGCGCTCGAGCCTCTAGGGCGGATGCCCCGTGGCAAGCTCAAGTGTGCGTAGAATTGCGCTCAACTCGAACTCGAGATCGTTGTCCCCTTGCACCGCGGATACCGTCGACACCCCAGGAACGCGCCACGCTTGCTGGTGTGTTCGACCATGAACGCGCGACCGCACCTTGGACACACGATCGATGGAAGTACCTCTCCAATGGCGTTGGTACGCACGATGCCGTGGTCCCGAACTAGTTCCATCAAGAACGGAGACTCTCGGTTCTTCACGGTCACCAGGAGCACGCCTCGCCTGGCGCGGGTCATGGCCACATAGAACAGTCGCCGCTCTTCGGCCCGCTTGAATTCTTCTGCGGCGGCCATCGCCATACGCAGCACCGGGTCGTTTGGGATGGTACTCGGAAAGCCCCACTTGCCAGAGACCATGCACGGGATCACGATGTAGTCCGCTTCCGCGCCTTTGGAGGCGTGCATGGTCGAGAACCGCACGTCCAGGGTTGCCGCAAAGTCCCGGCAGTCCGGTAGGTAGTCGCTCTGGTGCCGATAGCGGCCAAGCACCAACACGGTGAGCTTGCGGCCCTGGGCCTCTGGAATGGCGCCGCTCAGAACGTGCATGTGCAGCACCTTCAGCCGGTGGCGGATCGCAGGCTTCACGGCGGCATCGGTGTCGACGGAGACGGCGCCGATCGTCGGCGGGAAATCCGCGGTCGAGGACACGACCCGCTTGACCAGCTGGCTGGGGTTCTGCAGCACGAACCGACTGGAGACATCCGCTATCGATTGCGGAAAACGGAACGTGCGCTCCAGCCGCAGCACCTCACTCGGCCCGAACAGGTGCTCGAATCGGTCATCACCGACAGGTCAGCGCCCGCGAACCGGTTGATGCTCTGCCAGTCGTCACCAACGGCGAACAGGTGACGCCCTGGCTGGGCCACGAGGGCGCGGGCGAACCGGGCCCGCGCGTGGCTGGCGTCCCGGATGCCGCCCGCCGGTTCGGGATGCCGCGGAAGCGAAAGCGACGGTCTGGATGCTCCAGCTCGAGGTGTGCCCAGACGCGGCCCGGGGTCACCGTCAGCCCGCCGAACGAGCCAATTTTGCGCGTGACAGGCTCCCCGTCGACGGTGACGATGAGGTCGGGCCCGGTCAGCGTCAGCCGCCAATCACGGGCCTTCGTGACGTGCTTGCCGAGGGCTGATGGGTGCCAGGTCTGCGCTGGGTTGGGGGTACTCACTGACGCGACATCTGGGTGAGGTAAAAGATCTAGGCCTCGGCCCTACCTGAGCAGCTTCACCGATCGAGCCACGAAGCCGATCAACGCCAGCACGATCGAGATGGTGAGCAGATACGTGGCCACCGTGGCCATGCTGGTCAGTGTCGGCGCAGTCACTGTTGGATTGCCTGTTCCGAACTTCCACAGGAGGTATCCGCCACCGGCAAGCACGGCAGAGAAGAAGAGGGCAAGCACAAACAGCTTGGGGCCGCGGCCGCGCAGAAGCTGCACGATGCCATCCAGAATGAACGAGGCCACAAAGGGCAGGCCAACCGTGCCAATCAGAATCCCGAAGTAAGCCACAACCAGCGCACCGATGTCGACAAGCAATTCTTCTGAAGTCACGTTTTACTCCCCCAATTGCGCGCCTACTCCGCGCCTTCAAGCTTAAGCGGGCCCGCTCTGCAGAAATTGCCATCGATCTGCTTCTTTGTCCCCAATTGGGGTGTCGCCGAAGTGAGGGTGCCCCTCGGTCATACCTAGGCTTCAGGCATGACCCGACGGAAGTCTGACCCAGCATTTCGTGACGACCAGATGCGCCGAATCCACGAGCCTCAGGTGCGAGCCATCAACGCACTCTGCGATCAACTCATGCTTGAGCTGCCCGGGTTCTCTGTGCCGGACATCGCGCCCCACTATGGCGCCGCCACGGACGTCATCCCTTGACATTGACCGCCCCGATCCTGGACCTGTATCTGACTCCTGGGCGACGATGTTAGAGGTGAACGTCATCTGTACACAGCGTTTCGGGCTTGAGTTTTGCGCTACTCCCGCTTGATAGGCGATTGTCACAGCTGCCACGAGGCACGCTGCTCCGGCAACTCCACCGAGTGGGGGCGGGAGGCATAGGCACCCGGATCTTCTGCCGTGCGCGCGGCGCGGAACCTACGCCCTGAGTTCCTCGAGGATCCTCTCCAAAGTCGTGCCCAGCAGCCGCGCCGACGTCCCGTACTTCTCCGTGAGCCGGGCGCGCGACGCCTGCGACAGCCCGGCCTGCCGAACGGGGCGGCATTGTGCGAGATATCCGCCCTCTTAGCGATCAGCGCGAGCGGGTAGGCCTCCACCCGCGCCATCGACTCGGCGAGCGGCTCCCCCGTGCGCTTGGTGATGGCATCCACAGCCTCGACGACGTGCTCCTCGAAGCCGAGCCAGCGCAGGTAGTCGAGCTTCACCGCCGTGCCGGTCGTCGACCACCCTGAGAGTGAAGTGACGGGCTTCAGTCGGATACGGCCTTCTCTGCTCCAACGACTTGACAAGATTAACGGCCGTACGCACAATGGACGTACACAGGAGGAAACATGAACGCGAGTGCTTCAACACGCCCGTCCAAGAGCCAACGCCTAAATGTCCGGGTCACGGATCGGCAAGAAAAACTCATTCGCAAAGCAGCAGAAGCTACCGATCGAACGATGACTGATTTCATCCTGGAAAGCGCCAGCGTCGAGGCGGAAAGGATTCTCGCCGATCGTCGATGGTTTGTTGCCACTGACGCACAGTGGGCCGAATTTAATCGCCTGCTGGAACTTCCCCTCGCTTCGGAAAGCAAGCTCTCGAAGCTGGCGAATCGCGCGTCGCCTTTCGCCAACGAATCGTGACTTCACAACCACTGCCTTCGCTACCTCGAAAGCTTGAGCGCGACGACGACAGGGACTCATTCGAGTCTGGCGCGTTGGAGCTGGATGAATGGCTGCACCGCTTTGCCTTTCAGAACCAACGTGCGAATAGTGCAGTCACGTACGTCAGCTGCGTGGGAGAAAAAGTTGTTGGCTACTATGCCATCACCGTCAGCGCCATCGCTCGAGAAGACGCGCCCCTCGGGCTACAGAGATCCGCACCTAAGCAGATCCCTTGCATCCTTCTCGCCCGGCTCGCAGTCGATTCTCAGTACAAGGGTCAAGGCATCGGCGTCGCCCTCTTCCGCGATGCGCTCCGGCGCGCGGTCCAATTGAGTGAAAGCGTCGGAGCGATGGCAGTTCTCATTCACGCCCGGGATGACGAAGTTCGAGCATTCTACGAGCATCACGCCGACTGTTTCCCGTCCCCTCTCGATGACCTTCAACTCATGATCCCGATGAAACACCTGATTGCCGTTTTCGCGGGTTCCAGTTCATAACTAGCCTCAAACTTTGGAGAAGGTGCGGGAGCCGCATCCGCGAACCCCAGGTTCGCCCGATCAACCCTCTGCGATGAGCTCATTCTTGAAAAGCCAGACTTCTCAGTGCAGTACATCGCGCCGCACTACGGCGCCTCGACCGCCGTCATCCTCGCCTTGTCCTCGAACCCCGGACCGCAGGCCGGCGGAGCGAAGGGATCCGGCATGCTCTCGCGGGACAACAACGAAGGCACGGCCGCGCGGATGGGCGACGTCTATGCCGCGGTCGGCCTCACCGACGACCAGATCGTGCCGTGGAACGCCTACCCGTGGCACGTTCACGAGACGCACCCCAACGGCTTGCCGAACAATCTTCTCGACGACGGACTCGACGCGCTCAAACGCGTCCTCGACCTCCACGCCGACATCCTGGCCATCGTCGCCCACGGCGGCGACGCCCACCGGAGCGTGCGGCAGTTCATGTCAAAGAAGCGCTTCGGCGCCAGGCCCGGGACTACCTCCTGCCGCTCTTGATGGCCGGCGAGACTGAAGCAAATGTCGATGCGTACGTCTCGGCACTGCCTGTTCATCGGCAGCGGGCGCTATTGCGCGAACTGTTGTTGTTGGATTTGATTCCTGTCTCGTCCAGTTAGCCAAGACAGATGGCAGTATCCGTGACCAGGCCGACGGCATCCGCTTACCGTGCGCTCATCATCGCTCGGGGACGCCGCCAAGTTCGCTGAGCTCAGCTTCGCTCAACCCAGAGATTTCGGCTACGACTGAGGCGCGCGTTCCATCGAGCCGGGCGAGTGCCGCACGAATGCCGTCGTTGATCTCTCCCCGGTGGGCCTCGACGTAGTCGCGCACTGCGGCGTCGACGATGTCTTTCTTGCTTCGGCCTAGAAAGTGGGCGGCATCCGCCACCATTTTGTCGGTCGTGGCGTCTACTTTGATGGGGCTGACAATGGCCATGATCGTCACCTCGTTTGCTCTGTGGTTTACCTGGAGTAGCAGAGTACCAAAGTACCTTTAAGATTTCCAGGGTCTTCAGTGCATGTCGGACCTGTATGGCCGTCATCACGGTTCGTAGTCTGCCCGACGAGGTGCAGCGCCGCATCAATTTCCGCGCCGCCTCGAGCACGGCCTGGGCCGCCAGGAAGAACGAGTGAGGGATGGGTCCGCCGGGCACGAAGTCCAGTTCGCGCAGAGGAGCATGCTTCACAGCGGACAAGCGCGCGACCGGATTGCCCGACCAGCCCTGGTGCATTTCGCACGCGCCCCAGGCCCGCGGGCGTCTTTCTCACGGGCGTGACTGTGCGCCTGGAATTCGTACACCAGATAGGCGTACATTTGAGGCATGACCGCATCCTCTGCCGCGAAAACTGAGCGGCTCGCTGTGCGCATGAGTGCACGCGAGAAGAGCACCATCGAACACGCCGCCGCCGCACTGGGCCGCAGCATCAGCGAGTTCTCCGTGGCAGCGCTCACCGAGCGCGCGGAGGAGGTGCTCTCCGATCGCCGCGTGTATTCCGTCTCCCCGGCGGCCTGGAATGAATTCCAGGCACGCCTGGATGCCCCCGCGCGCCCCGTCGCCGAGCTTGTCGCGTTGTTGCGTCGGCCGTCCGTCTTCGACGAATGACGCGGTACCTGCGACCGGTCGCGCTCACGCGCGAACACGATCGGGGTTCCTTCGCCAGCGGCAATCCCACCCTCGACGCCTGGCTGCGAAACCGGGCGTTCAAGAATGAGGGATCAGGGGCCTCCCGCACTTTCGTCTCCTGCCCAGCGGAGTCGGCGCACTCCGTCGCCGGCTACTACACGCTCGCGGCGTCTTCCGTCAGCGTCGACGAGGCGCCCGTGCGGGTGCGGCGCAACATGCCCGACCCGATCCCGGTCATTCTGCTCGGCCGGCTCGCCGTCAACGAACACCATCAGGGAATCGGCCTGGGCTCGTCGTTGTTGACGGATGCCGTGCTTCGCGCAGCCGGCGCCGCCGCGTCCGTGGGCGTGCGTGCGCTGCTGGTGCACGCGATCGATGATTCAGCGGAGCGCTTCTACCGGCATTTCGGATTCCTTCCTTCCTCGCTCAGCGAGAGGACCCTGTTTCTGAGCATCGAAGACATCCGTGCGAGCGCCGCACAGCGCGATCGCAGCGCCGACGAGTAGGGCATCCGTGGCGTCGGCCAGCATCAATTCTCCTGGCGCGATCCGCGAGCGCGGGGCGACGCGAGGAAGCTACGTGCTGACGCGGGTGCCTCCGCTGGTGCTCGATGCGATCGCGGAGGCATCCGGGATGTAGCCCGGCTGGCGGCCAGCCCGTGCCGGTGTCAGGCGCTCAGGGCGTCCAGCGTCACCAGCCGCGCATCCGTCTGTTGGGCGAGCTTGCGGTCAAAGGTCCACAGCGGCTCGCGGCGCTCCGTCTGCGCCAACGCAACGAGATAGCAGTCCTCGAACGACAGTTCCGGGTGCCCGAGGTAGTCAGCAAACGCTCCCTCGAACAAGTCTGATCGCCCCTCGATCATCGGAAGACGGAGGAGTCCCATGACCGCCTCGTATTGTTCGGCACGAGTCAATTCATACGCCCGACCCAGCACGAATATCGTCTCAATCATTGCGACATCGGACACGGCGTTCGGTCCATGGTCGGTGACGAGGGACACGGCCAGTTGGTGCTGCTCTGGCACGTCGTCGAGGAGCAGGCGGAGCAGGACATTGGCGTCCAGCGAGCCCGTCACGGTCGCGACTCGGGACTCTCCAGGCGGTGCTTCTGGTAGTACGCGTCGACATCCGTCACTGGAGTCCGCCGCTTCGCGTAGCCGGAAATGCGCGCGCTGAGCTCGTCGAGATCGAGCGCTCGGGAGACCGTGAGCGATCGGCCCGACTCATCCACGGAGACCTGCAGTCGATCACCCTGTTTCAACCCGAGGGCTGCGCGCAGGGCTGCGGGCAGCGTGAACTGCCCCTTGCTGCTCAGTGTCACAATCGCCTTCATGCCTTACATTTCATCCGAGGTAAGCCCTGCTTTCAAGCAGTAAGTTGACGCTCCGGGCGGGGCCGTCGTGAGGAGTCCCCTTCTGGCTCAGGAAGCCAGTCAGCCGTAGCTGGACTCCGCTCTCGCGCGCAACTCGGCAAGGACACGTTCCGCCGACACCGGTCGCCGTCGCCTCCCGTGCATAACTCCTGCAATTTGAGCGGCCCTTCCGCCGGAACCCAGTGTTTCAGGGGCACACCCGTGAGGTGCCCCCTGATTTGCAGGAGTTATGCACGGAGGGGCCAGCGCGTCAGCTCCTGCCACGCGGATGCCTCAGCAGAGTGGTTCTGTATACCAGACACGGCGGAAAGGACAGGACATGGCCATCACGGTCTCACAGGGGCGGGCCCAGCTCACCGGCATCGGCAAGCCCGAGGCACTCAAACATCAGCTCGCGGGCTACTGGTCGCGCCGAATCACCGACGAGCATCGACTCGTCTACGCCGTCGAAGAGAATCAGCTCGTGATCATCGCGGCGCGATACCGCTACTGACCATCCTGAAAGAGGTGTCGATGGATGGCCTTCATATGGTCGTAGTCGAAACGACCAGTGATGGGGTCCTCGGCGGGCTCGACCCCTCGGAGATGGCGGAGGCATCCGGGAAGTGACGCCAGGACCGCCTCCCGGCGCAGGGTGCGGAAGCGGGCCCAGGTTGGACCGTGCGCCCGCTTCCGCTGGGTGCGCCACGAGGGTCTCGAGGCTCGACCACCGGGGATTGAGCCCGTCGAAATCACGACGCGGGGTCTCGACAGGCTCGACCACCGGGGGGGGCAGGCTCGACCACCGGGGATTGAGCCCGTCGAAATCAGGACTCGCGGTCTCGACAGGCTCGACCACCGGGGCAGGCTCGACCACCGGGGGGCAGGCTCGACCACCGGGGCAGGCTCGACCACCGAGGGCGGGCTCGGCCACCGGCTTGGGTCAGAAGCCGCCCATCGACCTGGGCGTGAGGGCCTCGATGAAGGTGGCGTTCGGGTTGGCGTGCGGGAGGGCATCCGTCACCTCGCGCAACGCCTGCTCGATCGGCACGCCCCGGTGCCTCGCCGCGTAGAGAGCGCCGACCGTGGGGGTGCGGCTGATCGCCTGCACGCAGTGCACGAGCACGGTGCGCCCCTCGGCCCGGAGCGCCGCGATCGCGTCGACGGTGTCCCAGAGTACGAAGGTGAGGTTGGGGTTGGCCCGCGGGTCGACCTCGTCGACCAGCCAGACCGCCACCCGGTTCTCCGGGCGGATGCGCGCGGGAACCTGGCTTCGGCCCACCCGGCAGAGCGAGACCACGGCGTCGATCTCGTCGGGGAGCGCATCGAGGGCGCCGACCGCGCCGAGCCAGACGCCGGGGTCGTGCGGATGCCGCACCAGGGTCGAGATGTCGCCGAAGGTGGCGTAGGGCAGGCGGTCGGCGGCCGGCCAGGTGGTGTTGGCGCGGTCGCGGCGGGGGCGCCGGTCGGGGGCCGTGGAATCGTCGTGGGCCTGGTCGGCGAGGTCGGCTCGACGGTCGGGAATCAGCGGGTCGCGACGGTCGGGGCGGGTCGGGTCACGGCGGTCGGAGGAGGTCGGGTCCCGGCGGTCGGGGGCGCCCGGAGCACGACTGTCGGGGCGGGTCGGGTCACGACGGTCGGGGGTCGCGGGGTCTCGACGAGCTCGACCACCGTCGGCTCGACCACCGTCGGCTCGAGCAGCCTCGGCTCGACCACCGTCGGCTCGAGCAGCCTCGGCTCGAGCAGCCTCGGCTCGAGCAGCCTCGGCTCGAGCAGCCTCGGCTCGAGCAGCCTCGGCCGCCGCCCCGAGGCCCGCCCGGCCGGCGAGGATGGCGACGTCGGCGAGGAGGGCGCGGCCGGCGAAGGCGGCGCGACCGGCCACGACTGT
>NZ_SOHH01000099.1 GCF_004403515.1 Cryobacterium fucosi | reverse complement strand
CGCTTCCGCCTGGGCGGGCGGTCGGGTCGCACGGCGTCGGCAGCGTCTGCGCCGCCGGCCGAGCCTGCGCCGTCGGCCGAGCCTGCGCCGCCGGCCAAGCCTGCACTCACGGTGCCGTCGTGCGCGGTGCGGTCGGGACTCACGGCTGCCCGGGAATCGGCAGGATGCCGTCTTCCAGCGCCCGCTTGTAGAGGTCGATCTTGGTGTTGGCGGGACGGCCGACCCGCTCGTATTTGGACCGAACCCGACGGATGTAGTCGATCACCGTCAGTTCGGACAGCCCGGTCTGCGACGCCACCAGTGGCGCCTTCGCCCCGGCGGCGTAGAGCGAGAGCACCTGGCGCTCCCTAGGGCTCAGCGCCGCGTCGGCCAGGTCCGGGTCGCCGTCGAGGGCCGCAGCCCATTCGGTCGAGGCGATCGTCTCCCCCACCGCCGCCCGGCGCACCGCGTCGAGCAGCACCACGGTGGGTTCGGACTTGCGCACCACGCCGAGCACTCCGCTGCGGGCGGCCGCCCGCATCAGCAGGGCGTCGTCCCCGGCGGTGAAGGCGAGCACGGCGGCATCCGTCGCCCGGAGCCGGTCGACGTTGCTGGTGACGGTGGAGTCGTCGGACAGGCGCAGATCGAGGATGACCAGGTCGATGCCTTCGGCCTGGGCCGGGGCGGCAAGCAGTTCGGAGACGGTGGCCACCGTGGCCACGACGTGGATTTCGGGGATGGTGGAGAACAGGTCGGCGAAGCCGCGCGCAACGATTTCGTGGTCATCGATCAGGGCGACTCGAAAGCGAGCCATATTCGTTCCTTCGTCGGGGGTTTTTCTGGACCTGCTGCAACGAGTGTGCCACGCCTGCGGCCGGATCGACACCGTTGGCCCCCGGAGTGGTGCCCTAAGAAATGACGGCTTCTCGGCCCGTTTCAACCCTCGTAGGGTGTAGCTCGGGGGAAACCGCTGGGGGGTTGGTGGGGCGCTCGCGATACGGCAGCTGACCGGATCGCCTGAGCGCCCCTTCTCCGATTTTGGGCGGGCCGCACACCACGCGCTGCCGCCGTCGCTGCCGGGCGCGCTGCCGCCGTCGCTGCCGGGCGCGTTGGGTCGGATGTCCCCTCCTGCCGGCTCAGGCGTTGCCGCGGCTGCGGTTGTTCAGCACGCCGCCGCTTTCTTCGAGGTAACAGGAGCCGCACAGCGACTCATAGGTCACTTCGGTGCCGTCGATGGCCACCTGGTCGCCGTCGAAGACGAAGACGCCGTCGATCTTGCGCCCGTTGAAAACGGCCTTGCGCCCGCAGCGGCAGATCGTCTTCAGTTCCTCGAGACTGTGCGCCACCTCGAGCAGCCGACGGCTGCCCGGGAACGCCACCGTCTGGAAGTCGGTGCGGATGCCGTAGGCGAGCACCGGGATGTTCTCGAGAATCGCGATCCGGAGCAGGTCGTCGACCTGCGGCTCGGTCAGGAACTGGGCCTCGTCGACGAGCAGGCAGCTGACGTCGAGGCCCGACTCGGCGAGCACCCGGGCGCGATGCTCGGCGAAGGCGGTGAAGGCATCCGCCTCGGGGGTGAGCAGGAAGTCGACGCCGCGGTTGACGCCGAGGCGGGACAGGATGCCGCGGTCGCCCTTGGTGTCGACCGACGGCTTGGCCAGCAGCACCTTGTGCCCGCGCTCCTCGTAGTTGTAGGCGGCCTGGAGCATCGAGGTGCTCTTGCCGCTGTTCATCGCCCCGTATCGGAAGTACAGTTTTGCCACTTCTACGAACTCCGCCCCTCGGCTAATCTCGTGCCGCTCATCTGTGCGCCGCTCATCTGTGCGCCGCTCTCATACGATCAAACGGATGTCCGTCGGCCGGCCTCACTCAGCG
This sequence comes from Cryobacterium fucosi, assembly GCF_004403515.1. GTDB lineage: Bacteria > Actinomycetota > Actinomycetes > Actinomycetales > Microbacteriaceae > Cryobacterium > Cryobacterium fucosi. The sequence continues at coordinate 2,297 of NZ_SOHH01000099.1, read as the reverse complement.
TACTGGCCCCGCGCCCGATCGGCTCCGGGTCGGCCCGAGTCGGTCCCGGATCGGCTCCGGGTCGGCCCCGGGTCGACGCCGGATCAGCCGCGGATCGCCCCCGGGCTCGCGCGCTGGACCGGAGATTTTCGCGACACGCCGTCTGCGCGGGCGCGACACCCCGCGTCGCGCGAAAAACTCCATCCCCAACGTTCGCGCCGGTTCGCGAACGTTGGCGACGGGCGCTCACCGGATCGGCCCCGGGTCGGCCCCGGATCAGCCGCGGATCAGCCGCGGGCTCGCGCGCTGGACCGGAGATTTTCGCGACACGCCGTCTGCGCGGGCGCGACACCCCGCGTCGCGCGAAAAACTCCATCCCCAACGTTCGCGCCGGTTCGCGAACGTTGGCGACGGGCGCTCACCGGATCGGCCCCGGGTCGGCCCCGGATCAGCCGCGGATCAGCCGCGGGCTCGCGCGCTGGACCGGAGATTTTCGCGACACGCCGTCTGCGCCGGCGCGACACCCCGCATCGCGCGAAAAACTCCATCCCCAACGTTCGCGCCGGTTCGCGAACGTTGGCGACGGGCGCTCACTGGGCCGTCCCCAGGCTGCGGCGGATGCTCGTGGGGCCGCGTTCGTCGTCGAATTCGAGCATGAGCAGCGGCCGACGCGTCGAGACGCGCACCCGGCCGAAGACCACCCGGAGCACGCCGAGGTAGGGGCGAAGCAGCCGGCGCAGACTGCGTTCCGGCAGGTCGATGCCGACCTGGATGGTGACGGTGGCGACCCGGCGGTCCCGGGCGGCGAGTTCGGCGACCGTGCCGGTAGAGCCGGTTGCCGTGCTGGTCGAACCCGTCGTCGTGCCGATCGAGCCCGTCGTCGTGCCGATCGAGCCGGTTGCTCCGGTTGCCGAGCCGGTCGAGCCGGTCGTGGTGGCGATCGAGCCGGTCGGCGTACCGGTCGGGCCGCTTGCTCCGGTTGCCGGGCCGCTCGATCCGGTGGTCGAGCCGCTTGCTCCGGTTGCCGGGCCGATCGAGCCGGTGGCCGAGCCGATCGAGCCGGTTGCCGTGCCGGTCGAGCCGCTTGCTGCGGTTGCCGTGCCGATCGGTCCGGTGGCGGCGTTGAGGGTGCGCGGCGGGCGGCCGGGCGGGCCGGTCGGACGGTTGGGGCCTGAACTCGTCCTGGCTGTTCCGACGGCGGCAGTCAGCTCGCCGAAGCGGTCCAGGAGTGGGCGGCGGCGGGCATCCGTGCCGTCGGCGACCTGCACGACCAGGCTGCACGGGTCGAACCCGCGGGCCGAGCAGAGCGCGCCGACGAGAGCCGCGATCGCCGCCCGCTGGTCGGCGGTGAAGGCCGTGGCCCGGTGCTCCGGGTCGGCGACGACGAGCAGCGGGGTGGCGCCGCGTTCGAGCAGGACGGCGCGTTCGCGGTCAACCACCGTGTCCAGCCAGGTCTTGTCGATGTCGCGCACCAGTTGCCTGCGCAGGGCGCCGGCCAGCTCGCCGGCCCGAACGATGTCGGCCCTGGTGACCTCGCGGCGGTCGAGCACGCCGTCCAGCAGCGGGAACACGCCGGCTCCGAGGCTCGCCCACTGCTGCTCGACGACGGAGCGGACGACCTGGCCTCTGCTCTCCTCGGTGCGGGCGGCGATGGCGCGACGGGCATCCGTCTGCCAGGCCAGCAACAGCCGCACGATGCGCCGCGAGTACGCGGCGCCGGCGAAAGCGGGCGCCAGCACCTGGCTGACCGCGACGATGGCGTAGATGACCGCCGGCACCGTGATGCTGAGGAACGGCGCCTGGGGCACGGTGACCGCCGCAACGACTGCGGCCGCGACCGCCCCCGATAGCGCGATCTCGCGCCACGGCCGGTAGGGCGCGAGCGCGAGCAGGAGGAGTCCGATGCAGAGGGGCCCGAAGTCGTCCTGGATCAGGGTGTTGTGGCCCCACCGGGCGGCCTGGTCGAGCAGGTGCGCCGAGACGGCGAGGCCGACCATGACCAGGTGCAGGGGACGGTCGAACGGCGCATGGTCGGGCCGGCTCGCGGCCACCAGAGTGCCGGCCGCGGCGACGGATGCCACGATGGCGAGCACGGAAAGCAGCGGATGCTGGATCTGGCCGGCCTGCAACACCGTGGCCGTGCCCGTGTAGGCGACGACGATCAGCGCGACGACGGGCGCGAGCGGCCAGGCGGCGAGGGCGCCGAGCGGGTCGAGGCGCTGCTGGGTGAGGGGGGCCTCGTGGGGAGAAGAGGTCATTGTGGAGCCTGCCCGTCGGGCGCTGCGAGGGTCGCGGGGGTGGGGGCCGGCGGGGCGGGC
>NZ_SOHH01000116.1 GCF_004403515.1 Cryobacterium fucosi | reverse complement strand
CAGCGTTCCGGCGCGCGCGGTCCTTGCCCAGCTGGCCGTGTGCTGCGCGGGCGCCGCGCTCGTGGCATCCGCGGTCGCCGTGGCTGCCCCTGCGCGCTTGCCTGCCGAAGTGCGGAACGCGGCGGCCAGGCACGCCGTGGTCACGACGACCGTCACGGTGTGGTCCAGGCCGGTCGAGACCGCCTCGTTCGGAGGCTTTGGCGGCGTCGGTGGCGGAGGCGGCTCGAGCAGGGTGCGGTTCCACGGCACCATCGGCTCCTTCGGCCAAGGTGGCCGCACGGTCGCGGCGTCGGTGCCGGTGGTGGTCTTCGCCGAGGCTCCGGCGGGCCCCGCGCTCCGGATCGGCACCGTCATTCGCCTGCCCGCTCGTCTTCGGCTGGCCGAACCAGGTGACGCGGCGGCGGCGCTCGTCTTCGGCCGGGATCCGCCAGTGGTGGTCGCAGAGCCACCGTGGTGGCTGGCGTGGGCGAACGATCTCCGGGCCCGGTTCGCGGATGCCGCCGGAAGGCTCCCGGGGGAGGGCGGCGACCTGCTGCCCGGGCTGGCGATCGGCGACACCAGCGCCGTGGGACCGGCGCTCGACGGTGCGATGAAGACCAGTTCGCTGAGCCACCTCACGGCGGTGTCCGGGGCGAACTGCGCCGTCGTCACCGCCGGAGTGCTGCTGCTCGGCGGCTACCTGAGGCTGCGGCGCCCGGCTCGCCTGGCGCTGGCCGTCCTCACCCTGGCCGGGTTCGTGGTGCTGGTGACCCCGGAGCCGAGCGTGCTGCGCGCCGCGCTGATGGCCACCGTGCTCCTGTTCTCGATCGGGTCGGGAAGGCCTGGCCGGGGGCTGCCCTTGCTCGCCCTCGTGGTGATCGTGTTGCTCGCCTTCGACCCGTGGCTGGCCCGCAGCTATGGCTTCGCGCTCTCGGTGCTGGCGACGTGCGGCCTGCTGGTGCTGGCCGGGCCACTGGGCCGGGTCCTCGGCCGCTGGATGCCCGCCTGGCTCGCCGGTATCATCGCGATCCCGCTCGCCGCGCAACTGGCCTGTCAGCCGGTGCTCGTGCTGCTCAGCCCGACCCTTCCGCTCTACGGGGTGCCGGCGAACCTGCTCGCGGGGCCGGCCGCCCCGGTGGCCACCGTGATCGGCCTGGTCGCGTGCCTGCTGCTGCCGTGGCTTCCCGGCGTGGCGTGGGGCATCCTGCAGCTGGCCTGGCTTCCCGCGGCGTGGATCGCCGCCGTCGCCGAAACGAGCGCGGCCCTTCCGGGCAGCCGTCTCCCGTGGTTGGGAGGGGCGTTCGGGGTTGCGGCCACCGGGCTGCTGACCGTTCTTGCCCTGTCGGTCCTGCTCGGTCCCGGTGCGAAGGGCAGTTCCGGGGCGATCGGCCGTCCGGCTGTGAACGGACGGCCCCGCGGCGGGCCCGGCCAGGCGCGGCAACCCGGCTGGCGGATCGCCGCGGTGGCCGTGCTGATCGTTGCCGGTGGCACCTACGCGGGGAGCCTGATCGGCTCTGGCCTGGGCCGGGCCGTGGCGTTCCCGGCGGACTGGCAGATTGCGGCCTGCGACATCGGCCAGGGCGATGCGGTCCTCGTGCGTGACCGGGATCGCTACGCCCTGGTCGATGTCGGCCCGGACCCTGCGCGGTTGACCGCCTGCCTTCGCACCCTCGGGATCGAGCGGATCGATCTGCTCGTGCTCACTCACTACGACATGGACCACGTCGGCGGGATCGAGGCCGTGATCGGCCGGGTCGGCACGGCGCTGGTCGGAATCCCGGAGAACGCCCAGGACGAGCGCCTGCACGCGCGGCTCGCCGAGGGCGGCGCGGAGGTGCGCACCGGGGCCCGCGGCGACCGGGGCACACTGGGCGGGCTGCGCTGGGAGATCTTCTGGCCGGTGCGCGGCTCCCCGGTGATGCAGACCGGCAACCCGGGGAGCGTGACGATCGGTTTCGACGGGCGGGGCATCCGGTCGATCTTCCTCGGCGACCTCGGCGAGGAGGCACAGGACGCGCTTCGCCGTGCGTCCGCGCCCGGCCCCGTGGACGTCGTCAAGGTCGCCCCCATGGCTCGCGCGACCAGAGCCCCGACCTCTATGCCGATCTCCGGGCGACGGTCGGGGTGATCTCGGTCGGCGCCGACAACGGCTATGGCCATCCGACGGACCGTCTGCTCGATATTCTCGCCTCGGACGGCACCGCCGCCGTGCGCACCGACCGGCAGGGGCTGGCCGTGGTGGCCCTCGACCCGGGCGGACACGGCGCGCTGGTCGTCTGGACCGAGAAGCCGGCGATCGCCCCGGCGCGCTCACCTGCTGCCCCCGTCGGCGGCCCGGGCTAGGCTTGACACACGCAATCGAAGGGAACCGAGTGGCCGCACGAACCGCATCCTCTGGTCGGGCCGCAACGGGCCGATCCGCAGCGAGCAAGGCAGCACCGAGCCGCGCCGTGAAGTCCGTTGCCATTCCGCAACTCCCGTGGCACCAGGTGCGACCGGCCCCGATCGTGCTGGTCTCCGGCACCGAGGTGTTCCTGGCGGAGCGGGCCGTCCGTCAGCTGCGGGACTTCCTGAAACTCGAAGACCCGAGCCTGGAGATCAGCGACATTCAGGCCGACAGCTATGCGCCGGGGGAGCTGCTCACCATGGCCAGCCCCTCGTTGTTCGGCGAACCCAGGCTGATCCGGGTGAGCTCGGTTGAGAAATGCAGCGACACCTTCCTCACCGAGGCGCTCGCCTACCTCGAGAACCCCGCGGAAGATACCTACGTCGTGTTGCGGCACGGTGGCGGGGTGCGTGGCAAGAAGCTTCTCGACACGATCCGGTCCGGCGCCGGCGGCGCTGTCGAGGTCGTCTGTGCCGAGCTGAAGAAGGACTCCGACCGGCACGACTTCGCGTCGGCCGAGTTCAAGGCGGCCGGCAAGCGGGTCACGCCCAGCGCCCTCCGATCGCTCGTGGCGGCATTCTCCGGCGACCTCGCCGAGCTGTCCGCAGCCTGCCAGCAGCTGATCGCCGACTCGGCCTCCGAGGTCACCGAGACAACAGTCGACCGATACTACGGCGGACGGGTCGAAGCGAACGCGTTCAAGGTCGCCGACTCCGCGATCGCGGGGCGCCATGGCGAGGCCCTGGTCATCCTTCGGCACGCACTGTCCTCGGGCGCCGACCCCGTTCCCGTCGTCGCGGCGTTCGCCATGAAGATCCGCACGATGGCGAAGCTCTACGGCGTGCGCGGCGGCTCCGGGCAGCTCGCGTCGCAGTTCGGGCTCGCGCCGTGGCAGGTCGAGCGCGCCCAGCGCGACCTGAGCGGGTGGTCGGACGAGGGACTGGCCCGGTGCATGGTCATGCTCGCCGAGACGGATGCCGCGGTGAAGGGCGCCGGGCGCGACCCCGTGTTCGCCCTTGAGCGACTCGTCGGCGTGATCGCCCGCCGCGGCGAGGGCTGACCTCCGTCGGCGGCAAGACAGTGGGCCGGCTCCAGGCTTCGCAACACAAAAAAAGAAAGCCCCCGCCATAAGGCGAGGGCTTTCCTTCACACCGGTTCAGTTCCGAACATCGGCCTCAAACCAGGTCTGGTGGTGACTAGACGAGTGCGCCGACCGACTTCGCGATGGCCGACTTCTTGTTTGCCGCCTGGTTCTTGTGGATGACGCCCTTGCTGACGGCCTTGTCAAGCTTCTTCGAAGCAATGGCGAGACTGGCAACGGCCTTGTCCTTGTCCCCGGCGGTGACGGCGAGGCGCGTTGCGCGGATAGCGCGCTTGAACTCGCTCTTCACCGACTTGTTGCGCTCCTGGGCCTTCTTGTTGGTGCCAATTCGCTTGATCTGCGACTTGATATTTGCCACGTTTATACGCTTTCGTTAGGTTCTTGTTCGGATGGGCCGCGTGGCGGTAGAGGGCGCCGTACGGCAATGATCGTGTGGGGTGGGACCCAACACGCAAGCCAACAGGAAACGATACCAGCTATTCGACCGGGTCGACAATCGGCCATGGCCGATCGCTGGCGACCTCGTCGAGGATGTCGCGCAGCACCGCCGCGAACCGCTCCGGCTGGGCGAGGCTGACCAGGTGGGAGGCCCTCGGCACGACCACGAGGCGACCATTCCGGCACGCGGCCAGGAAGCGTCGCTCGTGCAGCCTGAACTGGTCGAAAGCGCCGTTGACCAGCCAGACCGGGCCCGGATACCGGGACAGTCCCTCGAGCGGGCGGAGGGTACCGGTGGCGCCCAGCCCGGCGTCCATCACGTTCAGGGGCACCCCGCCGGCGAGCGCGTCCGCGGCCCCCGTCGGCGGCAGCAGCACCCGCACCAGGGAGGTGTGGAGCCTGAGTCCGTGGTCGGGCAGCCTGCCGATGAGCCGGGCCAGGCCCCGGTAGGCGCCGAGCGGCCACCCGGACGGGATCGCGCAGCAGCCGGCGGCGACCAGTCCGGCCACCCGCTCGGGATGCCGGGCGGCATATGCGATGGCGTAGTAGCCGCCGAGGGAGAGCCCGACCAACACCACCCGGCCGCCCAGGGCGGCGACCCCCTCGTCGATGGCGGCCAGGGCGCCATCGACGGTGAACCGCTCCGTGATGCGCGAGCCGTGCCCGGGCAGATCGATCGCCAGCGCGGGATGCCCCGCGTCTCCCAGGATCGCGAGTTGCCGGCGCCACATGGTCGCCGCCGTGCGGATCCCGTGCACGAAGAGCACGGGCGGGACCGCGTTCATACGACCGTCCTTTTCAGGTAAGTGGTTCAGCTCAGTTTGGTGTCGGGTGCGGTATTGGTGGCCTTTCGGGCTGCAGATCCGATAGGTAGATTCTGCACGCCTTTCAACTCTTCGAGTGGTAGTTTCACGTGCCTGGTCCCTCCGGGCGTTCCGCTCGCCCGGGGTCACATCACCGGCCTTCCATCGCTGCTTGGGAGGTAGCCGCTCGCTGGTCTCGACGACAACGACCACCGACGGCCCGGTGGTCGAGCCTGCGCGGTGGTCGAGCCGGCGCGGTGATCGAGCCTGTCGAGATCCGGGCGATGCTGCGGGGTCTCGACGAGCTCGACCACCGGCCCGGTGATCGAGCCTGCGCGGTGATCGAGCCTGTCGAGATCCGAGCGGGGCCGCTCAGTCGGTTCAGAAGGGGGCGGGCTCTGGGTCGGTGTCGTCGGGTGGTGCGGGTTCCGGCCCCGGTGGCGTGGCCACCGTGCCGGGTGGCGTGTGGATGATGGTGGCGGGTTCGGTGGTGAAGCTTTGCCCGGTGGGCGAGGTCCACTCCAGGAACCCGCCGGCCAGGTGTTTCACGGTCCACCCGGTCTCGCTTTTCAGGGCATGGCAGGGACCACAGAGATTCGCGAGATTATCGTGGGCGGTCAGGCCGTCGAATTGCCAGTCCAGGGAATGGTCGTGATCGCACCGGTCGGCCGGTTGGTTGCAACCCGGGAATCGGCAGGTCTCATCGCGCAGCCTGAGCCAGTTCTTCAACGGCTCCGGGACCTTGTAGTGGTCCCGGCCGACGGAGAGCACGACCCCGGTCTCCGGATGGGTGAGGAGCCTCGTGAACCCGGCCGCCCCGCCGGCAAGTTTCCGGGCCGTCTCCGGGTCGATCGGCCCATATCCTTCCAGGTGCCCGGGTTCCTCGGACTGACCCATCAGAGTGAGCACTGGCACGGTCACATTCACCGTGGCCCGGATCCCGGCACCGAGCCCGGCCGGGGTGACCCCGTCCAGGAGCAGGTCGGTGAGCACATCCGCCCGCAACTGCGCCAGCGTGCGCGGCTCCGTCGGACCCTGCAAGCTGCCCACGGTGACGCTGACCCGGTGATAAGCGGCGTTGACCTTCTCGGCGGTGTCGTAGAGCCAGAGCGTCGCCATCCCGTCAGCGTCGGCGTCAACACCGACCTTCCGGTCGGCCACGGAGATGGTGTGCCGGGCCAGGATCGTCTCGGGGTGGAGTCGTTCGCGGAGCAGCCGGGCCTTGTACTTGAGTTTCGCGACGGTCAGGTGCCCGGCCGTGCGCAGCAGCGCCGCCTCGAAGCCGGCCTTGGCGGCCGCGGGAACCGTCAGGGCTTGCCCGATCAGCACTTGAGCGTGCCGGTAACTGATCTCTCCCGCCTCAAGGGCGGCCCGGGTGGCGGGCAGGTCCTCGGCCAGGGCCCGGCTGGCCTCGATCAGGTTCTCCGCGGTGCGCTGCGGGAACCGCAGAGTCACCGCGAGTTCGCTGACGAACTCCCGCTCCGCGACCGTGCCCGCCGGCCACCGGCCGCCCGGCACGGCCCGGGTCGCGGCGGTGGCTTCGCTGTAGCGGCGGGCCTCGTCCACCTGCGCCGCCCGCCGGGCGAAAGCGGCCGCGATCTCCCGCTCGGTCTCGGCGATCGCCTCGAACCGGGTGCCGAGGCCCTCCTGCCGGGCAAGGAACGATGCTGTCATACCGGTCACAGTACGGGCACCCACCGACATTCCCGCACCCGAAACACCCCCCACACACACGCCGTGGATAAGCTGATCAAACCCATAATGTGGAGGGAGAGCGGGCACCCGCTGGGGCGGAATCCCCGGGCACGCGGGGGTGCCACCGTGGAGGGCGGGATGCCCTCTCGCGGCGCCCGAATCGGCAGGGCGCTACCGCGGCCGCGGACGCGGGCTGCCGAAACCGGCGCGGCGGCGGGACCCCGGGGCGAGCGGGGTCTCGACGGGCTCGACCACCGACGGGGGTCTCGACGGGCTCGACCACCGGTGATTGAGCATCGAAATCGGCGCACCGGGGTCTCGACAGGCTCGACCACCGACACCCGGTCTCGACGAGCTCGAACGCCGGGCATCCTCGATCTCGCGAATCAGTTCGAGCTGACCGGCGAGCAGGCTGCGGGCAAGCTCCACCAGATCGGATGGCCGGGCGAAACCGGCGACCAGCCAGCTATGGGAGAATTGCCAGACCATGTCACCGAGACCCCTCACTGCGCTTGAACCGGCCGCAACACCTCCCGAGTTCATCCGTAACTTCTGCATCATTGCCCACATCGACCACGGAAAGTCGACGCTGGCCGACCGGATGCTGCAGATCACCGGGGTCGTCGACGACCGGGCGATGCGCGCCCAGTACCTGGACCGGATGGACATCGAGCGCGAGCGCGGCATCACCATCAAGAGCCAGGCCGTGCGGATGCCGTGGGAACTCGACGGGCAGACCTACGCCCTGAACATGATCGACACTCCCGGGCACGTCGACTTCACCTACGAGGTCTCCCGCAGCCTGGCCGCCTGTGAGGGTGCCATCCTGCTCGTCGACGCCGCCCAGGGCATCGAGGCCCAGACCCTCGCCAACCTCTATTTGGCGCTCGAGAACGACCTCACGATCATCCCCGTGCTCAACAAGATCGACCTCCCGGCGGCCGACCCCGACAAGTACGCGAAGGAGCTGGCCAGCCTGATCGGCGGCAGCCCCGACGACGTGCTGCGCGTCTCCGGCAAGACCGGTGTCGGCGTCGCCGAGCTGCTTGACCGGGCCACCCGGCTGATCCCTGCCCCGGTCGGCGACCCGGCCGCCCCCGCCCGCGCGATGATCTTCGACTCGGTCTACGACAGCTACCGCGGCGTCGTCACCTACGTGCGCATGATCGACGGCAAGCTGAACCCGCGCGAGAAGATCCAGATGATGTCCACCCGGGCCACCCACGAGATCCTCGAGATCGGCGTCACGAGCCCGGAACCCACCGTGAGCAAGGGTCTCGGCGTCGGCGAGGTCGGCTACCTGATCACCGGCGTGAAGGACGTGCGCCAGTCCAAGGTCGGCGACACCGTCACGACCGCCCTGCGCCCCGCCACCGTAGCCCTGCCCGGGTACACCGAGCCCAAGCCGATGGTGTTCTCCGGCCTGTACCCGATCGACGGCAGCGACTACCCGGCGCTCCGCGAGGCCCTCGACAAGCTCAAGCTGTCGGATGCCTCCCTCGTCTACGAACCGGAGACATCCGTCGCCCTCGGCTTCGGTTTCCGCTGCGGCTTCCTCGGTCTGCTGCACCTGGAGATCATCACCGAACGCCTCGACCGGGAGTTCGGGCTCGACCTGATCACCACCGCGCCGAGCGTGATCTACGAGGTCACCACCGACGACAAGAAGACCGTCACGGTCACCAACCCGAGCGAGTTCCCCAACGGCAAGATCGCCAAGGTCGAGGAACCGATCGTCAAGGCTGCGATCCTCGCCCCCAAGGACTACGTCGGCGTGATCATGGAACTCTGCCAGAGTCGCCGCGGCACCCTGCTCGGCATGGACTACCTCGGCGAAGACCGGGTCGAGATCCGCTACACGATGCCGCTCGGCGAGATCGTCTTCGACTTCTTCGACAATCTCAAGAGCCGCACCGCCGGCTACGGTTCGCTCGACTACGAGCCGATCGGCTCGCAGGAGGCCGACCTGGTCAAGGTCGACATCCTCCTCCAGGGCGAGCAGGTCGACGCGTTCAGCGCCATCGTGCACCGCGACAAGGCCTACGACTACGGCGTGCTGATGACGGGCAGGCTGCGGAAGCTCATCCCGCGCCAGCAGTTCGACGTGCCGATCCAGGCCGCGATCGGCGCCCGCATCATCGCCCGCGAGTCCATCAGCGCCATCCGCAAGGACGTGCTGGCCAAGTGCTACGGCGGCGACATCTCCCGCAAGCGCAAACTGCTGGAGAAGCAGAAGGAGGGCAAGAAACGGATGAAGATGGTCGGCCGGGTCGAGGTTCCCCAAGAGGCGTTCATCGCCGCGCTCTCCGGCGACGAGCCGCCCAAGAAAGAGAAGAAGTAGCCGGATGCGACGCGCCACCTTCACCGATACCGCCGTCACCTACGCGTCCATCGGCGGCACCCTCGCCCCCGACCTGCTCCGCTACCCGCCGAAGGGCTACCGGCCGATCGAACGCACGGTGCGTCTGGGCAGCGGGGAGGAACGCTTCCAGCTGGCCTCCAAGTCGCTGATGACCTGGGGCGTGCAGCGGGGGAGCGGGATGACGGTCACCGACCTGCTGAGCAGCACCGGTGAGCAGTACACCGGCCTCGTCTTCAACGCCGACGGCCAGGCCGCCAGGGACCAGAAGAGCCCGGCGAACGAGGCCACGTTCGGCGACGACGGCACTCCGTACATCGTCAACGGCATGTCAGCCCACCTGTCGGTCAAGGCCGGCCCGTTCACCGTCGACGCCCCCGTGCGGGTCGTCTACGTGATCGACGAGCCCGACCGGGTCGGATTCGCCTACGGCACCATGGTCGGGCACCCGGCCAGCGGCGAGGAGTCCTTCATCGTCGACAAGCGCGACGACGACTCGGTCTGGCTGACCATTCGCGCCTTCTCCCGGCCGAGCAACTGGCGATACCGGATGGGCTGGCCGATCGTTCGCCTGCAGCAGGCGAAGTTCACGAAACGCTACCTGCGCGCCCTGCACCCGATCGGCGCGGCCTGACCCGATGGGTAGCGCCCTGCCCCTCGGAGACCCGGCACCCCGCGACGGCCTGCTGCCTGCGTCGGCGGCGGTCGGCGCCGCAGACCGCGACTTCGGCGTGTACCTGCACGTGCCGTTCTGCCGGGTGCGCTGCGGCTACTGCGACTTCAACACCTACACGGCCACCGAGCTGCGGGGAGCCTCCCAGCACGACTATGCGGGCCAGGCGATCAGTGAGGTCGAGGCGGCCGGACGCATCCTCGACGCCTCGGGGGTGCCCGCCCGCCAGGCGGCCACCGTCTTCTTCGGCGGCGGCACACCGACCCTGCTGCCGGCCGAGCACCTGATCCGGATGCTGGACTCCGTGCGGAGCACCTGGGGTCTCGCCGCGGGGGCCGAGGTCACCACGGAGGCGAACCCCGACTCCGTCGACGCCGACTACCTTGCCCGGCTGGCCGCCGCCGGGTTCACCCGGGTCTCGTTCGGCATGCAGTCGGCCGTGCCGCGCGTGCTGGCCACCCTCGAGCGCACGCACGACCCGGAGAAGGTGCCGCTCGTCGTGGAGTTGGCCCGTGCCGCCGGGCTCGACGTGAGCCTCGACCTGATCTACGGCACGCCGGGGGAGTCTCTCGCCGATTGGCGGGCCAGCCTCGAGCAGGCCATCGGTCTGGCGCCGACCCACATCAGCGCGTACTCGCTGATCGTTGAGGAGGGAACCAGGCTCGCCAGGCAGATCAAACGCGGTGAGCTCGTTCCTGTCGACGAGGACCAGCAGGCCGAGTTCTACGAGCTCGCCGACGAGCTGCTCGCCGACGCCGGTTACGGCTGGTACGAGGTCAGCAACTGGGCAACGGATGACGCCCACCGTTCCCGGCACAACCTCGCCTACTGGCGCAGCCAGGACTGGTGGGGCGTCGGACCCGGCGCACACAGCCACGTGGGCGGCGTGCGCTGGTGGAACGTCAAGCATCCGTCGGCTTACGCCGACCGGATCCTCGCCGGGGACTCACCGGCGGCCGGTCGGGAGACCCTGGACGCCGCCACCCGGGAGGTCGAGCGCGTGCTGCTGCTCACCCGCATCCGGGAAGGCATCCCGATCGCATCGCTCGCGGAGCCGGGCCGGCACGAGGTCGCCGGGCTCATCGCCGACGAGCTCATCGACGCGAAAGCCGCCCTGTCCGGATCAATTGAATTGACCAGGAGAGGACGGCTGCTCGCGGATGCGGTCGTGCGCCGGTTGCTGAGCGACTGACCGCTTGCCCCGACCCGGTGGTCGAGCTTGCCTCGACCCGGTGGTCGAGCTTGTCGAGACCCGGTGGAGGCGATTTCGACAGGCTCAATCACCGGCGGTCAGACTTGCCCCGACCTAGCTGATGAACTTGATGGTGAGCGGGTACGTGTAGTACTCGCCCTTGTTGGCGGCCAGGGCCGCCATGATGCCGAACACGATCGTGAGGATCCACGCGGCGAACAGCACGAGGAAGCCGACCAGGACCAGGGTCAGGATTCCACCGACGATATAAGCGATGAGAAGTGTGATCTGGAAGTTCAGCGCCGTCGCGGTGTGCGCGCGGATGAACGGCCCCCGGTCCTTGAGCACAAGGTAGCCGATCAGCGCAGGCAGGAACCCGAAGAGGATTCCACCAATGTGGATCAGCGTGGCCCAGAGTTTCTCATCGGACGGATTCATGGGGGTCGGCGCCTGGTACGGGCTGGCGGGTGGGGGCATGGCGGACATTCGTACTCCTTTTGTCAGTGACGGGCGCCGGGCGCCGGCTGGACTACTTGATCAGGCGGAGGGCGAACGGGTACTGGTAGTGCTGACCGTCCTTGGCCTTCATGAAGCCCATGATCGAGAAGATCACTCCGACGACCCACAGCACCCACGCTAGTCCTGCGAGGACTCCGCCGATGCCAAACGTCACCATGGCGAGGAAGGTCGCGAGGATGTTCACGGCGATGTAACCGATCAGCAGTGTGATCTGGAAGTTCAGCGCTTCCTTCGCCTCGACCGACGTGAACCGGCCGCGGTCCTTGAACACGAGCCAGATGATCAGGGAGGGCAGGAAACCGAGGACTCCGCCGAGGTGCGCGAAAGACGCCCACTGCCGGTCATCGACGTCGGAGAGCGGCGCGGCGGCCACCGGGGTGGATGCTGCGGGCTGGTACGGAGCTTGCGGGGGCCGCTGGCCCAGGTTCGGGTCTTCGGGGGTGTTGCCGGTGGAATCGCTCATGATCATGCCTTTCAGCGCACAGGGAGAGGTGCATTACATGCCTAAGCTACTGCGCCCAATCCTCAGGGGGCAATGGGGCGCGCCCAGCAGCTGGCGGTATGATTGGCAGTCAATCACCCCGAGTGCCAGTCGAGACCGGCCCTCGCGACCGACCAGGAGGAGGCGATTCGCATGGTGTCCGATCGCAGTCTCGAGGTTCTGCGCGTGATCGTGCAGGACTATGTCGCGTCGAGGGAGCCCGTCGGGTCGAAGTCCATCGTCGACCGCCACTCCTTCGGAGTCTCCGCGGCCACCATCCGCAACGACATGGCCATCCTCGAGGAGGAGGAGCTCATCGCGGCCCCGCACACCTCCTCGGGGCGAATCCCCACCGATAAGGGCTACCGGGTCTTCGTCGACCACCTCGCCGACCTCCGCCCGCTCTCCGCCGCGCAACGCCAGGCCATCGAAACGTTCCTCGGCCAGTCCGCCGACCTCGACGAGGTGCTCTCCCGAAGCGTGCGACTGCTGTCCCAGCTCACCCACCAGGTCGCGCTCGTGCAATACCCGTCCCTGTCCCGGGCCAGGGTGCGGCATATCGAACTCGTGCCGCTCTCAGACACCCGCCTGCTCTCCGTGCTCATCACCGACGCGGGCCGGGTCGAGCAGCGCGTGATCGATTTGCCTCGCCCGATCGAGGAACCCGTGCTCGTCGACCTCCGGGCCGGATTGAACGCGGCGGTCATCGGCCTGAGCATGAGCGAGGCGGCAGCGGCCCTGGTCGCAACCGACCTCGCCGGCGCGTCCGGCACGGGACCCGTGCCGCAGCGGGAAGCCGCCGACCTGATCAGGGACACCCTGCGCGACCAGATCGGCGCCAATCGCCAGGACCGGCTCGTGATGGCCGGGGCGGCGAACCTGGTCAGGACCGAGGAGGACTTCTCCGGGAGCATCTACCCGGTGCTCGAAGCCATCGAGGAGCAGGTCGTGCTGCTGCGCCTCTTCGGCGAGATGGCCACCGACCAGCACGGCGTGTCGGTGAGCATCGGCCGGGAGAACGCGCCGTTCGGCTTGGCCGAAACCTCCGTGCTCACGAGCGGCTATTCCTCGCAGGGCGGCAACCTCGCCCGGCTGGGTGTGCTCGGCCCGACCCGGATGGACTATTCGAACAACATGGCGGCCGTGCGCGCCGTCGCCCGCTACCTGTCCCGCCTGCTCGAATGAGCCCCCAGACTCCACACCGAACACCCCATCGAAACGCTCCCCGGGCCACACCCGCCGGAGCACCCGAACAGACCTAGGAGAGCCAGCTTTGGCTGACCATTACGAAGTACTCGGTGTCGCCCGCGACGCCACGACAGACGAGATCAAGAAGGCCTACCGGCGCCTCGCCCGGCAGTTGCACCCTGACGTGAACCCCGGCGCGGATGCCTCGGAGCGGTTCAAATCGGTGACTCACGCCTACGACGTGCTCAGCGACGCCAAGCAGCGTGACAACTACGACCGCGGTGGCAACGGCCACTCCGGCGGCGGGTTCGACGCGGGCAACTTCGGCAACTTCGGCGACATTTTCGAGACCTTCTTCGGCGGTGGCGGAACCAGCCGCGGTCCCAAGTCCCGCCGGGACCGTGGCCAGGACGCGCTGATCCGGGTCGAACTCGACCTCGACGAGATCATCTTCGGAACCCACCGCGATCTCGAGGTCGACACGGCAGTCCTCTGCACGAGCTGCAGCGGCACCTGCTGCCAGCCGGGCACCTCTCCGGTCACCTGCGACATCTGTCACGGCACCGGCAGCATCCAGCGGGCCGTGCGTTCGCTGCTCGGCAACGTGATGACGTCCAGCCCCTGCGGCTCCTGCCGCGGCTACGGCACCATCATCGCCACCCCGTGCGTCACCTGCCAGGGCCAGGGTCGCGTGCGCGCCCGCCGCACCGTCCCGGTCGACATCCCGGCCGGCGTCGACACCGGACTGCGCCTGCAGATGCCCGGCAGCGGCGAGGCCGGACCGGCCGGCGGCCCGAACGGCGACCTGTACCTCGAGATGAAGGTGCGCCACCACGACGTCTTCAGCCGCGACGGCGACGACCTGCTCGCCACCCTGGAGGTGCCGATGACGGATGCGATCCTCGGAACCACGGCGACCGTCAAGGCCCTCGACGGCGACATCGAGGTGGAGGTGCGGGCCGGCGTGCAGAGCGCCGAGGTCATCACCATCAAGGACCGCGGCGTGACCCGGCTGCGCGGCAACGGACGCGGCGACCTCAGGATCGGCGTGCACGTCGCCACCCCGACCAGGCTCGACCACAAGGAGCGGGAGCTGATCGAAGCGTTCGCCGCCCGGCACAAGTCCCCGGCGCCCACCCTCAGCGCGGTGCAGCAGGGACTCTTCTCGAAGCTCCGCGACCGGTTCCGCGGCTAGAGCTCCATGGCGCATTTCTTCATCGACGACTCCCTGCGCGGCGGCTCGGCCGTGCCGGGAGACGTCCTCAGCATCGACGGTGCCGAGGCCAGACACGCGGTGACGGTGAGCCGGGTCAGGCCGGGGGAGCGGCTGCGGATCGGGAACGGCGCCGGACTGCTGCTCGACGTCACCGTGACGGGCACCGAGGGGGGCCTGCTCACCTTCCGGGTCGACGAGGCCGCCGTGGTCGAAACCGGCACACCGCGGATCCTGCTCGTGCAGGCCCTGGCCAAGGGCGACCGCGACGAAATGGCCGTGCAGGCCGCGACCGAGCTCGGGATCGACGGCGTCATTCCGTGGGCCGCCTCCCGGTCGGTGACCCGCTGGGAAGGCCCCAAGGTCGCGAAGGGCCAGGGCCGCTGGGCGAGCATCGTGCGTGAGGCGTCCAAGCAGTCGATCAGGGCATGGCTGCCGGAGGTTGCTGCACTGGCGAGCACCAGGCAGCTGGCCGTGATGGCGGGCAGCACCCGGATGCTCCTGCTCGAGCCGACCGCCGAGCTTCGGCTCACCGAGCTCGCCGCCCCCACCGACGACCGTGACATCCTGCTCGTCGTGGGCCCGGAGGGCGGCATCTCGCCGTCCGAACTGGACCAGCTCGAGCAGGCGGGTGCGACCCGGGTGCGGCTGGGTGAGACCGTGCTGCGCACCTCGACCGCCGGCCCGGCTGCCCTCGCCATCCTCAACGCAACCCTTGGCCGCTGGTAACGCCGCTTAAGATAGAGCCATGACTTCCACCGGGCAGGAACCGTCCATCTTCAGCCGTATCGCCGCGCGCGAAATCCCGGCGACCATCGTCGCCGAAACGGACCGGATCATCGCGTTCGAGGACATCGCTCCGCAGGCGCCCGTGCACGTCGTCATCACCACCAGGACCCAGCAGTACCGCAACGTGGTGGAGCTCGCGGCCGGGGACCCCGGGTTGCTGGCCGAGCTCGTCGCGGTCGCCGACGGGATCGCGGCCGAGCGGTCCAACGGCCAGTTCCGCCTGGTCTTCAACACCGGCGAGGCCGCCGGCCAGACCGTCTTCCACGTGCACGCCCACCTGCTCGCGCAACCCGGTCCGGCGACCCCGACCGGGGACGCGTCGCTCGGAGAGGGCTCCCTTGCGTTCCGCTGACGCCGCTGACGCCGCCGCCGACGCCGCTGACGCCGCCGACGCCGCCGAGAACCTGGTCGAGGCTCGGGTGTCGGTCGACGGCATCGCAATGGTGCGCCTGCTCGGCGCCCAGGACCGCCTCCTCAGCACCATCGAACGGGAGCACCCCGGCGTTTCCGTGCACGTGCGCGGCAACGAGATCACCCTCACGGGGCAGGCCGACCAGGTCGAGGCAGCCCGCCGGCTGATCGACGAACTGCTGCTGATGATTCGCGGCGGGCGTGACCTCGCCGAGGCCGAGGTGACCTCGTCGTCGCGGATGCTCGGCGTCGACAGTTCGACCAGCCCGTCGGAACGCCTCGGCCCGGCCATCCTCTCCTCCCGGGGCAAGAGCATCCGTGCGAAGACGGTCGGCCAGAAGGACTACGTCGACGCCATCGACACGGCGACGATCGTGTTCGGCATCGGCCCGGCGGGAACGGGCAAGACCTACCTGGCGATGGCCAAGGCCGTGCAGGCGCTGCAGCGCAAGGAGGTCGACCGGATCATCCTCACCAGGCCGGCCGTCGAGGCCGGGGAACGCCTCGGTTTCCTCCCCGGCAGCCTGACGGAGAAGATCGACCCGTACCTCCGACCGCTCTACGACGCCCTGAACGAGATGATGGACCCCGAGCTGGTGCCGAAGCTCCTCGCCTCAGGGACGATCGAGGTGGCGCCCCTCGCCTATATGCGAGGCCGCACCCTCAACTCCTCGTTCGTCGTGCTCGACGAGGCGCAGAACACCACACCGGAACAGATGAAGATGTTCCTGACCCGACTCGGGTTCGGCTCGAAAATGGTCGTGACCGGCGACATCACCCAGATCGACCTGCCCGTCGGGTCGAGCGGGCTCCGGCTCGTCACCCGCGTGCTCGACCAGGTCGACGACATCCGTTTCGTGCGCCTGACCAGCGCCGACGTCGTCCGTCATTCCCTCGTCGGCCGGATCGTCGACGCCTGGACGGAGTTCGACGCCCAGAAACAGGCCCAGCGCTACGAGAGCGAGCAGGCCCACGAATTTGCCAAGCGCGGACCGCGCTCCGGCACACCACGCGACCGCCTTCCGAAACGGAGCCCCTCTTGAGCATCGAGATCAACAACGAGTCCACCATCCCGGTCGATGAGGCAGCCATCCTCCGCCTGGCCGCGTACGCCCTGGATTCGATGCACGTGCACCCCGATGCCGAGCTGGCGATCGTGCTCGTCGACGAGGGCGCGATGGAGCAGTTGCACGTGCAGTGGATGGACGAGCCCGGTCCCACCGACGTGCTCAGCTTCCCGATGGACGAGCTCCGTCCGGGCACCGAGGACGAGGAGACCCCGCCCGGTCTGCTCGGTGACATCGTGCTCTGCCCGCAGGTGGCGCAGGCCCAGGCCGAGACGGCGGGGCACAGCACTCTCGAGGAGCTCCTGCTGCTGACCACGCACGGCGTGCTGCACCTGCTCGGGTTCGACCATGCCGAGCCGGCCGAGGAAAGGGAAATGTTCGGCATCCAGCGTGACATCCTGATCGGCTTCGCCCTGCAGGAACGCCTCCGAAACCGATGATCATCGGGTGGTTTCTCACCGCGGCCGTCTTCCTGGTGGCCTTCGGCGGCCTGATGGCCGCCGTCGACTCCGCCATCACCGCGCAGTCGCGCGCCGACATCGCCGATCTGGCGGACACCTCACGGGCCAAGCGGTCCCTGGCCGCGATCGCAGCCGACACCGGGGCGCACCTGAACGCGATCAGCTTCATGCGAATCATCGCCGAGACCACCGCCGCAGTGCTCGTCACCCTCGTCTTCGCGACCACGATCGACCAGATCTGGCTGGCCCTGGTGCTGTCCGCCGCGCTGATGACCGCCGTCTCGTTCGTGCTGGTCGGCGCGAGCCCCCGCAGCGTCGGACGCGCCCACCCGAAGCAGCTCCTGGCCGGCACTGCGCCGCTGGTGCACTTCCTCCGGGTGCTCCTCGGCCCGATCGCGAACGCCCTCGTCGCCCTCGGCAACCGGGTCACTCCCGGCCGCACCCGGCTCGCCACCTTCACCTCGGAGGACCAGCTGCTCAGCATGGTCGACGAGGCGACCGAACTGGACGTGCTGGAAGAGGACGACCGGGAGCTCATCCACTCCATCTTCGAGTTCAACCAGACCGTCGTGCGTGAGGTGATGATCCCGCGCACCGACATGGTCACCATCGACGCCGACGCGTCGATCGGCGCAGCCATGGGCCTGTTCCTGAGCAAGGGCATCTCCCGGGTGCCCGTCATCGACGGCGAGGTCGACGACGTGACCGGCATCCTCTACCTGCGCGACGTGGCCCGGCTGGTCTACGAGCGGCCGCCGAACGTGGAGACGCTGACCGTCGCCGAGCTCGAGCGCCCGGCCGTGTTCGTGCCGGAGTCGAAGAAGGCCGACGACCTGCTGCGCCAGATGCAGCTCGAGTCGAACCACCTCGCGATGGTGGTCGACGAGTATGGTGGGATCGCCGGGCTGGTCACGCTCGAGGACCTGATCGAGGAACTCGTCGGGGACATCTCGGACGAATACGACCGGGACGTCGCCCTGGTCGAGGACCTCGGCCACGGACGCTTCCGGGTGAGCGCCCGGCTTCCGGTCGACGAACTCGGCGAGTTGTTCGACCTGGAGTTGGACGATGACGAGGTCGATTCGGTCGGCGGGCTGCTGGCCAAGGCACTCGGCCGGCTGCCGGCTGCCGGTTCGGTCGCCCGCACCAGCGGTCTGGTCCTCACCGCGGAACGCACCGAGGGCCGCCGCAAACGAATCAGCACTGTGCTGGTTGAACGAGACGAAGCGCTGATTGACGCGCAGACCGCATTCCTCGGAGTGTCGGACGACGAGGGAGAGAACGGTCATGACGACAGAAAATGAGTTCCGGGCGGGATTCGTGTCCTTTGTGGGACGCCCGAATGTGGGCAAGTCCACCCTGACCAACGCCCTGGTCGGGGAGAAGGTCGCCATCACCTCGTCGAAGCCGCAGACCACCCGCCGCGCGATCCGCGGGATCGTGCACCAGAAGAACGGCCAGCTGATCCTGGTCGACACGCCCGGCATCCACAAGCCGCGCACCCTGCTCGGGGAGCGCCTGAACAGCCTGGTCCAGTCGACCCTGGCCGGCGTGGACGTGGTGGGCTTGTGCATCCCCGCGAACGAGCCGATCGGCCCGGGGGACCGGTTCATCAACGAACAGCTCGACAATTTCCCGCGCGCCCGCAAGGTCGCCATCGTGACCAAGATCGACGCGTCCTCCAAGACCAGCGTCGCCAACCAGCTGCTCGCAGTCTCCGAATTGCGCGACTGGGAGGCGATCGTGCCGATCTCGGCGACCAGCCGGATCCAGCTCGACATCCTCACCGCGGAGTTGCTGCGTCTGCTTCCGCTCTCGGATGCCCCGCTCTACCCGGCCGACGCGGTCACCGACGAGAGCCTGGAGTCGCGCATCTCGGAGTTCATCCGTGAGGCCGCGCTCGAGGGTGTCACCGACGAACTCCCGCACTCGATCGCCGTGACCATCGACGACATCATCGAGCGCGACGACCAGGAATTGGTCGAGGTCTACGCCAACCTCTTCGTCGAACGCGACAGCCAGAAGGGCATCATCATCGGCAAGTCAGGCAGCCGTCTGAAGGATGTCGGCATGCGCGCCCGCAAACAAATCGAACCGCTCGTGGGTAAACGAGTCTTCCTCTCGCTCCGGGTGAAGGTCGCCAAGGAATGGCAGCGCGACCCGAAGCAGCTCGGACGCCTCGGCTTCTAGTCGAACCGCCCCATGATCCGGCCCTGAGCCGCGACCTGTGCGCCTGCAGTGAGTTTGCTGTGACGTGCTCGACCCGAGTCTGAGGCCTCGTTCAGAACCGGGTATTTGGCGTGCGGCGGGGACGTTCCGGTGTGAGAGTGGGCACGGAGGAATCGAATGAATGCGCTGCTGGCCACCAGCCTCGTCGGAGGTCCCTTCCTGATCGGACTGTACGTCCTGACGGGGCTGGCCGTCGCCGGTCTCCTGCTCCGGCGGCTGGGCCTGCGCTCCGCGGCCCTGACCCTGGCCCTCGTGCTGGCCGGGGCCCTCGCCGGCTGGGTCCTCGTCTGGCTGGTCAGCGACGTCTGGGACGTCTTCGGCGTCTCCATGTCCACGCCCACCCGGCTGTGGACGGCGGGCCTGTTCGGTGCCCTCGTGCTCGCCGTCTCCAACCTGGTCGGTGCCCGCGCGCACCGCCGGTGGCTGGCCATCGTCGCGATTCCGCTCTGCCTCCTCACCGCGGCCGCCGGGATCAATGCCGAGTTCGGCCAATTCAACACAGTGCGGGCTGTCCTCGGCATCCCGGTCTACGGGACGCTCACGGATGCCCTCGCCGCACCGGTCCCGCCCGTCGCCGACACCAGGGGCACCGTCGGCACCGTCACGATACCGGCGATCGTGTCGGGTTTCGCGGCCAGGGACGCCATGGTCTACCTTCCGGCGGCGGCCCGGAGTGCCGACCCGCCGGCGCTGCCCGTCATCGAGATGCTCTCCGGCCAGCCGGGCAGCCCAGCCGACCTGTTCACGGCCGGCCGACTGGCCGGCATCCTCGATGCCTGGGCGGCCACGCACCAGGGCCTGGCGCCGATCGTGGTCGTCCCCGACCAGCTCGGCGCCCCCGACCGGAATCCGATGTGCGTCGATTCGACGCTGGGCAACTCGGCCACCTATCTGACCGTGGACGTGCCGGCCTGGATCCGCGCCCACTACCGGGTTGCCGATGCGCCGGAGGGCTGGGCCATCGCCGGGTTCTCCCAGGGCGGCACCTGCTCGATCCAGCTCGGCGCCGACCACCCGGAGCTCTACGGCACGATCCTGGACATCTCCGGGGAACTGGCGCCCACGGCCGGCACCCCGGAGCAAACCGTGCAGGCAGGGTTCGCGGGCAGCGCGGCCGCCTACGCCGCGGCCGCACCGAGCGCCATCCTGGCCGCGCACGCGCCCTACCGGGCCCTGCACATCATCTTCGCGGTCGGCGGCGATGACACCAGGTACATTGCCTGGACGAACACCCTCCAGGCGGCGGCGGTCAGGGCCGGGGCGACCACCGACCTCCTCGTTTCCCCGGGCACTGCCCACGACTGGCACACGGTGGTGTACGCGCTGACCCGCGCGTTGCCGCTCGTCGCCGCGCACACGGGATTGACGGTGACCCCGTGACGAGGCAGCGGCCTGGGACTGCACCGCCCCGGGCGTCACCGCGCTGGACTTCACTGCGCCGGGCCGCGCGGCGCCGGGCGGCCCGGCAACCGGTCGCACTCGCCTACGCGCTCGCTCTCCTGGTGATGGCCCTCGCCACCGGCCCGCTCCACGGCCCCGCCAGGCACGTGCGGCTGCTGCTGGGCACCGGCTACGAGTCCGTCGTCGATGAGGGGCACTGGTGGACCCCGCTCACCTCCGTCTTCTTCGTCGACAACGGCGCAGAGCTGCTCCTCGCCCTCGCCGGCGCGGTCGTCCTGGTCGGCTATGCCGAAAGGCTGATGGGCAGCGGCCGCACCATCATCGTCTTCGCCGGTTCGGCGGTGCTCGGCGCCGCCGGCGGCATCCTGCTCCAGGACGCCGGCGTCGCCGGCGGGGAACTCTGGTCGCGAGGCGTGAGCGAACTCTTCGCGCTCGACCCGTTCACTCCGATCTTCGGCACCATCATGGCGGCAAGCTGCTACGCCGGTCCGCTCTGGCGACGGCGCATCCGCGTGCTCACGATCTCCGCAGCACTGGTCCTCCTGCTCTATTCCGGCCAGCCCTCCGACGTCTACCGGCTGATCGCCGCCCTCGTCGGCCTCGGCATCGGGGCGCTGTTCCGGCCCAGCCGGATCGACTTCACCTGGCGGCGCAGCTCGCACCACGAAACCCGCACCCTGCTGGCCGCGGTCGCCGGCGTGCTCGCGGTCGGCCCGCTGATCACGATCTTCTCCGGCGCCCGGTTCGGCCTGCTCGCCCCGCTCGGCCTCCTGCTCACCCAGGACGTGCCCGCCGCCACCGACGTCGTCGACCGGTGCCTGCTCGGCAACATCACGAGGCAGTGCGTGCACGAGCTCACCCTCGAACGCATCGGCGGCGCCGGCCCGGTGCTGGTCAGCCTGCTCCCGCTGCTCACCCTCCTCGTCGCTGCCTTCGGCCTGGCGCGCGGCCGTCGCTTCGCGGCCTGGCTCGCGATCGTCGTCAACGCCGGGATGGCGGTGCTCGGGGCCTGGTACTACGGTCTGCTGCCGGTCTCCGGCCAGCCGTACGTCTGGCACTGGCACTCCGCACACTACTGGGAGATCGCCCTGGTGCTGGTCGTGTCGGTGCTCGTCCCCCTGGCCACGGCGATCGTGCTGGCCGCCAATCTCCGCCGGTTCCCGGTGCGGGGCCGGCCGGGTCGCCGCCGCCGGTTCGCCCTGACGGTCGTGCTCAGCTTCCTCGGGCTGGCGTCGCTCTACGTCGGCGCCGGCTGGCTGCTCCGCGACAGCTTCCGGCCCAGGGTCGCCCTGATCGACCTGGTCACGGATGTGCCGGAGCGCTTCATCCCGGTCGGCTTCCTCCGGCTGGAGCGGCTGTCCTTCCTCCCGACCGACTGGGTCTCGGCCACCCTGTACCAGTGGGTCGGCCCCGTGTTCTGGATCATCGTCATCGTCGGCGCCATCCTCAGCCTGCGCAGCGGCACGGCTGGCGTGAGCCGGGACGACCAGGCCAGGCTGCGGGAGATCCTCACCCGCGGGGGAGGAGGCTCCCTGGCGTTCATGGCGACCTGGGAGGGCAACTCGATCTGGTTCAACCGGGCCGGCGACGTCGCCATCGCCTACCGGGTGGTCAACGGTGTCGCGATCACCACGACGGAGCCGATCGGCAGGGCAGAGCATGGGGCACAGGCGATCTCCGACTTCGCCACCATGTGCGACGACCACGGCTGGATCCCGGTCTTCTACAGCCTCCACGGCAGCTGGCAGGCAACGTTCAGCCGGATGGGCTGGCAATCGATGGGCATCGGAGAGGAGACCGTGCTGCGGCCGCGCAGCTGGGACCCGACGGGCAGGAAATGGCAGGACATCCGCTCGTCGGTCAACCGGGCCGACCGGGCCGGCGTGCGAGCGGTCTGGACCGATCACAAGGCCCTCGGCGTGCTCCAGTCCCTGCAGATCACCGAGATCTCCGAACTGTGGGTGCAGGAGAAGGAACTCCCCGAACTCGGATTCACCCTCGGTGGCCTCGACGAACTTCGTGACCCGGCCGTGCGCCTCATGCTCGCCGTCGACGCGGACGAGCGCGTGCACGCCGTGACCAGTTGGATGCCCAGCTACCGGGACGGAATCGTCGTCGGCTGGACCCTCGACTTCATGCGCCGTCGGCCCGACAGCATGAACGGCGTGATGGAGTTCCTGATCGCTCGCACCATGCAGATGATGAGCGAGCAACCCGAGATCGAGTTCCTCAGCCTGTCGGCCGCCCCGCTCGCCCAGACCGGCGCCCAGACCGGTGCCGGGGCAGGCCAGGGACGGTCCGGCAGTGTTGCGGCCCGGATGATGGACTTCCTCGGCCGCAGCCTCGAGCCTGTCTACGGCTTCCGTTCCCTGCTGGCCTTCAAGCGCAAATTCCAGCCCGAATTCCACCCCTTGTTCCTGAACTACCCCGACCCGGTTGCTCTGCCGGCCATCGGGATCGCGCTCGCCCGCGCCTATCTGCCGACGCTGTCGATGAGGGAAGCGCTCGCCTTCGCCCGGGGCCTCCGCTAGGGTTCCGGCACCCCGGCCTCCGTTGTCGAAACGCAATCGAAACTGCGGCCAAACGATGCTAAGTTAAAAATGTGTTTGCCGGTGCGCTCCTCCTTAGCCGCCGCGACGGGTCCTACTGAGGCCTCCCTCGTCGCGGAGTTTGTCGTTGGCTGACCACCATTCGCGAGGAGATGAAGGATCATGAAGAACAATCAGACCGCGTCGGCGATGCCGATCCACAAGTACCGTCCGTACCACGAGCAGTTCCGGGTCGACCTGCCCGACCGCACCTGGCCGACGAAGCACATCAACCAGGCTCCGCGCTGGTGCGCCGTCGACCTGCGTGACGGCAACCAGGCCCTGATCGACCCGATGAGCCCCGAGCGCAAGCGCATCATGTTCGACATGCTCGTGCGAATGGGCTACAAGGAGATCGAGGTCGGCTTCCCGTCGGCGAGCCAGACCGACTTCGACTTCGTGCGCAGCCTGATCGAGCAGGACGCCATCCCCGGCGACGTGACGATCCAGGTGCTCACCCAGGCCCGCGAGCACCTGATCCGGCGTACCTACGAGGCGATACACGGCGCGAAGCAGGCGATCGTGCACCTGTACAACTCGACCAGCGTTCTGCAGCGCGAGGTGGTCTTCCGGGAAGACAAGCAGGGCATAATCGACATCGCGCTGTTCGGGGCGCGCACCTGCCGCGAGATGGAGAAGACCGTTCCCGGCACCATCGTCTACTACGAGTATTCCCCGGAGAGCTACACCGGCACCGAACTCGAGTTCGCCGTGGACGTCTGCAACCAGGTGATCGAGGTCCTCGAACCGACGCCAGAGCGCAAGGTCATCATCAACCTGCCGGCCACGGTCGAAATGACCACCCCCAACGTCTACGCCGACTCGATCGAGTGGATGGGCCGCCACCTCGCCCACCGCGAGAACGTGCTCATCTCCCTGCACCCGCACAACGACAGGGGCACCGCCATAGCGGCCGCCGAACTCGGCTACCTGGCCGGGGCCGACCGCATCGAAGGCTGCCTCTTCGGCAACGGCGAGCGCACCGGCAACGTCGACCTGGTCGCCCTCGGCGTGAACCTGTTCACCCAGGGCATCGACCCGCAGATCGACTTCAGCAACATCGACGAGATCAAGCGCACCGCCGAGTACTGCAACCAGCTGCCGGTGCCCGAACGCAGCCCGTGGGCGGGCGACCTCGTCTTCACCGCGTTCAGCGGATCGCATCAGGACGCCATCAAGAAGGGCTTCGAGGCCATGGCGGCGGATGCCGCGGCGCGGGGCTGCTCGGTCGACGACCTGCCCTGGGCGGTTCCCTATCTGCCGATCGACCCGAAGGACCTCGGCCGCAGCTACGAGGCCGTGATCCGGGTCAACTCGCAGTCCGGCAAGGGCGGCGTGGCCTACCTGCTCAAGACCGACCACGCGCTCGACCTGCCGCGCAAGCTGCAGATCGAGTTCTCCGGTGTCGTGCAGTCCAAGACCGACGCCGAGGGCGGCGAGGTCACCAGTGAGCAGATCTGGGAGATCTTCAACGACGAGTACCTGCCCGCGAGCCACACGACGCCCGACGCCAAGTGGGGACGCTTCGAACTGCACGCCACCCGCACGTCGAGCGACCTGTCGGGAACGGTCGAGCTCTCGGTCGACCTGCGCGATGACACCACCGTGGCCAGCGCCGTCGGCGCCGGCAACGGCCCGATTGCGGCGTTCCTCGGTGTGATGGCAGAGCGAGGCATCGCGATCACGCTGTACGACTACGTCGAGCACGCCATGTCGGCCGGTGGTGACGCCCTCGCGGCGGCCTACGTCGAGCTGGACGTGAACGGCAAGCGGTTCTGGGGCGTCGGCATCGATGCCGACATTTCGACCGCCTCGCTGAAGTCGGTCGTCTCGGCGGTCAACCGCGGCATCCGCGCCGAGGCCGGCAAGCGCCGCCTCGCCGACGCATCCGTCTGAAACGCAGCCGGGCCGGACCGCGGCTGATCTGAGCCATAGCCACAACTTGCGGCACAACGATTCCGCCGGGAGCGGGCCCTCACGGGCGACTCCCGGCGGATGCTTGCCGGCCGGACCACACCGAGCCGGACCACACCGAGTTGGACCACACCGAGCCGGACCACACCGAGCTGGTCAGCACCGAGCCGGTCAGCACCGAACCGGTCAGCACCGAACCGGTCAGCCGCGGGCGTCAACCGACTCCCGGAGCCGGGTCTGCACCGCCAATCCCGGGGACGGCCGCACCGGTGCCCTCCGGGACTCCGACCTGGGGCTGAGAACCGCGACGCAGTCATCGATCGCTCCGGCGAGGAGGTCGTACAACCGGTCGTCTGGGTTGGGCGTGCACGCCTCGGCGATGCCCTGAACGGACACCCGGATGATGGTCTCGGCCGTGCGGTCGGTGAACCTCGACCTCGACCAGGACCCCATTGAGGCGATGAATTCTCGTGCCCAGCGTTCGGCGTCGGGCGCTTCGTCGAAGGCGGCACGGATTCTCAGGGCAAGGTCGGCGGGCAACTCACCGGTGTCACCGGCCAGGTGGCGTTCGCAGTTGAGTATCCCGACCGCGAGGGCATGCTGGTGTTCGGCGCTGGCCACGGACAGCGCCGACGTACCGGCGCGGAGGGCCATCAGCAGGCGCACCCGGGAATCGTCGCCGCGCACGCCGATCACCGACGGGATGAGCGGAACCAGGCGCGACCTCCCCGTGTCGGAGGTGCAGTCGTTCACCATCCGGGCCAGGGATGCCAGCAGCGGATGGGTGCAGGTCGGGTGGTCGGTCCAGGCTTCGCCGGCAAGGTAGGAGGCGAACTCCATGAAACATGCACCTGACCTAGGGTTTCTATGCTTCCCTCTGGAAAGGACGGGCATCAGGTCCGGTGCCGGCATCAGGCCGGGCGCATTTCCTGTCAGTAGATTCATGAGCATCCTCCAAACAAGGTGAATTCTTCTCACCAGTGTCACCCCGCACGGCCGGAAAGGCGAGAGCTAATCCGCCGTGCAGGGGGGATTTCACAGACTTTGTCAGACCCCGCGGTTGCGACGGCGCCGGAAGGCGACGATGTTCTCATTGCGCCGCCAGCGCGGCCAGCTGCCGATCGCCCGCTGTTGCGGGAGGCTCCAGCCGAACCGGGCCGCGAGCACACGGATGACGGTCGTCACCACGACGCAGCTGATCCCGGCGATCGTGATCGGCACCTGAAGCATGAACAGCACCACGAGCAGTCCGCTGCCGACCCCCGCGGCGACGGCGTAGAACGACCCGACGTGCATGACCGCGATCGGCACGTTGAGCATCATGTCGCGGAGAGCCGACCCGCCGACGGCCGTGATCACGCCCACGAACAGGGCGGGGATCTCCGGCAATCCCTGGGCGAGCGCCTTGCTGGTGCCCAGGGCGCCGAACAGGCCGATCGTGACGGCGTCGAGGGTGATGATGAGGGGGCCGAGCCGGTTGAACAGGCTCTGCAGGAGCATGCCGAGCAGGGCGGCCCCTGCCGACACCGGCAGGTACCAGTTGCTCTGCAGGGCGGCCGGCACGCCGTCCAGCATGATGTCGCGCAGCAGGCCGCCGCCGAGCCCGACGGTGATGCCGATGAACGCGATCCCGAGCAGGTCGAAGCGGCGGTCGGTGAAACGCCCGGCGAACATGGCGCCCTGGATCGCGCCGATCGCGACGGCCGTGAGGTCGAGCCACAGCGGGATCGTGAAGGAGATTGTGGGCACATCCAATGAAACCACTGAAACGCCCGCTGCGGCGCGCACGCGGGCATCCGTTGCCGCAGGTGGGACAATCGGAGTGTGCCTGTCTACCGTGATGAAGCCGTCGTGCTGCGCACCCACAAGCTGGGTGAAGCCGACCGCATCGTCACCATGCTCACGCGGAAGCACGGCAAGGTGCGCGCGGTGGCCAAGGGAGTGCGGCGCACCGCCTCGAAGTTCGGGGCGCGGCTCGAGCCGTTCATGGTCGCCGACGTGCAGCTCTACGAGGGCCGCAGCCTCGACATCATCACCCAGGCCGAGTCGATCGGGTCCTACGGGGCGCAGATCACCGCCGACTATCCCAGCTATACGGCGGCCAGCGCCATGGTCGAAACCGCCGACAAGCTGACCGAGGCCGAGGGCTCGCTTCAGCAGTATCTGCTCCTGGTCGGCGCCCTGAGATCCCTGGCCCGCCGGGAACACGGCGCCGGCCTCACCCTCGACTCCTATCTGCTGCGCGCCCTGTCGATGGCCGGCTGGGCACCCAGCTTCCAGGACTGTGCCCGGTGCGGCGCGCAGGGCAGCCACTCTGCGATCGTCGTGCAGGTCGGGGGGATCGTCTGCGACGACTGCGCCGCCCCCGGCTCGCCGCGGCTCGACGCCCAGACGATCGCCCTGCTCAGCTCCCTGCTCACCGGTGACTGGGACCACGCCGAATCCGCCGCAGAAAAGACCAGAGCCCAGGCCACCGGGGTCGTCGCCGCGTACACGCAGTGGCACCTCGGACGAGGCCTCCGATCGTTGGAGCACGTCAGTCGATGACCCCTAATCCGTTCGCGCAGAAACCGTTCACCCACAGGGACGCGATGCCGTTCCGGCCCCTGGACTGGACCGGTCTCTACCCGCCGACCCTGCCGCTGAAGGTCGTCCCCGAGCATGTCGCCGTGGTGATGGACGGCAACGGCCGGTGGGCGAACGCCAGGGGACTGCCGCGGGTGGAGGGCCACAAGGCGGGGGAGGCGGCGCTGCTCGACGTCGTCGCCGGCGCGATCCAGATCGGTGTCAAGCACCTGAGCGTCTACGCGTTCTCCACCGAGAACTGGAAGCGTTCGCCCGACGAGGTGCGGTTCCTGATGGGGTTCAACCGCGACGTGCTGCACCGCAGGCGTGACCAGCTCAACGAGTGGGGGGTGCGCGTGCGGTGGGCCGGGCGGAAGCCCCGGCTCTGGGCATCCGTCATCAACGAACTGCAGTTTGCCGAACGTCTGACCGCCGGCAACGACGTGCTCACCCTGACCATGTGCGTGAACTACGGCGGGCGCACGGAAATCGCGGATGCCGTGCGCGCCCTGGCGGAGGACGTCGCAGCCGGCCGGTTGAAGCCGTCCGGCATCACCGAAAAGTCGATCCAGCGCCACCTGTATACCTCGGACCTTCCCGACGTCGACCTGTTCGTGCGCAGTTCGGGGGAGCAGCGCACGAGCAACTTCCTGCTCTGGCAGAGCGCGTACGCGGAGATGGTCTTCCTCGATACCCTGTGGCCGGACTTCAGCCGGGTCGACCTGTGGCGGGCGATCGAGCTCTACGCGACCCGAAACCGCCGCTACGGCGGCGCCGTCGACACGCCCTCCGCCTGACCCTCCCCGCCCCCGCCCCTCCCGCCCCCGTCGGCCGAGTGCGTTCCGAATTCAGGAGAACAACCCGGTTTCAGGGCGGCGGCGAGCACCCGTCGCACTGTTCCGGGGTCCACACCTGAATTCGGATCAGGTTCCGGTCGGCCGGGTCGGGGGAGACCGCGGCGCAACGAGATCCCGGCTCGGGAATACTGGGGCGCGCCGCCGGTTGGCCTCTGAGTGAGCGAAACCATCAAAGTAGACATCTGGTCCGACGTGCAGTGCCCCTGGTGCTACATCGGAAAGCGCAAATTCGAGGCCGGCGCGGCCCTCTTCGACGGGGATGTCGAGGTGGAGTATCACAGCTTCGAACTGGCGCCCGATACACCAGTCGACTTCGATGGCAGCCCGGTCGACTACCTCAGCCAGCGGAAGGGCCTGCCCGTGGCGCAGGTCGAGGAGATGCTCGAGCGGGTCACCGGGATCGCCGAGAGCGTCGGACTCCACTACGACTACGACTCCGTGCACCAGACCAACACCGTCATCTCGCACGAGCTGCTGCACTATGCGAAGGTGCACGGGCGCCAGCTCGACATGAAGGAACGACTACTCAAGGCCTACTTCGTCGACGGTCTGCACGTGGGCCGGATTGACGACCTCGCCGACCTCGCCGCCGAAATCGGCCTCGACCGCGCCGACGTCGTCAGGGCGCTCACCGCCCACGACTACCTCGGCGACGTCAAGGCCGACATGGCACAGGCCAACGCGTACGGCATCCAGGGCGTTCCCTTCTTCGTCATTGACGGGAAGTACGGGATCTCCGGAGCCCAGGACCCTGATACCTTTGCGCAGGCTCTCCGCCAGGCGTCCACCGAAAAATCCGAGGAGAAGAACAAATGACCGAACAGACCATTTCTGCCGAGGCGACCGCCCCGGTCGGCACCACTGCTGTGACCCCCGTTCCCACCATCGAACTTCTCGGCGAGGCCGGCGGCGGATGCTGCGGCGGCGGCTCCTGCGGCATCTGAACAGCGCGCTCGTCGACACCGCTCGACGCCCCGTCCTGCGCGCGTCGAGCGGTGTCGCCCGCGTCTGGGAGAATTGAGCGAAATGACTCCTGAAATTGCGACCAGCCGGGCCGCGCCGCTCTCGATCGGCCCCCTCACGCTGGATGTCCCCGTCGTGCTCGCACCGATGGCCGGCATCACCAACACCGCGTTCCGCCGGCTCTGCCGTGAATTCGGCGCGGGGCTCTACGTCAGTGAGATGATCACCTCCCGTGCACTCGTTGAGCGCACCCCGGAATCGATGCGCCTGATCAACCACCACGAGAGCGAAACCACCCGCTCGATCCAGCTCTACGGGGTCGACCCCAAGACCGTGTCCGACGCGGTCACCATGCTCGTCGCCGAAGACCGGGCCGACCACATCGACCTCAACTTCGGCTGTCCGGTGCCCAAGGTCACCCGCAAGGGAGGCGGAGCCGCCCTCCCCTGGAAGCTCGGCCTGTTCCGGCAGATCGTCGAAGCCGCCGTCACCGCGGCGGGCGCCGTCCCGGTCACGGTGAAGATGCGCAAGGGCATCGACTCCGACCACCTGACCTATCTCGAGGCAGGCAAGGCTGCCGAGGGCGCGGGCGTCTCGGCGATCGCGCTCCATGCGCGCACAGCCTCAGAGCACTACTCCGGGGAGGCCGACTGGTCGGCGATCACGACCCTGAAGAACACCATCACGAGCGTGCCCGTACTCGGTAACGGTGACATCTGGTCCGCCGACGACGCCCTGCGCATGGTCGCGCAGACCGGATGCGACGGGGTGGTCGTCGGCCGCGGCTGTCTCGGCCGCCCGTGGCTGTTCGGCGACCTCGCCGCCGCCTTCCGCGGACAGGGGACCGGAGCGGAGACCGCGCTGATCCAGCCCAACCTCGGACGCGTGGCCGAAACCTTCCGCCGCCACGCGGAGTTGCTCACCGAGTTCTTCGAGAGCGAAGAGCGCGCCTGCCGCGACATCCGCAAGCACGTAGCCTGGTACTTCAAGGGCTACCCGGTCGGCGGCGACCTGCGGGCGAGCCTCGCCTCGGTCGCGTCGCTCGCGCAGCTCGACGACCTGCTGGGCACCCTGGACTGGCAGCAGGAATACCCCGGCGTCGGAGCCGAGGGACCGCGCGGCCGCGCCGGGAGCCCGAAGAAGACGTCTCTGCCCGAACACTGGCTCGACTCCAGGGAGATCGTCGGCGCGGAACGGGTCAACCTGACCGAGGGCGAAGGGGACACCAGCGGTGGCTAACGAAACCGGTTACAGCAGCCACGACGAGGAACGCTGGCTCCCGGAGGTGCACGGCTCGCGCCGCAGCGACTTCGCCCGCGACCGCGCCCGGCTCCTCCATTCCAGCGCGCTGCGCCGCCTGGCCGCCAAGACGCAGGTGCTCAGCCCGACCGCCGGCCTCGACTTCGCCCGCAACCGGCTCACCCACTCGCTCGAGGTCGCCCAGATCGGCCGGGAGCTCGCGCTCCGGCTGGGCCTCGACCCCGACATCGTCGACACGGCCTGTCTCGCGCACGACATCGGGCACCCGCCGTTCGGCCACAACGGCGAGAAGGCGCTCAACACCTGGTCCCTGGACATCGGCGGCTTCGAGGGCAATGCGCAGACCCTGCGATTGCTCACCCGACTCGAGCCGAAGGTCTTCGGCGACGACGGCCGCAGCTACGCGCTGAACCTGACCCGGGCCAGCCTGGACGCCAGCTGCAAATACCCCTGGCCGGAAGACTCCTCCGTCGCCGATCCCAGCGGCCGCGCCAAGTTCGGTTTCTACCAGGACGACATGGCCGCCTTCGAGTGGATGCGGTCGGGGGCGCCAGAACGACGGCTCTGCATCGAGGCCCAGGTGATGGATCTCTCCGACGACATCGCCTACTCCGTGCATGACTTCGAGGACGCCGTGGTCAACGGGTACCTGGACATCGCCGAACTCGGCGGGCGTGCCAGCACCGAACTCGTCTCCTCGATGCACTCCTGGATCGGCGGCGCCGTCTCCCACGCGGAACTGGCGCTCGCCTACGACCGGCTCGGCGCCCTCGACTACTGGTTGCACGGCTGGACCGCCGGCCGCCGTGACCAGGGTCGGCTGAAGAATCTCACCAGCCAGCTCATCGGCCGGTTCTCCGGGGCCGCCGTGCGTGCCACCCGTCAGGCGTACTCGGGGGAGCAACTCATCCGCTTCGGCGCCCACGTTGTCGTGCCGCGCGAGGTCCAGGCGGAAATCGCGGTACTCAAGGGCATCGTGGCCGCTTTCGTGATGTCGAAGAACACCCGCCAGCCGATCTACCAGCAGCAGCGTCAGGTGCTCACCCTGCTTGCCGAGAGTCTGCACGCCACCGGCGACGAACACCTCGACGCCGGCTTCCGCGAGGACTGGCACGCGGCCGCGGACGACCCGGCGCGCAAGCGCGTTGTCGTCGACCAGGTTGCCAGCCTCACCGACCAGTCCGCGCTGGCCTGGTACGAGCGTCTCGTGCAGAACTGACAATGGGCAGGACTAGCATTCAGCTATGGCTGGCCTGATTCGACAAAGCGACATCGAAGAGGTCAAGGCCCGCACGAACATCGCGGACATCGTCGGCGACTACGTCACCCTGAAGTCGGCCGGAGTCGGCTCGATGAAGGGCCTGTGCCCCTTCCACGACGAGCGCAGCCCGAGCTTCCACGTGCGCCCACAGGTCGGCTTCTACCACTGCTTCGGCTGCGGGGAGAGCGGCGACGTGTACTCGTTCCTGCAGAAGATGGACCATGTCTCCTTCAGCGAGGCCGTGGAACGGCTTGCCGCCCGCGTCGGGATCGAACTGCACTACGAGGGCGGTGGGGACGCACCCGACCACACCAACCGGTCCCGGCTCTACGCGGCCAACCAGGCGGCGGCCGAGTTCTTCGTGGAACGTCTCGGCAGCGCCGGTGCCCTGGTCGGCCGCAACTTCCTCGGCGAACGCGGCTTCGATTCCCAGGCCGCCGCCCTCTTCGGCGTCGGATTCGCGCCCAAGAGCTGGGACGAACTGACCAACCATCTCCGCGGCAAGGGCTACTCGACCGAGGAGCTGACTCTCTCCGGCCTCGTCTCCAGCCGTGAGGGCTCGAGCGGGGTGTACGACCGTTTCCGCG
This sequence comes from Cryobacterium fucosi, assembly GCF_004403515.1. Lineage (GTDB taxonomy): Bacteria > Actinomycetota > Actinomycetes > Actinomycetales > Microbacteriaceae > Cryobacterium > Cryobacterium fucosi. Next base: position 20,748 of record NZ_SOHH01000116.1, on the reverse strand, counting down.
GGCGGCTCGTCTGGCCGATCCGCGACATCACGGGCCAGACCATCGGCTTCGGTGCGCGCAAGCTGCTCGACGACGACAAGGGCCCGAAGTACCTCAACACGCCCGAGACCCCGATCTACCACAAGGCCCAGGTGCTCTACGGGCTCGACCTCGCCAAACGAGACATCTCGCGCAACCACCAGGTCGTCGTCGTCGAGGGCTACACCGACGTCATGGCCTGCCATCTCGCGGGGGTGACGACCGCCGTCGCCACCTGCGGGACCTCCTTCGGCGTCGACCACATCAAGGTGCTGCGTCGCGTCCTCGGTGACGACAGCGGGGTCGGCGAGGTCGTGTTCACCTTCGACCCGGATGCCGCCGGCCAGAAGGCCGCGATGCGCGCATTCAGCGAAGAACAGCGCTTCTCCGCGCAGACCTTCGTTGCCGTCGCGCCGGAGGGTCTCGACCCCTGTGACCTGCGCCTGCACCGCGGCGACGACGCCGTGCGTCGTCTCGTCGATTCGAAGAAGCCGATGTTCGAGTTCATGATCCGGCAGTTGCTCGGCCAGTACAACCTGGACACGGTCGAGGGGCGGGTCGGGGCGTTGCGCCAGGCCGCTCCGCTTGTCGCCGACATCCGTGACCCAGCCCTCCGTCCCGGCTACACGCACGAGCTGGCGCGCATGCTCGGCATGGAGCTCGGCGAGGTCGCCAGGGCCGTGTCGACCGCGCTGTCGCGCACCCGCTCCGCGGGAGCCGGGAACTCCGCGGCGCAGGGCCACGTCGGCACACGCCGCGACGACACGGAGGAGGCTTCGCGCGAGCAGCCGTTCTCGATGACCAACCTGTCGACGGACCCGGTCACCCGGCTTGAGCGTGACGGGCTGATGGCCATGCTCCAGCGTCCCGTCCTGGTCGGCGCCGACCTGATCCAGCGTGCCGTGCTGACCAGCTTCGCTCAGCCCTCGCTCGCGGTCGTGCGGGACGCCGTCGCGGCCAACCTCGAGCACCACGACGCTCCTGATTGGCTCGACCGGATCGTGGCCGATGTGCCGCCCCAGCTGGAGAACCTGGTCAAGGAGCTGGCGATGGCCCCGCTGCCGGAGCGCAGCGAGCGGGAAATCGGCCGGTACGTGCGCGACATCACGGTCGCCCTCGTCGACAAGGACCTGCTGCGCCAGAAGGCCGAACTGCTCGGCCGGCTGCAGCGCGCGGATGCCTCCATTCGCGAGGTCTACGTGGCGCTCCAGCGCGAATTGGTGCGGGTCGAGGCCGAACGGCGCAACCTCCGCGAGGACTAGCCGCGGCGGACCGGCCTGCCGTTCGTGAGGTCCGACGCTTCATTGCAGCTCGGTAAAGATGCTCCATCGTTGACGGACGAACCGCGCATTCTGTGCTATTTCTTTCCATACAGCTATGCCGGGTGACGCGCAAGGCGCCGCCCGTGCCTGGATTTTTCAGAGGAAGAGGCTCACGGATATGGCATTCTCATCCACTCCCCGCTCTCGAGGGCTCAGCGCCGCAGCAGTAATCGCTGTCGCCGCGCTTGCCATGACGGGTTGCTCCGCAGGCGGAACCACCGGTGGGACGACCGGCGGCGCGATCACGATCGGCACGACCGACAAGGTCATCTCGCTCGACCCGGCCGGTTCCTACGACAACGGCTCGCTGGCCGTGCAGAACCAGGTCTTCCCGTTCCTGATGAACACACCGTACGGCAGCCCCGACGTCCAGCCCGACCTCGCGGAGACTGCGGAGTTCACGTCTCCGACGGAGTACACCGTCACGCTCAGGGCCGGCCTCAAGTGGGCGAACGGTAACGACCTCACTGCCTCCGACGTGAAGTTCACCTTCGACCGTCAGGTGAAGATCGCCGACGAAAACGGTCCGTCCTCGCTCCTCTACAACCTCGACAGCACCGAGGCCAAAGACGACACGACCGTCGTCTTCCATCTCAAGGCTGCCGACGATCAGATCTTCCCGCAGATCCTCTCCAGCAATGTGGGCCCGATCGTCGACGAGGACTCGTTCTCTCCCGACGCGCTGACCCCCGACGCGGACATCGTCAAGGCCAAGGCATTCGCCGGGCCGTACATCATCACGAGCTATGACTTCAACAACCTGATCGGGTACAAGGCGAACCCGGACTACAAGGGACTGCTTGGCAAGGCCAAGACCGACGTCATCAACGTCAAGTACTACACCGACGCTTCGAACCTGAAGCTCGATGTGCAGGAAGGGAACATTGACGTCGCATGGCGAACCCTGTCGGCGACCGATATCGACGACCTGCGCGGGAATGACAAGGTCAAGGTCGTCGACGGTCCCGGTGGAGAACTCCGCTACATCGTCTTCAACTTCAACACCCAGCCGTTCGGTGCGACGACCGCCGACGCCGACCCGGCCAAGGCACTCGCCGTCCGCCAGGCGATCGCCAACCTCGTCGACCGCGAAGAGATCGCCGACCAGGTCTACAAGGGCACGTACACGCCCGCGTACTCCTTCGTCCCCGGCGGACTGACGGGCGCCATCGAGCCGCTCAAAACCCTCTACGGCGACGGCAATGGGGGCCCGGATGCCGCCAAGGCCAAGGCGGCCCTCGAGGCTGCCGGCGTCACCACCCCGGTCACGCTCAACCTGCAGTACAACACCGACCACTACGGGCCGGGCTCGAGTGACGAGTACGCCCTCGTCAAGGACCAGCTGGACGCATCCGGCCTGTTCACCGTCAACCTCCAGTCGACCGAGTGGGTGCAGTACAGCAAGGACCGCACGAGCGACGCCTACCCGCTGTACCAGCTGGGTTGGTACCCGGACTATTCGGATGCCGACACCTATCTGACGCCGTTCTTCCTCAAGGAGAACTTCCTGCAGAACCACTTCGACGACCCAGAGGTCAACAACCTGATCCTCAAGCAGGCGGTCACGGCTGACCCGACCGCACGCACTGCCCTGATTGAGGAAATTCAGGACAAGGTCGCCGTGCAGCTGTCGACCCTGCCCTTGCTCGTGGGCGCGCAGGTTGCCGTCACCGGAACCGACATCACCGGAACCGAGGACACGCTGGACGCGTCGTTCAAGTTCCGTTACGCGGCACTGGCGAAAGGTTAGTCCGCCAAACGGCTAGAGTTTCTCTAATTTGAAATCCGGGGGCACCCAGCAGTTCCATCGCTGGGTGCCCCCGACCCTTTCCAATCGTTAGGCAGGCATGACCACAGTGGCAGCGCGCCCCCCGGCCCCACAGGCCGCCAGGCGCAAACGGACCTCCTCGGGCGGGGGGATCGGGCGGTACATCCTGATCCGCTTCGCCCTGATCTTTCCCACTATCTTCATCCTTGTCTCGATGGTGTTCTGGCTGATGCGGGCCACCGGCGACCCGATCACGGCCGCCCTCGGCGGCCGCCTCGGGCCGGACCAGCTCGCGGAGCGCATCCACGCGGCCGGCTACGACCGGCCCATCCTGGTGCAGTACGTCGAATACCTCGGGAACGTCTTCACCGGCAACTTCGGGACCACGATCAGCACCAACAGGCCCGTCACCGAGGTGCTCCTCACCTACGGCGTCGCGACCGCGGAGCTGGTCTTCTACTCGCTCGTCGTGGCGTTCATCGTCGGCATCCCGCTTGGCCTCGTCGCCGCCTACTGGCGGGACAAGGCTCCCGACGCGTTCCTGCGTGTCTTCGCAATCCTCTGCTACGCCACCCCGGTGTTCTTCTCTGCCCTGCTCTTCAAGCTCGTCTTCTCCGTCTGGCTCAAGGTGCTCCCGGTCGCCGGTCGCGCGTCGACCGGTTCTGAGCTGCAAATGCAGTTCCTGCCTGGCAAGACGGGCATCTACACCATCGACGCCCTCCAGACGGGCAACCCCCAAATCCTCCTCGACGTGGTGTCGCACGCCGTCCTCCCCGCGCTGGCACTGGGGCTTCTCACCGCCGGCGTCTTCCTCCGCCTCGTCCGCACGAACGTCATCGGCACCCTCGGCGCCGACTACGTCGACTCCGGTCGATCGCGCGGCGTCAGCGAATACCGCCTGGTCACCAAGCACGCCTACCGGCCCGCCCTGATCCCGATCATCACCGTGATCGGACTCCAGATCGCGCTGCTGCTCAGCGGCGCGGTCCTGACCGAGACGGTCTTCGAATGGAAGGGCCTGGGCTTCCAGCTGGCCCAATTCCTCACCGCCCGCGACTTCGTCGCCGTCCAGGGCATCGTCGCCCTGCTCGCCGTGATCGTCGCCCTATCCAACTTCGTCGTCGACATCATCGCCGCAGTCATCGACCCGAGAGTGAGGTACTGACATGGCTGGTAGCGGGATGACCGACACGGAAATGATCGCCACGTCCATCGCCACCGGCCCGCACAAGCGCAACCGGTTGAGTCGCCTGCCCGTGGTGCACCAACTGCGCCAGAGCGTCGGGCTGCAACGAGGGATGCTCGTCGTCGGCCTCGTCATCAGCGGGATCTTCATCCTCACCGCCATTCTCGCGCCCCTGATCGCGCCGTTCGGCTACAGCCAGCTCCGTGACGCGAACGGCGCATTCGGCGCCCAGAACCCGCCGGGCGGCTCGCACCTGCTCGGCACCACCGTCGGCGGCTACGACGTGCTCTCCCGGGTCATCTGGGGGGCCCAGACCGCGCTGATCGTCATCGTCATCGCCGTGATCCTCTCCATCTTCGCCGGGGTCATGCTCGGCCTGGTCTCCGGCTATTTCGGCGGCTGGCTCGACCGCGTGTTCGTCGTCGTCTTCGACGCCGTCTACGCGTTCCCATCGCTGCTGCTGGCCATCGTGATGTCGATCGTGATCTCCGGCGGCCGGTCGAACCTGATCGGCGGCGTCCTCGCCGCGGCCATCTCGATCACCACCGTGTTCATCCCGCAGTACTTCCGGGTGATCCGGGCGGAGACGGTGCGGATCAAGGCGGAGGCCTACGTCGAGTCGGCACGCGTCCTCGGAGCGAGCAACGCCCGGATCATGTTCAGGCACGTGCTCCGCAACGCCACCCGCACGCTCCCGCTCATCTTCACGCTCAACGCGTCCGAGGCGATCCTGACGCTCGCCGGCCTGGGATTCCTCGGCTTCGGCATCGAGCCGTCCGCCGCCGCCGAGTGGGGTTACGACCTCAACAAGGCCGTGTCGGATGTCTCGAGCGGCATCTGGTGGACCGCGCTCTTCCCCGGGCTCGCCATCGTGCTCGCCGTGCTTGGCATGACTCTCGTGGGCGAGAGCCTCAACGACCTCGCCGATCCCCGATTGCGGGGCCGCCGATCGGTTGCGAAGTCATCCGGGCTGGTTGCCGAAACATCGGTGGTGCCCGGCGGCACCGTGAAGGACGAATTCGAGGTTCCCCAGTGAGCGATGTCCTGACCATCACCGACCTGGGCATCTCCTTCTCCACGGATGCGGGGGCGGTGCGGGCCGTCGACGGCGTGAGCCTGCGGGTCGCCCCCGGCGAGGTTCTCGCCATCGTCGGCGAGAGCGGGAGTGGCAAGACAGTGACGGCCAAGACCATCCTCGGCCTGCTCCCGGAGACCGCCACCGCCTCGGGCGTGGTGTTGCTCAGCAGCAAGGACGGCTCGAGCGAGCACGACATCCTCTCCATCGGCAAGCGCAAACTGCGCCAGGTGCGCGGCACCGACGTCTCGATGGTCTTCCAGGAACCGTCGACCGCGCTCAACCCGGTCTACACGGTCGGCTGGCAGATCGCGGAGGGAATCCGCGCGCACGGCGAGTTCAGCCGCAAGGAGGCGAAGGCCAAGGCCATCGAGATCCTGGGCAGGGTGGGCATTCCCGACCCGGAGACGCGCGTCAATTACTTCCCGCACCAGTTCTCCGGGGGGCAGAAGCAGCGCGTCGTGATCGCCATGGCCCTTGTGCTCGACCCCGGCCTGATCGTCGCCGACGAGCCGACCACGGCGCTGGACGTGACCGTGCAGGCCGAGATTCTCGACCTGCTCCGGCGCTGCCGTGACGAGTTCGGCACTGCCATCGTGCTGATCACCCACAACATGGGTGTCGTCGCCGACCTCGCCGACCGGGTGGCCGTGATGTACCAGGGCAAGGTGGTCGAGGAGGCCGACGCGCAAACCCTCTTCTCCTCGCCCCAGAACGACTACACCAAGCGCCTCCTCGCCGCAGTGCCGCACGTGGGCCAGGGAATCGCGCACGCCGCGGTGCGTGCGGAGGCACGGGAGCCCGCCTGGCTGGAGCTCCCGCCGGTCGTCGTGGCCGACAACCTCACCATCGAATACCCCGGCCGGTTCGGCCGGACCGGCTTCACCGCCGTGGACGGGGTGAGTTTCGTCATCCGCCCCGGCGAGGTGCTCGGCCTCGTCGGCGAGAGCGGGTCGGGCAAGACGACGACGGGCCGGGCCATCGCCGGCCTGACCCGGGTGACCGGCGGCTCTCTCACGGTGCTCGGGCACGAAATGCACGGGTTCAGGGAGCGTGAGTTCAAGAAGCTCCGCAGCGACATCGGCTTCGTGTTCCAGGACCCGGCGTCGAGTTTCAACCCGCTGCTCACGATCGCAGAATGCGTCGCAGAGCCGTTGGTCGTGCACGGGCGGGCCGGGAACCCGGCAGGGGCCCGCACCCGCGTCAACGAGCTCCTCGAGGCCGTTCAGCTGCCCCGGGCCTACGGCGACCGCTACCCGCACGAGCTGAGCGGCGGGCAGCGCCAGCGGGCCAGCCTGGCCAGGGCACTGGCGCTCGAACCGAGCCTGCTCATCGCCGATGAGCCCACCTCGGCCCTCGACGTGTCCGTGCAGGCGAGGGTACTCGAGCTGTTCGCCGAACTGCAGGAGGAATTCGGTTTCGCCGCGCTGTTCATCAGCCACGACCTCGCCGTCGTCGACATCCTCGCGGACCGGATCGCGGTGCTGTACAAGGGCAAACTGGTCGAAGAGGGCACCGGCGCCGAGGTGCTGGGCGCGCCGAAGGATCCATACACGCAGCGGCTGCTTGCCTCGCTTCCCGTTCCCGACCCGGCCGAGCAGGCCGACCGACGGGAGAAGCTTCGCCGGCTGCGTGCGGCAGGATAGAACGCATGACTCGCGGCGCCAAACCGATTTTTCCGATCTCGACCAGTGACCTCACAATCGAGTATCCGCCGCACGGAGTGAGCCCGGCCCATGTCGCGGTGCATGGGCTCACCCTGCAGATCAGGCCGGGCGAAGTGCTCGGACTGCTCGGGGAGAGCGGTTCGGGCAAGAGCACCCTCGCCAGCGTGCTGTCCGGTGCGGCGTTCGCTCCGGGACTCGGCAGCGCCCGGCCGATCATCACCGGGGGAGAGGCGACGGTGCTGGGGTTCCGGATGCGCCGGATCGGCCGCCGCAAGCTCGCCCGCCTCACCTTCGCGGTCGGTCTGCTCGAACAGAACGCGGCCGACACCCTCCCGCCGACGATGACGGTCGCGGAGATCGTGGCGGAGCCGGTGCTGGAACGCGACCGGCGTTACAACCGCCGGGCCCTCGACGCGCGGGTCGCGACCATGGTGGACGCTGTTCGGCTGCCGCTGGCCGTGCTGCCCCGCTACCCGTACGAGCTGAGCAACGGGCAACGTCAGCGGGTCGCCCTCGCCCGTGCCCTCGTCTTCGGCCCGTCCCTGCTGATCGCGGACGAGCCGACTGCCGGGGTCGACGTGACGGTGCGGGACGCGGTGATCGACCTGATCGGCGAGCTGCAGCGGGAACGGTCGTTCTCTGCTCTGGTGATCAGCTCGGACCTCAAGGTGCTGCGCCGGGTGGCGAACCGGATCGGCGTGCTGTACCAGGGCGTGCTCGTCGGCCTCGGAACCATCGACGAGGTGTTCGACGACCCGTGGCATCCGTACGTGGCCGGACTGGCCGCAGCCCTGACCGGGCCGGAGGCCGACGACGAGGCCGGCGACGAGCCCGACGGCAAACCGGGCGACGAGCATGACCGCGAACCGGACCATGAAGAAGGCCGCGAAGAAGGCGATCCCCGTGCCGACCGGTCCTGAGCCTCAGACCGTGGACGAGACAGGACCGGGCGCGCAGCACCGTGCCGTGCTCGCCGACGAGGTGAAGCCGATTCCCGAGGGCAGGCGCCCGGCCCGCGGACCGATCGCCGTGCTTCCGCGCCCGGCGGAGGTCTTCACGGCGGCCGTACGGGCCGCGCGGGGGGAGGTGGCGGAGCTGTCGCCTGCGACGAGGGGGCTGATCTGGCTGTCCTACGCCCAGGCCGACCTGCTCGGGTCCACCCTGGCGGCCAACCCGCAGATCCAGTGGGTGCAGCTGCCCTGGGCCGGCGTCGACGCGTTCAGCGCGATCCTGGCGGAGCAGGCCCGTCCAGACCTGCTGTGGACCAGCGCGAAGGGCGCGTACGCGCAGCCCGTGGCCGAACACGCGCTCGCCCTCGCTCTGGCGCTCCTGCGGGTGCTGCCCGCCCGCGCCAGGGCATCGAGCTGGTCCACCGTCCCGGAGGGCCGCTCCCTCTATGGCCGCACGGTGGTCATCATCGGCGCCGGGGGGATCGCCCGCGAGCTCATCCGGTTGTTGGAGCCCTTCGGCACCCGCATCACGATCGTGCGCCGGAGCAGCCGGCCGGTGCCCGGCGCGGAACGCACCGTGCCTCCGGGTGCCCTGGCCGAGGTGCTGCCCCAGGCCGACCTGGTCATCGTCGCAGCCGCCCTGACTCCCGACACCCGGCACCTGATCGGGGCGGCCGAGCTCGCCCTGATGCGGCCGGAGGCGAGCCTGGTCAACATTGCCAGGGGGCCGCTGGTCGACACCGATGCGCTCGTGGCCGCCCTGGCGGCGGGCACCATCGCCGGCGCGGCCGTGGACGTGACCGATCCGGAGCCGTTGCCGGACGGGCATCCGCTCTGGAGCGAGCCCAGGTGCCTGATCACGCCGCATTCGGCCGACACGCCCGAGATGACGGCGCCGCTCCTCGCGGAGCGGATCAGGCTGAATGTGCGCGCGTTCCTTACCGACGGGCGGTTCGTCGGGGTCGTGGACCCCCTCGCCGGCTACTGATTCCCGGTCGCGATTTGGCGAAGGGCCAACTTTTGATAAAGTGGCAGAGTTGTTCAAGCATTCCTCGATAGCTCAATTGGCAGAGCAGCGCACTGTTAATGCGCAGGTTCTTGGTTCGAGTCCAAGTCGGGGAGCGAAAGGCCACCCAGGGCTCCACCCCGGGTGGCCTTTTTTGCACCCGAGCACGAAGCCGCCGCACGAAAGGCGAAGTCCATGGATTTCTGGTTGATCGCGAGCATCGTGCTGGCAATCCTCTCCGCGGTGCTGCTCGTCCTGTGGCTGCGAGCGCGGCGGGTCGCCGTCAATCAGTCCGCGGCCGAGCAGCACCGGATCGACCTCGAACTGAGCCTCGCGGAGCAGCAGGGCCGGCTCGGCATCATCCGCGAACTCCAGGACGTGGCCGTGCTCGCCGTCTCCCGGCTGGTCACCGGGGCGGAAGCGGCCCGGTACACGGCCGAGACAGACCCGTCCAGCGCGGTTCGCGCCGCCACTGCCCTCGCCGAGGACGGGCGTGGCACCCTCGCGGACATGCGCCGGGTGCTCACCATCGTGCGCGAGGGCGAATCCGTCGCCATTGCCCGGCCGGGCCTCCAATCGGCCAGGGACCTCTTCCGGGTCATGCGCGACGCCGGACTCGTCGTGGGTTTCACCGAGTCGGGCGAGCGTTTCCCGCTCAAGCCCGGCGCTGAGCTGGCCATCTTCCGAATTCTCCAGAGTGCGCTGGCCAATTCGCTTCAGCACGGCGGTCCGGGCACCGAGGCGAAGATCGCGTTCACCTGGACCCAGGACGGCCTGCAGCTGCAGGTCGACGACGATGGCATCCGCGCGGCCGCCCGGCGGTCAAGCGCCGACGTGGGGGAGTTCGCCGCCCGCACCAGCTACACGATCGACGACGACCTCAAGGCGCTCAGCGAGAGCATCAGCGGCGCCGGAATCACCCAGATGCGGGAGCGGGCCGAGTTGTTCGGCGGGGTCTTCAACGCCGGCACCGTGCCGGGCGTCGGGTTCTCCGTGTCAGCGATCTTCCCGTCCCTGCGCTTCCACAACGGCGTTCACGGCGTGAACCTGCCCCGCTGAGCGGAACGTCGCGCGGACTTGCCCGCGGCTCAATCCTCGAGGTTGTCAACGCCCGGGACCCAGCTGAGGCCGGGGATTCCCCAGCCGCGCTTGCGGGTGACCTTAGTGGCGATCTTCGCGTAGAAATGCTCGAGACGGTCGACATAGAGCGTGCCGTCGAGGTGGTCGAACTCGTGCTGGAAGATCCGGGCCAGCCAGCCCTCCGCGTGGATCTCAAACGGCTTCTGGTCCAGGTCGACAGCGCGCAGGATCGCCGACGGGGAACGCAGGAGCGGGAACCGCTCGCCCGGGTAGGACAGGCAGCCCTCGACGTCCTCGTCCTCATCGGCCTCGCCGGCCGGCACCGGGGTGACCCACAGTTCAGGGTTGATCGCCACACCCCGCCACGACCGGTCCTCATCGTCGACGAAGCTGTAGGTGAAGAGCCGGAGCGGCACGCCGACCTGGGGCGCTGCGAGGCCCACGCCGGGGGCGGCATCCATCGTCTCGTACATGTCCTGAACCAGGACACTCAGATCATCGCCGAAATCCTCGACGGGTGCTGCGGGGGAGTGGAGAACGGGATCTCCGGAAATAACAATCGATCGCACGGCCATTCAGCAAGGATATCGGGCTGGTTCTCGATAGGGTCATTGGGTGACCCTCGACCTGACTGACTTGGCTGTGGACCTCACGATCGATCCCCGCCAGGCCATCGGAATCCCGCTCGCGCTGATCGGCGCGGTCTTTCTCTCCCTCGGGGCCCAGTTCCAGCACCGTGGCGTGGTCAAGGTCGAGGCCAGGACCGTGGAGGTCACCGGCGGACTCAACCCGCGCCAGCTCACCCTCCTGCTGGGCCGGCCCTCCTGGGTATTCGGCACGGTGATGCTCGCCCTGGCCATCCTCTTTCAGCTGTCCAGCCTCAACTTCGCGCCGATCATCGTGGTCCAGCCCCTCGGTGCGGTGGCCCTGGTGATCACGTCGATTCTCAACGCGCGCGTCTCCGGCGTGAAGGTCAACCGGGCATCCAAGCTCGCCATCGGCATGTGCGTTGGCGGGGTGGGACTGTTCGTCACCGTCGCGGCGTTCACCGCCGTCGACAAACCGGTCACGGACACGAACCTCATCACGATCCTGATCATGCTTGGCGGTGTCCTGCTGGTATTCGGCGGCCTGTTCGTGTTCCTCCGCACCCGGTTCCAGGCGATCCTGTACATCATCGGAGCGGGCGTTCTCTACGGGTTCGTCGCGACGCTCGCGAAGGTGATCATCAACCGCACCCAGAACGGCAACTTCGAGTGGCTGACGCTGACCTGCGTCGCCGGCCTGCTGCTCGGCGCGGCCCTCGGTGCCTACTTCGTGCAGAACGCGTACGCGTCCGGACCTCCCGACCTGGTGATCGCAGGGCTGACCGTGATCGACCCCCTGATCGCGGTCGGCATCGGAATCGTCGTGCTCGGCGAAGTGGCGCAGGCACCGGCCTGGGCGGCCGTGGCATTCATCGTGGCCGGCGCACTCGCGATCTACGGCGTGTTCCTGCTTGCCCGTCACCACCCGCAGGCCACCGGATAGCGTCCGTCGATGCCCTCTTTTGCTGCCCGTTTGCCGCACTGCTTCCGCTCGGCTCGGTGACGCGCCGGTGCCGGGAATGGCTGTAGACACGGCGGTTTAGAATAGGGTGCTATATGACCTCGTCGGCGTGCGCGCCGACGAATCCTTGAATTCTCGCCGGATGACGACCTCCGGCTCACTTACGTTGGGACAATTCCACTTGTCAGATTCGACCGATTCGCCGAGCGACGCCACCCGCGTTGAGCCGGCAACGAAGAAGCCGATTCGGGTTCTCATCGCCGCGGACACCTTTGCCCCTGACGTCAACGGAGCGGCCCGCTTCGCCGAGCGGCTCGCCGCCGGCCTCGTTTCCCGGGGGCACGAGGTGCAGATCATGGCACCCGCGCCGTCCCGCAAGCACGGCACCTGGACCGAGATCCACGAAGGCCAGCCGATGGTCGTGCACCGCCTGAAGAGTTGGCGCTGGTACCCGCATGACTGGCTGCGCTTCGCCCTGCCGTGGCTGATCCACGCGGAGAGCCGCCGCATCCTCGACACCTTCAAGCCGGATGTCGTGCACTTCCAATCCCACATCAATGTGGGCCGCGGTGTCACCATCGAAGCCGCCAAGCGCGGGATCCGCATCATCGGCACGAACCACTTCATGCCGGAGAACATGCTCGAGTTCACGCTCCTGCCCAAGTGGCTGCACGAGGGGATGATCCGGGGCGCCTGGAAAGCCGCGCGTCGCACGTTCGGCCGAGCCGAGGCCGTGACCACGCCTACCGTGCGCGCCGCCGAATTCCTCGAGCGCTACACCGGGCTCGAGGGCGTGCTCGCGATCTCCTGCGGAATCGACGCACACAACTATGCGCCGAGCTTCGAGCCGCGCACCGAGAACCGGATCCTCTTCGTCGGACGAGTCACCGGAGAGAAGCAGATCGATGTGCTGCTGCATGCGGTCACGCTGCTCTCACCCGACCTGAACGTCAAGGTCGAGATCGTCGGCGGCGGCGACCAGAAACGCAACCTCGAGCACCTGGCCCAGACCCTCGGCATCCGTAACCGGGTGACCTTCGCCGGGTATGTGACCGACGAGGAGTTGCGCGCCGCGTACACGCGGACGACGGTCTTCGCGATGCCGTCCATTGCGGAACTGCAGAGCATCGCCACGATGGAGGCCATGGCCTCCGGGCTTCCCGTGGTCGCCGCGAACGCGATGGCCCTTCCGCACCTGGTGCACGATGGACAGAACGGTTATCTGTTCGAGCCGGGCAGCGCCAAGGACATGGCTGCCAGGCTCATCCAGGTGCTCACCGCCTCGCCCGACGAACTCATCGCGCTCAAGCGCGAGTCGCTCAAGCTGATCGGGGCGCACGATATCAACCGCACCCTGAACACCTTCGAGTGCCTGTATCGTGGGGAACCCGTGGTCGACACGGTCACCTCCGAGGCCGCCGCACACTCCCCGGAGTAACCGCGGTTCTGGGGCGGTAGCTCAGCTGGTTAGAGCAGCGGACTCATAATCCGTCGGTCCCGGGTTCAAGTCCCGGCCGCCCTACTCGAAATATCGTGTGATCAGGGTTTCTTGTCCTTACCGAAAGGGCAAGACTTGATGCACACATTGTTTATCCATTGTTTATTCCAAAGTGACCGCCTACAAAGGGCGCTCATGGAGAAGGTGCACGACCCGGTTCGATCGGTCTGGAGTGACCTCGAACACCTACGGGTTATGGATACTGAACGACTCTTCGGGCTCGGTCTAGAGCCTGTACTGACGACAAGCGAACTCGCCGAGTATCTCGGCGTGCACGTGCAGGCCATCTACGACCTGCGCACTGACGGTCGCGGCCCGTCCGGCATTCGAGTCGGCCGGGAGATCCGCTACCGCGTCTCCGATGTTCGGCGGTGGTTGGACGGTCTCCACGAGCCTGAATCGTCCCTGAGCGGCCGCGGGGGCGAGCGTTGATGGCCGGACGACCACGACTGCCGATCAGCACCTTCGGCGCGATCACGACGACAAAGGTCGGTCCCGAGCGGTTCCGGGCGACGACTGTGTTCCGCGACTGGGACGGGCAATCGCGGCAAGTGGGCGTGACCCGTTCGAGTCGCAATGCGGCGCAGTCAGCGTTGAAAGTCGAACTGGCCGGGCGCATGCGTGCCGGTGGGGTCGGCGACTCGCTGAATGCGGGCTCGCCCTTCCCGATGCTCGCCGACGCCTGGCTGGAGGACGTGATGCTCGACGTCGACCGCGCCCAAGGGACCAAAGACACCTACAAGCGGGAGCTGCGCGTGCTCGTGCTGCCCTTCTTCGAGCACTTCACCATTCGCGAAGTGACCGTCGGACGCATCGAACTCTTCCTGAAGAAGCAGCGCGAGAAGTCCTACACGCGAGCGAAGCACTCCCGTGTTAACGCCAACTGAAAACAGGGCCAGAAACGCCAACTGAAAATAGGGCCACCAACCATCATGGAAGGTGATCAAATTGGATGATTGGGCAGAGATTCGCCACCTGCGTTCGACGGGGAAACATTCGAAGCGGGAGATAGCTCGGCTGGTCGGAGTGTCCCGGGGAACGGTGGATCGGGCGTTGGCCGTGGATCGGTCGCCGACGTATCAGCGTGAGCCGACGGGGTCGAGCTTCGACGCGTTCGCCGGCCAGGTGCGGGTGTTGCTCGCGGCGACGCCAACGATGCCGGCCGCGACCGCTGCTGAGCGGGTGGGCTGGTCGGGGTCTCCGTCGCTGTTCCGGGCCAAGATCGCCGAGCTGCGGCCGGAGTATGCGGTGCCGGACCCCGCGGATCGACTGGTGCACCCGCCCGGCTTCCAGGTCCAATGTGATCTCTGGTTCCCGCACGAAGACCTGCCGCTGGGCCATGACCAGGCTGCTGCGCCGCCGGTTTTGGTGATGACGTCGACGTTCTCCGGATTCATCCAAGCCCGCATGTTGCCCTCGCGGACGACGCCGGATCTGCTCGGTGGGATGTGGTCGTTGCTGCAGGAGGCCGAGGCCGTTCCCGCCCGGCTGACCTGGGACAACGAGACCGGCATCGGGCGCGGGAAGCTCACCGAGTCCGCCGCCGCGTTCGCCGGCACTCTCGGCACCCAGATCAAGCTCCTCAAGGCCCGCGACCCCGAGTCCAAGGGCATGGTCGAGCGAATGAATCGCTTCTTCCGCAGCCGCTTCATGTCGGGGCGCGCCTTCACCTCTCCCGACGACTTCAACCAGCAGCTGGCCGGCTGGCTACCCATCGCAAACAACCGTCTCTCCCGATCGCGACGAGGGCGACCCGGAGACCTGGTCCGCATCGACCGGGCGGCGATGCGCGGCCTGCCACCGCTGGCGCCGGAGGTGATGTTCCGCAACAGCGTCCGGCTCCCACGGGACTACTACGTTCGCGCGTTCAGCAACGACTACTCCGTCGACCCGGCCATGATCGGCCGGGTCGTTGACGTGGCAGCGAGCCTGGAGCGAGTGACCGTCCACCACGACGGGGTCCTCATCGCCAGCCACCGCCGGAAGTGGGCCCGGCAACTGACCGTCACCGACCCGGCACATGTCCTCCGCGCGGCCGAGCTCCGCGCCCAGTTCCAAGCCCAACGCGCCCGCCGACCCACGGTCACGGCCGTCGTCGAGATGGCCTCACTAGCCCGCTACGACGAACTCTTCAGCGTTGACATCGACGCCGCGCCGACCGTGATGGCGGTCGCGTCATGACCGGCCCGGAAGCGGCCTCGCAGATCGAGTACTACGCCCGCGCGCTGCGGGCACCACGGATCAGCGAAGCCTTCCGGCGCCTGGGCGACCAGGCCCGCGACGCGGGCTGGTCCCACGAGGAATACCTCGCCGCGGTTCTCTCCAAAGAAGTCGCCGAACGCGAAGCATCCGGGGCTGCGCTGCGGATCAAGGCCGCCCGGTTCCCCGGTCACAAGACCCTCGAGGACTTCAACTTCGACCACCAGCCCTCCGCCGACCGGAACCTGATCGCGCACCTGGGCACGAGCGTGTTTCTGACCGAAGCGAAGAATGTCGTCCTCCTCGGGCCTCCCGGAACCGGGAAAACACACCTCGCCGTCGGCATCGGGATCAAGGCCGCTAAGGTCGGCCACCGGGTCCTCTTCGACACGGCGACGGGCTGGGTCACGCGACTCCAAGAGGCCCACTCGAGGGGCAAACTCGCCGCCGAGCTCATCAGGCTGCGCCGTTACAGCCTGCTGATCGTCGACGAGGTCGGCTACATCCCCTTCGACCAGGACGCCGCGAACCTGTTCTTCCAGCTCGTGTCGTCCCGCTACGAACACGCCTCGCTGATCATGACGAGCAACCTGCCCTTCGCCCGCTGGGGCGACGTGTTCGGCGACCTCACGATCGCTTCCGCGATGATCGACCGCATCGTTCACCACGCCGACGTAATCAGCCTCAAAGGCAACAGTTACCGGCTCAAGCAACACCAACCTGCCACGACTACGGCACACTAGAACCACACGCGAGTGGCCCTGTTTTCAGTTGGCAGAAGTGGCCCTGTTTTCAGTCGGCGTTAACACTCCCGCACGATCCTCAGCATGATCTTGGCTTTCGCAGTTCGGCGAGAGATCATCCCGCGCAATCCGGTGAAGGAAACCTCGCGAATGAAGAAGCCTCCTCACACCCCCAAGGCGCTCACGACGGAGCAGATCGCCGCCATCCGACTCGCGGCCCGCGACTGGCGCACGGGGGAGGGCACGATGGGACCGCGATCCGACGGGCAGGTGAGAGACATCATCGAGGTGATGCTCGGCACGGCGACACGCATCGGCGAGGCGCTCGCGCTTCGGCAATGCGACGTGGACATGGCTGCCGACCCGCCGCGAGTGAACATCAGCGGCACGCTCGTCGTGCACAACGGCGCCGGTGTTCTCCGTCAGGCACACCCCAAGACACACGAGTCGAACCGCGTCATTGCCGTGCCGCAATTCGCGGCCGACGTGATTCGACAACGCTTGACGCTGATCGATCCGGAAGACGCGGAGCACCTGCTGTTCTTCTCACGGAAAGGCACTCCACTCACGCCGTACAACGTCAGACGCACGTTTCGGGGCATCCTCCGGAACGCTGGCCTCGAGGGTATGGAAATCACCCCGCACTCCTTTCGCCGGACCGGTGCGACGCTGCTCGCCAACGAACTGGGCATGCAGGCTGCGGCCGACATGCTCGGACACGCCTCGACGTCGACGACGAAGGCGCACTACGCCGAGCCAGATCGCACGGTGAAGTCGGAGCCGGCGTCGGTGCTGCAGCGGCTGGCGCCGCCGTAGTAGGGAGACCCAGACTCTCAAGACGCCCAACACGGAGGCCGGCGACCCATTGGTTGGCCCCCGTGTTGGGCAGGGCAAGGCAGGTGCCAAAGTTAGGCTCCCTGACCGACAAAGGAGATACGGCGCATACCGGACTCGGCCACTCGCTGCTCTGTCCTTATCTGCACCGCCGACCTTGGTCTGTCTCAGTAAGGAGAGGCGGTTTCAAGTAGTCGTTGCCTGGCTTGGGCGGGGGTGATTCCGCCGAGTGTTTTGCGGGGCCGGTTGTTGAGTTCGGTGGCGACTTCGAGCAGCCGATCGGGTGAGTGCTCGGAGAGGTCGGTGCCTTTCGGGAAGTACTGGCGGAGCAGTCCGTTGGTGTTCTCGTTGGTTCCTCGTTGCCAGGGCGAGTGCGGGTCGCAGAAGTAGATGGCCATCTGGGTGGCCAAGGTGATCTGGCGGTGCTGGGCGAGCTCGGTTCCCTGGTTCCAGGTCAGGGTCGTGGCCAGCTGCACGGGGAGCGTTTTGATGGCTGCCAGCAGGCCATCGCGGACCGTGATCGCGTTGTGGTCGCCGGGGAGGTGGACCAGCATCGTGAATCGGGTCTGACGCTCGACCAGGGTAGCGATCGCGGACCGGCAGTTGGATCCCAAGATCAGATCTCCCTCCCAGTGGCCAGGCACGGCACGGTCGGCGACCTCCGCGGGTCGCTCGCTGATCATGATCATGTCCGGGATCTTGCCCGAGTTCTTCGCGGCCGGTCGTCTCGGACGTCGGATGGCACGGCCGGTGCGCAAGTGTTGGTGCAGGTCAGCGCGCAGATGGCCGCGGCCTTGCACATAGAGGGCCTGATAGATCGTCTCGGGGCTCACCCGCATCTCCTGCCGGTCCGGGAACGCCGAAGCCAAGTGATCGCTGATTTGCTCCGGGCTCCATTTCACGCACAATTTGGCCTGAACCAAGGATGCCAGTTCTGGATGGTCGAACTTGCTGCCCTTGGGGCGGCGGCCGCGAAGCTCGGCCCGCTTCTGGGCCGCATAGGGGGCATACCTGGTCCGGGCTCGCGGGCCGGACTTGGACCCGCCTCGGGCCAGCTCGCGACTGATCGTCGCAGCCGACCGGCCGACCTGGCCGGCGATGGCCCGGATCCCGGCGCCGGTCACGTGCAAGTCCGCGATCCGGAGCCGCTCCTCCAGACTCAAGTATCGCCCTGACAGTTCCGGCTTGGGAAGCGGAACCCGCCCCCCGGTCGCTTGGCGCCAACGCCGTCCCGTTCGTCGATTCACCCCCACAGCATCACATGCCGAAGTCAGCGTCGAGCCTTGGGCCATCAACACCCAGAATCGAGCCTGTATTTCAACCAACTCATGCTTCAACCACACGGACAACACCTCACTATCAACGGGTGTTGCAACGACCGGTTGAGCTCGCCAACGGCTAATGGGACGGCTGAGGAGTTCCGACGGTGGATCGTAGATCGTGCGCTTGGAGCGCCGCGGTTCAGTCGCGTAGTGGTGATCCGACGACGTTGAAGCGAAACCCTCCAAAAGCGCCGGACAGAAGCGGCCTTGCGGCCGCTATAGATGCTTGGACCTCGGGCAAGGCGAGCGAAGCTTGATGCGCTTCGGCGCTGTCCCATAGTTCCACGACGAACACCGTGTCGAGGTCGTCGTCGCTGACCCCTACCTCATACGCCAGGCAGCCGATCTGTTTGAGGGTGTCGCTGCGCTGAGTCAGATGAGCGACCAGCTCATCACGTTTACCGGGGACGACACCGAGTGTTCCCGCGTTTGCGAAAGTCATGGCACAACCCTACCCAGCGCCCGAGCATGCCGATGCTGTGTCTTTTGGGAACGGTCAACGGGACGAAGGTGTGTTTGTTCAGAATTCTTGAAGTGCAGCCGTGCGGTCGCCGCCGACGTCGCCGGTATTGACCGTGCCCTTGGGCTCGAACAGGAGTGCGAATACTTCTTGGTCTGCGCGAGGGCAATGCTCGACACCTGCAGGAACGACGAATACATCGTCTGGACCGAGGTGCACATCTCGGTCTCGGAGTTGAATGGTGAGTTGGCCGGTTCGCACCATGAAGAGTTCGTCAGTGTCTGGATGGGTGTGCCAGACAAACTCGCCCTGTAGTTTTACGACTTTGACGTCGTAATCGTTGACGCTCGTCAGGCGGCGCGGCTGCCAATAGTCGGAGATAAGGTCGAGGGCATCAGAAACGTTGCGAACATCATCTGTCATGACTCAATAATGCCGGAATGACCAACCGGAGTTGCACTTCGCGATACGAACTTCAACTCGAAAGCGGGACGGCCAGCGCGACAGGTCTGGGCCGATCCATCCAACGTCCCGGCCGGCCCGATCCTGTGTCACTTGGGAACCTTCAGCGGCGCATCGGCGGTATGCGGTAGGCGGATCGCTCAGAGAAGCACAACGCTGCTGCCGTCGACCACCAACGCCTGGCCGTCGCGAAGACCCCAATAGGGCCCTTTGCGGGCGGGCGTAGCGAGTGTTGTGTCTTGGTCTTGACTGCTTTCTTGGGGCCTGACATGGCAGGGATCACAGTGGTGTCGTGGCCGTTTCCGCGATGTCGCGCATGCGTTCAACGCTCGGGTGCCACGGGCGACCCGAGGGTCCAGTGAAGACAAGGGTTCGTTCGAGGTGTTGTTCGAGTTCGACCATTACTAGGTTTTTAGCGAGCATCGTGAGCGCCAGTGCAGGCATGATCGCGACTCCGAGTCCGGCCGCGACCATGCCCAGCAGGGTACTGGTCTCGTGCACCCTTTGCGCCGGCGCGTAGTCGGATCCGGCCATGGCGTGCAGCGCAGTGATTTGAGGTTCACAGCCGCTGGTCGATGTCAGCAGGGGATCCTCGGCGAGGTCGCCCAGGCTGATGCGTGTCTCGCGGGCGAGGGGGTGATCGGAGCGGAGCACGGCACGGAAGTCGTCACGGGCGAGGATCACCGCGCCATGAGGGATCGGGTTCGGGTCGACCAGGACAGCAGCATCCACCGCTCCGGTCTCGAGCCAGGCTTCGAGTTCGTCGTCGCTGCCCTCGAACAAGCGCACGTCAAGTCCGGGCAGGTCCACACGCCACCGGTTGAGGAGTTCGGGGACGAGGCGATGAGATGCCGTCACGCCAGCCGCGAGGCGAACGGGGCCAACAGCAACACCTTCAAGGTGACGACGGACGGTTGCGTCGAGAGCGCGCACACTGGCGAGGGCGCTCCGGGCGTGTGCTAGAACAGCTTCGCCCAGCGGTGTCGTTGCGACTGTCGGCGCTCGGACAACGAGCGGTGCACCCGCCACCGACTCCAGCGCGGCGACTGAATGCGAGACGGCGGACTGGCTCATCTGCAAGGCATCAGCGGCAGCCCCGAAACTCCCCTCATCCACCACTGCAACAAGAACGCCCAACTGTCGCAAAGTCACCGACATGGATCGACTTTGTTCATGACAAGATGACCCAAATTCATTTGATTCATGGTTGGAGCCTAGCCTCGATCCACCNTAGCCTCGATCCACCGGTCAGCCTGGTTGAGTGAGGCCGCCAACCATTGATCGGGGCTTTCTGCTCGCGGGCATGGCGGTGCGTCCGGCCTTGCTGCCGGTGGTGTTCCTGGTCCTGTTGCGCCGTTCGGCTGGGTGGTCAGATGGTCGCGGTTCGCGGTGGTCCGCAGGCCGCTGTGAACAGGGCTTGCCATCCGGTTTCCCAGGGCCAGCTGCTCGGCAAATGCAGGGCGATTTTCCGGGCCGAGGTCGAGAGGCGTGCCGGGATGGAGATGAGTTTGCGGCGGATGGTGCCGCTGCGCGCTTTGCCGAGCTCCGTGCTGGCGAGCGTGCCGATGGCGCGGGAGAGGTTGAACGCGATCGTGGCCAGCACCAGCCAG
>NZ_SOHH01000095.1 GCF_004403515.1 Cryobacterium fucosi | reverse complement strand
ACGGGTGTCGCCGTCGGCGTCGCGGTGAGGACTGCGCCGGCCGGAGCCGGCACGGTTGCGGGAGCAGCAGCGGCCTCGTGGGCCGGAGCCGCGGCTTCGGTGCGGGCGGTGGCGCCGGCCAGTGCCGCACCGAACGCGCCTGACATGGCAGCGGGCTCGAGCCCGGCAGGGGCCGTGGCACCCGTGGCCGTGCCGGTCGTGGCCGTTGCGCCGTTCGGAGTAGCGGTTCCGGTCGGCGTTCCGGTTCCCGTTGCCGTTGCCTGTGCCGCAATTCCAACGAGGGCCGCGGTCGCTTCGACGGTGCGGGGCGCGCCCGAACCCGCGGGAGCGTGGGCGTCCTGCGTTTCGTCCGATTTCGCTGTTGAGGCGGGCGGCGGCGGTTCGGCGGCGGTTCGGAGGACCGGATTGGCGACGGCGACGGCGGCCCCGGCGGCTGAAGCCGTGGCTGCGGCAGCAGCTGCGCTCGTGCCGACATCGATGACGGGAGTCATGGTCGGAGCGCCTGCGACCCCGGCATTGTCCGATCCGGTGTCATCCACAGGAGTGTCATCCGAAGTGGCGTCTGCGGGGCGTGCCCCGACGGGCAGGACAAGGTCAGCCGCGATGGCAGTCGCCGGCATGGCCGGGAGGACCGTTGCCGGGACGAAAAGGGTCGAGTCGGGAGTATCCGAAGACTCGGGGGAACCGGCCTCGTCGGACGGGGCGTCGGTGTCGGACGGCGCCGGAACCGAGGTCGTCGGCGGCAGGGCCGCCTGTCCGAGGAGGTCGGCCGTCCCATCGCCGGTTGGAGCTGCCACCGAGGCGGAATCGGCGGCCGGCTCGTGGCGGGCGGCTCGGCTCGTCGCCACGCCGCGGGCGTCGAGCGTGCCCTGCATGATCGACGCGAACGCGCCGGCGCCCCCGCGTGCTCCGGCACCGGAGGGGCTGCCGGCCTGGCCGCGGGATGGAGTGGGAGCGGGCGCCGGAACGGCCGGTCGGAGAAATGCCGAATTCACTGGGAACCGCCCTTCAGCAGGGAGGCGAAGGCGGCGTTGACGAGGTCGGTCGTGCCGGCGCTGCTCCTGGTCGAGCCTGCCGCGGCGGCCGGGGCATCCGGAATGACGCGGCGGATCGTGGTGATCTCGGAGTCGTCCATGTAGGCCTCGACCTTGCTGACAGTGCGGCCCTCGTAGGGCGCGTGGATGACCTTGTGGTCGCCGGCGTAGATGAGGATGTGGTCGCCGCCGCCGGTGACGATGAGGTCGCCCGGTTTGGCCTCGGCCAGCGAGGCAACCTCGGTGCCGATCTTCATCTGGCCGGAGACGAGACGCGGCACCGTGATGCCCATGTCCGCGTAAACCCTCTGCACGAGTCCGGAGCAGTCCATGCCGCTCCGGTCTTCGCCGCCGAAGACGTAGGGAACGCCGAGGTATTTCTCAGCGGCCTTCACCACGTCCGCGCCGGTCGCACTGCCGGGGTTCGCGGCGACCGTGCCGGTCGCTGCGGTGGCGCTTGTTGAGGCGCCAGCGGCGGAGGCCAGGACATCCGCGAACGTGCTCGAGGACGCGTTGCCGGCGGCGGTCGTCGCCGCCGACTTGGCGGTGGCGTCCACGGTCGAGAGCTGCTCCAGCGTGGCGCGGATGTCGCTGACCCGGCTCAGCATCGCGACCATAGTCATCGGAGCGGTCCGTTGCCGTTGCGGTGCCAGGAGGTGGAGGCGATCTCGTCGAGGATGGTCTGCTCGGCGTGCAGGTCTTCGGCGGCGACCGTCTGGCCGTGCCGGCCCTCGAGTTTTTCGAGGGTCACCGACTCCGCGCGGGTGGCGTCGTAGGCGGCCTGCGCCTCACCGACGGCCGTCTGGTGGTTGCGGCCGAGGGCATCCATCTCGGCGAGCATGCTGCGGGTCGACGCGCGGGCCGCGGCGACCGCGTAGAGCGTTTCGGCTCCGGTGACACTGCTCGGCAGCACCTCGAGGGTGGCGCGGGCCTGCGCCCGGCGCAGGGTGTTCGCCCGGGCGATGGCGTTCGCGGCGGCAAGATCGCCGGCGGCCTGGTCCTGCTGAAGGTGCCGCAGTCGAAGCAGTCCGGCGAGTGCGAATGTACGAGCCATCAGAGGCCTCCGAGCTGTCGGGTGAGGGTGGCCAGCTGGTCCCAGGCGAAGGCCGCCGGGGTCTGGTCGTTCATGCGCTGCTGGAGGAACGCGTTGATCGCGCCCTCGTGGGCCACGGCGGCGTCGACCAGCGGGTTCGTGCCGGTGCGGTAGGCGCCCACGTCGAGCAGGTCCTGGGCGTTGCGGCGGGCGGCGAGCACCTTGCGGAGAACGCCTGCGATCTCGTTCTGGTGCGGGCTGTTGACCCGTGACGCAACCCGGGAGATGGAGGCGAGGGCGTCGACGGAGGGGAAATGGCCGAGCACCGCGAGCTTGCGGTCGAGCACGACGTGCCCGTCGAGGATCGACCTGGCGGCATCCGCGATCGGCTCGTTGTGGTCGTCGCCGTCGACGAGCACCGTGTAGACGCCGGTGATCGAGCCGGTCTCGTCGGTGCCGGCGCGCTCGAGCAGCCGGGCGAGGAGGGAGAAGGTCGAGGGCGGGTAGCCCCGGGTGGCCGGCGGTTCGCCGACCGACAGGCCGATCTCGCGCTGGGCCATGGCCACGCGGGTGAGCGAGTCCATCATCAGCATGACGTCGGCGCCCTGGTCGCGGAACGACTCGGCGATGCGGGTGGCGACGAAGGCCGCACGCAGGCGCATCATGGCCGGTTCGTCGGAGGTGGAGACCACGACGATCGAACGAGCGAGGCCTTCCGGGCCGAGGTCGTCCTCGAGGAACTCGCGCACCTCGCGGCCACGCTCCCCCACCAGGGCGATGACGGAGACCTCGGCGTCGGTGCCGCGGGCGATCATGGAGAGCAGCGACGACTTGCCGACGCCCGAGCCGGCGAACAGGCCCATCCGCTGGCCCTTGCCCACGGTGGTGAGGGTGTCGAGCACGCGCACGCCGAGCTGGAGCGGGGTGACGATGCGGGAGCGCGCCATGGCGGAGGGGCTGTCGTGGTCGAGGGAGACCCGGCTGGCGACGACGAGCGGTCCCTTGCCGTCGATGGGGCGGCCGAGTCCGTCGATGACGCGGCCGAAGAGGCCGGTGCCGGTCGGCACGAAGTCAGGAGCGCCGTCCGACCGGGCCGGGGCGCCGACGCGGATGCCGGTCATCCGGCCCAGCGGCATGCAGCGGATGCCCTCACGGGTCGTTGCGATAACCTCCGCGTCGACCTCGCCGTGCTCGCCGATGGTGATCAGGTCGCCGATGGCGGAGTTGAGGCCGCGCACCTCGAGGCCGAGGCCGACGATCGAGGAGACGACGCCGACGCGCTGCGGCCGGGCGGCGGCCAGTGCCGAGCCGAGCTTGGCGGCGTGCGGCTGCCAGGTGAGGGTCATGAGGCACCGCCCTGGAGGACGGCCTTCGCGCGGGCGAGGGCGGTGCCGATTCGGGCGTCGAGGAATCCGTCGGGGAATTCGGTGATCGCGTCACCGCGGGCGAGGGAGGGGTCGGCGGCGAACTCGACGCCGGCCTGGGCCCGGGTGGACTCGTCGAGCACCGCCAGGTCGTCGGGGTTCATCCGCACCGAATGCGGCTGGACGGCGGTGGTGTGGTTGAGGGCACGGCCGAGGGCGAACCGCGCCGACTTCTCGGCGTCGTCGAGTTCGTGGCCGATGATGGCTTCGGCCAGGTCGAGGGCCGTCGTGACGAGGGTGTTCTCCGCGTCGCGCAGCACCGGGATGGTGCGCTCGTCGAGGGCCACGGCGGCCGCCCCGAGCATGGCGACGGCGTGGTCCACGCGCGCCTGGCCGTGGCGCACGGCGGCGGCGTGCTCGGCGTCGAGCCGGGCGGCCCTGGCGTCGATCTCGTCCGCGGCGGCCCGGAGCCCTGCGGCATAGCCTGCGGCATGGCCGCGGGCACGGGACTGCTCGTGGCCGAGGTCGCGGTTGACGTCCCGGAGGGTGGGGAACGAGAGGGTGGAGAATCCGGCGTCAGACGACATAGTCATCCTCGTCCGCTCGTTGCACGGTGATGCTGCCCTGCGCGGCGAGGTCACGGATGGCACGCACGATCGCGGCGCGGGCCTCCTCGACCTGCGACACCCGCACGGGCGCCATGGCCTTGACCTCGTCGTCGAGGATCTCGCGGTTGCGTTCGGACAGGTTGGTGCGGATGGTCTCGATGACGCCCTCGGTGGAGCCCTTCATCGCGACGGCGAGAACGGCCGCGTCGATGCCGCGGAGAACCTGCTGCACGTCGCGGTTCTCGAGCTTGACGATGTCGGCGAAGGTCAGCATCCGGGACCGGACCTCTTCGGCCAGGATCGGGTCGCTCGCGTCAAGGGCCTCGAGCAGCGCGCGCTCTGTGGCGACGTCGGCGCGGTTGATGATATCGACGAGCGGCTGGATGCCGCCGACGACCTCGTTGGTGTCCCGCGACGAGGAGATGGCGCCGACCCGGCCCTTGAGCGTGTCGGTGACCACCTTGATCGCCTCGGGAGTGGCCGTGCCCATCGTGGCGATGCACTGGGCGACCTCGACGGGCAGGGAGCCGTCGAGGCCGGCGAGCACCGCAGAGGCGTGCTCCGGGCGCAGGTGTGCGAGCACGAGGGCGATGGTCTGCGGCAGTTCGCCGTCGAGAAGGGTGAGCACCTGGAGCGGCTCGGCCGTGTCGAGGAACTCGAAGGCCTTGCCGGCCATCGACGAGGCCACCTTGCTCATCACGCCGGCGGCCTTCTCGGCGCCGAAGGAGGCCTCGAGCAGGCCGACCGCGAACGCGTGGCCGCCGCGCGGGTTGCGGGAGCCTTTCATGGTGATGTCGTGGAACTCGAGCACCGTCGTCTCGGTGACGTCGGGCTCGACGCGGCGCAGCTGCACGATCTCGGCGGCGATGTCGGCGGCCTCCGTCTCGGTGAACTGCTTCATCACCTCGGCGGCGCGCTGGCGGTCCATGTTCATCAGAACGACGGCGACCTTCTGCGTTCCCGTGAGGGGAACCTTCACCTCGATCATGCGGGCTGCCGGTCATCCATCAGGCCGCGGAGGAACTCGGCGGTGCGTGCCGGGTCGCGCTGGGCGAGAGAGTCGATCTCGACCCGCATCCGGTCGGCTTCGCCGGAGGCGGCCGTGCCACCGCCGACGCCGCTCATGCCGCTCACGCCGTAGGCGACCGTGGGTGTCGGGTCGATCATGATCGG
The DNA here is from genome assembly GCF_004403515.1 of Cryobacterium fucosi. Lineage (GTDB taxonomy): Bacteria > Actinomycetota > Actinomycetes > Actinomycetales > Microbacteriaceae > Cryobacterium > Cryobacterium fucosi. The sequence continues at coordinate 96,187 of NZ_SOHH01000095.1, read as the reverse complement.
GCTGTTCTGGGCGGTGATTCCGAACGGGACGTTCGCCGCGGCGAGCACCGGGCGGGCCTCGACCAGCTCGTCGATCTCGATCGCTTCCCGGCTCTGCCGGCGCGAGCGACGGGCGTAGAGGATGAGGCCGAGCACGAAGGTGATGACGATGCCGGCGGTGATGATGCCGATGCGCAGGATCTCCGAGAAACGGTCGGCCGCTGCCGAGGCGTCGGCCGCTTTGAGGGCGGTGGCGGCATCCGTGGCGCCGGAGGCGTTGAAGCTGACGACCTCGACGGTGACGGCGTCGCCGCGCTTGGCGTCGATTCCGGCGGCGGAGGAGACCAGGGAGGTGACGTCGGCGACGTTGAGATTGCCGACGGCGTCGGCGTTCACCGCGACGGAGACGGTCTGACGGTTGATCTGGCCGGCCGGGATGGTGCGGGTCTCGGTGACCTTGTTGACGGCGTTGTTCTTGGTGGTGTCGGCGGAGGTGAACGACCCGTCGGTGCCTGTACCGGACGGCACGGCGATGTTGTCCGGGCCGAGAACGCCGGCCGCCGCGCCGCCGGCACCGCTGCCCGTGTAGGTCTCGGTCTTGACGGCCTCGTTGAGCGCGGGCGCATCCGTGGGGGTGGTGAAGGACTCTTCGACGCGCTGCGCCGACTGGGTGCTCATGTCGGCGGCGACGACGACTGTGGCGTTGCCCGGTCCGACGACCTTGTCGAGCATGGCCTGCACGGCACCGCGCACGCGCTGCTCGTAGTCGCCGGCCTGCTGGTCGGCGGAGCCGGTGGCGCCGACGCCGACGGCGGAGAGCACGACACCCTTGGCGTCGATGACGGCGACGTCGGTGGGCTTCATTCCGTCGATCGAGGCGCTGGTCAGGTGCACGATGGCCTGAACCTGGTCGGAATTAAGGGTGACGCCGGTCTGCGTTTCCACGAAGACGGATGCGGTGGGGTCGGTCTTCTCGGACGCGAACACGGTGTCCTTGGGGATCGCGAGACGCACGGAGGCGGTTTTGACGCCCTTCATGGCCTGGACCGTGTTGGCCAGTTCGCCTTCGAGCGCCCGTTTGTAGGTGATCGACTGCTGGAACTCGGAGGCGGTGACGCCCATCTTGTCGAGCAGCGAGTAGCCGCCGGTGCTCGAGGAGGGCAGGCCGGCCGCGGCGCTCTTGAGGCGTTCGTCGTAGACGTTCTCCTGCGGCACCATGATCGTGGCGCCGCCGTCGCTGAGTTCGTAGGGAACGTTGTCGGTGCGCAGCTGGTCGACGATGGTGTTCGCGTCGGAGCCGCTGAGGCCGGAGAACAACGGCGTGTAGGCCGGCTTGGTGGCCCACATGGTGAGGGCGGCGATGCCGAGCGCGAGCACGGCGACACCGATGATGGCGACCGTGCGCTGGGCGACGGTGAATTCGCGGATGCTGCGGCTGATGTTCTGGAAGGCCGACGTAATGGGGCGGGGCATCAGGCCTGCATCCTCATGATCTCGTTGAACGCGTCGACGCCCTTGTTGCGCACGGCGGCGACCAGTTCGAGGGTGACCTGCGCCCTGGTCGATGCGATCGTGGCGGAGTGGATGTCACTCAGGTTTCCGGTGACCGCCTGCACCGCGAGGGTGTTGGAGGTGGACTGCAGGGCCTGCAGGTTGTCGACGGCGCCGGCGAGGGCGGAGCCGAAGCCCGCGCCGTCGGTGGCCTGGGTGTTCTTGATGTTCTGGATGCCGGGCAGGTAACCGGTGCCGACCACGGACTGAACAGCGGGAATCATGCCGATGGCCATCAGCCACGTCCGATCTGAAGTGCTGCCTCGTAGCTGGTCTTGGCGCGGTCGACGACGGCGGCGTTGGCCTGGTAACCGCGCTGGGCCATGATCAGCTGACCCATCTGCTCGCCGAGGTCGATGTCGGGGCGACGGACGTAACCGGTGGCATCCGCGAGCGGGTTGCCGGGGTCGTAGGTGAGGATGCCGGTCTCTGAGCCGAGCGCCGTTCCGGAGACGTAGGCGCCGGTGACGCCCTGGCCCTCCTGGGCCACGATGTAGCGGGCCTGGAATGCCTTGCCGTTGGTGGGCGTGACCGTGTTGACGTTGGCGATGTTGTCGGCGACCGCGTCGAGCCACTTGCGGTGCAGGGTGAGGCCGGTGCCGGCGATGCCGATCGCGTCGATGCTCATGCGTGCGCACCCATCAACTGGTCCGCATCGCGGAGCGGATGGCGGTGAACGGGCTGTTGACGGCCTGGGCCGCGAACTGGTAGCGCAGCACCGTCTCGGTGTTGGAGAGGGTCTCGGTGTCAAGGTTGACGTTGTTGCCGTCGAGGCGGGTGGGCTCGAGCGAGCTCGCCGTCGTCGCGCTCGTGCGACCGTCCCCCGCTTCGACCGACCTGGCCAAGGCCGCCTCGAACGCGACGCGCTTGGCGTGGTAATTGGGGGTGTTGACGTTGGCGATGTTGTTCGCGATGGTGCGCTGGCGCAGGGCGAGTCCGTCCAGGGCGCTGGAGAGCGCGGTGGCGGTCACGGATTCAAGCACGGTTTCCCGATTCGTCGTCAAATGAAGACGGCCGATCCGTGGCCTGAGGTTGAGCCATCCCTGCTCGGTTCTAGCTATCGACCACCGCGTCAGCAAAGTAAGGGGATTCTTAGGAAGAAAATGTGCGGATGCTCACGAGCCCCTGTTTCACTGGGCTGCGTGCCTCATTCTGGGGGCCGGTGCGGATGTTCCGCTCCGGTTCGGGGACTCGGTTGGCTCCGGTGATCGAGGCTGTCAGACAGACCGGCGGTCGAGGGCGTTCCGAATTCAGGAGTACAGCCCCAGATTCAGTGCCCGGGCGGCATCCGTCGCACTGTTCCGGGCTCTGCACCTGAATTCGGCACGGTCCCCACTGACGAACCCGGCCGCCGCACTCCGCCTCACCCACCGGCGCACCACCGGCGCACCACCGGCGCACCACCCGCGCACCCAGGCCGCGCCGGTTTCCGCAAGCAGCGCCCGCGACCGCCTTAGCGGACTGCGATCACGGTAGCGGCCCCGGTCCTCGAAATTTTCGCCCCGGGTCTCGACCAGCTCGACCACCGGCGGCCCGGGTCGACGTTGCTCGCGACCATGCGGTGACCGAGCCTATCGACCTGTTGGGCCGCTTCGCGCCATTGTGATTTAGCGAATCGGCGAGCCAGATTCCTGGTAGATCGGGTTGCGCGGCAGGGTCTCGACGAGCTCGACCACCGGCCTCGCCGGGGCTGGTCGTGCCGGCCGTGCCGGTCAGAACAGGGCGGGCTCTGAGTTGGGCTCGTCGTGCGGTGCGGGTTCCGGGTCCGGTGGCGTGGTTGTGCTGGCGGGCGGTGGGGTGGTGTGGATGATGGTCGCGGGTTCGGTGGTGAAGGTGTGCCCGGTCGGTGATGTCCAGTGCAGGAACCCGTTGTCCAGGTGTGTCACCGTCCACCCGGTCTCGCTTTTGAGGCCGTGGCAGCCTTTGCAGAGATTTGCGAGGTTGTCGTGGGCGGAGAGGCCGTCGAATTGCCAGTCGAGGGAATGGTCGAGGTCGCAGTGCGCTGCCGGGTTGTTGCAGCCGGGGAATCGGCAGGTCTCATCTCGCAGCCGGAGCCACTTCTTGAGGGGTTTCGGGAGTGGTCCCGGCCGACCGAGAGCACCACCCCGGTCTCGGGATGGGTGAGCAGCCGGGTGAACCCGGCCGCACCCCCGGCCAGTCGCCTCGCCGTGTCGGGGTCGATCGGCCCGTACCCTTCGAGGTGACCGGGTTCCTCTGACTGGCCCAGCAGGGTGAGCACCGGGACGGTCACGTTCACCGTAGCCCGGATCCCGGCGCCCACACCGGCCGGGGTGACCCCGTCCAGGAGCAGATCGGCGAACACATCCGCCCGGAGCTGGGACAGGGTGCGGGACTCGGTCGCGCCTTGCAGGCTCTGCGCCGCGACGCTCACCCGGAGGTGCGCGGCGTTGACCTTCTCGGCCGTGTCATAGAGCCAGATCGACGCCATCCCATCGGCTTCGGCCTCGATCCCGACCTTCCGGTCGGCAACGGACACGGTGTGCCGGGCGAGGATCGTCTCGGGGTGGAGTCGTTCGCGGAGCACCCGGGCCTTGTACTTCAGCTTGGCCACGGTCAGGTGCCCGGCCGACCGCAACAGCGCAGCCTCGAACCCGGCCTTGGCCGCCGCGGGCACCGTCAGGGCTTGCCCGATCAGCACCTGCGCGTGCCGGTAACTGATCTGCCCGGTCTGCAGGGCCGCCCGGGTCGCGGGCAGGTCCTCGGCCAGGGCCCGGCTGGCCTCAATCAGGTTCTCCGCGGTGCGCTGCGGGAACCGCAGAGTCACGGCGAGTTCGCTGACGAACTCCCGCTCCGCGACCACGCCCGCCGGCCACCGGCCGCCCGGCACGGCCCGGCTGGCCGCGGTGGCTTCGCTGTAGCGGCGGGCCTCATCCACCAGGGTCGCCCGCCGGGCGAAGGCGGCCGCGATCTCCCGCTCGGCAGCAGCGATCGCCTCGAACCGGGAGCCGAGGCCCTCCTGCCGGGCGATGAACGATGCTGTCATACCGGTCACACTACGGGCACCCACCGACATTCCCGCACCCGAGACAACCCCCACAAACACGCCGTGGATAACCTGATCAAACCCAGAATGTGGAGGAACGGTGGAGGGGGGCTGAGGGGTGGTGGAGGGACGGCGGAGGGGTGCCTCTCAGCCGGCGGGCGGCATCCGTCGCCCGGGTCGGAGACCGCCTGGCCGCGCCCGAATCCGCAGGCCGATACCGCGCCCGGGGGCGCGGGCTGCCGTATCCGGCGCGGCCGTGGCGCAGAGCGGCGAGCGGGGAGGGCGAGCGTGCGCGGCCGGGTCTCGACGGGCTCGACCACCGACGGGCTGGGCCACCGACGCGGGTCTCGACAGGCTCGACCACCGGGGCTCGACCACGTCGGTGATCGAGCTTGTCGAGATCAGGGTTCGCGGGGGTCTCGACAGGCTCGACCACCGGGAGCTGCTCGACCACCGGGAGCTGCTCGACCACCGGGAGCTGCTCGACCACCGGACGCGCGAGACGGCGGGTCAGCCGGCTACGTCCAGGTAGACCGCGTGCTCGGTGTGCTTGGTAGAGAGGATGTTGCGCACGGCGGCGAGGTGCACGCTCGCCGAACGCCGGGCATCCTCGATCTCGCGGATCAGTTCGAGCTGGCCGGCGAGCAGGCTGCGGGCACGCTCCTCCAGATCGGGCGGCAACTGGCCGAGGTGCTCGGGGGCGCGCCATTGCACGCCGGTGGAGAACCGCTCCCCCGCCGCGGCAAGCACCGCGTCGCGCGCGCCGGAGCCGAGACTCGTCTCGAGCTGGTTGAGCACCTCCAGCCACTCGTCGTGACGGCTGGACTGCCTAGGCAATTCCAAGCTCCCCACCGAGGTGGGCGGACATCGCCTGGGCCGGTGCCAGCTCGACGGCCTCGTGCCAGGTCTGGCGCAGCGGCTCGAGCAGCGCGATGCTCTCGCGGGTGCGGTCGACGTCGCGGTGGATGTTCGCGCTCATCAGCGAGTTCGACACGTAGGTGTAGATCGCGAACAGGCCCTCGCCGCCTTCCCAGGCCGCAACATTCAGCGACGTGGACAGCTCGGAGACGATCGCCTGCGCGTGCAGCAGGTTCTCGGATGCGGCCTGCCAGTTTTCCACGACCTGCGCGGCTTCCGCGCGGTTCAGGTCGAGCAGGAGGCGATCGTAGAGCATCGTCAGCAGGCGCACCGGAGTCGCCGAGAGCACGGCCTCGCGGTTCAACTGCGCCCGGCGGGCCTGGGTTCCGCCCATCATGCTCATCACTGCCATCATCATCCGTTCGAGGTAGAGCTACTGAGCCCGGCGACCTGGGCAGACAGCCACGATGACTGTGCCTTCATTGCGCTGAGCTGGGTTTCCAGTGCGGTGTAGGTGCTTTGCAGGGTCGCCCGGCGGGTGGCCAGGTTGCGATCCCACGCTTCGATCCGGCTGCCCAGGTCCTTGACCGTGGACTGCTGACCGGTGATCCTGGCGGTGATCTGCCCGTCGTACTTGTCGGATGCCGCTGTCGCCGCCGCCGCGACGCGGGTGGCGATCTCCGTGACGGCGGCCTTCACCGTGGCCGGGTCCTTGGCGAGAGCCGCGGCGAACTTGGCCGCGTCGAACTCCATCGTGCCGGTCTTCGTGATGATGATCCCGTACTCCGACGGCGAACGGCCGTTGACGGGGGCGGATGCCGCGGTGAGAAGCTTCTGCTTCGCGTCGCGCACGGTGCTGTCGCCGGTGAACACTCCGGGCGAGAGCACGGCCGCGCCCGAGGCGTTCGTGCTGTTGACGACGACAGACTTCGTCGAGATGAGGGCGAAGACTCCGTTCAGGGAGCTGACCAGGCCGGAGGCGATCGAACCGATCTGCGCGTCGTCGCGGGCCACCTTGACGGTGACCGGGTCGACCGAGACCGCGGACACGCTGATCGCGACGCCGGGAAGCAGGTTGGCGAAGGTGTTGGTGGACGAGGTGATGGTCTGCGCGGCGGCGGTGCCCGCCCAGAGGGTGACGCTGGCGTCTGCGGCGGTGCGGATGACCGCGGCCCCGGGGGCGCTGAGCAGATTGGGCGCCGTCGCCGCCGCGACAGCGGCTTTGGTGCCCTGGTACACGTCGAAGGAGTTGGCGGCCCCTGATGCGCTTCCGGTGAACTGAAGCCGGTATTGTGCCACACCGCCGGCATTGACTCCGGAGGCGACCTTGGTGGCCGTCACGCCGGTATTGGCGGCATTGACGGCCGTGACGACATCGTCGAGCGACGTCGTGGCGGCCGTGATCTCGGTGCTGACGCCCTTGGAAACGATCGTGAGCACCGCGGGCGCGGTCGGCCACGCGGTCATCGCCGCGGACACGCCCACCTGGCTTCGGGCGAGGGCACCGACGACGATGTCGAGCTGCCCCGCGCCGGCGCCGGCCGAGACCGTCGTGGTGACGGTCGGGGAGCTGCTCGACGAGGAGTAGAGGTCGAGCGCGGCAGGCTTCGCGGCCGTGGTGGCGAGGTCGGCAAGGGCCGCGACCTGGGTGTTCAGCCCCTGCAGCGCCGCGATGAGGTTCTGGGAGGTGGAGACCTTGGCCTTGAGAAGCGCCTGCGGCACCGCCTCGACCTTCATCAGAGAGTTGATCAGGGTCGTGGTGTCAAGCCCTGAAACGAGTCCGTCGATGGCATTCGCCATGTCTTCCCCTCCTTGGTCTTGGCCGATCGTGAGTCTGGGGCGATCGTGCCGGCTGGTCGTGGTGCACACGTGAATGGCTGGTGGCGGCCGAGGGATGAGGTCCAGTTCATCTCGCGGTCACCACCAGCCATAGTTCACCGTGCGGTTTCCCGAAAGGTCAGCTACTCCGGGTTAGCGGAGGAGCGACAGCACGCCCTGTGCGGACTGGTTCGCCTGCGCGAGCATGGCGGTACCGGCCTGCGAGAGGATGCTGGAACGGGTGTACGTGACCATTTCCTCGGCCATGTCGGTGTCGCGGATACGCGAGCCGGCAGCGGTGAGGTTCTCCTTGGAGACGGCCAGGTTCTTGATGACGCTCTCGAACCGGTTCTGGTTCGCACCAAGGTCGGCGCGAGCGGTAGAAACCGCAGCGATCTGCTTGTCGAGTGTCGCAATGGATGCCGCGGCGGACGTTGCTGAGGAGAAGTCCAACGCCAAGGGGGCTGCGGCGGTCCCGATGGTACCAGCGCCGACGCTTCCCACTACTGTTCCTGTTGCTGCGATTGCCCCCGTTTTTGATGCGTCGTTGGACACGATGTCAAACCCAGTGGTGGCATTGGCGGTCACCGTGAAGTTTGAACCCGCTGCACTCTGCAGGCTTGCGAGCACTACGGCGCTCGTCGAGCCTGCGGTGAAAGTGGCAGTGAAGGATGCGCCGCCGCTCGCCTGGGTAATGGTGACATCCGTTGCGGTCGCGCTAACCGTCACGCCAGTGTTGTTCTTCGCCCCTGTGAGTGCGACACCGGCACCATCGAGGCCCTTGAGAGCATTCGCGACGGTTTTCACATTGGCGAGGTTCACCGTGATCTGGCTGCTTGCGTCGCTGTTCGCGCCGACCTGGAAGCTCAGCGCGGCCTTCGAACCGTCAAGCAGCTGGGTGCCGTTGAAGTTCGTGCCCGCGCTGATGCGGGTGAGCTCGGTGGTGAGCGCGGTCGCCTCGGTGGTGATCGCCTTGCGCGACGCGGAGTTGTTCGAGTCGTTGCCGGCCTGAACGGCGAGGTCACGAACGCGCTGCAGGATTGACTGCACCTCGTTCAAGGAACCTTCTGCGGTCTGAATGACCGAGACGGCGTCCTGGGCGTTGCGGCTGGCGACCGTGAGGCCGCCGACCTGCGACTTGAGGCCCTCGGAGATGGCCAGGCCGGCCGCGTCATCCGCTGCGCGGTTGATGCGGAGGCCGCTGGACAGCTTCTCCAGGGACTTGGACATGTCGTTCTGCGTTGCGGCCAGGTTGCGGTACGTGTTGTTGGCCGCGAGGTTGGTGTTGATCTGCATACCCATGATGTATTCCTCCGTGATTGGGTGTGGTGCGCCGACCCATCCATGGGTCGACACCTTGAGCTATCGGCCCCGGTCAGGACCGCGTTAGCCGTTCAGCGAAAAACTTTCGGGCTACGCGGACTCGGCCGCGTAGAGCGCGCCGGCCGCGGTGGCCAGCCCGAACATCGACTGGTCGGCGAGGCGGGCCAGATAGGCGCTGCGGCGGGCCGGCGCGATGCGGGACTCCGGCACGTACTCGGCCTCGGCGTCGTCGGCATAGTGGGTGCCCAGTCCGTCACGGAGCAAACGGATGGCCTCCGCGCGCTGCTGGGACACGGCCGAGTGGGTGATCCCCAGCTCGGCGGCGATCTCCTTGACCGAACGGTCGTCGAAGTAGACCTGCTGGATGATCTCGCGCATCTTCTCCGGCAGGGCGTCGATCGCCTTGCGCAGGAAGGCGAGACGCTCGGCGGAGAGGAGGGACTCTTCCGGCAGTTCGGTGCCGGAGACCAGGAACTCGGCCGTGGCGTCGTCGAGGGTGGAGAGGGTGCGCTCGGAGTCGGCCAGGCCGGCGGCTGCGGTCTCGCGGTCCACGCCGAGGGCTGCTGCGACCTCGTCGACCGAGGCTGCCCGGCCGAGGGCGGCGGCCAGGGTCTCCTGGACGGCGCGGGTTTCCTTGATCCGGCGGCGCGCCATCCGGGTGGCCCAGTCGTTGGAGCGCATCTCGTCGGCGAAGGCGCCGATGATGCGGCGGCGGGCGAAGGCTCCGAAGGGGACTCCCAGCTCGGGGTTGAACGCATCCGCGGAGGTGATCAGCGCGAGGGAACCGGCCGAGGCCAGGTCGTCGCGGGAGAGGTGGCGGGCCTTGGCCCAGACTTCGGAGACGAGGTAGCCCACGAGTGGGAGGTTCTCAATCACCAGCTGGTTGCGTTCTGCCCGATTCACAACGGACCTCCCTGGATGCTGAACGGACGGGGTGCGGATCGAGACTGGCGAGCCAGGTCGAGCGCGTTTTGCCGGGTAAGCACGGGGACTTCATCGAACGGTTGTGCGGGGTTTCGGGCCCCTGACGGGAGTTTTTGCCCGCTGGTTAAAACGTATGGGGGCGGCACGCGGCAGATCCGGAGCAGCACCCCCCACTATGGGGAAAGAGACCCCCAGTCCGGGGCGAATGACCCCGAAAGGAGGGACATCCGTTGAGCCGGTCCGCGGATTGTGTCCTCCCTTTAGTGGACAAGCGCGGCGCCCGACTGGCAGTCTGTTTCCAGCTCGTCGCTAACCGTGGACGGCACCGTGCCGATAGTGCCTCTCAGAAGCCGGAGTCCACGCGTTCAATGGTGTTACCCGGCAGAGAAACGAGAGGCAGGTGGAGGACCCGTGGGCGCCAATGAATTGTCAGCGTTGCTGTGGCGCGAACGAGAACTCCTCGAACTGCTGATCTTCAAGCTCGACGAGGAACAGCTTCTCCTTGCCAACGGCAAGACTCGCTGGCTCCAGCAGGCCACCCGCGAGGTCGAACAGGTTCTCGGCCACGTGCGCGAGGCCGGCCTGGCCCGCTCCGTCGAGGTGTCCGCCCTGGCCGCCGAATGGGGCACCGCCGAAGACGCCACCCTGCGCGAACTCGTCGCCCACGCCCCGGTCGGGCCCTGGACCGAGATCATGGCCTCGCACTTCGCGGCGCTCGGCGAGCTGACCATCCAGATCAAGGAACTGCGCGACGCCAACGAGCAGCTGCTGCGGGCCGCCGTGCGCTCCAGCCAGGAAACGCTCGCCGACGTGCGCACGAACACGAACACCTACGACTCCCGCGGCACGTCCGACGTGCGCACCGCCGCCTCCCGACTCTTCGACCAGATCCTGTGAGCACCTTCGGCGGGCTGAACACCGCGTACACCGGCCTGATCGCCGCCCGGAAGGGCCTCGAGGTCGTCGGCCAGAACATCGCCAACGCCAACACGCAGGGCTACACCCGGCAGCGCATCACGACGTCTTCGGTCGATGCGATCAGCCGCGTCGGCCTGATGAGCGCCGGAGTGCAGGCCGGCCAAGGCGTCAACGTCGACGGCGTCGCCCGCCTCGGCAGTGCCCAGCTGGATGCCCGGGTGCGCTCCTCCGCGGCCGTCGCCGGATACTCCGCCGTGCGTTCCAACGCTCTCATCGCCGTCGAAGGTTCGATGAACGAGCCGGGCAAGAACGGGCTCTCCGCCCAGCTCGACGAGTTCTGGGCCGGCTGGCACGACGTGGCCAACGCCGCGGGCGACGCCGCCCCCGCCGGGGTGCTCCTCGGCCAGGCCGCCGTGCTCACCACCCAGATCGCCCAGGGCTACCAGTCCGCCGTCAACCAGTGGTCGACCACCCGCAACAGCGTCGACGGCATGGTCACCGAAATCAACAATGCCGCGGAACAGGTCGCCGCGCTCAACGTGCAGATCCGCAATGCACAGACCGCCGGCGGCGGCGCAAACGAATTGCTCGACAAGCGCAACTCCCTCACCACGACCCTCGCCGCCCTCACCGGCGGCACGGTCGTCGACCGCGGCGACGGCACCGTCGACGTGCTGGTAGGCGGCAACGCACTGGTCACCGGCGACTCGGCCCAGAAGCTCGTCGCGATCGGCGCGAAGTCGATGACCGAAGCCGGGTCAGCCCCTCACGTCGAATGGGCCGGGAAGCCTTCCGCCGGACCGGTCGCCGTCGACGGCGGCGAACTGGCCGGTGCGATCTCCCTGCTCGCCCCCGCCGTGACATCCGGTGCCGGCGCGGGAACCGGCGGCGCCCTGGCCGAAACCGCCGAGTCGTACAACCGGTTCGCCACGAACCTGGCCACCAAGGTCAACACCATCTATGCCAAGGGCACGAACTCGAGCCTGCCGGGTGGGGACTTCTTCCTGGTCACGGTCGGCGTCCCCGCGGCAACCGGGCTGAGCGTTCTTCCGAAAACCGCCGCCGAACTCTCGACTGGCCTCGCCGTGAACGGCGCCCTCGACGGTTCCATCGCCGACGAGCTCGCCCAGCTCGGCGCGGGCAGGGCCGTCGCATCCGCTGGTCCGCCTCCCGCCTTCGTGCAGTCGCCCTCGACCGACTGGTCGAACTTCGTCACGAGCTTCGCCGTGACCACCCGCACCGAACTGCAGCACGCGTCGCTTGCCGACCTCACCTCGACCGCCGCCGTCGGCGCGCAGCTGTCGAATGCCTCGGTGGACCTGGACGAGGAGAACGTCAACCTGCTCATGTTCCAGCACGCCTACCAGGGTGCCGCGCGGGTCATGACGGCCGTGGACGAGATGCTCGACACCCTGATCAACCGCACCGGACTGGTAGGAAGGTAAGCCATGGTCTCCCGCGTCACCACCCAGACCCAGATGCGCTCGGCGCAGAGCAATCTGCAGACCAACCTCGCCCGGATGGCCCAACTGCAGGAGCGGGCATCCTCGCTCAGGGCCATCGAGCGGCCCTCCGACGACCCGGCCAAGGCGGCGGACTCCCTGGCCGTGCGCACCGACCAGCGTGCCGTCGCCCAGTACAGCCGCAACGCCGAGAACGGCAACAGATGGCTGACCACCGCCGACACCGCCCTCGCCAGCACCACCGACATCCTGAATCAGGTGCGCGATCTCACCGTGCAGGGCGCCAACGACGGCTCCCTCTCGCAGACCGCGAAGGAAGCGATCGCCGTGCGTCTCGACGGCCTCAAGCAGGACCTGCTCAGCCAGGCGAACTCCTCCTATCTCGGCCGCACCGTGTTCGCAGGCAACTCGGATGCCGGCGTCGCCTTCACCGTGGACCCCGTCACCAAGCTGGCGTCCTTCACTGGCGCCCCGGGCTCCACCGTCGGACGCCGGATCGACGCGGACACGACCATCAAGGTCGACGTCGATGGCAGCGAGGTCTTCGACCTGAACGCGACGAACGCGACCTCGGTGTTCACGCTCATCGACGACATCAGCGCCGCCCTGCGCGGCACGCCCAGCATGCCGCCGAGCAACATCGGCCACTTCCTCGCCAACGTGGACGCACGGATGAAGACCGTGCTCACCGCCCAGGCGGACGTCGGCGTGCGTCAGGGCCAGATCCAGAAGGCCGGGGACACCCTCGTGAAGCAGAAGGGCGCCCTCGAGGCGCAGCGCTCCTCGATCGAGGACGTCGACCTCGGCCAGGCGATCCTCGACCTCAAGCTCCAGGAAGTCGTCTACCAGTCGGCCCTCGCGGTGACTGCCAAGGTCCTCCAGCCGACCCTGATGGACTTCCTCAGATGATCATGCAGCAAGCGAGAACGGCAACGATGAACGCCACCCTGACCTTCGTGTCCCCTCCTCCCGGGCTCGCTCCGCTGACCGAGTTCGCGCTGATCGAGATTCCCGGCGCGGCCGGACTCTTCACGCTGCAGTCCGCCACCGACCAGCGCACCCGCCTGTTCGTGCTGGATGCCTCGGTCTACCTTCCCGACTACTCCCCCGTGATCAGCGACGACCAGGCCGGCTCGCTCGAGCTGTCCGACCCGGCCGACGCGCTCGTGCTCGTGGTGACCAACCCGGGCGAGAGCGGCACCACCGTGAACCTGATGGCGCCGATCGTGGTCAACTCGCTCACCGGCCGCTGCGCTCAGATCATCCTCGACGGCCAGGACTGGCCGCTCCGCGCCGAGCTGGGGGCTCGTTCGGCGTAGTTTGTTGGCGGGGTCTCGACAAGCTCGACCACCGGTACGGATGGGGTCTCGACAGGCTCGACCACCGGTGGTCGAGCGCCCCGGTGGTCGAGCTTGTCGAGACCAGGTCACCCGAGTCGAGCTCGACGGGCTCGACTACCGACCCGACCTCACTCGGCGACGGGCAGCACTGCGGCCTCGAAGGCCACCCAGGCGAGCATCGCGCACTTGACCCTGGCCGGGTAACGGGAGACCCCGGAGAAGGCGGCGGCGTCGCCGAGGACCTCCTCGTCGGGTTCGATCGTGCCGCGGGAGCGCAGCATCTCCCGGTAGAGATCGAGCATGGCCCTGGCCTCGCCGACGGTGACGCCACCCACGGTGTCGTGCAGCACGGATGCCGAAGCCAAGGAGATGGAGCATCCGTCGCCACGCCACGCGAACGTCTCGATCACGGCCTCATCGCCCGCGCCGCGCACGCCCACCCGCACGGTGACCTCGTCGCCGCAGGTGGTGTTCACCTGGTGCGATTCGCCCACCCGGAGGCCGTCGGGAGCCGGGTCGACCGACGCAGCGGCCGACAGACGCGTCGGGAGCGGCGGCAACGCCTCGGCCGAGGCGCCGTGCCTGGCCTTCGCGTGGTCGAGGATGATCTGCTGGTAGAGCTGCTGCATGGCGGTGCTGGTCATGAACGGACTCCGAAGAACGGCGCAACCTCGCGCAGGGTTGCCAGGAACTGATCCACCTCGTCGGTGGTCGTGTAGAGGTAGGTGCTGGCGCGGGTGGACGCGGTGACGCCGAGGCGCCGGTGCAGGGGCTGGGCGCAGTGGTGACCGACCCTCACCGCGATTCCGGCCTCGTCGAGGTACTGGCCCACGTCGTGCGCGTGCACGCCGGCCAGGTCGAAGCTTGCCAGGCCGATCCGTTCCGCGCCGAGGCCCGGCCCGAGCACGCGCACACCGGGGATGTCGCTGAGCCCGGCGAGGAGGCGGTGGCCGAGCTGCGCCTCCCGGGCCTCGATCCGGGCCATACCGGTCTCGGTCAGGTAGTCAACCGCGGCGGCCAGGGCGATCGCCTGCGAGATGCGCTGGGTACCGGCCTCGAACCGCTGCGGCGGGGCGAGGAACTCGGCCGTGTGCATGTCGACGGTCGTGATCATCGAGCCGCCGGTGAGGAACGGCGGCAGGTCGGCGAGCAGTTCGGCCTTGGCGTAGAGCACGCCGATTCCGGTCGGGCCGAGCATCTTGTGGCCGGAGAAGACGGCGAAGTCCACGTCGAGCGCGGCGACGTCGACGGGCAGGTGCGGCACGGACTGGCAGGCGTCCAGCAGCACCAGCGCGCCGACCGCTCGGGCCAGGGCGACGAGCTCGGCGACGGGGTTGATCGTGCCGACGACGTTGGAGGCGTGGGTGAAGGCGAGCAGGCGGGTGCGGGTGCCGACCACGGTGCCGGCGGCGGCCAGATCGAGGGTGCCGTCATCCTGTACCGGGATGAACCGCAGGGTCGCGCCCGTGCGCAGCGCGAGCTGCTGCCACGGGATCAGGTTGGCGTGGTGCTCCATCTCGGTGACGACGATCTCGTCGCCCGCGCCGAGCCGGAAACGCTTCGCCGCCTCGCCGCCGAGCCCGAGCGACGCGTTGGAGAGGGAGTAGGCCACCAGGTTGACCGCCTCGGTGGCGTTCGACGTCCACACGATCTCGTCGGTCCGGGCACCGATGAAGGCGGCAACCGTGGCGCGGGCGGCCTCGAATGCCTCGGTGGCGGCGAAGGCGAGGGTGTGCGCCCCGCGGTGCACGGCGGCGTTCCGCTGCTCGTAGAACTCCTGCTCCGCCTCCATCACGCTTACCGGGTTCTGCGAGGTGGCACCCGAGTCCAGGTAGTTCAGCGGATGCCCGTTCACCCGGGTTTCCAGGATGGGGAAATCGTTGCGGATTCGGGCCACCTCCTCGTCCTTCAACGGGCGCGCGGTCGCACGGGCGGACAAGGGTGCGGAAACGGTCATGCCTTAAGGGTATTCCTTCGCCCGGAGAATGCGCGCCGCGTGACGCCCGCCGCTGCCCTGCCCCCTGCTGCCTGCTGCCCCCTGCTGCCTGCCCGACTTGTGTGGCGCCGCCAAAGTGTGCCTAATTCAGGAGATTTGCCCGGATGTCCCGCACCAGCCCCCGGAATCCGGCGGGAGTCTGGCGTCCGGCATCCGTTTCTCCTGAATTAGCCACCGAGGAACGGCGCCATCAGGCCGCGAGTGAGATGCATCTGCCGCAGGCACCTGCCCGCCCTGCCCGCCCTGCCCTGCCCTTCGCGCGCGTCACGCCGCCGGAGTGTGTCTAATTCAGGAGATTTGCCCGGATGTCCCGCACCAGCGCCCGGAATCACGCGGAATCACGGTCGCCGGCATCTGATTCTCCTGAATTGGCCACGGGGAGGCGGGAGTTCAGGGGCCGGCGTCCGGGCGAGCAGGGCCGGCGTCCGGGCGAGCAGGGCCAGCGTCCGGGCGAGCAGGGCCGGCAGAGAGGTCGAGGCCGAAGGTCAGGGCGCGGGTGAACTCGGTCTGCGGCCGCGCGAACACGGTGCGCGTCGGGCCCTCCTCCACGATCCGGCCCTGGTCGAGCACGATCACCCGGCTGGCCAGGGCCAGGGCGTCGAGCGGGTCGTGGGTGACCAGGATGACGGACCGGCCGGCCAGCACCCGGTGCAGGAGCCTGCGCTGCGCGGGTACCGCGGCCACATCGAGGGCGGTCATCGGCTCGTCGAGCAGTAGCAGGCGCGGATCCGCCGCGAGGGCCCTGGCCACGGCCACCCGCTGGGCCTGCCCTCCGGAGAGCGCGGTCGGCCGGCGGTCGGCCAGGTCGGCGACCTCGGCCGCTGCCAGCCACTCGTCGGCGATCTCCCGCGACCTGGCCCGGGACTCGCCCGCGCTGCGCGGGCCGAACGCCACGTTGTCCCGCACCGTGAGGTGCGGGAACAGGAGCGGTTCCTGGGCGAGCAGCGCGGTGCCGCGGGCGTGCGGCGGCAGCCAGACCCCCGGGCGGCCCCCGCCCAGGTCGAAGAGCACCCGGCCGGCCAGACTTGCCCGGCCGGCGTCGGGGCGGAGCAGGCCTGCGCTGATCTCGACCACGGTGGACTTGCCGGCCCCGTTGGAGCCCAGCAACGCCACGGTCTCCCCCGGCGCCACGGTGAACGACACGTCGAGTCCGCGCCGGGCGACCACCGCAGCCAGCTCGAACGTCACGAGACCCCCCACGACACGTCGAGTCCGCGCCGGGCGACCACCGCAGCCAGCTCGAACGTCACGACGGGGCCCGCGGCCGGTGCGTCGCGACCATGACCACCACGGCGACGGCGACGAGCACGAGCGCCAGCGCCACCGCGGCATCCGGGTCGGTCTCGCGTTGCAGGTAGATCTCCAGCGGAAGCGTGCGGGTGACGCCCTCGAGGCTGCCGGCGAAGGTGAGGGTCGCGCCGAATTCACCGAGGGCGCGGGCAAAGGCGAGCACGGCGCCGGAGACCAGGCCGGGCAGCACGAGCGGAAGCGTCACCCGCCAGAACACGACGCTGGGAGTGGCGCCGAGGGTGGCGGCGACGGCCTCGTAGCGGGCGCCGGAGGCCCGAAGGGTGGCCTCGACGCTGAGCACGAGGAACGGCAGGGCGACAAAGGTCTGGGCGAGGACGACGGCGGCGGTCGAGAACGCGATCTGCACTCCAAGAACCTCGAAGGCCTGGCCGAGCAGCCCGCGGCGGCCGAATGTCGACAGCAGGGCGATGCCGCCCACGACGGGCGGCAGCACGAGGGGCAGGAGCACGACGGCGCGCACCAGCCGCTGCCCGGGGAACCGGCTGCGGGCAAGCATCAGGGCCATCGGCACCCCGAGGACCAGGCACAGCACGGTGCTCGCCGCCGCGGTGCGGAGGCTCAGCAGCAGTGCCGCGACCGCGGACGGCGAGGTGACCAGGCTGCCGAAATGGGCCCAGTCCACCCGCGCCGTCATGCCGACGACCGGCAGCACGATGAAGATGGCGCCGAGAGCGGCGATCGCGAGGATCCACCGCGGCACGCCGAGCGTGACCGGCCCGGCCGGTGCGGAGCCGCGGGTCTGTGGCCGCCCCGACGACTCAGGGAGTGCCAAAACCGGCCGCCGAGAGTATCTTCCGGCCGCCCGGGTCGGTGACGAACCGGGCGAAGGATGCCCCGAGCTTCGCCTGCGCACTGCCGGCCACGACCGCGATCGGGTAGCGGTTCACGGCGCGATCCGACTCGGGGAACGGGATCCCGCGGACCGCCCCGCCTGCCGCGGTGACGTCGGTGATGTATACGAGCCCGGCATCCGCTTCGCCCGTGGAGACCTTGCCGAGCACATCGGTGACGGCGTTCTCCTCGCTGACCGGTGCGAGCGTGATGCCGGTCGCCGCCTCGATCTTCGCTGCCGCGGCGCCGCAGGGCACCTGGGGCGCGCAGGCCACCACGGCGACGCCGGGGCGGGCCAGGTCGGCGAAGGTCGCGATGCCGGCCGGGTTGCCGGGCGGCACCGCGATCTCGAGAGTGTTGGTCGCGAAGACCACCGGTTTCCCGGCCACCAGGCCGGCGGCGGCGAGCCTGTCCATGCTCCTGGTGTCGGCGGCCGCGAAGACATCGGCCGGGGCGCCCTCCGTGATCTGGGTGACAAGGTCGGCCGAGCCGGCGAAATTGAGGGTCACCCTGACGCCAGGGTGCGCGGCCTCGAATCGGTCGGCGAGAGCGGTGAACGTGCCGGTCAGGGAGGCCGCGGCGAACACGGTGAGCGTTTCGGACGCGGCGGGCGAGGCGGACGACGAGGCTGCGGCCGACTGAGCTGCCGACGGTGCGCCCGGGGAGCCTCCCTGGCCGGCGCAGCCTGCGGTGAGCCCTGCGGCCGCGAGCAGCACGAGCGCGGCGAGAGGACGGCGGCGCGCCGTCACTGGTGCCCTCTCGGCGTCTCGACGATGACGTTGGTCGCCTTGACCACGGCGACGGCGACGGAACCGGGCACGAGGCCGAGCTCCCGCACGGCCTCCGTGCTCATCAAGGAGACCACCCGGTGCGGGCCGCACTGGAGCTCGACCTGGGACATGACCGGGTCGCTGAGCACGCTGGTCACCAGGCCGACGAAACGGTTGCGCGCCGAGCTGGCCGTGTCGGCCGGGTCGGCCGGCGCGAGCGCGTTCTCCCTGGCCAGCCGGGCCAGGTCGAGGCCGTCGACGACCATGCGCCCCGAGTCGTCGTCGGACGCGGCCAGGATGCCGTTGTCGATCCAGCGGCGCACGGTGTCATCGCTCACCCCGAGGTACCCGGCGGCGTCCCTGATCCGTATCTGCGACATGGAATGCATCTTATTACCGTATCTGCGGTTTCGCTTGCCCGCCCGTCGACGATTCGAGCCGGTCGGAACGGTCGGGCCGGTCGGTGGGGCCGGTCGGTGGGGCAGGATGGAGGCGTGAACGCACCCTCAACGACCCCGATCCGCGTCCCGCACCCGGAGCGCACCGCCCAGGTCATCGTGGCGTCGACGCGCGCGGCGGCGGGAATCTACACCGACCGCACCGGCCCCGTCATCGACGCCTGGCTGATCGACCGCGGCTGGACCGTGCTCGGCCGCCACGTCGTGCCGGACGGCGACCCGGTCGGGGCCGCACTGCGGGCCGCCGTCGACGCCGGCTACGACCTGGTGATCACCACGGGCGGCACCGGCATCAGCCCGCACGACCGCACCCCGGAGCAGACCGCGCCACTGCTCGACCTGGAGCTGCCCGGCCTGATGGAGGAGCTGCGCAGGCGGGGTGCCGCCTCGACGCCCCTGGCCGTGCTCTCCCGCGGCCGGGCCGGAATCGCCCGCGGCCGCACCGTGATCGTGAATCTGCCGGGCTCGAGCGGCGGGGTGCGCGACGGGCTCGACGTGCTCGACAAGGTGCTCGACCACATCCTGGACCAGCTGCACGGCGTCGATCACTCCGCCTGACTCGGCCGATTTCGCGCTATCGTGCCTGCAAACCAGCGGCGGCGACCGCGCCGTTGGTGTGAAGAGGCCGTGAGGATGCGCGTGGGTCACGCGACCCCGCGCTCCCCCGGCTAGGTTCTATCTCAGAAACTTAGCAACTCAGTCTATTGGGGAGAAGCGATGGACCTGAACACCGTTCTGACTCTCACCCCGGCCCGCACCCGCGCCGACCTGGCCGCGCTCGGGCCGACGGTGGCGCCGCTGGCCGGCGGCAGCGACCTGTTCGGCGAGCCGCAGGTGCACCTGACCGGGCTTGTCGACCTGCAGACCCTCGGCTGGGAGCCGCTCACGGTCACCGCCGCCGGCCTGGAGATCGCCGCCACCTGCACCATCGCGGAGCTGTCCCGGCTGCCGGAAGCGATCGGCCGGGTCGCGCATCCGCTCTTCTTCCAGTGCTCCGCCGCTCTCTACGGCTCGTTCAAGATCTGGAACGTGGCCACGGTCGGCGGCAACCTGTGCGCGTCGCTACCGGCCGGGCCGATGACCGCCCTGGCCGCGGCCCTCGACGGTGAGGTCCTCCTCTGGCGCAGCGACGGGAGCGACGAGCGCCTGCCCGCCGTGGATTTCGTGACCGGCAACCAGGCCAATCGGCTGGACCCTGGCGACGTGCTGCGCTCGATCCTCCTCCCGGCGTCGACGCTGGACTCCCGCACGGCCTTCCGCCGGATCGCCCTCTCCCCGCTCGGCCGGTCCGGCACCCTGCTGATCGGCCGGACCGACGCCGACGGGGCCTTCGTGCTCACCGTCACGGCCGGCACCGTCCATCCGGTGCAGCTCCGCTACGACTCCACTCCTTCGGCGAGCGCGCTCGAACGTGACATCGCCGCGATCGACGTCTGGTTCACGGATGCCCACGGCGGCGCCGACTGGCGCCGCGCCGTGAGCGGGGTGCTGGGCGAGGAGATCCGGGCCGAACTCGCGCAGGGCCAGGCCGATCCGGCGTTCTCCTGGGAGGACGCGCGCGAGGAGGTGCGGGCATGAGGCTCGCCGTGAATGGTTCGACGGTCGACGCCCCGGCCGCCCCGGGGCAGTGCCTGCGCTCCTTCCTGCGCCAGCAGGAGCACTTCGAGGTGAAGAAGGGCTGCGACACGGGAGACTGCGGCGCCTGCTCGGTGCTCGTCGACGGCACCCCCGTGCACTCCTGCGTCTTCCCGGCGTTCCGCGCCGAGGACACGGCCGTCACGACGGCGGCCGGGCTGGGCCTGCCCGGCGGTCTCGCGCCGGTGCAGCAGCGCTTCGTGGACGCCGCCGGTTTCCAGTGCGGTTTCTGCACCCCGGGCATGGTCGTGACCGCCTCCACCCTGACCGAGCACGACCACGACGACCTGCCGCGCCTGCTCAAGGGCAATCTGTGTCGCTGCACCGGCTACCGCTCGATCGCGGATGCCATCCGCGGCACCCGCACGCCGACCGACGGCTCCGGCACGGTCGATGCCCCGGCCGATGCCCCGGCCGATGCCCCGGTCGATGCCGACGAAACCCGCGCCGATGCCCGCGCCGACACCCGCACGCCCGTCGGTGCCCCTGCCTCGACTCTCGGCCGGGTGATCCGCACCGGCCGGGTCGGCACGTCCCTGCGCGCCCCGGCGAGCGAACGGATCGTGAGCGGGCAGGAACCGTACACGCTCGACGTCGCCGTGCCGGGCCTCACTCACCTGAGCGTGCTGCGGAGCCCGCACGCCCACGCGCGCATCCGTTCGATCGACACCCGCGCGGCCGCCGCCCTGCCCGGCGTTCACGCCGTGCTCAGCCACGCCGACTCCCCCGCCACCCTTTTCTCCACCGCCCGGCACGAGGACCGGCTCGACGACCCGGACGACAGCCTCGTCTTCGACCGGGTGCTGCGGTTCCGCGGCCAGCGGGTCGCGGCGGTCGTCGCCGACACCGTGGCGATCGCCGAGGCAGCCTGCCGGCTGATACACGTCGACTACGAGCCGCTGCCCGCGGTCTTCGACCCGGACGAGGCGCTCCTCCCGGGGGCCGCCCTCGTGCACGGAGACAAGGATGCCGCCGAGAGCCGCCTGGCCGACCCCGGGCGCAACCTCGTCGCCGAGTTGCACGGCGAGCACGGTGACATCGAGGCCGGCCTGGCCGACGCCACCCGGCTCGTCACCGGCAGCTGGCAGACCCAGCGGGTGGCGCACACCCATCTGGAGACCCATGCCACGATCGGCTGGCTCGAGGACGACCGTCTGGTACTGCGCACGAGCTCGCAGGTGCCGTTCCTGGTGCACCGGGAGATCTGCCGCCTGTTCGAGCTCGACCCGGCCGATGTGCGGGTGTTCACCGCCCGGGTCGGCGGAGGGTTCGGCGGCAAACAGGAGATCCTCACCGAGGACGTCGTCACCCTCGCCGTTCTGCGGACCGGGCGCCCGGTGCAGTACGAGTTCAGCCGCGCCGACGAGCTGACCGCGGCGCCGGTCCGTCACCCGATGCGGGTGCAGGTCACCGTCGGCGCGACCGATGACGGCCGGCTCACCGCGCTCAAGCTCGGCGTGCTCGCCGACACCGGCGCCTATGGCAACCACGGCCCCGGTGTGATGTTCCACGGCACCTCGGAGTCGGTCAGCCTCTACTCGGTGCCGAACAAGCGGGTGGATGCCCAGAGCGTGTACACGAACAACCTCCCCTCCGGCGCGTTCCGCGGCTACGGACTCGGCCAGGTGATCTTCGGGGTCGAGTCGGCCATCGACGACCTCGCCCGAGACCTCGGGATGAACCCGTTCGACCTGCGCCGGCTCAACTGCGTCGGCCCCGCCGACCCGCTCGTGGTGACCCAGGTGGAGGGCGCCGACCTCATCTTCGGCAGCTATGGCCTCGACCAGTGCCTCGACCTGGCCCAGGCCGCGCTCGAGCGCGGCAACGGCGTGCCGTCGCCAGAGGGCCCGGAGTGGCAGGTCGGCGAGGGGATGGCGACCGCGATGATCGCCACCATGCCGCCCCGCGGGCACTTCGCGCACGCCTCGGTGACCCTCGAACCGACCGGCCGGTACACCGTGCGGGTCGGCACGGCCGAGTTCGGCAACGGAACGACCACCGTGCACGCCCAGCTCGCGGCGACGGCCTTGAACACGGACCCCGACCTGATCGACATCCTGCACTCCGACACCGACGCCTCCGGCTATGACACGGGCGCGTTCGGTTCGGCCGGGGTTGTCGTCGCCGGCAAGGCCGTGCTGCGCGCGGCGACGCGCCTGGCGGAGAAACTTCGCACCGGCACCGCCGGGCCCGCTCCCGTGAGCGCCGAAGCCGAGGAGGACGGCGCGAGGCGTTCGGTCGCGTTCAACGTGCAGGCGTTCCGGGTGGCGGTGTCCAGCCTCACCGGCGAGGTGCGCATCCTGCAGTCGATCCAGGCCGCGGATGCCGGCGTCGTGATGAACCCCGAGCAGTGCCGGGGCCAGGTCGAGGGTGGGGTTGCCCAGGCGATCGGCTCGTCGCTGTTCGAGGAGGTCATCCTCGACGGGGCCGGCACGGTCACCACCGGCGTGCTGCGCAACTACCACATCCCCCTGCTCGCCGACCTGCCGGTGACCGAGGTGTACTTCGCCGAGACGACGGATGCGCTCGGCCCGTTCGGCGCGAAGTCGATGAGCGAGTCGCCCTACAACCCGGTCGCCCCGGCCCTGGCCAATGCGGTGCGCGACGCCATCGGCATCCGCCCCTACGAGCTGCCGATGTCCCGCGACCGGATCTGGCGCCTGATGCACCCCGGTGAGGTCTCGACAGGCTCGACCACCGCGGTGATTGAGCCCGCCGAAATCACGCCGGCACCGCGGTGATTGAGCCCGTCGAAATCACGCCGGCACGGGTCTCGACAAGCTCGACCACCGGTACCTGAGCTCGACCACCGCGGTGATTGAGCCCGTCGAAATCACGCCGGCGCGGGTCTCGACAAGCTCGACCACCGGCACCGCGGCCCGACCACCGCGGCCCGACCACCGGGGTTCGACTACCTTCTCCCCGACTTCTTCTGGTCGTCGACGAGAACGGCCACGGTGCGGGCAGGCACGGTGACCGTGCCGGTGGCCGCAGCCCACGTGGTGGTCTTGACCGAGGCATCCGCGCCCTTCGCCTGGATGGCGCTGAGCGTGTAGGTCTTCCCGGCCAGGTCCGCCAGTCGAATGGTCTGCGGCTCAGGGCTCGCGTTGAACACCGTGAGCACCCCATCGAGCTTGCGGTCGACGTCGGCACCGACGGTGTCGTCGATACTCATCACGATCACCCCCGGGGTCGCCGCGGTCCCGGCGGCCGGGAAGGTCAGCTTCTGCTTGATCAGTTTCGCGTCGCCGAGCCGGAACAGCCCGGTCGACTGCTTGAGCCGGAGCAGATCCTGCGCCTGGTTCGACGCGGCCGCAATGTCGCCCGGGGTCGGAACGAGCGCCGGGTCCTCCAGCAACGGCCGCTGGATGTCCCACTTGTCCTTGTTCGCGGCCGCCGACGGCAGACCCACCCCGAAGTTGTTCGTCTGGCCGGTCCAGTCGATCCGGTTGAACCAGTCGCCCGCGTTGTAGCTGTCCCGGTCAAGCGACTTGGAGCGGAGCAGGTCGGTGCCGGCGTGCCAGAGCGACGGCGACTGGGAGAGGGTCGCGGTGGCCAGGGAGAGGGTGTTCATCCGCACCCGGTCGGCCATCGCGCTGTCGGCCGGCATCTTGAGCGCGAGCAGGTCGAAGAGCGTCTCGTTGTCGTGCGCGTCGACGTAATTGATCACCTCGTCGGGCTGGTCGGCGTAACCGGCCGGGGAACCGTTGTAGTCGAGCTGGTCGCCGCGTTTCACGGTGCCGTCGCTGGTCACGAAGCTGAAGTCCCTCAGGTTCGCGGCGAGTCCGAGTCGCACCAGGTCGCTCGCCTGGGCCAGCTTGGCAAGCGCCTGCTCCGGGGTGCCGTTGATCGCCGCGCCGTTCGAGTCGGTGCCGAGCCCGGTGCCGAAGCCCTGCTGCTGCGCGGTGCCGCCGTCGACGGGGCTGCCGCCGTGCACGGCGTCGCGCAGCCGGTCGTTGAAGGTGCCGATGCCGGTGCCGCCGAGCTGGCCCTGCGTCGCCTGCTCGAACAGCGCGTTGTTCGCCACCTCGCCGAAGTTCCAACCCTCGCCGTAGAGGTAGATCGACTTGCCGTCTACGCCGTCCTTCTTCTCGGTGAGCGTGTTCAGCGCACGCCGCACGTTCAGCAGGTTCTCCTTCGAGTGGTGACCCATCAGGTCGAATCGGAAGCCGTCGACCCGGTATTCCCTCGCCCAGAGCACGACCGAGTCGACCATGAGCCGTTCGGCCATCCGGTGCTCGGTGGCCACGTTCTGGCAGCAGGTCGAGGTCTCGACCGCGCCCAACGGGTTCAACCGGTGGTAGTAGCCGGGCACGACCTTGTCGAGCACGGACTTGGCGGTCTGGCCGCTCGCCGCGGTGTGGTTGTAGACCTCGTCGAGCACGACCTGCAGGCCGTCCTCGTGCAGGGCGCCCACCATGCTGCGGAACTCGGCCACCCGGCCTCCGCCCCGCGGGTTCACCGCGTAGGAGCCCTCCGGCGCCTGGAAGTGCAGCGGGTCGTAGCCCCAGTTGAAGCCGTCGGCGTCGGCGGTGGCCTGCACACAGGCCTGCTGCTCCGGCGAGGCCGGCCCGAACGAGGCGAGGTCGCAGGCCGGCACGGCCTGCTTGCTCCGGTCTTCCTCGATCGTGGCGATGTCGAAGGTCGGCAGGAGGTGCACGGTGTTCAGGCCGGCATCCGCCAGCTCGGCGAGGTGCCGGGTGCCGGCGCTGTCCACGCCGAAGGCGCCGTAGGTTCCGCGGAGCGGCTCCGGCACGGTGTCGTCGGAGATCGAGAAGTCACGAACGTGCAGCTCGTAGATCGATCGGTCGACGGGGTTGTCGATCTCTGGCGACTCCGCCTTCTCCCACTTCTTCGGCCGGTACTTCCGGTCGGCCAGGTCGACGAAGACCGATCGGGTCGAGTTGGTGGTCAGGGCAACCGAGTACGGGTCGGTGACCTGGTTGACCTCGATCTTGCCGGTGGTCGGCGCGAAGACCGTGACCTCGAAGACGAAGGATGCATCGGCCCAGCCCTTCGCTCCGGTCACCGTCCAGGTGCCGTCGGCCTGGCGGTTCAGGGCGACCCGCTCGAGTTCGGCGGCGTCGCCGGCGGTCCAGGCGAGCAGGTCCACCTTCTGGGCGGTCGGCGCCCAGACCGCGACGGTCGGCCGTTTCTTCGACCAGGTCACGCCGAGCGGGCGGGAGGCGGCGGCATCCGCGTAGAGGTCGTCGAGCACGCCGGGCAGCTGCACCCCGGTGAGCGCGCTCAGCACTCCGTCGGCACCGGCCTGGCTGACCTGCAGCTGGGTGGTGAGCAGACGCTCGATGCCTGCCCGGTCGGTGCCGACCGGGCGCAACACGACGGAGTTCGCCAGCGCGGGAAACGCCTTCTTCTGCGCGTCGGTCAGGCCCGCCTTGTCGTAGGCGAGCTTCACGGTGTCGCCGCCGGTCACAGCCCCGTCGGCGAGTGCCAGGGTGGCATCCGGTGAGGTGTTCAGGGCGTAGACGAGATCGGCCGGATCGGCGTTCACCGGCAGCAGGTCCCGCGGCCAGGCCAGCGTCTTCTCGCTCAGCCAGTGCGCGCGCTGCTGACCGGTGCCGGCGAGCGGCGGGTCTGTCGCTTGGATGGTGAGCACATGGCTGGCCAGGTCGTAGCTGAACGTGGTCTGCTTTCCCTCGGTCACGCTGAAGCCGATGTTGGCGCCGTTCGGCACGCCGTTCGCGCCGTAGTTCTCGTCCCAGCCGAGATTGTGCGCGGCCTTGGCCTCGTAGCTGCCGGTGGGCAGGGTGCTGGTGCTCCAGGTGAGGATGCCGTCACCGTCGATGTCCTGCAGCCAGGTGGCGAGGCAGTCGGGTTTCCAGTCTCCGGGGCACCCTGCCTCCTCCTGGAAGGAGCCGGCCGCCACGACGATCGGGCCCTGAGCGGTGTTCTGGAAGAAGTTGCTGCGCGGGTCGAAGTAGAACGTCACCGGTCCGCCCGGTGCGGTGAAGGCGACGTTCGCGCCGTTCGGCACGCCGCCCGCACCGTAGTTGACGTCCCAGGAGCCGTTGATCGCGATCTTGTACTCGTAGGCGCCGGCCGGAAGGTCGAAGGTGCCGGCGTAGATGCCGTCGGCGCGCTTGGTGAGCTTCGCGGCCTCGCAGCCGGGCTGCCAGTCGCCCGCGCAGCCGATCTCCGAGTCGAGGTTGCCGGCGACCGTGACCATGTCGATGGCGGGCGTCGGCGTGCCGGTGTCGGCAAGGGAAACGGTGTTGCCCACCGAGGCGAAGGTGGAGGCGGCGGCGCGCTGGCCGGCGGCATCCGTGGTCACCGCACGGTACTCGACCAGGGTGCCCTTGGCGAGGCCGGCCGTGTCGTGGAACACCCGGGGGGTGGTGTCCTCCGCGGTGCCGAGGGCGGTCCAGTCCGGGGAGCCGACCACGCGCCAGGCGAAGCCGGTCTCTGCCCAGGTGCCCTCGTCGACCGCGGCGGCCACGGGTGAGACTCCGGATACGCCGGCGCCGGCCTTCGGGGCGGCGACCGTGATCGCTGTGGCCGCGCTCGGCGCCGTGACCGGGCGGTCGGCGACGAGCACGACCGAGCCGAGGGCGGGCACGGTCACCGA
This sequence comes from Cryobacterium fucosi, assembly GCF_004403515.1. Classification (GTDB taxonomy): domain Bacteria; phylum Actinomycetota; class Actinomycetes; order Actinomycetales; family Microbacteriaceae; genus Cryobacterium; species Cryobacterium fucosi. The sequence continues at coordinate 69,422 of NZ_SOHH01000095.1, read as the reverse complement.
GAGCTCGCCGGTGGCGGTGGCGGTGCCCGGCGTACCGGCTCCGTAGAGCACGGAGAAGGCCGCGTTCTTGGTGAGGGTCGGCACCGTGACCGTCTTGGCGGTGGCCGAGTTGTTCACGGCGACGAGGTGCTCGATCTTCGCGGTGCGGTCGACCCGGCTGAAGGCGTAGATGCCGGCTCCGGTGTCGGTGTAGCGCTCGATCTGGGCGCCGGTGGCCAGGGCGGGGTTGTTCCTCCGGAGCGCGGAGAGGGCGCTGATGTGGGTGTAGAGCGGGGCATCCGTGCCGAAGCGGTCGACCGACCCGGCCGTCTCCCCCGTGATCAGCGGCTGGTTCGTGTAGTCGGTGACCTGGCTGGCGAACAGGGACTGGCGGGCGTCCTTGTCGCCGCCGGTGCCGGCGAAGCCCTGCTCGTCGCCGTAGTAGACGACGGGCTGGCCGCGGGTGAGGTACATGAGATCGTGGGCGAGCTTGTCCCGCTGCACCGGGGAGTCGGTGCTCTTGAGGAAGGAGCCGATCCGGCCCATGTCGTGGTTGCCGAGGAAGGTCGGCAGGGCGTAGGCGTTGGAGTCGGGGGTGGTGTACCGGTCGTCGCCGGCATACAGCTGGCTGAGGCCCTTGGCGGAGTTGCCGGCCGCGAAGCTCGTGGCCTGCGATTGGAAGCCGAAGTCGAGAACCGAACTGAGGTCGGTCTTCCGCACGTAGGGGGAGGTCTTGGCGGCATCCGCGTCGTAGACCTCGCCGAACATGAAGAAGTCGGGCTTGCCCTTGGCGCGGGCGTAGTCGCGCACGGCGGTGGACCAGGTCTGCCAGAACTCGAGGTTCACGTGCTTGACGGTGTCGATGCGGAAGCCGTCGATGCCGAGGTCGACCCAGGTCTTGTAGATGTCGATGAAGCCGTTCACGACGGCCGGGTTCTCGGTCATCAGGTCGTCGAGGCCGGAGAAGTCACCGTCGAGCGCGCTCTCGCCCTCGAAGGTCGAGTCGCCGCGGTTGTGGTAGAGCGTGGGGTCGTTCAGCCAGGCCGGCACCTTGCGGTTCGCGTTGGCCGGAGTCAGGGTCGGCGTGTACGGGAACGAGGTCGTGTCGAGCACGGGGAAGTCGGGCGTGCCTGCGTAGTCGGCCGGGTCGAAGGCGACGCCGGCCGCGGTCGTGTACGGCGAGGTGGCCTTGTCGATGTAGCTGTACTTCTTCTCCGCGTAGTCGATCAGGTCGGCGGTGTGGTTGGTGATGATGTCGAAGTAGACCTTGATGCCGCGGGCGTGCGCGTCGGCGATGAGCGCCTCGAGTTCGGCGTTCGTGCCGAGGTGCGGGTCGATCCTGGTGAAGTCGGTGATCCAGTAGCCGTGGTAGCCGGCCGAGGCGTTCACGCCGACGCCCTGGACCGGGTTGTTCATGAATGACGGTGTCAGCCAGAGGGCGCTCGTGCCGAGCCCCTGGATGTAGTCGAGGGAGGAGCGGAGACCCGCGAGGTCGCCGCCGTTGTAGAAGCCCTTGTTGGTCGGGTCGAAGCCGGAGACCTGCGGATCGGCGCCGAGACCGGCGGTGTTGTTGGTCGGGTCGCCGTCCTTGAACCGGTCGGTCATCACGAAGTAGAACTGCTCGTCGCTGCCGGGTTCGCGGATGGGGGCGGCCGCGAGCGGGGCATCCGTCTGGGAGTATGGCCCTTCAAGGGAGAGCGCCTCCAGGCCGACCCGCTTCTTCGCGAGGTCGAAGGTGAAACGCAGGGTGCTGTCGCCGGCGATGGTCAGCGGGATGTTGTCCGCTCCGCCGTCGAGCCCGTAGGCGACGTCCCAGGTGTCGTTGAGGGCCACCTTGTAGTCGTAGCTGCCCGCGGGGAGGGTGAACTCGGCCGCCCAGATCCCGTCGGTCCCGGTCGGGGCGAGCTCGGTGGCGGCGCAGCTCGGTTGCCAGTCTTCGGTGCAGCCGAGTTCGTTCTGGAGGCTGCCGGCGAGGGCGACGGTCGGCGTGGCCGCTGCGGCGGCGATCGGGGCGAAGACGAGGCCGGAGACGATGATCGCCCCGGAGCCGATCGTGGCCAGGATTCGGCGTGCGGCGGTGCGATTGGTCAGCATTGACTCTCCCCGTTCGGCGCGGTGCTGCGCAAAGGACAACGGGTCAGACGCTACTCCGCGCCACACCGATCCTGCAAGCGTTTACATGTTTTTGGTCACGGATTTGTCCGATTCGACCGAATCGCGGGAAACACCCCTCATCAGAGAGCCAAATCCCCGCATTTCGGCCAGCCCGCATCGTGCAAACGTTTGCACACTTTGTGCGACGCCATCGGCATCCACCCCGGCGAATTGGCCAGGTCGACGAGCTCGACCACCGGCGGTCGAGCCTGTCCGGTGATTAAGCCTGTCCGGTGAGTGAGCCCGTCCGGTGATTGAGCCTGTCGAAATCATGGCGACTCGGTCTCGACGCGCTCGACCACCGGAACTCGACCCCGTCCGGTGATTAAGCCTGTCCGGTGATTGAGCCCCTCCGGTGATTGAGCCTGTCGAAATCACGCCACCGGGTCTCGACGAGCTCGACCACCGGTCACGCGCACTCGGTCCCGGAGGGCAAGCCCTGTTCGCGCCGAGCGTGGTCAGCCCACTGAGCCGACTCCAACCGCCGACGCCGATGCCGATGCCGATGCCGACTCTATTCCGCCGGGGGCCTGCCCGAGGCGCGAAGCACCGCCGGGAAGCGACCGGCGTCCGTCCACGGGCCGGCCAGGCCGATCACCGCGATCGCCGAGGTCGGCATGGGCACGGACTCCCCGGTCAGCAGCGAGGCCAGGTTCTCGATCCCCGGGTTGTGGCCGACCAGCACGACGATGCCGGCGTGGTCCGGCAGGTCGCGCAGCACACCGAGCAGTTGCCCGGCCGACGCGGCATAGGCGCGGTCGTCGACCTGGGTCGGCGGCACGGCGTCGAGCTCCGCCGAGACCAGTTCCCAGGTGCTGCGTGCCCGGTTCGCCGGCGAGACGACCGCGAGGTCGATGACAGGGATGCTGCGGGCCAGCCACTTCCCGGCGCGCGGCGCCTGGTGGCGGCCCCGGCCGTTGAGGGGACGGTCGATGTCGGCCTCGTCGCCCGACCAGTCGGACTTGGCGTGCCGGAGCAGGATCAGCGTGCGCTCAGCCATGAGCGGCTGCCCGTTGGGGCGCTGCCCCGTGGAGAGACGGCCCGTGAATCGACAACCCGTTGCGCTGTTGCACCATCCCCACAGTCTGCCACCGATGGCTCGGCCCCAGTCCGGCAACGAGAGGCCAGGGTCGGCCTACGATGGCAGGCATGACGCCCATCGCTGCCCCTGTTGCCGGCCTCGTGCTCGCCGCCGGCGCCGGCTCCCGGTATGGCCGGCCGAAGGCGCTCGCAGTCACGTGCGAGGGTCGGTCCTGGCTGGTCAGGGCCGTCGAAACCCTTGCCTCCGCCGGTTGCTACCCGGTGATCGTCGTGCTCGGGGCCGGGGCCGACGAGGCGGAGGCGCTGCTCGGCCGCTATCGGCCGGGCGAACTGGTGCTCTCGCGGGCCGAGGACTGGGCCGGCGGGCTCTCCGCCTCGCTCAAGGCGGGGCTGCGCGCGGCGACGGCGCTCGGCCCCGGTCCGCTCGCCGTGGCCGTCGTCCCGGTCGACGTGCCCGGGCTGACCGAGGCCACGGTCCGGCGACTGATCGGCCCTGGGGCCGCCGGAGCCGCACCCGACGGCCCGGCACCCATCGGCCCGGCAGCCATCGGCCCGGACAGCCTGAGGCAGGCCTGTTTCGAGGGCCGGCCGGGGCATCCGGTCGTGATCGGGCGCGCGCACTGGGCCGACCTGATCGCCTCGGTCAGTGGAGACACCGGGGCCCGTCCCTACCTGCTCGCACACCAGGCCGTGCCGGTGGAATGCGGCGATCTGGAGACCGGCGCCGACATCGATGTGAACATCGACGTGAACATCGACGTGAACATCGACGCCGGGTTTGAACGTGATGCCGACGCCGGCGGGGCCCCCGGGAATCCGCGCGATCGGTGACTCCCGGGCGGCATCCGTGGAATCATGGGGGTTCCCGCGCCCGCCGCCGCGTTCCCCGGCCGTCACCGCTTCCTAAGGATCCCGTGCTCGAGACACTCCGCCGCCACCCCGCGAACCTGCACCTGGGGCTCATGCTCGCGCTCACCTTCTCCACCGGCGTGGCGGATGCCGTGGGCTACCTCGGCCTGGACCGGGTGTTCACCGGCAACATGACCGGCAACGTCGTGATCCTCGGCATGGCCCTGGCCGGGGCGAACAACCTGCCGGTCGCCGGCCCGCTGCTCGCGCTGTTCACGTTCATGCTCGGCGCCGCCGTCGGCGGGCGGGTGCTGCGACCGGTCGCGATCGGTTGGACGACGCACGCCAGCGTGCTCTTCGGCGTGCAGGGTCTGGTCATGGCCGCCCTCTCGATCGCCCTGTTCCTCGGCGGCGGCCGGCCGCCGGCCCCCTTCGACCTCGTGATCACGGGCTTCCTCGCCGCGGTGATGGGCCTGCAGGCGTCGATCGCCCGCCACATCGGGGTGAAGGACGTGACCACGGTGGTGGTCACCTCGACCATCACGGGCTTCGCCGCCGACTCCCGGCTCGGCGGCGGCAAGGGCCAGCCCTGGTTCCGCCGGCTCGCCGCCATCGTGCTGATCGGCGCCGGCGCCGCGGTCGGCGCCCTGCTGCTGATGGCGCACATCGGTTGGGGGGTCGCCCTGTCGGCGGTGATCACCCTGGTCGTCACGGCGCTCGGCCACGCGGCCGGCCGGCCGCATCACGCGCCCTGACCCGGCCCGGACGATGCGGAGGCGGATCGCGGCTTGGACTCGGTGGAATTCCGTTCCCCGTCGTGGGAGCCTTGAGGGGTGCCGAAGACTGTCGAACGCCCGGATCTGCAGGAGACGGTGTCACTGGACCGCCCGTGGATCACGATCGTCTGGGACGACCCGGTGAACCTGATGTCCTACGTCGCCTACGTCTTCCGCAGCTATTTCGGGGTCACCGCCGAGGAGGCGGAACGCCTCATGCTGCAGGTGCACAACACCGGCCGGGCCGTGGTCGCCACGGGCAACCGGGAGGCCATGGAACGACACGTCGAGGCCATGCACGGCTACGGCCTGTGGGCGACGCTGGCCAGGGCCGACTCGTGATGCAATTCGAGCCGTCCGCGGAGGGTCGCGTGTCCGCGCACTTCGAACTGGTCGAGGTGGGGCTGCTCCGCCTCGCCACCAGCCAGCTGGTGGAGCTGCTGGAGGCCGCCGATGCCCACGCTCCCGGACCGACCGCCGACCCGGCCCTGAAACGGCTGCTCCCGGATGCCTACCGGGGCGACCCGGAGGCCGCGGCGGAGTTCCGTCGCTTCACCGCCGGCGATCTCCTCGACCGCAAGGTGCTCAACGCGAAGGTGGTCCTGGCGACCCTGGGTGAGGAACCGCTGGATCCGATCTCCGACGAACCGGACGAGGCCCTGCTCCACGACTCGCCGGACGACGCCCCGCTGGCGATCGTGCTTGACCCGCCCGACGTGCAGTCATGGCTGCGCACCCTCACCGACCTGCGCCTGACGTTGGCCGAGCGCCTCGACATCGGTCCGGACGGCCGGCCGCGGCGAGACGACGATGAGGCCCCGTTCCTGCGGGACGTCTACGAATGGTTCGGGATGGTGCAGGAATCCCTGGTCTACGCCATCGACGTGTGATCGGGCCGGGTCTCGACAAGCTCGACCACCGACGGCGATTGAGCCTGTCGAAATCCCGGTCTCGACACGCTCGACCACCGGGGCACGCTCGACCACCGACGGTGATTGAGCCTGTCGAAATCCCGGTCTCGACACGCTCGACCACCGGGGCAAGCTCGACCACCGGGGCACGCTCGTCCAGCGTGCTAGCCCACCACGGGAACGGCCAGGAGCGCCTCACGGGCGCGGCGCGGCCCTTCACCGTCGGCGAGGGATGCGCGCAGCCGGTCCAGGCGCAGCCTGGCCGCTCCGTCGAGGGCGAGCAGGGCCTCGGCCGCCGCACGCAGCTCGTCGGCCGTCACGACGTTCGGGTCGAAGGAGAGCCCGAATCCTGCCGTCTCCAGGGCGGCGGCGCCGGCGAACTGGTCGGTCGAGAACGGGAGCACCACCAGCGGAACCCCGGCGGTCATCGCCTCGGTGACGCTGTTGTTTCCGCCGTGGGTGACGGCGAGGGCCGCGTGACGGAGCAGGGTGACCTGGGGCAGGAACCCGCGCACGAGCCAGGAACCGGGGATCGGCCCGAGCTCGGCCGGGTCGGTCGCACCGGTGGCGATGGCAACCCGCACGTCGAGCCCGCGCAGCGCCTCCGCGACCCGGGCGAGCACGTCGCCGCGCACGGAGAGGAAACTGCCGAAGCTCAGATAAACGACCGGCAGGTCGCCGGCGGTCAGCCACCGCTCGACCTGGTCGTCGACGGCCTCCTCACGCACCGCGGAGCCGAGGAAGGCGTGCGGCGGCAGCAGGGCGGTGCGCGCCGGGTCGTGCAGTTCGGCCGGGTAGTTGAGCAGGAGCACGTCGCCCGACTCCGTGAAGGCGTCCCGGCTGGGGATCGCCGCGGGGTCGAGGCTCCGCAGGGCGTCGTTCCATTGGGCCGTGAACGCGTCGCGCACGTCGTCGCACGCCGATCGAAGGGCCTCCAGCGCTGCCGGGCCGGGCCGGAACGCCACCGGCCAGTCCGGCGGGTAACCGTAGACCTCGTCGCCCACCGGCAACGCGGACGGGTGCCCGAGCACGACGTCGGCGTGACGGATGCCCGCACTCCGCAGCGCGAGCCGGGCACTGAACGCGAGGTGGTCGACGATCACGTGGTCGGGCTGCACCTCGTTCACGATCCGCTGCACCTCGCGGGCGACCGGGGCCGGGTTCCAGAGCAGGTCGTTGCTTCGCGCCTCGGCCTGGAACAAGAGCGTCTCCACCATGCCGCGGCGGGTCGCGGCGAAGAACCCGCGGAGGGCATCGTCTTCGCCGCTCGGCTGCTGCTCGGCCCGGATCGTGCCCGGGTTCGAGCCCCGGCCCAGTTGCAGGTTGATCCGTTCGAAACCGAACGCTCGCACGATGTCGGCCGTGGCGGGGCCGCTGGCCACGACGACGCGCTCACCGGCCTGCTGCCAGGCGGTGCCGAGGGTGGCCAGGGGAAAGAGATGGGAGGCGTAGTCGGGGCTGATGATCAACAGTGTCATATCAGGCTCATCGCCCAGGCATTCGGTCCGTCGGTGATGGAGACCTCCCGGTACACCGCCGCCAGCGTGGTCGCCATGGCCTGGATCGTGAACGAGCGGGCCACCATCTCGCGGGCGCGCTCGGCGTATTCCGCCCCGAACGGTCCGGAGGCGATCGTGAGGGCATCGGTGATCCCGCCTGCCAGCGCAGCCGGTTTGCCGGTGTCCACGAGGAAGCCCGTCACTCCCTCCTGCACGTAGGTGGCCGGTCCGCCGGAGTGCGGCGCGACCACCGAGAGGCCGGTCGCCATGGCCTCGAGCAGGGCGATCCCGAACTCCTCCTTCACGCTGGCGCAGACGTACACGCCGTTCGGGGCGGCCAGGCCTGGTCGGCCGAGGCGCGCGGCAGCGAACCACCGGGCCACGGTGTCGTTGCTGCGGTGCCCGGCGAGCAGCAGCCCCCTCCCGGCGGCCTCGGCGGGTGGAACGGCCGCGGCCATCCGGTCCAGTTGGGCGCGCTCGTCGGCCGACGGGGTGCGCAGGTCTCCGCCGACGATGAGCAGGTTGCAGGCAGCGGACAGCACCGGGTCCGCCGACCAGGCCTCCACGAGGGCGGCCATGCCCTTCACCCGGTGCAGCCGACCCGCAGTGATGGCCAGCGGCAGTCCCCGTCGCTCGGCTGGGAGGGTCGCGAGCAAGTCGTCGAGTGCGGCGAATGCGACGGCGCCGGTCGCGCTCAGCCGATCGGGGCCGCCGGTGGCGGAGTCGTCAATGGACGCCGCAGCATCCGTGAGGGAACGCTCGATCACGGCCAGGTCGATGCCCTCCGCGATCACCGAGTGGCGTTCCGGATGCTGCCGGATGTCGATTCCGACGAGGTCGCGCATGTCGCGCCGCAGGTCGGGCCGGGGGAAGAACACGGTGTGTGCGGCATCCGCTGCCAACCGCTGCACCAGCCGCACCCGGAACCAGAAGTGCTCGGTCTCGTCGACCGTGCCGAAGTTCGCGCGGGTCAGGGCGCCAGCGGCATCCAGCGAGTGGATGACGCTGTGCGGGTCGGGCGCCACCGTGAACACGATGGGGATGTCCAGCTCCCGGGCCACGGTGGAGGCGGCAAGGGTGCCGACATCCGCCATCCGCAGGTGGATCGCGTCGACCGTGCCCGCGGCGCGGAGGATGCGCCTGATGCCGCGCTGGGCGGCGATCCGGCGCGGCCAGGCGTCGACCGAGGCGACCGGCTCGCCGAGGAACGGGACGGTCGCGAAGGCGTGACCGGCCAGGGTGGAGCCGACCTCGGGGAGGCAGTCCAGGGCGTCGGCGAAGCCGCCCCTGGAGACCGTGAGCACGCGTTCGACCCGCTGCTCCCTGCGGGCATCCTCACCGTCGGGCAGGAAGGCGTCCTCTCCCGGCGTGGGGCCGGCGACGAGCGCGTCGCCGAGGCGCACGAGCAGGGTGGCGATGCCGCCGTTGTCGCCGGCGCCGACCTGGCTGAGGTCACGGTCGATGTCGGCGTGCAGGAAAAGCTGGGCGATGGTGGCCCCCTGGCTCCACGGCGCGCGCGGATAGCTCGGCACGGTCAGGTCGTCCAGGGCCAGCCTGGCCACCTCGGCGAGCACATTCTCGCCCAGGGCAAGGTCGGTGACGATCGCGATGTTGGCGTCGTTCGGGCCGAGGTCGCCGAGGGCGGCGATCGCGGCAACGCGCACCTCGGTCGCCTCGGCCGGGTCGACGGCGATGCGGCGCAGCAAGCGTTCCGGGATGCGGCCGGTGACGAGGCCGATCGTCTCGACCAGGCGGGACCGGGCCCCGGCCTCGCCGACACCCACCAGGGCTCCCTCGACGGCGAGTCCCACGTGCTCCGGCACCGACGACGCCCACTGTTCGAGGGTGCGCTGGGCGATCATCCCGGGGAAGCCGCCGGCGACGACCATGGTCACCAGCCCTGAGATGGCGTCGAGGCGGGGAAGGCGGGCCCCGAAGGCCCACGCCGCGTGCTCGCGGATGAACAGGGTGTCGTGGCCGAGCAGGGAGACCAGCACGTCGTCCGCGGATTCGTCGAAGACCTGGGCGAGCGAGTGGATCGCCGCGATCGCGGTGAGCTGGTCGCCCGGGTCGACCGCAGCCTGGGCGAGCAGGCGTACGGCGCGCACGCCGCCGTCCCTGCTCGCGGCGACGGTCAGGTCGTCGGCGGCCCGAATCCCGGCCAGGATCGATCGGGCCTGACGCATGGTATCCAGGGTCGTGTGGGTTCCCACGGAGCGTTCTCCCTGTCGTCGGGTGCGAGCGGTCGGTCGTTGGCGGTGCTGCGGTGCTGCGGTGCTGCCGATGATACTTCGGAACGAGAAACCGCTCGGATTGCCGGTCGGCGAATTCGCACCCGATCGAGTCAACGCCATTGACCTGACCAGCGTGCAGAAACCGGCTGGGAATCAGCCGAGACTCCCCCGCCGCGCCCATTTGCCGATCATTGGGGGCAGGATGGATGCATGACACGTCGCGCACCGATCGAAGACATCAACGAGGACAACCTGCGCGTCAAGAAGCCCAAGAAGTCCGCGGCCGGGCTGGAGGCCGTGGCGGTCGCGCTCGAACGCGGGGTTGCCCAGGCCGGGGTCAGCCGCACCGCCCGCGCGCTGCTGCGGTTGAACCAACGCGACGGCACGGACTGCCCCGGCTGTGCCTGGCCGGAGTCGCAGGGCCACCGCAAGACGGCCGAGTTCTGCGAGAACGGCGCCAAGGCCGTCGCCGAGGAAAGCACGGTGCGCACCGTGACGCCGGCGTTCTGGGCCGAGCATTCGATCGAGGAACTGGCAACGAAGACCGAGTACTGGCTCGGCAACCAGGGCCGGATCACGCATCCGGTGGTCATCCGGCCCGGCGACACTCACTACTCGCAGATCACCTGGAACGACGCCTTTGAGCTGATCGGCGAGAGGATCCGGGCGACGACACCGGACCGCACCGTGTTCTACACCTCCGGTCGCACCGCCAACGAATCGGCATTCCTCTACCAGCTGTTCGCCCGCTCGATCGGCACGAACAACCTGCCGGACTGCTCCAATATGTGCCACGAGTCGTCGGGATCGGCATTGAACCCCACGATCGGCATCGGCAAGGGCACGGTCTCCCTCGAAGACATCCACGAGGCCGAGCTGATCCTGGTCGTCGGCCAGAACCCGGGCACCAATCACCCGCGGATGCTGTCGGCGCTCAAGGAGTGCAAGGACAACGGCGGCAAGATCGTGGCCGTCAACCCGCTGCCGGAGGCCGGGCTGTTCAACTTCAAGGACCCGCAATCGGTGTCCGGCCTCGTCGGCGACGGCACCGCCCTCGCCGGCGAATACCTGCAGATCAAGGTCGGCGGCGACCTGGCCCTGTTCCAGGCGCTCGGCCACCTGCTGCTCGAGGAGGAGGAGCGGGTGCCCGGCTCCGTCGTCGACCACGCCTTCGTCGAAGCCAACACCGCCGGTCTGGACGAGTACCGGGCCGCCCGCCAGGTGATCGACTGGGACGAGACCGAGAAGGCGACCGGCCTGTCCAGGCTGCAGATCGCCACGGTCGCGCGGCTCCTGGTCGCCTCGAAGGCCACGATCATATGCTGGGCGCTCGGCCTCACCCAGCAGCCCCACTCCGTGAACACGCTCAAGGAGATCATCAACCTGCTCCTGCTGCAGGGCAACTTCGGCAAGCCCGGCGCGGGTGCCTGCCCGGTGCGCGGCCACTCCAATGTGCAGGGCGACCGCACGATGGGCATCTGGGAGAAGCCGCACGAGTGGATGCTCGCCGCGCTCGACAAGGAATTCGGCATCGAGACCCCGCGCGAGCACGGGCTCGACTCCGTCGACACGGTCGAGGCGTTCGAGAACGACGACGTCGACGTGTTCGTCTCGATGGGCGGCAACTTCGCGCTCGCCTGCTCCGACACCGAGGCCCTCGAGGCCGCAATGCAGCGGGTGGGGCTGACGGTGCACGTGTCGACCAAGCCGAACCGCTCCCACATCATGCACGGGACGACGTCGCTGGTCCTGCCGACGCTCGGCCGCACGGACACCGACGACAAGCATCCCGGCGGCCGCCAGGTGCTCTCGGTCGAGGACTCGATGTCGGTCGTGCGCACGACGCAGGGCCGGCTGGAGCCGGTCTCCGAACATCTGCTCGCCGAGCCGGTCATCGTCGCGCGGATGGCCACCGCCACCCTGGGCCACGACCACGTGGTCGACTGGAAGGCGATGGCGGAGGACTACGACCTCATCCGAGACCACATCTCCCGGGTGTTGCCCGGCTTCGCCGACTTCAACAAGCGGCTCAAGACGAAGAACGGTTTCGTGCTGCCCAATCCCCCGCGCGACACCCGCAGCTTCGCCACAGACATCGGCCGGGCCCGGTTCACGGTCAGCCCGCTCGAGTATCTGACCCCGCCGGCGGGGCACCTGATTCTGCAGACCATCCGCAGCCACGACCAGTACAACACCACCTTCTACGGGCTGGATGACCGCTACCGCGGTATCTCGGGCGGCCGCCGGGTCATCCTGATCCACCAGGACGACGCCACGGAGCTCGGCTTCGCCGACCGCGATCTCGTCGACGTGATCAGCACCTTCCGGGGCGAGGAACGCCGGGCGAACGAATTCCGCCTGGTGGTCTACCCGACCCCGCGCGGCTGCGCGGCGGCATACTTCCCCGAGGCGAACGCCCTGATGCACCGGGAGCTGGTCGCCCGCGAGTCGAACACCCCCGGCTACAAGGCCATGGCCGTGCGGTTCATCGCGCACGAGCCGGCCGAGGTGCTGCAGCTGAGCTGAGCTGAGCCGACCCGCGCGCCGCGCCCGCTTCCGCAGCCCGCGACCGCGGCGGCGGTCGCGGGCTGCGGTCTCGGGCGCGCCGAGGTAGCCCCTGCGACAATGGCCCGACAACCCACGGAGGATCCCCCATGACCGAGCAGCGCACCTGGACCGGCCACGTCTTCATCGCGACGAGCGTCGACGGCTACATCGCCCGACCCAACGGTGCGCTCGACTGGCTCATCGACCGGCCGGGGCCCACCGGCGACGGCGGGTACTCGGAGTTCGCGGCCACGATCGACCACATGCTGATGGGCCGCGGAACCTACGAGGCGGTGGCGGCGTTCGACCCCTGGCCGTACACGCGGATGAAGGTGATCGTGCTCAGCAGCACCCTCACCGCGGTCGACGACCGCGTCACGGTGGTGCGCAGCCTTCCCGAGGCAATCGCCGCCCTCACCGCCGCGGGCGCCGAGCGCGTGTACATCGACGGCGGCCGGGTCATCCAGTCCTGCCTCGCCGTGGGCCTCATCGACGACCTCGTGATCAGCCGGGTGCCCGTGCTGCTGGGCGAGGGCATTTCGTTGTTCGGGGCGCTCCCGGCGGATGTCCAGCTCGAGTCCCTGGGCGTCGCGCCGATCGGCGGCGGCATGGTCCAGGAACGCTACGCCGTGGTGCGCTGACCCTCGCGGCGCTGAGCCTCGGCCGGGGCATCCTCGACGATCCGCTCTGCCCCGGCGTAGATCACCATCGAGTTCCCGCGGAGGAAGCCGACGAGCGTCAGGCCCACCTCGGCCGCGAACTCGGCCGCAAGCGACGACGGCGCCGACACGGCGGCGAGCACCGGGATGCCGGCCATCATCGCCTTCTGGGCAAGTTCGAAGCTGGCCCGGCTCGACACCATCAGCACCATTCCGGTCAGTGGCAGCAGGTTCTCCTTCAGCGCCCAGCCGATCACCTTGTCCACCGCGTTGTGACGGCCGACGTCTTCGCGCAGCACGAGCATCCGACCGGTGGCGCCATCGAACAGCGCGGCGGCGTGCAGTCCGCCGGTCTTCTCGAACACGGTTTGCATGGTTCGCAACTGGTCGGGGAAGGAGGTGAGCAGTTCCGCGTCGACCCGCACCGGGTCATCCGCCACCGGGAAGGAGGACCTGGTGCGCACGGCGTCGATGCTCGCCTTGCCGCAGAGGCCGCAGGAGCTGGTGGTGAGGAAGGACCGCTCCAGGCTCGGGTCAGGCGGGGAGACCCCGGGCGCGAGTGACACGTCGAGCACGTTGTAGGTGTTGAGTCCCTCGTCGGTGGCGCCGGCGCAGTATCGGGCGGCGAAGAAGTGTTCGCCCTTCGTGATCACGCCCTCCGAGACGAGGAATCCGGCGGCCAGATCGAAGTCGTTGCCCGGGGTGCGCATGGTGATGGCCAGGGATCGGCCGTTCACCCGGATCTCCAGCGGCTCCTCGACGGCGAGCAGGTCTTCCCGGGTGATGGGGGTGTGCCCGACCGTCAGGCGAACGACCTTGCGCCGCACGGTGATCCTGCTCATCAGTCAATGTCCCTTCGTCGTGCCACTGGTCGTGGCGCCGCCGGTCGTGTGATCAGTGCGTTGCCGGACGCGACGGTCTCAACCGCCGATGTACGACATCTCGATCTTCTTCATTCCGCTCGCCCGCAACTGGATCGTCTTCGCGCTGCGCAGCTGGGAGTACCGGTCGGTGCGCTCCCGCCAGATTTGCGCCATCACGGTGGCGAGCTGTTCGTCGGTGCAGCCGCCGCGCATCAGGGCGCGCAGGTCGTGGCCCTCGGTCGCGAACAGGCAGGTGAACAGTTTGCCGTCGGTGGAGACCCTCGCCCGCGAACAGGACCGGCAGAACGACTGGGTGACGCTCGAAATCACGCCGATCTCGCCGCTCCCGTCGCGGTACCGCCAGCGCCTCGAGGTCTCGCCGTCGTAGTTCGGTGCCACCTCGTCCAGTGGCAGTTCCACGTTGATCAGCCCGATCACTTCGCGGGAGGGCACCACCGCGCCCATCTCCCAGCCGTTGCTCGAACCGACGTCCATGAACTCGATGAACCGCAGGATGTAAGGCGTGCCCTGGAAGTGCCGGGCCATGGCCACGATGTCGTGCTCGTTCTGGCCGCGCTTGACCACCATGTTGATCTTGATCGGGCCGAGTCCTGCCTCGTGGGCGACGTCGATCCCGTGCAGGATCTTCGCGACGGGGAAGTTGACGTCGTTCATCATTCGGAAGGTGGTGTCGTCGAGCGAGTCGAGTGAGACGGTGACGCGGGTGAGCCCGGCATCCTTCAGCGCCTGCGCCTTCACGGCGAGCGCCGACCCGTTCGTGGTCAGCGCAATGTCGATGGGCCGGCCGTCCGGGGTGCGGAGGGCGGCGAGCATGGCGACGAATTCCTCCAGGCCCTTGCGCAGCAGCGGTTCCCCGCCGGTGAGGCGGATTTTCTCGACCCCGTGGGCGACGCTGATCCTGGCCAACCGGGTCATCTCTTCGAAGGAGAGGAGCTCGTCGCGTTCCATGAAGGCGAAGTCTTTGCCGAAGACCTCCTTCGGCATGCAGTAGACGCAGCGGAAGTTGCAGCGGTCGGTGACGGAGATGCGCAGGTCGTGCAGCGGCCGGTTCATCGTGTCGGTGACCCGGCCGGTGGGCTCGTCGGTCACCGCGGGGAGGTCCGCCAGGGAACGGTAGAACCTGGGGACGGGTTCCTGGACTTCGGCGCCGGTCATGTCTCCACACTAATCGCGACGGCTGGGAAGGAAAGGCCCTGATGGGCGGGTCTCGACGAGCTCGACCACCGGGGGCTCGACCCGGCGCACGGTGATCGAGCCCGGCGCACGGTGATCGAGCCCGGCGCACGGTGATCGAGCCTGTCGAGATCCAGGTCTCGACAAGCTCGACCACCGGGGGGGCGGCGCCGCCTACTTCACGTAGCCGTTCGGGTTGAGGACATACTTCGTGGCCGCGCCGGCGTCGAATTCGGCGTACCCGCGCGGGGCATCCTCGAGGGTGATCGCCCTGGCGTTGACCGCCTTCGCGATCTGCACCTTGTCGTGCAGGATCGCCATCATCAGCTGCCGGTTGTACTTCATCACCGGGCACTGCCCCGTGGTGAACGACAGCGACTTGGCCCAACCGAGTCCCAGCCGGATCGACAGCGAGCCGACCTTCGCCGCCTCATCGACCCCGCCCGGGTCACCGGTGACGTACAGCCCGGGGATGCCCATGGCGCCACCGGCGGCCGTGATCGTCATCAACGAGTTCAGCACCGTTGCCGGCCGTTCCTCGCCCGCGCTCTGGCCGTGGCCGCGCGCCTCGAAGCCGACCGCGTCCACCCCGGCGTCGACCTCGGGAACCCCGAGGATCTGCTCGATCTGGTCCTGCGGGTCGCCGTTGCGGAGGTCGATGGTCTCGCATCCGAAACTGCGCGCCTGTGCCAGCCGCTCCTCGTTGAGGTCGCCGACGATGACCACGGCGGCATCCAGCAGGTGCGCGGATGCCGCGGCCGCGAGGCCGACCGGGCCTGCCCCGGCCACGTAGACCGTCGACCCCGTCCCGACGCCCGCGCTCACCGCTCCGTGGTAGCCGGTGGGGAAGATGTCGGAGAGCATGGTCAGGTCCATGATCTTCTCCAGCGCCTGGTCGCGGTCTGGGAACTTCAGCAGGTTCCAATCCGCGTACGGCACGAGCACGTACTCGGCCTGCCCTCCGACCCAGCCACCCATGTCGACGTAGCCGTAGGCGCTGCCGGGTCGGTCGGGGTTGACGTTGAGGCAGATTCCCGTCTTGCGCTCCTTGCAGTTCCGACATCGCCCGCAGGAGATGTTGAACGGCACCGAGACGATGTCCCCGACCTTGATGAACTCGACGTCGGGCCCGGCCTCGACCACCTCGCCGGTGATCTCGTGCCCGAGGACGAGGTCCATCGGTGCGGTCGTGCGTCCGCGCACCATGTGCTGGTCCGAGCCGCAGATGTTGGTGGTGACCGTGCGGAGGATGACGCCGTGAGGCACCTTCCTGCCGACGTTCGCCGGGTTCACCCCCGGCCCGTCCTTCAGTTCGAAGCTCGGATAGTCGATGTCGATGACCTCGACGTGACCCGGGCTCTTGTAGGCGACTGCCCTGTTCCCCGTCATGAAAGTACCTTCCTAGTTCCTTGTCGAATTACCTCGAAACGCGACCGCAACGGCCGCGCGAGACTGCATGGATTCTCTAGTTGGTGCCCGACCACTCGACTACAAAGACCCTGAGAATTCAAGGGGATTCTCGAATCGGGATCTCGTCACCCGGATCTGCGCCTAGCGTTGGGGCATGGCCCTTTCACCTCTCGTCGAGCCGGTCGCGCAGCTCAGCGCCGCCGAGTCCGCACGCACCGTTCGCCAACGCCGCCTCCCCCAGCTGAACGAGCTCGGCCAGCGCCGCCTCGCCAACGCCAGGGTGCTTGTGCTCGGCGCCGGGGGTCTCGGCTCCCCCGCCCTGATCTACCTGGCCGCCGCCGGGGTCGGCACCATCGGCATCGTCGACAGCGACGACGTCGAGCCCAGCAATCTGCAGCGGCAGATCGTGCACGGGACGCAGGATGTCGGCCGGCCCAAGGTGGTCAGCGCGGCGGAGTCGATCGCGGCGATCGCGCCGGAGGCGACCGTGGTGCAGCACGCCGAACGGCTCACCGCGGACAACGCGGCGGCGATCATCGGCGGCTACGACGTGGTCATCGACGGCACCGACAACTTCCCGACCCGGTTCGTGGTCAACGACGTCTGCGCCGCGCTCGGACTGCCGCTGGTCTGGGCATCCGTGCTGCGCTTCGACGCCCAGCTGTCGGTGTTCTGGGCCACGCCCCCGAAGGGCAGCGGGCTCGCCGGGGTGCACCTGCGCGACCTCTTCCCGAACCCGCCCGCCGACGGCGAGGTGCCCAACTGCGCCGAGGCCGGTGTGCTCGGCGCGCTGTGCGGCCAGGTCGGCTCGCTGATGGCCACCGAGGCGATCAAGCTCATCGCCGGAATCGGCACCCCGCTGATCGGGCGCATCCTCGTGATCGACGCCCTCTCGGGTCGCTTCAGCGAGGTTCCGCTGATCGGCACCGGAGTCGCCGCCGCCGACCCCCGGCCGGCCCCGGCCGATCCGGAACCGGTCCCGGACTGGCCGCAGCTCACCGCGACGGAGCTCGCCGGCCGCCTGGCCGCGCGGGAGTCGGGCGGCGACCCGTTCCTCGTCGTCGACGTGCGGGAACCCGGCGAGCACGCCGAGAGCGCGGTGCCCGGCGCCGTGCTGCTTCCCCTGGCGCGCCTCCTCACCGAGGAGGGCCGAGCGACCCTGCCGACGGACGTGCCGCTCGTGCTGCACTGCCACCAGGGATCGCGTGCGCAGACCGCCGCGACCGCCCTGCACCGGGCCGGTTTCGCTGGCCTGTCCCTGCTCACGGGCGGTATCGTCGCCTGGGACGCCGCGGTGGCCGCTGGCACCGCGCCCGGCGAAGGCAGCAAGTGGGCCGCAGCCGAACCCCACCCGGCGAGGAGCTGACCGGTGATCCCGCGCACGCACGCTGCCGGAGCGGGCGACCGGCACGGCGACGCCCGCCCGGCGGATGCCTGCGCCGCCCCGTCCGATGCCGAGACCGTGGCGGAGCACCTGGCCGCCGTGCTCGAGATCGCCACCCCGTTGACACCCGAGTTGACCTCGCTCGACGCGGCACGCGGGCTGGTGCTGGCCGAGGACATCCGGAGCGCCACCGCGACGCCCCCGTTCGACAACTCGGCCATGGACGGGTACGCCGTGCGCCGGGACGACCTGCTGCACGCCTCGGCCGAGAACCCGGTCACCCTGCAGGTGGTCGCCGACCTCGCCGCCGGGACGAGCGAGAATCCGAGCCTGGCCCCCGGGCAGGCCGCCCGGATCATGACCGGGGCGCCTCTCCCCGACGGCGCGGATGCCGTGGTGCCGATCGAGGACACCGACCGCGGCGGCCTCTACCTCGCCACGGTGCTGCGCGCGCCGGAGCCGGCCGCGCACATCCGTCGCACCGGGGAGGACGCCCAGGCCGGCGACACCGTGCTCACGGCCGGCTCGGTGCTCTGGCCGACCCGGATCGCCGCCGCCGCGAGCGCCGGCCGATCGTCGCTGCTGGCCCATCCGGCCCCGCGGGTCGCCGTGATCTCGACCGGAAGCGAACTGGTCACCCCGGGCGACGTCCCCCGGCGCGGCCAGATTCCCGACTCGAACTCCTACCTCCTCGCCGCCGCCGTGGCCGAGGCCGGGGCCGTGCCGATCCGGATCGGGGCGGTGCCCGACGACGAGAACACCCTCCGGGACCTTCTGGCCACCCTCGCCGACACCGTCGACGCCATCGTGCTCTCCGGCGGGGTCAGCGTGGGAGCCTACGACGTGGTCAAGGCCGTGCTCGCGCCGCTGCCCACCATGACCTTCGGCCCGGTCAGGATGCAGCCGGGCAAGCCGCAGGGATTCGGCCGCTGGCCGGCCGGAGACGACGGGCCCCCCGGACCGGTGATCTTCGCGCTCCCCGGCAACCCGGTCAGCGCCTACGTGTCGTTCGAGGTGTTCGTGCGGCCGGCCCTCCGTCGGCTGGCCGGCCACGCCGAACTGCACCGGCCCACGATCACCGCGTCCGCCGCACAGGGCTGGAACTCACCCCCGCGGCGCGCGCAGTACATGCCGGTGACCATCGAGCGCACGGGGGCGGACTCCCGGGTGCGACCCGCGGCAGCGGGCGGCTCTGGCTCGCACCTCGTGGCCGGTCTCGGCCACGCCACCGGACTCGCCCTCGTTCCGGAGGACGTCACCCGGATTGACGAGGGTGACCTCCTGACTGTCATGCTGTTGCTGTGCCCACAACTCCCATGACCCCGCAGCCGTTCACCCACCTCGATTCGGCCGGCCAGGCCCGGATGGTGGACGTCACCGACAAGCAGCCCACCGTGCGCAGCGCCACCGCGGCCGGGTTCGTGAGCTGCGGCCCGAAGGTCGTGGCCGCGCTCCGCGACGGCAGCACCCCGAAGGGTGACGTGCTCGCGGTGGCGCGGATCGCCGGCATCCAGGGCGCCAAGAAGTGCGCCGACCTGCTCCCCCTCGCCCACGTCATCGGCGTGCACGGCGCCGCCGTCGATCTCGTGATCGAGGACGAGGGTGTGCGGGTGACCGCCACCGTGCGCACCGCCGACCGCACGGGAGTGGAGATGGAGGCGCTGACCGCGGTCTCCATCGCCGCGCTGGCCGTCGTCGACATGGTCAAGGGCCTGGACAAGTCGGTGCTGATCGAGAACGTGCGCCTGATCACCAAGACCGGTGGCAAGTCCGGCGACTGGCACCGCAGCGACGGCTGACCGTGCCGCTCCCCGCCTCGCAGCCCGCCGCCCCGCCCGCCGTCGACCTGATCGTGCTCGCAGGAGGCCGCGGCAGCCGCCTCGGCGGCGCCCTCAAACCGGCCATCGAGGTGGCCGGCCGCACCCTGCTCTCCCGGGTGCTGGACGCCAGGGGGCTCGCACGGCGCGTCGTCGTCGTCGGGCCGGACACCGCGCGCGACGCGGCCGGCCCGCACTCCGCGCCACTCATCTGGGCGCTGGAGGATCCGCCGTTCGGCGGGCCGGTAGCCGGCATCGTCGCCGGGCTGGCTGCGCTGGACCAGGCCGCGCCGGGCCAGGCGGCTGCGGCGGATTCCGACGCGGAGGGGACGCCCTGGCTGCTCGTGCTCGCCTGCGACCTGCCCTGGGCAGCGGATGCCGCGCGGCTGTTGGTCGGGGCGGCCGCCGACCTGGGCCCAGGGTCGCCGCACCTCGACGGGTTCCACCTGGTCGACGCCGGCGGCCGGGAGCAGTGGCTGGCCGGGATCTACCGCGGAGAGGCGCTCCGTGAGGGCGTGCGGCGGCTCGGGAGCGAAGCGCGGGGCGCAAGCGTGCGGCAGCTGCTCTCCGGGCTCTCGCTGCGCGGCATCCGCGACACCGAACGGGCCGGGCGCGACGTGGACACGTGGCAGGATGTTCTGCAGAGCACCGCGCTCCTGAACCCGTCGCGGAGCAACCCACCGAGGAGTGACATCACATGAGCACCCAGGCACCGCTTCCGCCGGAAGCCCTCGACGACTGGCTGTCCGCCCTCGCCACCGCCCTCGGCCTCGACCCGGCCGACATCCCCGTCGCCCTGCTGCTCGACGTGGCCCGCGATGTGGCCCACGGTGTGGCCAGGCCGGCCGCACCGCTGAGCACCTTTCTGGTCGGGCTCGCCGCCGCCCGGAACGGCGGCACCGCCGCGGACATCGAACGCGCCGCCGCCCTGGCGACCGAGCTGGCCCTGACCTGGGCCGGCGACCAGCCGCAGGCCGGTCGCTGATGGCCACCGTGCGATTCTTCGCCGGGGCCGCCGAAGCCGCCGCCGGCGACGGCGCCACAATCGACGCGGGCACGATCGGCGAATTGCGCTCCGTGCTCGGCGCGCAATTCGGGCCCGAGTTCGACCGCATCCTCGGGCTCTGCTCTCTCCTCGTCAACGGGACACGGGCGACGGATGACGCGGTCGCCCTTGCCGCGACCGACACCGTCGACGTGCTCCCGCCCTTCGCCGGCGGTTGACGCTCCCGGCCGACGGGCGAGCCGGTCGGCCCGGAACCGGAAATGCCGATTTTTCACGGTGTTCACGCGTTGTCGCGGCGCGCGCGCACGGTCAGGGTGGAAGGTACGCGGGCCGTCGGCGCCCGACCGCACACCCAGGCCAAGGAAGCTCATGTCAGCCGCCTCTTCCGCACTCGTCGCCTCGAAGCTCAATCCGGACCTGTCCAACTGGGATCCGGAGCATGAAGAAACCTGGGATTCCCGGCTCGCCTGGCGCACCCTCTGGATCACCACCTTCAGCCTCACGCTGAGCTTCGCCACCTGGTACCTGGTCAGCGCGATCGCGCCTCGCCTCAATGACATCGGCTACACGCTCGCCCCGGGGCAGCTGTACTGGCTTGTCGCCATCCCCGGACTGGCCGGCGGGCTCCTGCGCCTGGTCTTCATGTTCCTCCCGCCGATCCTGGGCACGCGCACCCTGGTGTCGGTGTCCTCGGCGCTGCTCGTGCTGCCCATGCTCGGATGGACCCTCGCCGCCCGCGACACCTCGACGCCCTACTGGGTGCTGCTCGCCCTGGCGTTCGCCGCCGGGATCGGCGGTGGCACCTTCTCCGGATTCATGGCGTCCACGAGCTACTTCTTCCCCAAACGCCTCGCCGGCACCGCGCTCGGCCTGCAGGCCGGTCTCGGAAACTTCGGGATCGGGCTCATGCAGCTGATCCTGCCCTGGGTGGTCGGCTTCGGACTGCTCGGCACCGCCGCACTCACCCCGCAGAGCAGTGCGAAGGGCGACCTGGTCTGGCTGCACAACGGCGGCCTGGTGCTCATCCCGTGGGCACTGCTCGCGGTCGTCCTGGCGGCGGTCTTCCTGCGTCGGGTTCCCGTCACGGCCAACTTCCGTGAACAGATGGACATCTTCAAGATCAAGCACACCTGGATCATGACGGCCATCTATCTGATGAGCTTCGGCGCCTACAGTGGGCTCGCCGCCCAGATGGGCCTGATCATCCTGAACGTCTACGGTGACTTCCCGAACGCCCCGAACCCCCTCGCGTTCGCGTTCATCGGCCCGATCGTCGGCGCCCTCGTCCGTGCCTCCAGCGGCCCGCTCTGCGACAAATGGGGCGGCGCCATCTTCACCTTCGTCGGCGGGGCCGGCATGGTCGTCGGAACGGCGGTCACGGCCTTCTTCCTGAACCCGACGAGCGTCGACCAATTCTGGGGCTTCCTCGCCGGAATGATCACCATCTTCTTCTTCGCGGGCCTGGCGAACGCCGGCACCTTCAAGCAGATGCCGATGATCTTCCCCAAGCGTCAGGCCGGCGGCGCCATCGCCTGGACCTCCGCGATCGCGGCCTTCGGCCCCTTCATCGTGGGCATCTCGCTCACCATGATCAGCCCCACCGCCTTCTTCATCGCCGTGACCGTGTTCAGCGTGTTCTGCACCTGGCTCGCCTGGCACTACTACGCTCGCCCCGGGGCGCCCTTCCCCGGCTGACCGCGCGCCCCTGTTTCCCCCGCCGCCCGCCACCGCCCCATCCACCCGGCCCCCGCTCTCCGGAGCGGGGCTCCGTGCTGCCCCGCGCATAACTCCTGCAATTTGTCAGCTCGTGGGCCAGCATCCCCGGAATTCCGGGGCCGACGTTCGTTCCCGTTCCCGAATTGCAGGAGTTATGCACAAAGCGGGTCGCTGACAGGGCGGATGCCGCGATTCACCGCGGATATCCGCGGCGCGTTTTCGTCGGCGGCAGCAAGGGGAGGAGTCATGGAGAACAGGCGGGGCCCGTGGGGCGGCCGGCGCGCGGGCGACTCAGCGGCGGGTGGCCTCGCGGTCGCGGGCGGATGCGGGCAGCTCGCTCTTCTCCCAGCCGCGGCGGGCCTTGCGGGAGCCTGAGCCCCGGTGCCCGTCCCGGGACCGGTAGACGATGTACGGGCGCACGAAATAGGCGAGCGGCGCCGAGAACACGTGTACCAGGCGAGTGAAGGGCCAGAGCAGGAACAGCAGGGTCGCCGAGAGCACGTGCAGCTGGAAGAACAGCGGCACGTCGCTCATCAGGGCCGGGTCAGGCTGGGCTGAGAGCAGACCGCGCACCCAGGGCGAGATGCTGCCCCGGTAGTCGTAGCCTGCGCCGAAGACCTGGAAGAGCACTGTGGCCACGGTCCCGAAGAGCAGGGTGGCCCCGAGCAGCAGGTACATGATTTTGTCCATCACCGTGGTGGCGAGGAGCACGCGCGTGTTGAGCCGGCGCCGGTAGATCAGGATCGCCAGGCCGGCCAGGGTGAGCGCGGCAGCCACGCTGCCGAGCGAGGTGGCGCCGACGTGGTAGATCTCCTCGGTAACTCCGAAGAACTCAAGCCATTCCTTGGGCACGAGCAGTCCGACGATGTGACCGCCGAGTACCATCAGGATGCCGTAGTGGAACATCGGCGACCCCCAGCGAAGCAGCCGGTTCTCATAGGTCTGGCTCGACCGGGAGGTCCAGCCGAACTGGTCGTGCCGGTAGCGGAGGAGGTGGCCGACGACGAACACGGCCATGGCGGCGTAGGGGAACGCCACCCAGAGTAGAAAGTCGAGCGGGTTCATACCCTGAGTTCCTCACTGGTGGCGCCGGACGGCGAAAACGGTTTGAGATTGCCCAGAAAGGTCATGCCGACCGTCTCGGTCGGTGGTCCCTCGTTGACGAGGTCGAGGTAGCGCTGCCGGGTCGCCTCGTCGATGCCGGGCAGCGACAGGGACACCGCCTCCACCACGTGCGAGTAGGGGCTCTCCACGGCCTCCAGAGCGCTCCGCAGCACCTCGATGCCGTCCCGGTGTGCGGAGAGCAGCTCCTGGGCGATCGGCGAATCGCTCAGCGCGGAGAACTCGAGCACCATCGGCAGGTAATCGGGCAGTTCGTCGGCGGCGACCTCCCAGCCGGCGGCGCGATACGCCTCGACGAAACGCACGAGGGCCATCCCACGCCGGCGGGTGTCCCCGGCCGCGTAGTAGCTGAGATACGGGCAGCACTTCCGCTTGAGGTCGAAGGTCGCGGTGAAGTGTACCTCGAGCTCCTGCTGGTTCATCGTGCCCGCCGCGGCCAAAAACGCCTCGAAGGCGAGCCGCAGGGGGCCAGGCAGCAGGGTCACCGACTCGGCCACGGCAGCGAAGCGCGCGCGCCGCTCCTCCGTGGGGTAGTCCAGCAGAATGGATGCCGCCATGTGCGCCATCCTGCCGTCCTCCTCGGACAACGGGATCGCGGTCACCCCGCGGAGCGGGAGCTTGAGCGGTGGGAGCCCCGGGAGCCTCATGCCGGGCTCCCCGTGGCCTTCGGCGGGAACATGCCCTCCGGCACGCCTCCCCCGGTCCAGTTGAGCAGGTTGACCCGGCCGGGCGTGGTCGGTTTGGTGCGCTCGCCGCCCTTGCCGACCATCTCGTTGTAGTTGTCGACCGTCGCGTTCAGCGGCATCCCCGGCGTCTTCCCGTAGGGTCCGGCCGCGGTGGCGGGGCCGCCCATGCCGGGCCCGCCGTCGGTGTCGAGCGAGCAGGCGAGGTTCTCCAGCTCGCGCGCCGTCTCGACGTGGGCCTTGGGGATCACATACCGGTCCTCATACTTGGCGATCGCGAGCAGCCGGTACATCGCCTCGATCTCGACGCCGGTCATGCCGACGGCTGCCGGGATCGACTCGTCACGGTCTAGTCCGAGGTTGATGTCGCGCATGTACGAGCGCATCGCGGCGAGCTTCCGGAGCGACGACTCCACCGGCACCACGTCGCCGGCCGAGAACAGCCCGGCCAGGTATTCGACCGGGATGCGCAACTTGTCGATCGCGGCGAAGAGAGTGCGGGCATCCTCCCCGTCGTTGTTCGTGGTGGAGATCACGTCGACCACCGGCGACAGGGGCGGGATGTACCAGACCATCGGCATGGTGCGGTATTCCGGATGCAGCGGCAGCGCCACCTTGTACTCGGAGATGAGTTTGTAGATCGGACTGTTCTGGGCCGCGAGGATCCAGTCGTCCTCGATGCCGCCTGCCTTCGCCGCGGCGATCACGGCGGGGTCGAACGGGTCGAGGAAGACCCCGCGCTGCGCCTCGAGGAGGTCCTGGTCGTTCTCGATGCTGGCAGCCGCGAGCACGGCGTCGGCGTCGTAGAGCATGAGGCCGAGGTAGCGCAGCCGGCCGACACAGGTCTCGGAACAGATGGTCGGCTTACCCTGCTCGATCAGCGGGTAGCAGAGCGTGCACTTCTCCGCCTTGCCGGTCTTGTGGTTGAAGTAGACCTTCTTGTAGGGGCAGGCCGAGACGCACATCCGCCAGCCGCGGCATCCGTCTTCGTCGACGAGCACGATGCCGTCTTCCTCGCGCTTGTACATGGCGCCCGACGGGCAGGCCGCGACACAGGCCGGGTTCAGGCAGTGCTCGCAGATGCGCGGCAGGTAGAACATGAAGGTGTTCTCGAACTCCATCTTCACGTGCTCGCTCATGGTGGCGAGGATGGGGTCGTCGGCCGCGGTCTCCTGCGAACCGCCGAGGTCGTCGTCCCAGTTGCCCGACCACTTGATATCCATGTTCTTGCCGGTGAGCAGCGACTTCGGCCGGGCGACCGGGCTCTCGGTGCTCAGCGGGGCCGTGGTGAGCATGTCGTAGTCGTAGGTCCACGGCTCGTAGTAGTCATCGATGACCGGCAGGTCCGGGTTATTGAAGATCGTGGCCAGGCGCTTCAGCCGGCCGCCGGAGCGCAGCTTCAGCCGGCCGCGCTTGTTGCGGATCCAGCCGCCCTTCCACTTCTCCTGGTCCTCGTAGCGGCGCGGGTAGCCGACGCCCGGCTTGGTCTCCACGTTGTTGAACCAGACGTATTCGACGCCGGTGCGGTTGGTCCAGACCTGCTTGCAGGTCACAGAGCAGGTGTGGCAGCCGATGCACTTGTCGAGATTCATGATCATCGACATTTGAGCCATGACGCGCATCTAGTACTCAACCTCCTGGCTGCGTCGACGGATCACGGTGACCTCGTCGCGTTGGTTCCCGGTCGGGCCGAGGTAGTTGAAGGCGAAGGACAGCTGGGCGTAGCCGCCGATCAGGTGGCTGGGCTTGAGCAGGATGCGGGTGAGCGAGTTGTTCGTGCCGCCGCGCATCCCGCTGGTCTCGGCGATCGGCACGTTGATCGTGCGGTCCTTCGCGTGGTACATGTACACGGTGCCCTCCGGCATCCGGTGCGAGACGACCGCGCGGGCGACGACGACGCCGTTTCGGTTGTAGGACTCGATCCACTCGTTGTCGCGCACGCCGATCTTGTCGGCGTCGAGCGGCGACATCCAGATGGTCGGCCCGCCGCGGGAGAGCGAGAGCATCATCAGGTTGTCCTGGTATTCGGAGTGGATCGACCACTTCGAGTGCGGGGTCAGGTAGCGCACGGCCACCTCGGCGCGACCCTTCGACCCCGTGGCGCCGGTGGCGGCCGTGGAGCCGACGATCGAGTCGTCGAACAGGCGGTGCATGTCCAGCGGCGGCCGGAAGATCGGCAGCTGCTCCCCCAGTTCGATCATCCAGTCGTGGTCGAGGTAGAAGTGTTGCCGCCCGGTCAGGGTGTGCCACGGCTTGAGGTGCTCGACGTTGATCGTGAACGCGCTGTACCGGCGCCCGCCGTGCTCGCTGCCCGACCACTCAGGGGAGGTGAGCACCGGGACCGGCGCGCCCTGCACATCCGGATAGGAGAAGCGGCGGCCCTCGTTGTCGCTGGCCAGGTGGGCGAGCTTCATGCCGGTGCGTTCCTCCAGCTGCCGGAAGCCCTGGGTGCCGAGCCGGCCGTTGGTCGTGCCGGAGAGGGCGAGTACCATTTCGCAGGCGTGGATGGCCGTGGTCAGCCTCGGCCGGCCGGCGGCCGGGCCGCTCGCCACGAGACCGTTCTTCTTGCCGAGGTATTCGACTTCGACGTCGGGGTTGAACTTGACCCCCTTGGTGACCATGCCGAGCTTCGCGGTGAGCGGCCCGAGGGCGCCGAGCCGGGCGGCGAAGGCCGGATAGTCGCGTTCGACCACGACGAGTTTCGGCATCGTGATCCCGGGGATGAGCGGCTGGTCGTTCAGCACGATCCCGTGCGGGGTGGCCATCGCATCCGGGGTGTCGTGCGAGAGCGGAACGGCGACAAGGTCCTTCCGCACTCCGAGATGCTCCACCGAGTACTCCGAGATCTTCTCGGCGAGGACGTGAAAGATGTCGAAGTCGGTCTTCGCCTGCCAAGGCGGGGCGATCGCCGGGTTGAACGAGTGGATGAACGGATGCATGTCCGTCGTCGACAGGTCGTTCTTCTCATACCAGGTGGCGGGGGGCAACACCACGTCGCTGAACACGGTCGTCGACGTCATCCTGAAGTCGCTCGTCACCAGCAGGTCGAGCTTGCCCTCCGGCGCGGACTCGTGCCACTTCATCGTCTTCGGGCGCTTCTCCGGCGGGGACTCAGGCGCGCGGATGGCCGAGGTGGTGCCGAGCAGATGCTTGAGGAAGTACTCGTTGCCCTTTCCGGAGGAGCCGAGCACGTTCGCCCGCCAGACCACGAGCACCCGGGGGAAGTTCTCCGGCGCATCCGGGTCCTCGACCGAGTAGGCGAGGCTGCCGTCGCCGAGGGACTCGACGACGTACTGGGCCGGGTCGACGCCGGCGCGCTCGGCGTCGTCGACGAGGTCGAGCGAGTTGCGGTTGTAGGTGGGGTAGCTGGGCATCCAACCGCGCTGGGTCGACTCGACCAGGCAGTCGGCCGTCGTGCGGTCCTTGAACGTTCCCACGCCGAGCGGGCTCGCCAGGGTGTCGGCGGACAGGCCATCGTAGCGCCACTGGTCTGTCGCCAGGTAGAAGTAGCCGGTGCCGATCATCTGGCGGGGCGGGCGCACCCAGTCCAGGCCGAAGGCGTACTGCGCCCAGCCGGTGACCGGGCGACACTTCTCCTGGCCGACGTAGTGGGCCCAGCCGCCGCCGTTCACGCCCTGGCAGCCGGTCATCGTGGTCAGCGCGAGGAAGGCGCGGTAGATGGTGTCGGAGTGGAACCAGTGGTTGGTGCCGGCGCCCATCAGGATCATCGAGCGCCCACCGGAGTCCTCCGCGTTCTGGGCGAACTCGCGGCCGATCCGCTCGGCGGCCTGCATCGGCACCGAGGTGAGGCCCTCCTGCCAGGCGGGGGTGCCGGGCGAGGATGCGTCGTCGTAGCCGGTCGGCCACACCCCGGGAAGCCCGTCCCGGCCGACGCCGTACTGGGCCAGGAGCAGGTCGAAGACGGTCGTGACCAACTGGCCGCCGACCATCCGCACGGGCACGCCGCGACGGATGATGCCGGCACCGCCCGCCTGCCGCTCACCGGCGTCTTCGGTCTCCGGCGCGATATCGAACCGTGGCAGGTCGATTTCGACGGATGCCCGGTCGTAGTCCGGAGCGTCCATGATCGAGAGCAGAGGATCGACGCCTTCCAGGTCGAGGTTCCACTTGCCGACGTCGGTCTCGGAGAAGCGGTGGCCGATCGACCCGTTCGGCACGATCGCCCGGCCGTCCTGGTCGAGTAGCACGGGCTTGAACGCGGCGCTGGCGACGGTCGAGGACGTGTCGGGCAGTGCATCCGCGGTCAGGAATTTACCCGGCACGTAGGCGTCGCCGCGCGGGGTGAGGGCGATCAGGTAGGCGGAGTCGCTGTAGCGCTTCATGTAGTCGACGAAGCGGGGCGTGCGCCGGTCGACCAGGAACTCCTTCAGCACGACGTGGCCCATGGCGATGGCGAGGGCGCCGTCGGTGCCCGGGTGCACGGCCAGCCACTCGTCGGCGAACTTGGAGTTGTCGGCGTAGTCGGGTGAGACGGTGATGACCTTCTGACCCTTGTAGCGGGCCTCGACCATGAAGTGGGCGTCCGGGGTGCGGGTGACGGGAACGTTCGAGCCCCACATGATCAGGTAGGACGAGTTCCACCAATCGGCGGATTCCGGCACGTCGGTCTGGTCGCCGAACACCTGGGGCGATGCGACCGGCAGGTCGGCGTACCAGTCGTAGAAGGAGAGCATCGTGCCGCCGAGCATGGTGATGAACCGGTTGCCGACCCCCTGCGAGACGATCGACATCGCGGGGATCGGCGAGAACCCGGCGATCCGGTCCGGTCCGAACTTCTTGATCGTGTGCACGTGGGCGGCGGCGACGATCTCCGCGGCCTCGTCCCAGCTGGCCCGCACGAGGCCGCCCTTGCCGCGGGCGCTCTTGTACGCGCGAGCGGACTCGGGGTTGCCGGTGACGTCGGCCCAGGCGAGCACCGGGTCGCCGGTGCGGGCCTTCGCCTCGCGGTACAGGTCGAGCAGCACCCCGCGCACATAGGGGTACTTCACCCGCGTCGGCGAGTAGGTGTACCAGCTGAAGGCGGCGCCGCGCGGGCAGCCGCGGGGTTCGTACTCCGGCGAATCCGGCCCGACCGAGGGGTAGTCGGTCTGCTGGGTCTCCCAGGTGATGATGCCGTCCTTGACGTACACCTTCCACGAGCACGAGCCGGTGCAGTTCACCCCGTGGGTGGACCGCACCTCCTTGTCGTGGGTCCAGCGGTCACGATAGAAGCTGTCCGCGTCCCGGCCGCCCTCGAGGAAGAGCGAGCGCAGGTCGGGTGACGTCTCGCCCCGGCGGAGGAACCGGCCGAGGTTCAGGATCGTGTCGGTGAGGGGCCCGTCGGTGCCGGGTCTACCGGCCGGCTTGCCGCGGGCGGGCTTCGAGAAGGCGGAGGTCTTGGCTGGTTTCACGAGGTACCCCTTGCGGTGCCGGGCGTCGCCGCAGTCAGCGACCACCCTCGCATCCGAGTCTCACGGTCCGGGCAGAGGGCTACAAGCCGAAAACACCGTGATAAATGATTGCGGGTGCGCCTGCGGGTTCGCGTTCGGGTTCGCGTTCGGGTTCGTCGGCCGGTACCGGTTCGGCGCGGTGCAGGTCAAGCGTGCACAGGTTCGATCCGACCAGCGGATGCAGCGCCTCGGCGGCGAGTGGACCCTCCGCCTGTTCGAGCAGACCCTTGATCAGGCCGAAGTGCACCCGGCACACCTCCGGGTGCGCCTTGACCATCTCGCTGTACGGGCAGTCGTGCAGGTGCACATGCTCGCCGTCGGAGTCGAGGGTCGCGTCGAACCCGGTCTGGTCGAGGTGGTCGTCGAGGGCGTCGAGCTGTCGCTGCAGCGGTGAGTGCAGGATGGCCTGGAGGGGCAGCATCCGCCGCACCAGGTCGCCGCGGCGCTCGGCGGCGTCGGCCTTCGCCTCCCGGACACAGCCGGCCTGTCGGTCGGCTCCGCCGGCCGCGCTGTAGAGCATTCGGGGGCGGCCCTTCGTCTCGGTGATCTCGGGCTCGCAGGTGACGAAGCCGTCGCCGATCAGGCGTTGCAGGTGTTCCCGAGTGGTGTTGTGGTGGAGGCCGGTGGCCTCGGCGAGGTCACCGACGGTCATCGTGCCGCGCTGCTGAAGGAAGTGCAGGAGCTGGATCCTGCTGAACGAGGCGAGCGTGCGGTAGCTCGACGGCTGGCGAGACGTCATTTGTCAATCATTCAGCGTGGGCGGCCGAAAGGGAAGCCTGCAGCGGTTCGGGCTCGAGGCGGGCCAGGCATACGCCGGGGCGGGCGAACGGTTCGAGGGCGACCCGTCCGAACGGCGCGTCGAGGCGCTCGAGGGCACCCTGGATCAGGCCGCGATGCAGGGAACAGACGATGTCGGCCTGGCTGCGCGCCACGTCGATGAAAGGACAGCGGTGCAATTCGATGACGACGGGGGCGTCGTCTGCGAGTGATGCCGTCCCGGTGGGCGCGCCGTGGTCCGGCCCGCCGAGCACGGGCGAGAAGCCGACCTGGTCCAGGATCGCGACGACGCGTTCGAGCGCGTGGGCCCGGCCGGCGGACGGGGCGGCCGCATCGGCGGAGGCCGCCGAGTCGGCTTCGTTGCGGGCGGTGGCGAGTCGCCGTCCCCAACGACTGCCGGCCAGGGCGGCCGCGTCGGCACCGGTCCGCGCACCAGGCGTTGCACCGGCCGGTGCACCCGTCGCCTGCGCGCCGGTCGCGCCGGCGGCCATGCCCTCGGCGAGGATGCCGGCCAGCACACGGTAGGAGTCCACGGGTGCGTCCTCGGGTGACGGCGCGGAGCGGAAAAGCAGCCGGGGCCGACCTGGCCTGCCCAGCGCCTCCGCTGCCTCCGTGACCAGCCCGGCCTCGGTCAGGCGGTCGAGGTGGGAGCGCACCGTGTTCGCATGCAGCCCCACCCGGGCGGCGATGGCATCCGCGCTGAGCGGCTCGGTGCTGGCCCGCAGAACCTCGAGCACGGCGACCCTGCTGATTCCCGACAGCACGGCGTGGCCGCGGGGATCGATCGCTTCGGTCGGCATGAAATTAGTTTTCCCTATAAGTATGGTAAAAACAAATGAGGGCCAAAATCGGCCCCGGGCACAGACCTGTCAGGAGACCCCGACGTCGCCCGAAACCACCCATTTCTCCTCCGCACGCAGCACCGCCGGCCGATCCGGACCGGCCCAGAGCAGAGGACACCCGTGACCACGTCACCAGCCAAACGACCGATCCGTCTCATGCACCACGACGCCGGCGAACGCCCCTTCATCGTCATCTGGGAGGTCACCCGCGCCTGCCAGCTCGTCTGCACCCATTGCCGGGCGGACGCGATCCGCACCCGCAACCCGTTCGAGCTGAGCACCGAACAGGGCCGGAAGCTCCTGGACGACCTGGCCTCCTTCGGCACCCCCCGCCCCCTGGTCGTGCTGACCGGGGGTGACCCGTTCGAAAGACCGGACCTGCCCGAACTGGTCGCCCACGGCACCAGCCTCGGCCTGAGCATGGCCCTCTCCCCCTCGGTCACCCCGCGCCTCACCCGAAAGGTGCTGGCCCGGCTGCACGAGGCCGGCGCGAAGGCGGTCTCGCTGTCGCTCGACGGCGCGTCCGCCGCCACCCACGATGCGTTCCGGGGCGTGGACGGCGTCTTCGACGACACCATGGTCGCGGCCCGGATGGTGCGGGACGTCGGCTATCGCCTGCAGATCAACACCACCGTCACCCGGGACACCGTGCACGAGCTGCCGGGGATCCTGAGGACTGTGCTGGACCTCGGGACCACCCTGTGGAGCGTCTTCTTCCTGGTGCCCACCGGCCGGGGGAAGCTCCTGGACGCCCTGACCGCGGCCGAGGAGGAAGAGGTGCTGCACTGGTTGCACGACGTCTCCGACCTGGTCGCGATCAAGGCGACCGAGGCGCCGCACTACCGGCGCATCGCCCTGCAGCGGGCCGGCGTGGCCGACCTCGACTCGGTGTTCCCGGTCGGTCCGCTCCGCGCGGCCCTGCGGGAGGCCACGGAGGGGCTGCTCACCGGGAATGAGCCCCGGCGACGGATGCCCCGGCCCCCGATCGACGTGAACTCCGGCCGCGGGTTCGCCTTCGTCGACCACGTGGGCAAGGTCTACCCGAGCGGTTTCCTACCCGTTGCGGTCGGCTCGGTCCGGGACACCCCGTTCCCCGAAATCTACCGGGAGGCGCGGCTACTCCAGGAGCTGCGCACCCCGGATTCCTTCGGCGGCCGGTGCGGCCGGTGCGAATTCCGCACCGTCTGCGGCGGCTCCCGGTCGCACGCCTACGCGGTCTCCGGGGATCCCCTCGCCGAGGACCCCAGCTGCGCCTA
This sequence comes from Cryobacterium fucosi, assembly GCF_004403515.1. Lineage (GTDB taxonomy): Bacteria > Actinomycetota > Actinomycetes > Actinomycetales > Microbacteriaceae > Cryobacterium > Cryobacterium fucosi. The sequence goes on along the minus strand of NZ_SOHH01000095.1, from coordinate 37,253 downwards.
CCAGCCCGCCACCGGCGCCATTCCCGCGCCGTCCCAGAACGCGGCCGCCACCCCCGCCGCCTAGTCAAATTCGACGGACATTTTCCCGTTTCCGGCCATAAACCGGGCCCTGCTGCGGCAGATCGCGAAAATCTCCGTCGAATTCGACGGGCGACGAGGTGGCCGGGCTCACTGGAGGTGGTGCTTCCCCTTCACCCAGCGCAGGGCGCCGAGAACCCCGATCGCAACACCGATGCCACCGACGACCATGCCGGCGAACAGCCAGACGAAGATCGGCCCGAAACGGCCGACGGTGTCGTCGATCCCCACCATCGTGCCGCCGAGGAAACCGGCGATCGGAGCGAAGATTCCGACAAAGGCGCCGATCAGCATCAATCGGATGCAGCGGGCACGGTCCTGCGCAGACGCCGGCGTGTTCTTGTCGGTCGGCCGGTCCGAGCGTGGTGAGGCGTCAGGCATCAGTGATTCAGGCATCAGTGGTTCTCCTCCGTGGTCTGATCGGTGTCCCCGTGGCCGGACGCGGGGCCGGCTGCACCCTGCTTGTCCAGCCATTGGGGCACCTTGTTCAGAAAGGGCCCGATGATATCCATCGGCAGCGGGAAGACCACGGTCGAGTTGTGGTCGGCGCCGAGTTCGAGCAGGGTCTGCAGATAGCGCAGCTGCAGGGAGGCCGGGTTGCGGCTGAGTATCTCCGCCGCCTGGCCAAGCTCCTCGGAGGCCTGCAGCTCGCCGTGGGCGTTGATGATCTTCGCCCTCCGCTCGCGTTCGGCTTCCGCTTCACGGGCCATGGCGCGTTGCATGGCCTGCGGGATCTCGACATCCTTGATCTCGACCACCTTCACCTGCACGCCCCACGGTTCGGTCTGGGCGTTGATGCTGCGCGCGAGGTCCTCGTTCAGGTCGGCTCGATGGGCGAGCAGGGTATCCAGGTCGGCGCGGCCGACGACCGACCGTAGCGTCGTCTGCGCCATTTGCGAGGTGGCGACGGCGTGGTTCTCGACCGCCATCACCGAGCGCACCGGGTCGGTGACCTGGAAGAGCACGACGGCGTTGACGCGGGCGGGAACGTTGTCCTTGGTGATGACATCCTGCGGCGGAATGGTCAGCGTCACGATCCGCAGGTCGACCCGCACCATCCGGTCCAACCCGGGGAAGATCATCTGCACGCCGGGTTGACGGAGCGCCCGGAGGCGACCGAAGCGGAAGGTAACACCCCGCTCGTACTCCTGCAGAACCTTGAACGCAGCGAGCAGCCAGACGGCGATCAGCGCCAGGCCGACCGCGACGGTCACGAGAATGCCTGTCACCGTGCGTCCCCTCCGGTCCAACCCGCGCCCCCGCCTGAGCCGCCTGGGTCGGCCTCCCGCTCCAGTTCGGCCCATCGGGTGGAGAATGCGGATGTCACGGTGTTTCCTTTCGTCGCAGCCGAGGTGGTCTCCGCCGTGGCCGAGCCCCCCGGGCTGGAGTGCGGTTCGATCTGGATCGGGCGCCGCCCGGTCCGTCGCACGCTGCCGTAGCCGGTGTGCCGTGCGAGTTCTCCGGCCGCGGCGGTGGCCCTGGCCGCGACGTTTTCATCGAGTCCTTCGGACTTGAGGTGGTCCGGGAAGCGGGCGGGAACGCGCCGAAGGTGGGACCACAACGGCCAGCTGCCGGCGGCAATACTTGCCGATGCGGCCCCGAGCAGAGCCAGTTCCACGGTGCTACGGCCCTGGAACATGACGGCGACCGGCCAGACGAAGCCGAGCACGACGACGGCGCAGGCGATCCCGCGGTGGAACCGCTCGGCCTCGGAGCTGGGCCAGGAGTCGATATTCCGAACGACCTCCCGGCCGGAATGGCCGGTGGTGCACGTATGTTTCACCGGACAGGGATTGCAGACTGTCGGCGACGCCCGGTAGCGGGTCACCCGGTTTTCCGGGTCGAAGGAGATCGGCCAGAGCCATTGGTCCTCCGAGCACTTCCACGCATCGTGGTCCTGCTGGTAGCTGAACCCGCCCTGACGGGCGTTGCTCGAGTTCGTCGCCGTGCGGCGGGCGGCCAGATCCAGAACGAGTGCGACGAGGAGCAGAAAGCCCCCGTAGGCCAGTGCGAACCAGACCTCCGGGTCGACCGCACCCATCACGCGCCCCCGATCGGGCGATTCCCGCCATCCTCTTCCGTGCCCCGGGTCCGGTACCCCGTGCCGTAGCCGGATTCGGGAACCTCGTCTGCGCCGAAGGCCGGCACCGGCTGCGCCTCCACGAAGAGCGTCTCCATCGGCACGTCCTGGGTCGTGCCCCGAATCCGGTACCGCACGCCCAGCCAGGCGATCCAGACGAACGGAACGACACCACCGAGGATGAAGACCAGGTCGCCGGGCATCCGCAGCCACTCGAGCACGGCATTGCCGGGTTCGTTGATGAAGTTGAGGCTGCGCGCCTCGAAGTAGCCGTCGTTGATCGAGTACCAGAGCTGGATCACGCCCAGCGGCAGCAGCGTCGCGAACGTCATCCAGGCGAGGCCGATGTTGAGCGACCAGAAGGAGATCTTGGCGAGCCGATCCGGCCATCGATCGGCTGGGATGAGATAGCGCAGGGCGAACAGCGAGAGTCCGACGCCCATCATCCCGTACACGCCCATCATGGCCGCGTGGGCGTGGTTGGCTGTGAGGGCCGTGCCGATCTCGTAGTAGGAGACGATCGGCAGGTTGATCAGGAAGCCGAAGACACCCGCCCCGAGGAAGTTCCAGAATCCAACCGCAACCAGGAACATCACCGCCCAGCGATGCGGGAAGGGTGCGGAACTTCGAGACTCCTGGCGCGCTCCGAGTTGCAGGAAGCTCCACGCCTCGATGGTGAGGAAGGTCAGCGGAATCACCTCGAGCACGGAGAAGAACGCGCCGACCGCCATGGTCTCGACGGGCCCGCCGGAGAAGTAGAGGTGGTGCATGGTGCCCAGGATGCCGCCGGCGGAGTACAGGATCACATCGAGCAGGATGATCTGCATGGCGATCTTGCGGCGCACGACGCCGAGCATCACGAAGATGTACGCCACCATGACAGTCGTGAACAGTTCGAGGAAGTCCTCGACCCACAGGTGCACCACCCAGAAGCGCCAGAACTCGGCGACGCTCAGTCGAACCTCGGCGCCGGCGAGCATGCCGACGGCGTAGAACGCCGGAATGGCGAGGCCGGCGTAGAAGAACAGCCACGGCAGATTGAACCGGTGCTCGGTCTTCAGTCGGGCACGGATGCCGCGGTAGATGATCGCGATCCAGAGGAACAGGCCCACGACGAGCATGCCCTGCCAGACCCTGGGCAGATCGAGGTACTCCCACTGCATGTCCCAGAACGGCGATCCCTCCACGGCCGTGACGCCGAAGATGCTGAGTGCCTCACCGACGAAGGAGCCGAGGATGACCACGGCGAGGGCGCCGAGCAGACCATAGGCGAGCCAGTGCTGGCGCCTGGGCTCACGCCCCGAGATATACGGCGCCAGGAAGATTCCTGCGGCGAGGAACGAGGTTGCCGTCCAGAGCAAGGACAGCTGCACATGCCACGTCCTGGCCAGATTGAAGGGCAGTAGTCGGGCCAGGTCGAAGCCGAAGAAACTCGTCAGGTCGACCCGATAGTGTTCGATGGCCGCACCCAGGAAGGCCTGGGCGAGGAACATCAGGGCGACCACCAGGAAGAACCAGGCGGTGGCGGATTGCGCCGGGGTCACCGCGACCTCGCCCGGTTGGCGGAAGGACAGCGCCTTGGCCTCCTCGCCGTGCTGCCAGCCCATCTGCTTGCTCCACCTCCCATAGAGGGCGAAGAGTGCGCCGAGGGCGACCATCAGGGCCACCAGGGACAGGCCGCTCCAGACGATGATGTCCGCCGTCGGGGAATTGTCCACCAGCGGCTCGGCCGGCCAGTTGTTCGTGTAGGAGTAATTGTGTCCCGGCCTCTCCGCCGAGGCGGCCCAGGATGTCCAGGCGAAGAACGCGGTCAGTTCGTGGATGTCTTCCGGATCGGAGATCGCGTTCGGAATCAGGCCGTACTTGGTGCTCGGTTCACCGAAGTAGTCGCCGTAGTAGGCCTTGAGGGAGTCGAAGGCCTCGATCTGCAGGGTGGTGAACTCCAGGTCGCCGGTTGCCGCGTCGTAGCGGTTGGTGCGCATCATCTCCACGAGTGCGCCCTGCGGGTCCTGGATGCCGGAGGCCGTGAGCGCGTCGAGCACGAAGGTGGCCGAGCGTCGCAGGTAGTCGGCGGTGTAGTCGGGTCCGAGATAGCCGCCGTGCCCCATGATCGAGCCGTATTGCTGCAGGCCGCGCCTCAGGAAGGTTTGCTGGCCGGCGGTGATCTCGGCGCTCGTGAAGACCACCTCGCCCGATGCGCTGACCACCTGTTTCGGCTGTGGCATCGAGTCCGAGTAGGTGCGCAGGGCAATGAATCCCATCACGGCGAAGCCGAAGATCATCACGAGGGCGACGCCCTGCAACCACCCCTTGGAGACCAGCAGCTCAGAGCGCAGCTTCTCGGCCCCGGTTTTCAATCGGACCACGGGGGCCCCTTTCCTTGTTGCCTGGTTCGAGGTCGTCGTGGCCGATGATGGTCGCCGGTCGCACTTCCTCCCCCGAATGGGTCACGCGGGGCAGTTGAAAGCTACCACAGACTTAAAACTACAGATGTCCTCATAAATGACGACTTTGAGATTCCGCGTCGCGCCTTCCTGGACAGAAAGCGCCGGTCGAATGGTCATTCGGCGTGCAACGAGCGGCGAGCCGGCTCCCGGTCTACGAGATTGCCGGCGGGTGCGACACGCCGCGCCGGGCTTTCTATCAGGACATTGAGGGCAAGGTCACGGCCCAACGGAGAAGATGCCGCGCGCGCCCTTCTCGGCGTCGGACATGACGTGGCTGACGAAGGGATAGTGACCGACCTCCGGGAAGGTGAGCTCGACGAATCCGCCCTGCGCCGGCGCCAGGTCGAGAACCTGGGCGCCGCCGGTGCCGGTGCTGCCGCCGTCCCGCAACTGGTATTCGCCCTCCTTGAAGACGGAGTCGAATTGCGCGCCGACGACGTGGAACGCACTCCCGACGTTGGGCCCGGCATCCACCACCCAGACGCGTACCTTCTCGCCCGCCCGGGCGCGGAGCGGCCGGGCCGCGTACTGGTTGGCGTAGCCGTTGAAGACCATCAGGTCCGGTGTCTGAGTCTTGATTCTGTCGCCGTCGGCCTCACCGCCGTTCGGCCCCAGGTAGAACTCGGACTGGACCAGCACGTACTCCCGGTCGACCGGGTCGAGGCCGGCCGGATCGATGATCACGGCACCGAACATCCCGTTGGCGATGTGCATCGACATCGGCATCGTGCCGCAGTGGTACAGCCAGGCTCCCGATCGGGTGGCCGTGAACCGGTAGCTCAGGCTCTCCCCCGGTTCGATGCTGCGCATCGGTTTGTCGGGCGCCAGTGCTCCGGCGTGGAAGTCTATCGAGTGCGCTATCGTGCCGTCGTTGACGAAGGTCAGGTCGAAGACGTCGCCCACCCTGCCGCGCAGGGTCGGCCCGGGCGCGGTGCCGTTGTAGGTCCACAGGGTCTGGGTGACCCCCGGGGACACCTCGATCTCCTTGTTGATCACCCTCATAGTGAGGGTGTGCACGGCCTCCGGGGACGCCGGCGGCAGCACGGCGTCCCGGGCCGCGAAGGAGGCGGGCGGCTCCTTCATGAGGTCGAGATCGTCGGCCGCGGACGGCGAGCCGGTCGATTGTCCGGTCGACCCGTGCCCGGTCGACCCGTCGGGCTCCTCGGTGGCCCCGCCTGTCGAGACCTGCCCGGCATCGGCGTCGGGAGCCGCGCCGACCGCCACGACGTCCAGCACCATGCCGAGGAGTTTGTGCCCGGCGATCGCGCACCAGCCGTCGATGTTCGCGCCGACGACGCCACCGGACACGGCCGTGCTGGCCCCCGGTGCGACCGTGCCGGAGACGACGCCGGTTGCAAGCACGAGGTTGTGCGCCATGTCGTCGGCGTTGGTCAGATTGATCACGAGCTCGTCTCCGACCGGCACCCTGACCGTGTCGGGAACGAACCGGGAGTCCTTCATCACGATGTCCACCGTGGTTGTGTGCCCGGTCGGCGGGACGGATGCCGCGGCGCCGCCCGCCAGGCCGAGTGCCGCCGGATCGAGCGCTATCCCGACCGTCACCGCCAGGAGGAGGGCACCGGCCGCGGTGAGGATGGCCCCGGTGCGGTGAGGCGGCGCCACCGCTGCGGCGGGAGCCGTCCCGGACGCCGGCGGGACGCCATCCGCAGCCCGGCGCAGCCGCCGGTTGACCCGCATCCCGCGGACCATGAGAACGAGGAAGGCGGAGAGTGTGCCCACCACGAGCAGGGAGAGCGCCACCTTGACCAGGCTGGCGATCGGCAGCTGGTAGAGGATCAGGCCGACGTTGACCACGATCACCCGGAACAGCGCACCGCGATCGAGCTCCGTTGCCGTCGCCTTCGACACCCGCGGGCCGCCGCCGAGCACGACCGGCAACAGGTAGCTGAGAGCGCCGAGCAGGATCTGCGCCGCGAAGCCGACCGAGAAGACGGGCACCAGTTGCTCCAACCGGTCTGCCGCGGCACTCCAATCGGGGGCGAAGGTCACGAGCAGGCCGAAGCCGAGCACGCAGACGAAGAACCAGGCGAGGGCCGCACCCAGGCTCCAGCCCGCGAACGTCACCGCCGGGGAGGCTCGCCCGAGACGGAGGACATCTGCCAGCACGAGGCCGAGACCGACGAGGTACACGCCCACGCCCACCGCGACGAGCAGGCGAAGGTCGACCAGGCTGCCGAGGCCGAGGAGTGCCAGCCCGGCGATGAACAGGGGCAGTGTGCCTCTGGCGGAGGCGCGGGTGGTCTGCACCCGGGCGTGAAGCACGGTCGGCCAGAGCAGGGCGACCGTGCCGATCACGGTCAGTCCGACCCAGCCGAGCAGGTTGAACCCGATGTGCGCGACGAAGAGCCGCTCGAAGGGCTCGCCGTCGACGCCGGAGCGGGCCATCAGCACCCCGAGCGTGACCCCGACGGCCAGCATGATGCCGGCCGCGATGTAGTAGCGCACGAGCGGTGCGAACCGCCCCGGGAGTGCCCCGCGGGACTGCACGAAGAGGCTCGCCGAATGGGCGAGTGCGTTTGCGCCGACCAGGATGCCGCCGGCCACCACGACCGGCCACCACTCGCCGACGATGCCCGTGACAACGAGGATCGCACCCACGGTGTGCGCCCCGAGCCGCGCGCCGAGGGAGACGCGCCCGCCGAAGGCCTGGCGCCGCAGCAGGGTGTCGGCGAAATGCTGGCTCCAGATCAGGATCGCGCTGCTGACCGCGCCGAGCAGCAACAGGTGCACCATGAGCCAGGGCGCCACGGGCAGGAACCGGTGGAAGAGCACCACGACGAGCGTGAGGATCAGCCAGACGGGCACGAGGATGCCGGTGAGAATGTGCCAGAGTCTGCGACTCATGAGGTGAGGTCCAATGTCTTGCGGGTGGGTGGGGAGACGCGCGGCACCGGAGCTCCGCGGAGCACCGAGGCCACGGCCACCACGACGAAGGCGAGCACGGCGACGATGTTCACCACCCCGCCCCACTGAACCGCCTCGGCCACGCCGCGCGCATCGCCGATCAGGACCCGCACGAGGAGCGAGGCGTGCAGGAGCACCGCCGGACCGTACATCGCCGGACGATAGGGCAACGGCCTACGCAGCACCGCCGGGAGAATCGTCGGGGCGTGCGCCATGATCATCGACATCACGAACCCCAGGAACACCGAGTGCAACACGGCATCGTAGGCCGGTCCGGAGTAGCTCGCTCCGAGAATGAGCCAACTGCCGCCGGCCACGATCAGCCAGGCGTACCCGGCCAGCAGGCAGGCGGCCATAAACCGCGGCAGGCCGTGGTGCCGGATGAGCCGGGTCGCCACATCGTGTCTGAACAGCCAGGCGACGAGTGCGAGGGTCCCGATCCCGAGCAGCGGGTAGCCGATCAGCGGCCAGAACAGCGCGGCCACGACCCCGGCGGCCAGCGAGAGGGCCACCCCCAGCAGGCGGGTCTCTGCGCGCTCGTCGACCGTGGGCGAGATCCGGGCGAGCTCGAGCCGCTCCCCCGCGATCGTGAGCACGAGGTAGAAGGTCATCGCCGGCACCAGCTGCGGGACAGGCACCCCGCCCAGCCAGAGCACGGTGGCCATCAGGCCGAGCATCGCGCCGAGGGCCTGCACCGCGGTGGAGGTGGACGGCGCCCGGCGCCAGATCACCAGGTAGATCGGCAGCAGCATGACCGAGCCGGCGACGAAGCCGAGTCGGCCGACCAGAAGCGGCAGCGGCGAGAGGACGGCCAGTCCCCCGGCGCCGAGGAATGCCGGGGCTAGGAAGGCCCACTTCTTCCGCACGGCGACGGCCCGCTCGAGTACGACGACGGTTCCGACGAAGCCGAAGACCATCAGCGGGCCGTGCACGTCGGCCAAGCGCGCGCTCACGATCGGGGCGGACAGCCCCAGCAACAACAGGGCCCCGTCGAGACCGGCCAGCAGGGCGATCCCGCCGGCCAGCAACAGGACCAGCCGGCCGGCGGCGCGCCGCGGCGTGACCGCGCCGGCCCGGCGCGCGGGGCGTACGGCATTCGTCGGTGCGGGGGTGGAGCGTGTCACTGTGGTGTCCGGTCGCTTCCTGTGGTCGCCGGCCGCCGTCGCGGCGCGAAAGTGGGTGGCTAGGAGACGCGGGTGAAGCGCACCTGCCAGGCCTCCGGCCCGCGTTCGACATACGACACCGCGAAAGCGCCCGGACGGGCCTTCTCCAGTTGCGCGATCAGCGGCAACGGGTCGTGCGGGGCGATCAGGTCGAGCGCGAAGCCGAGCTGGATCGCCTCGAGCGCACCGAAGATGGCCGCGTGGCGAACCGCGTGAGGAATCGTGCGGCCGTCGAGGACGATCGTCTCGGCGTCATCGTGGCCGCACTGGCAGTTGTGCTCCGGCGTGGCGGCGTCCGCCGCTTCAGGGTGTCCGGGGCGCAGGTCGCTCAGGGTGATGGGCTCGGCGGTCATGATGGTCCTCCTCGTTGGCGTGGCGTTGCCACGACTCTATTTTAGAGGATACACGTACGTTTAATAAACGGATGCGTCGGGAGCCGTTCAGGCCAGTCCGACCCAGGCGTGGGAGCCGTCGACCTCGTACTGCTTCTTCCAGATCGGGACCTCGGCCTTGACGGCTTCGACCAGGCGTTCGCAGGCATCGAAGGCCACGCCGCGGTGGGCGCTCGCGGCGGCGGCGACAAGGGCGAGGTCGCCGACATCGAGATGGCCGATCCGATGGCTGACCGCGAGGTTGACCTGGGGGAATTCGGTGCGGAACCGGTCGGCGATCCCGGCCAGGATGCGCCCGGCATCCGGGTGCGCGCTGTAGTCGAGCCCGGTGACCTGACCGGCCGCGTCGGGGTCGTGGTCGCGCACCTGCCCGATGAACGTGACCACGGCCCCGCACGAGCCTGTCGACACGGCGGCCACGTGCGCCGGGATGTCGAGGGGCACCTCGGTGACGTCGTTGATCCGGGCCTGGTCGGCGGGCCCGGCCGGATCGGAAGGCGCGGCCGCCAGGGCCTGTTCGTTCGATTGTCCTGAATCCACAGGACCAGAGTACGCCCGGGCGGGCGCAGGACCGCGGCCCGCCGCGGCCGGCGTTCCCGTAGCATCGTCTGTGGCCGCGGACCAGCCGGGTACGCTGGCGAACAAACCGAGGAGCGCCCGTTGTGACCGCACGATCCTGGTCGTTCCGACGGGTGAGCACCACCGGCCGCGCTCCCCTGGCCAGCCTGGGCATCCCGTTCGGGCTCGCCGGCCTCGCCGGGACGTGGACGATGGCCGGCGCGACCCTGGGCACTCCGGCCGGCATCGGGGACGCCCTCTGGCTCCTCGCGACCGTCGTCTGGATTGCAGCCATCGGCAACTACCTGGTCCGCAGCCGCAACCACGGCGGTCGGGTGCTCCGCGACGTCGACGACCCGGTGCAGGGTCCGTTCGCCTCGCTGGCGCCGACGACCGGGATGCTCATCGGCAGCCACCTCGCCGTCTCCCTCCCGCTCGTCGGCCGGTCGCTTTCCGTCGCCTGCATCGGCCTGGCGCTCGTGCTCGGCGCGCGTTTCGTGGCTCAGCTGGCCGTGCGCGAGAACTCCGTCGACCTGGTGCACGCGGGCTATCTCCTGCCCACCGTCGCCGCCTTCCTGATCGCCGGCCAATCGGCCGGTGGCCTGGGCTGGCCGGTGGCCGCCATCGCCGGCATCGGCGTCGGGCTGCTGTTCTGGCTCCTCCTCGGCACGATCGTCCTGGCCCGGATGGCGTTCCGCCCGCCGCTGCCCGCCGTGCTCCTCCCCACCTTCGCGATCTTCTCCGCCCCGCCCGCCGTGGCCGGAAACGCCTGGTTCGCCGTCAACGGCGGCGGGCTTGACACTGCGCAGCACCTGCTCCTGGGCACCTTCGTCCTGCTGATCGGCGTGCAGCTGGCCATGGTCGTCACCTACTGGCGGCTGTCATTCACGCTGGGCTTCTGGGCGTTCACATTCACGGCCGCGTCCAGTGGAACCTATGCCCTGCACTGGCTGGACCTCGCCGGGGCGCCGGGCCGGCAGGTCTGGGGTTACCTCGTCCTTGCCGTCGTCACGGCGCTGATCGGCAGCATCGCGGTGCGCTCGGTCCTCTTCCTGGTGCGCGCCCACGCAACCTCGTTGCGGAGCGGAGTCGCCCTGCCTGCCAACCGGACCGGACGCAGTCCGGCCAGGGCGTCGAGACTGCCGCGCGCGGGGTTTTCACTGAAGGGGAAGGCAAATGCGCCGATGACCGGATAAGAGCATTCTCATGCGCGCCCTGCCTGCGTCTCATAGGATCAATCCAGACTTGCGCTCGGACACCCACCCCGGCGACGACGCTGCCGACGTGCGTGCCGAACCGCGACGTGCGTGCCGAACCGTGGAGGACAAGATGAGCGAGAACACACCGGCACCCGGCATCCGTGCCCCCCGACGCCTCCGCCGCCGGTCCCTGTTCGCGGTCGGCGGCGGGCTGGGAATCCTGGTCGCGGCGGCCGCGGCGGCCTCGATGGTCAGCGCCCTCGCCCTGGCCGATCAGCCGGGCCGGGTCCTCGAAGTGCCGGCCGTGACCGTGGACGTCGGCACGGGACCGGCCGCCGAAGCGCGGGACGGGGAACAGCTGCCCGGGGGCACGCCCGGTCCGGCCGATCTGCCCGCGACGCCGGGCGAAGACTCGGGCTCGTCGTCCGGTTCGGGCTCAACCTCACCCGTGGCGGAGCCGGAGCTCGTTCCGGCTCCTGCCCCGGTCGTCGTTGACGACCGGGGTGACGACGCGTCGAAGGATGACAGCGGCCACGACGACGGTCCAAGCGGTTCCGCTGGCGGCGGTTCGGATCTCAGCGATTCAGGCAGCGGCACGTCCGGCGGAAAGGACTAGCCTCCTCGCAAACCTAAGAGACCTCTCATCGATCTCTCGTGCACACCTTATCCCGGCACCCAAGAGTAAGGGCGTCACAGGATTCCCCAGCGTCCAGCCGCCGGCTCATCCGGCACCAATGAAAGGCCTGTTCATGTTGAAGATGACGAAGAACCGCTCCATCGTCCTTGCCTCCCTCGGTCTCGCCGGCCTGATGTCGATCGGCATCGTCGCCGCCCAGGCCGACCCCGGACCCGGCAGCGTCGACCTCACCCCGACGCCCCCATCGAGCGTGTCGGTCGACGACAACTCGGTCGACGATCCGGCCACCCACGATGACGCCGACCTCGACGACGCCGACGTCAATGACACCGACGTCAATGACACCGACGTCAATGACACCGACGACAATGACCTCGACGACAACGACCTCGACGACCCGAGCGACGACAGCACCGCGAATCCCGAGGTCGGCGTGACCGACGATGACCCGGCCAGCCACGAGTCCGACCAGGATGCCGAGCACGAGAACTCCGAGCACACCGCCACCCCGGCGGTCCCTGCGACCCCCGACGACCACGGCAACTCGGGACACGGTAGCGGCGACTCCGGCAGCGACGAGTCCGGCAGCAGCGACGACTAACGAGTCTCCGCCAGGTCGAACCACGCTGGCTCGAACCACCCTGGCGCCAGGGAATGGGCTACCGGCTCAGCGCAGCCGGTAGCCCATTCCCCTGACCGTTTCGATCCGTCCGGCGCCGAATTTCGCCCGCAGGTACCCGACATAGACGTCGACGATGTTCGAGCCGGGGTCGAAATCGTAGCCCCAGACACGGCTGAGGAGTTGCTCGCGGCTGAGCACCTGATCGGGGTTGCGCAAAAACTCCTCGGTGAGCGCGAACTCCCGGGCCGAGAGATCGACCTGGCGGTCGCCGAGCACCGCTCGCCGTGTGCGCAGGTCGAGCCGGAGGCCGCCGACCGCGAGCTCGGGCTGCGTCACGGGCGCGGCATCCGTCATGCGCAGCCGGATGCGCGCCAGCAGCTCGTCGAACCGGAACGGCTTTGACATGTAGTCGTTCGCCCCGCCCTGCAGGCTCGCCAGCGTGTCCTCGGCCGAGTCCCTGGCGGTGAGCACGATCACGGGCAACGCCGACTGCTCCGCCCGCAGCCGGCGTAGCACCTCGTAGCCATCGATGCCTGGCAGCCCGATGTCGAGCACCAGCAGATCAAAGTCGCTGGTCAGCGCGAAGTCGAGGGCGTCGGTGCCCGTGCGCACCGTCACGGTGGTGAAACCGGCCGCGGCCAGCCCCTTCTCCACGAAGGACGCGATGCGCAGTTCGTCTTCGGCGATCAGTATGCGGCTCACAGCGTTGACTCCATTGGTTCGGCGCGGCTTGAATCGGCCGGGCGTGAATCGGGCGCGACCGCGTCCGGAGGAATGGGAAGGTCGATCGTGAAGGTGGCCCCGCGCCCCGGCTCCGATGCGACCGTGGCCGTTCCGCCGTGGGCTTCGGCGATGGCCCGCACGATCGCGAGCCCGAGGCCGGAGCCCGCCGGGCCTCGCCCCGTCGTCCCGCGCCGGAATCGCTCGAAGACATGCTCCTGCGCTTCGGCGCCGATCCCCGGGCCGTCGTCGCTCACCCACAGCCGCAGACGTGGGTTGCCGGCGGCGTCTCGCCCGGTGGCGCTTCCGATATCGATGGTTCCGTCCACACCGCCATGGCTGACGGCGTTCGTGGCGAGTTGCAGGAGAGCCTGGGTGAGCTTCCCGGCATCGACCGGCACCACGATCTCCGCCGCCTCGGTCGTCACCCAGCGGTGGCCGGACAGAGCCGCCGCCTTCGTGCGCACGAGCTCGGTGAGCACCGCGACGTCGACCGGCGTGCGGGTGACGCCGAGCGGGCGGTGAACCTCCGCGAGGGCCGAGATGTCGCGCACAAGCCCGTTCATCCGGTCGAGCTCGTCGATGGCGAGGGCTCGGGTCGCAACGACATCGGCCGGGTCATCCTGGTCCATAAGTTCAAGGTGCCCGCGAACGATCGTGATCGGGGTCTTGAGCTCATGGCCGACGTCGTCGAGCAGCCGGCGTTGGCCGGTCAATGCGCCCTCCAGACGGTCGAGCATGTCGTTGACGGTGCGGGTGAGCTCGGAGACATCGTCCCGACCGACCACCGGGATGCGCTCGCTCACATCCGAGGCGGTGATCCGTGCGGCCGCTTCCCGCAGTGCGCGGATGGGTCGCAGCAGTCGCCCGGAGACGAGCCAGCCGACCAGCCCCAGAACGACGAGGGCGGCGAGGGTGACCCTGAGCGACGTGAGGAGAGCATCCGTCACGGGCCGCATCGCGGCATCGAGGTCGAACGCGGCGACGAAGACGCCGGCAACGGGGTCGCCGGTGACGAAGACGGGTGCGGCGACGTAGCGCACCGTGCGACCGGCCGTGCGGACGTTGCCGAGCACGACCTTCCCGGTGGCGGTCTCGCCGACGACGCGGGCGACGAACGCCCGGTTCTCCTCCAGACGGAAGTCGACGTCCCCACCCGGCGCGAGGGCGGCGGCGCCATCGATGATGGCCAGGGTGGCTTCATTCGTGCCCGGCCGGATCTGCTGAACGACAGCCTCGAGCACGACGTTCAGGGTTGTGGCCTTCGAATCCGTGGCGATGAAGCGGGCGTCGTCGACCGCGCCGACGAGGGCGGTGTCGATGCTGTCGAGCGTGCTCTCGCGCTGCACGAAATAGGCGGTCGTGCCGGCGGCGGTCATGCCCGCCGCGGCGACCAGCAGGATCGAGGCGAGGATGCGCACGCGCACCGAGAGCGCCGGGAACCACAGGGTGCGGCGCGGGAACCGTTCGGCGGGCATGCCTCATTATGGGTGCGGTCGGCCGGTCCCGGATACGCGGCGCGCGACGGCGACCTGGACCGCTGCTGCCCGGTGTCGTCCGTGGGCGATCACGCCAGCGAGGTGCCGAAGAGCAGTCCGAGCAGGTAGGTGACGCCGGCGGCGCCGAAGCCGATCAGCAGCTGGCGCAGTGCGCGTCGCAGCGGCGGTCCGCCGGAGAGCAGGCCGACGACGGCGCCCGTGGCGAGGAGGGCCAGTCCGACCAGTACGGCCGCCACGATGATCGCGGCCGGTCCGCTGAGCCCGAACAGGTAGGGCAGGACGGGCAGGATCGCCCCGGAGGCGAAGAAACAGAAACTCGACGTCGCCGCGCCCAGGCCGGTGCCGATCGCCTCGTGCTCGTCGACCGCGGGCGAGAGGCCACCCCGCGGAGCAACCTTCACCGGACCTGTGGCGATCGCCACCGTGCGCAGCACCTCACGGGCGTGCACCTCGGCCCGTTCCGGACTCATTCCCTGGGCCCGGTAGACCAGGGTCAACTCGTTGGCCGCGAGGTCGAGGTGGGACAGCACGGTCCGGGTTGCCGGGTTCGGCGTCGACGCCTCGAGCAGTTCCCGCTGGGATCGCACGGACACGTACTCCCCCGCACCCATCGAGAGGGCGCCGGCGAGCAGCCCGGCGATGCCGGTGAACAGGATTGTGGCCGTGGGAACCCCGGTGGCCCCGATTCCGAGGACCAGGGCCAGGTTGCTGACCAGGCCGTCGTTGATGCCGAAGACCGCGGCACGGAAGGTTCCGGCCAGTCGCTGGCGGCCACGGGCCGCGAGGCCGCGCACGACCTCCTCGTGGATGCATTCATCCGCCGCCATCGTGCTCGTGGCGTCGTCGTCGTCGTCGTAGGGTGAGCGCGACTCGGCCCGCTGGGCCAGGGCGAGCACGAACACCGAGCCGAAGCGGCGGGCCAGGAAACCGAGGAAGCGGGTGCGCATGGCGCCGCGCCTGGGCGTCCCGGCCTGGTCGCCCAGGAGGGCCCGCCAGTGCGCTTCGTGGCGGCCCTCCGCCTCGGCGAGGGCGAGCAGGATTTCCTTCTCCTCCCCGGTTCGGCGTGCGGCCAGGTCGCGGTAGACCGCGGCCTCGGCCTGCTCGTCGGCCAGGTACTGTCGCCAGCGGCGGATGTCCGCCGCACCGGCCGGGCGTTCGTGGGTCACGTTCACGCTTCCGGGGCCGCGTCGAGGTAGCTCTGCGCCACCCGGGCGGACTCATGCGGGCCGGACCCGTCGAGTCCGTAGAACGGCTCGTCGAACTGCACCACCCAGACGGCCTCCCGCAGGGTCACCGGGGCATACAGTGCGGCGCCTTCCATGTCTCCGCCGGCCACGATCACCCCGCTCGGGTCCGGGGTGCCGGAATCAGGGTGGCGGCTGCGGTCGAGCCGCACCACGACCTGGACCCCGACGCCGAACCCGGTTCGCCCGGGTTCGGCCGGCTGCTGTCGCTTCCGGAATGCCATTACTGGGCCGTTCCGGCTCTCTCCAGCACGAGCTCCCGCACCCGGGCGGCATCCGCCTGGCCGCGCATGGCCTTCATGACGGCTCCGATCACGGCACCGGCGGCCTGAACCTTGCCAACGCGGATCTTCGCGAGCACGTCGGGCTGGGCGGCCAGTGCCTCGTCGATCGCTGCGATGAGCGGGCCGTCGTCTGAGACGACCGCGAGTCCGCGCAGTTCGACGACTTCGAGCGGGGTGCCCTCGCCGGCGATGACGCCTTCGAGGACCTGGCGGGCCAGGCGGTCGGTGAGAGTGCCTGCCACGACGAGTTCGATCAGGGCGGCCACCTGCACGGGGTGCACGAGCGAATGTGCGGCCACGCCGGCGACGTTCGCGAGCCTGGCGATCTCCCCGGTCCACCACTTGCGGGCAGCCTGGGCGGCCGCTCCGGCGGCGATGGTGGCCTCGACGGCGTCGAGCAGGTCGGAGTTGACGACGTCCTGGAACTCGAGGTTGGCAAAGCCCCAGTCGGCCTGGAGTCGCTTGCGCCGGGCCGCCGGGGGCTCCGGCAGGGTGGCACGAAGCTCCTCGACCCATTCACGCGACGGCGCGACGGGCACGAGGTCTGGCTCGGGGAAGTAGCGGTAGTCGTCGGCGTCGGACTTGGGCCGGCCGGCGGAGGTGATGCCGGTGTCCTCGTGCCAGTGCCTGGTCTCCTGGGTGATGGTTCCGCCCGCGGCCAGCAGCGCCGCCTGGCGCTGGATCTCGTAGCGCACGGCGCGTTCGACCGAACGCAGCGAGTTCACGTTCTTGGTCTCGGTTCGCGTGCCCAGGATGTTCGATCCGCGGGGGCGGAGGGACACGTTGGCGTCGCAGCGCACGTTGCCCTCTTCCATCCGGGCGTTGGAGACGCCGAGGCCCTTCACGATCTCGCGGATCGCGGCGACGTAGCTGCGCCCGATCTCCGGGGAGTCGGCCTCGCCGCCCTCGATCATCCGGGTGACGATCTCGACCAGCGGCACTCCGCCGCGGTTGTAGTCCACGAGCGAGTAGTCGGCGCCCTGGATGCGACCGGCCTGGCCGCCGACGTGGGTGAGCTTTCCGGCGTCGTCCTCCATGTGGGCGCGTTCGATGTCGACCGTGACCAGGCGGCCGCTTTCGAGCTCGATCGTGAGTTGGCCGTTGAAGGCGATCGGTTCGTCGTACTGCGAGGTCTGGAAGTTCTTCGCGGTGTCCGGGTAGAAGTAGTTCTTGCGGGCGAAGCGGGAATACTCGGCGATCTCGCAGCCGAGGGCGAGGCCGAGGCGGATGCTCGACTCGATCGCCTTCGCGTTCACCTGCGGGAGTCCGCCGGGCAGGCCGAGGCAGGTCGGGCAGGTGTTGGTGTTGGCTCCCTGGCCGAATTCGTTGGCACAGCCGCAGAACATCTTGGTCTTGGTGTTGAGTTCGACGTGCACCTCGAAGCCGAGCACCGGCTCGAACAGTTCGAGCGCCTTGTCGTAGTCCATCAGTTCGGCCTTTTTCATCAGACGACTCCCTCTTCGCTGGCGAACATTTCGGTGGGCGCGAGCTCGGGTGCCTGGCTGAGCAGGGTGTGCCCCCAGGTCGCCTCCAGCAGGCGCTCGACGGCGGCACCGAAGGTGTAGAGGCGGGCATCCAGTTTCGCCGGCGCCATGATCTGCAGGCCGACGGGGAGCCCGTCCTCGGGGGCGAGCCCCATCGGAAGGCTCATCCCGGGCACGCCGGCGAGGTTCGCCGGGATGGTGGTGACGTCGTTGAGGTACATCGCCATCGGGTCGGTCATCTTCTCACCGAACTTGAAGGCCGTGGTGGGCGCGCTCGGCGACACCAGCACATCGACCTGGGCGAAGGCCGCGTCGAAGTCGCGCTGGATGAGCGTGCGCACCTTCTGGGCGCTGCCGTAGTACGCGTCGTAGTACCCGGCGCTCAGCGCGTAGGTGCCGAGGATGATGCGGCGCTTGACCTCGGGGCCGAAGCCGGCGTCGCGGGTGGCCGCCATCACGCGCTCGCTGGTGAGGGGTCCCTCGGCCGGGTTGACCCGGATGCCGAAGCGCACCGAGTCGAACCTTGCCAGGTTGCTCGACGCCTCCGCGGGCAGGATCAGGTAGTACGCGGCGATGGCGTACTCGAAGTTCGGCGCGCTGACCTGCACGATCTCCGCGCCGGCAGCGGCGAGCAGGGCCAGGGTCTCCCCGAAGCGCTGCCTGACGCCGGGCTGGAATCCCTCACCGGCGAGCTCCCTGATGACGCCGACGCGGACACCCTTCAGTGCGCCGTCGGCCAGGCCGGCCCGCGCGGCGGCGGCCATCGACGGCCAGGAATCGGTGAGCGAGGTCGAGTCGAGCGGGTCGTGCCCGCCGATGACATCGTGCAGCAGGGCAGCGTCGTAGACCGTGCGGGTGACGGGACCGACCTGGTCCAGCGAGGACGCCAGCGCGATCGACCCGTAGCGGGAGACGCCGCCGTAGGTGGGCTTGACGCCGACCGAGCCGGTGACGGCGGCGGGCTGGCGGATGGAACCGCCGGTGTCGCTGCCGAGGGCGAGGGGCGCCTCGAAGGAGCTCACCGCGGCGGCGGAGCCGCCTCCCGACCCGCCGGGGATCCGGTCCAGGTCCCACGGGTTGTGGGTCGGGCCGTAGGCGGAGAACTCGGTCGACGAGCCCATCGCGAATTCGTCCATGTTGGTCTTGCCGAGCGGAATCAGTCCGGCGTCGCGCACCCGCCTGACGACGGTGGCGTCGTACGGCGGAATCCAGCCTTCGAGGATTTTGGAGCCGGCCGTGGACGGCATGTCCTGGGTGGCGAGCACGTCCTTGATGGCTATCGGGACCCCGGCGAGCGGGCCGAGGACGTCGCCGGCGGCGCGGCGGGCGTCGATCCGGGCCGCGGTGGCGAGTGCGGCATCCCTGGCCACGTGCAGGAAGGCGTGCACATCGGTGTCGACGGCCGCGATGTGGTCGAGGTGGGCGCGCGTCACTTCCACCGAGCTCACCGACCGGTCGGCGAGCAGGCCGGAGAGGTCGGCGGCGGACAGCTTGATCAGGTTGGTCATTCTCACTCCTCGTCCAGGATCGCGGGCACTCGGAACTTGTCGCCGTCGTGGTCGGGCGCGCCGGAAAGCGCCTGTTCGACGGTGAGCGAGGGAACGACAGTGTCGGGGCGGAAGACGTTGGTCAGCGGCATCGGGTGGCTGGTCGCCGGAACGTCGGGGGTGGCCACTTCGGCTACCTTCGCGACGGAATCGACGATCTGGCCGAGTTCCGTGGTGAGGCGGTTGATCTCCTCCGGGCTGAGGTCGATCCGGGCGAGGTTGGCCAAATGCGCTACCTGCTCGGCCGTGATTTCAGACATGTTGCTCCGATTATCGTCGAGGTGGATTCCCCAATTCTATTCGGAGCCGTTGGTGACCAGATCCGCGTTGTCCGTTCCGATCAGGGCCATGTTGTGCAGCGACTCGCTGCCCCGGTCGAAATAGGCGTTGTGGCCGAGCGACCCGGCGAACCACGTCCCGGTGAGCCGGTCGCGCGCGCCGGAGACCCCCAGCGGCCGGGCGCCGTACGATTCCGCACCCGGGTCGCTGCCGAAGAAGGCACTGTTGACCGCCGGGTCCCAATCGGCCTTTCCCACGAACACGTTGCCATTGGCCACGCTCAGATTGTCCACAGACTGGATCTGGCTGCCGGGAGAACCGACCAGCACCAGCGCGTCGACCTCGAACGACCCGCGCGCGAGGGCCGTGAGGGCGACCGTCGAGCCGTAGGAGTGCGCGAACACCGAGACGAAGGGCTGGTTGCGGGCGCGGTCGGAGCGGATGCCCTGCGAGTACTTCTCGAGGAAGTCGGCGCCTGCGACGGCGTGGTCGAGGCCCCCGACGCTGAACAGGTCCGGTGCTTCGTAGCCGATCCAGGAGACGACCGCGATTCCCGCGGCGGCCGCACCCCGACCGCTCGCGGCCCGCTCGGCGAGCACGGTGCGTTGTTCGGCGTAGAGGGCCTCCGCGGTCGCGGTCCAGTTCACGATCTGAGATTCGACGCCGTAGTTCATGCCCGGCACGAGGTAGCTGACGAAGGCGGCGGTGTCCGGGTTCCCGAGGGCGATGGCGGCCCGGCCCCCCGCCACGGTGTCCAGGAGGATCAAGGATCGGCGGGGACCCCCATCGGTCGAGCGGAGCGCGGCCTGGACCTGGGTCAGGATGGCGCGCTCGCGCGTCGCGGCGTCCCGTGACGCGTCGTCGAGCGAGCCGGCGAGGCGGCGGTCCACCTCGGCCAGGCTCCGTCCCAGGTAGCGGGCGTTGGCCCGCCCGCGCTCCCGGAAGGGGATGCCGTCGAGGTTGCCGACCAACCGCGGCGCCCCGGCGAGGAGGGACGACCGCTCGGTGCCGTCGAGCCCGGTCCACCACCCCGTGACCTCCGTCGCGGAGGGAGGCACGGCCAGCAGGGAGTCGACCTGGCCGGGAAACTCGGCGACGAAGGTGGAGATGTCGCTGACGGTCAGCCGCGACAGGCCCGCGAGAAGGCTGGCCCCGGACATCCGTCGCACCGAATCGAGGCTGGCGTCCGCCCCTGCCACCAGAGAGGCCGCCGGTTGCACGGAGGTTGCCGGTTGCGCCGCGACCCCTGGCTCCCCAGACACCGCGAGGACCAGCCGAAGCGGGGTGGACAGGATGACGACTCCCGACGGCGCTGGGGCTGCCGAGACCCGGGCGGTGACTGCCGGGGTCGTGAGCGAGCGCACTCCAAGGGGCTCACTGACCGTGTGGAAGGTCAATGAGGCGGAAATCAGTGCCGCCGCTAAAAGCAAACTCGGGTACGTCCCCTCACGAACACCGAGCAGTTGGGTAGCTCGACGTGAAACACAAGGCCTGCATGACCAGAGTACTGAAACGGCGACGCGGTTGACCGGTCGCGTTCCCCCCATAAAGGGGTGACTTTTGCCCGAAAATTGATACTTGCTTGGTCCGGCGACCAGTCCCAGATCTATCGCACGCTGGCCCTCCTCGTCGCCGAGGGCCTCGCGGAAGTGGAAGTGATCGCCCAGGACGGGCGCCCGGACCGACGCGTGCACCGGATCACCCCGACCGGCCTCACCGCGCTGCGCGAGTGGCCGGCCTCCCCGCTGCCCCCCGAGACGCCCCACGACGCCTTCCTGGTGCGGGTCTTCTTCGTCGGCGAACCCGTCGACCTCGCGCACGCCCTCCGCCGTGCCACCCTCCGGAACGGGATTCGCCACGCCGAAGCTGAGCTGGCCTGGCTGGGCGAGACCGTGGAGGCGCTGTCGTGAGCTACCCACTCGAACACGGCGTCGGCATCCGGCCCGACAATGCCGCCCGCGTGTTCGAGGACGTGAACCGCGGCGGCAGCCCCGAGGGTCTGGATGCCTACCGCGGACCGCTGGATCCCGCCGGGCATGCACCACGTGTGGAGCATCGAGGACGCGGAGCTGTTCACCCTGATGGTGCCCGGCTGGGTCGACGACGGGACCGTACCCGCGGCCGGCTGACTCAGTCGGCCGGGGCGGCCGGGGTCTCCCCCGCACCGTCCCCGAGCGCGGCGGGGCCGTGCGTCACGAGCAGGTGGAACTCGGCGGCGTTGAGGATCCGGACCCCGAGTTGCTCGGCCTTGGCCAGCTTCGACCCGGCGCCGGGCCCGGCGGCGACGAAGTCCGTGTTCTTCGAGACGCTGGACGCGGACTTGCCGCCGGCGGCGATGATGGCCTCCTGGGCCTCCTCCCGGCTGTAGCCTTCGAGGGAACCGGTGGCGACGACCGTCAGCCCGCTCAGCACACCGCCGGCCGCGGCCGCGGCTCCCGGCCCCGGATGGCCGGGCGTTGTGAACAGCACCCCGGCGCGCGTCCACTGGTCCACGATCTCCCGGTGCCAGTCGACCTCGAACCAGGCGAGGACGGCATCCGCGATGATGCCGCCGACCCCATCGACCTCGGCGAGTTCTTCCCGAGCGGCGGCGCGGACCAGGTCGAGGGACCCGAAGTGGCCGGCGAGAGCGCGCGCGGCCACCGGGCCGACGTGACGGATGTTGAGGGCCACCAGCAGCCGCCAGAGCGGCTTGGTCTTCGCCAGCTCGATCTCCCGCAGCAGCTTGATCGCGTTGGAGGAGGGCTGCGGCCCGCTCATCCCCTGCTTCTTCTCCGCGGCCGACGGGTTGCGACGGAACGGCGTGCGCAGGCGGGCGGAGCCGTCCTCCTCCTCACGGGGCAGCCCCGTCTCGGCATCCCGCACCACCACCTCGATCGGCAGCAGGTCGGCCAGGGTGAGGCCGAACAGGCCGGCCTCCGTGGACAGCGGCGGCTCGGCAGGCACGGTCGGCTGGGTCAGCGCGGCCGCGGCGACCTCGCCGAGGACCTCGATGTCGAGGGCGCCGCGCGAGCCGATGTGTTCGACCCGTCCGCGCACCTGCGCGGGGCAGCTGCGCGCGTTCGGGCAGCGCAAGTCGATGTCTCCCTCCTTGGACGGGGCAAGCGGGGTGCCGCACTCCGGGCAGTTCGCGGGCATCGCGAACGCGCGTTCGGTGCCGTCGCGGAGCTCGACCACCGGGCCGAGCACCTCGGGGATGACGTCGCCGGCCTTGCGCAGCACGACGGTGTCGCCGATCAGGATCCCCTTGGCCTTGACCACGTCCTGGTTGTGCAGCGTGGCCTGGCGCACCTCGGAGCCGGCGACCCGCACCTTCTCCATCACCGCGAACGGGGTGGCCCGTCCGGTGCGGCCGACGCTCACGACGATGTCGAGCAGTTTGGTGTTGACCTGTTCCGGGGGGTATTTATAAGCGATCGCCCAGCGGGGGGCCCGGCTGGTGGCGCCGAGTTCGGCGTGCAGGGCGAGTTCGTCGACCTTGATCACGATCCCGTCGATCTCGTGCTCGACGCTGGCGCGGTGCACGCCGTAGTACTCGATGAAGCTCGCCGCCTGCTCGGCGGCCGGCTCCACCCGGAAGTAGGTGCTGGTCGGCAGTCCCCAGCCGCGGAGCAGCCCGTAGACCTCGGACTGGGCGGCCACGGGCGGGTCGGCCCAGGCGCCGATGCCGTGGACCAGCATCCGGAGTCGGGCAAGCCGGGCGCGCATCAGCCGCAACGGTTCGGGG
Source organism: Cryobacterium fucosi (assembly GCF_004403515.1). Lineage (GTDB taxonomy): Bacteria > Actinomycetota > Actinomycetes > Actinomycetales > Microbacteriaceae > Cryobacterium > Cryobacterium fucosi. The sequence continues at coordinate 14,368 of NZ_SOHH01000095.1, read as the reverse complement.
GCCTTGCCCTCGGCCTTCTGGCGCAGTGAGCCCGCCGCGGCATTGCGCGGGTTCGAGAAGACCCGCTCGCCGGCCGCGGCCTGCTCTGCGTTGAGTTCACGAAAGGCCTCCACCGGGAAGAAAACCTCGCCGCGCACCTCCATCAGGGCGGGGTGGCCCGTGCCGGCCAGGTGTCGCGGGATCCCGGGGACCCAGTGGATGTTCTCGGTGACGTCTTCGCCGACCACACCGTCGCCGCGGGTCGCCGCGGTGACCAGCACGCCGTGTTCGTAGCGGAGGTTGACGGCCAGGCCGTCGATCTTGAGTTCGCAGAGGTAGTGCACGCTTCGGCCGGCATCCCGCTCGACCTTCGCGGCCCAACCCTGGAACTCGTCGATCGAGAACACGTTGTCGAGGCTGAGCATGCGTTCGGCGTGTTGCACCGGTGCGAACAGGCTGGTTTCGGCACGGCCGCCGACGGTCTGGGTCGGGCTGTCCTGACTGGCCAGCTCGGCGAATTCACGCTCGAGGACGGCGAGACGGTTGACCAAGGCGTCGTAGTCGGCATCCGAGATGACGACCTCGTTGCGCTCGTAATAGGCGTCCCTGGCGGCCAGGATCCGCTGGGTGAGTTCGGCGACCTCGGCTGCGGCCCGGTGCAGGGCGGCCGGGGTTTCGGCGACCGCGCCGTCAGGCATCTGCGGCGGCGACCGAGTCGGCGACAGGGACGGCGCTCACGGTGCGGTCGATGGTGCACTGGCCGAGCACGCGGGTGCCGAGGTAGACCACGGCGGTCTGCCCGGGCGCGACGCCGGTCAGCGGCTCAACGGGCAGGATCCGGAGTTCCACCCCGTCGCCTCCGCTGGTCGAGCCTATCGAGGCCGTCGAGCCGCCGGCCGTCGAGCCACCGGTGGTCGAGCCTGTCGAGACCGTCGAGACCCGGATCTCGACAGGCTCGATCACCGCTCCGGTGGTCGAGCCACCGGTGGTCGAGCCTGTCGAGACCGTCGAGACCACCTGCGCCACCGCGGGGACCGGGTCGGCGTGGGCGCGGATCTGCACGTCGCAGTCGAAGGCGATCTCCGGGTGCGCGGGGGCGACGCCGCACCAGGTGAACTTCGTGCCGGCTATCTCCTTGATCGCGAGCGCCTCCTTCGGCCCGACGACGACGGTGTTGCTGATCGGGCGCACCTCGAGCACGAACCGCGGTTTGCCGTCGGCGGCCGGGGTGCCGATCTGGAGGCCCTTGCGCTGGCCGACCGTGAACGCGGCGGCACCCTCGTGCCGGCCGAGGGTGTTGCCGTCACGGTCGAGGATGTCACCGGTCGCCGGCGGCACGCGCTCGGCCAGCCAGCCCCGGGTGTCGCCGTCGGGGATGAAGCAGATGTCGTAGGAGTCAGGCTTGGTGGCCACGGAGAAGCCGCGTTCGGCGGCTTCGGCGCGCACCTCCGCCTTGGACGGGGTGGCCCCGAGCGGGAACATCGAGTGCGCGAGCTGGTCCTGGGTGAGCACGCCGAGCACGTAGGACTGGTCCTTGGCCCAGGCGCTGGCGCGGTGCAGTTCGCGGTTGCCGTCGGCATCCGTCAGGATCGTGGCGTAATGCCCGGTGGCGACGGCGTCGAAGCCGAGGTCGATGGCCTTCTCGAGCAGGGCCGCGAACTTGATGCGCTCGTTACAGCGCATGCAGGGGTTCGGAGTGCGGCCGGCCGCGTATTCGGCGATGAAGTCGTCGACCACGTCGAGCTTGAACCGTTCGGAGAAGTCCCAGACGTAGTAGGGGATGCCGATGATGTTCGCTGCCCGCTGGGCGTCCATCGAGTCCTCGACCGTGCAGCAACCGCGACTGCCGGTGCGGAGGGTTCCGGGCATCCGGCTCAGCGCCAGGTGCACACCGACCACCTCGTGTCCCGCCTCCACCGCGCGGGCTGCGGCGACGGCGGAGTCGACCCCACCGCTCATTGCTGCCAAAACCTTCACCTGACGAGTGTAATCGGGTCGGACCGAATGGCCAACGCGCCACCTTCGCCGCTGCGCACCAAGTGTGCCTGGCGCGCAGCGGCGCAACTGGCGCGCTCGCGGAGGGGGCCGAGCGCGACGGATGCGCCGGGTCAGGGAATATCGGTCAGGGTGTTCTCGACCGAGGCGAGGCGGGTTTCCAGGCGGTCGAGCTTGTCGAGCACGGCCTGGTTGCTCGCTGTGTTCCGTGCGACGAGATCGCGAAGGTCGTCCACTCCGGCGGACTCTGATCTTTTCTCGCGGGAACGCACGGATGCCGCGACGATGCCGGCAATTGCGATCCAGGCGAACAGAGAATGCTTTCCATCAGTGTGAGCTTTCTGTGTCAGATTGGGCCGGGGCGGACGCGGCCGGGGCGGACGCGGCCGGGGCGGACGCGGCCGGGGCGGACGCCACCGCGGCAACGATGCCGGCGACGTCGATAGTGAGGTGGAACGGCACGACCTCGAAGAATTTCAGGGCCGTGCCGCGGTCAGAGAGTTCGAGGTGGCCGGTCACGTAGCCGGCCGCCTCGAGTCGCTGCAGGTGCATATAGAGCAGGGCGCGCGACATGCCCAAGCGGCGGGCGAGTTCGCTCACATGCAGCGACTCTTCCGCCAGTATGGCGATGATCCTGTACCGATGCGGGTTGGCGAGAGCAGCAATCCGGGCGATCTCGTCCTCGACAGTCACGGTGCACTCTCCTTCCCACATCGCCTACCTGTAAGTATTCTCTTACGCATGCAGGCCGAGATGTATACCCTTCGGCACACTCCACCACGGATGCGCCCCTCGGCCGGAACGGCCAACGCGCCATCTGCGCCTCTGCGCGCCAGGCACACTTGGAGCGCAGCGGCGCAACTGGCGCGCTCGAGCCGCGGCCGAGCGTGACGGATGCGCGAGGTCAGGCCGGCCGCACCGGCATCCGCTACAGCGTCAGCGGCCGGGGACCCGGTCGGCCATGCCGGCGCGGGAGGCCTGGGCGTGGGCGGCGGGCAGTGCGACGAGCAGGGCCTCGACGTCGGCCATGGTCGAGGTGCGGCCGAGGGTGATCCGGAGGGCCCCCCGGGCCTCCACCTCGCTGCGGCCCATCGCCCGCAGCACGTGCGAGGGCTCCGGGATCCCGGCCTGGCAGGCCGAGCCGGTCGACACGGCGACGCCGGCGGCGTCGAGCAGGAACAGGAGCGAATCGCCCTCGCAGCCGGGGAAGCTGAAGTGTGCTGTTCCGGGCAGGTGGCGGGCCGGGTCAGGGTCGCCGTTGAGCCGTGCGGTCGGCACCGCTGCCAGCACCCCGTCCACGACGGCCCGCCGGAGCAGGGCGACGCGCGCGTTCTCCCCGGGCAGGTCCTCGCCCGCCGCCGCCGCGGCCACGGCGAAGGCCACGGCTGCCGCGACATCCTGGGTGCCGCTGCGCACCTGCCGCTGCTGCCCGCCGCCGTGCAGCAGCGGCTCCACGGTCGCGCGCCGGGACAGAACCAGCGCGCCGATACCGACCGGGCCGCCGATCTTGTGCGCCGAGACGCTCACCGCGGACACTCCCCCGCGGCTGAGGGAGCGGAAGTCGATCGGGACGTGCCCGTAGGCCGCCACCGCGTCGACATGCACCGGGATGCCGTGGGCCGCGGCGAGCGCGGCGACCTCCGCCACGGGCTGGAGCGTGCCGACCTCGTTGTTGGCGGCGAGCAGCGTGACCAGGGCGATCTCGTCCGGGTGGGCCGCGATCGCGCGGGCGACGGCGGCAGGGCTGACCCGGCCGTGCTCGTCCAGCGGCAGCCAGTCGATCACCGCGCCCTCGTGCCGTTCCAGCCATTCGACGGTGTCGACGGTGGCGTGGTGTTCCCCGCCGGGAACGAGGATGCGTCGCCGGGGCGCCCGGGCCCAGAACAGCCCTTTGATGCCGAGGTTGACCGATTCGGTGCCGCCGGCCGTGAAGACGACCTCGATCGGGTCGCAGCCGACACTGGCCGCCACGGTTTCGCGGGCTTCCTCGAGCATCCGTTTCTTGAGCTGGCCCTGGCTGTGGATCGAGGCGGGGTTGCCCACGACCGTCATCGCTTCGGTGAACGCCGCGATGGCGCCGGGAAGCATCGGTGTCGTCGCGGCGTGGTCCAGGTAGACCGCCATGGGGATCCTCCGCAGGTTTTCGGGCATGGGCAGGTCTGATTGTGGTCAAACCGACCGTCTGTACTCATTACTCTAGAACCCATGACTTCCGGTGATCCCCTGCGCAACCTCGGCGTCCGGCTGGGGGGCAACGGCGGCGAGCTGCGCGTGTGGTCGAAGAACGCCGATTCCATGGAACTGTGCATTTTCGACCAGACCGATCCCAACTGGATCATCAAGACCGTCCCCATGACCAGGGACGCCAACGATGTGTGGTTCGGGCGATCCCGCACCCTCTCCCCCGGCCGTCGGTACGGCATCCGGGTCTCCGGTCCTGCCTCGGCGAAGAACTCCTTCCACCCGGAGAAAATGCTGATCGAACCGTATTCCCGGGGCCTCGTGCGGGTCGGCCCCGACCAGTGGCAGTCATCCGTCGTGGACGGCGGCTTCGACTGGGCCGGGTCGGTCAAACCGAAGACCTCGCTCGACCACACGGTCGTCTACGAGGCCCACGTGCGCGGGCTGAGCAGGCTCAATCCGGCGGTCCCGGCCAACCTGCGCGGGACCTACGCCGGCCTCGCCCACGAGTCGACCATCGGCTACCTGAAGAACCTCGGCGTCACTTCGGTCGAACTGCTCCCGGTGCACGCATTCGTCTCCGAACAGCGCCTGATCAAGCAGGGCCTGACCAACTACTGGGGTTACAACACCTTTAATTTCTTCTCGCCGCACGCCGACTACGCCACCACGGACTCCCAATCCGCCGGCCCGGAGGCCGTGCTCCGGGAATTCAAGGGCATGGTCAAGCTGCTGCACGAGGCCGGCCTCGAGGTCATTCTCGACGTGGTCTACAACCACACCGCTGAGGAAGGCCCGAACGGCCCGGTCAGCAGCCTGCGCGGCATCGACAATGCAACCTACTACCGGCAGAACGACGCCGGCGCGTACATCGATGTCACCGGATGCGGCAACACCCTCAACGTGTCGCACGAGGTGCCGCACCGTCTCGTGCTCGACTCGCTGCGCTACTGGGCGAACGACGTGCAGATCGACGGATTCCGTTTCGACCTGGCCGCGACCCTCGGCCGTGACGGCAACGTCGAGTACCAACGGGACCACCCACTCCTCACGGCGATCCGGACCGACCCCGACCTGGCCGACGTGAAGCTCATCGCCGAACCGTGGGACATCGGGCAGGGCGGCTGGCAGACCGGCAACTTCGTCGACGGCTGGACGGAATGGAACGACCGCTACCGGGACCGGATGCGCTCGTTCTGGCTGACTGACCTCGCCGCGGCGCGCGACGGTCACGCGGGCAGCGGCATCGGACGATTCGCGGCCCGCCTCGCGGGGTCCTCCAACACGTTCTCGGAGGAGCGCGGGCCGCTCGCCTCGTTGAACTTCATCACCGCCCACGACGGTTTCACGATGGCAGACCTCACCGCCTACAACGTCAAGCACAACGTCGGCAACGGCGAGTCGAACCGGGACGGCACCGACGGCAACAACTCGTTCAACCACGGCATCGAGGGTCCCACCCGGAACACGACCATCCTCACCACCCGCCGGAAGGCCATGCGCAACCTGCTGGCCACGCTCCTCCTCTCGGCCGGCGTGCCGATGATCACGGCCGGCGATGAATTCGGGCGCAGCCAGCGCGGCAACAACAACGCCTACTGCCACGACAGCGAACTCACCTGGCTGAATTGGGACCTGGACGACTGGCAGGTCGACCTGCACCGGGTCAGTCGGCGCCTGCTCGAACTGCGCCGGGAGAACCCGGCCCTCCGGCCGGTGCGATTCGGTCGCCCGGGGGAAACAACCCTGAGCGCCAGCGAAATGGACTGGTACAACGCGCTGGGCGATTCGATGTCCGAGGAGGACTGGCATTCGTCGAATGAGCGCACGCTGCAGTACCTCGCGGCGAGCACCCCGGAGCACGAGGAATTCAACCGGATCCTGTTGATCGTGCAGGGCCGGGAAGCGGATGTCACGGTGACGCTGCCGAAGCACACGGGAGTGGGCTCGTACACGCTGCTCTGGGACTCGAGCCACGACGACATCACCGATGCCGTGATCGAACATCTCCCTGGCACCCGGCTGCTCGTCCCGGGCGCGTCAATGCAGCTCTTCCGGGCCCACTAACCTCCGTTCCGGGAAACAGGGGCATGGGCAAGCGGGCGGAACACGGTGCGGGAACCCCCGCCACGCTCGCCTTGGAGAAGGCCGGAATCTCCTTCACCCCGCACCTGTACGACCACGACGCCCACGCGACGAACTTCGGACTCGAAGCCGCGGAGAAGCTCGGCCTCGACCCGGCCCGGGTGTTCAAGACCCTCCTCGCCGAGGCGGACGGCGCCCTCATCGTCGGCATCGTGCCGGTCACCGGCCAGCTCGACCTGAAGGCGCTGGCCGCATCCGTCCGCGCGAAGAGGGCCGTCATGGCCGATCCGAGGACCGCGGAACGCAAGACCGGCTACGTCGTCGGCGGGATCAGCCCGATCGGACAGAAGACATCGTTGCCGACGGTCATCGACGAGGACGCCCAGCTCTTCGACACCGTCTTCGTCTCGGGCGGTCGCCGCGGTTTCGACATCGAACTCGCCCCGGCCGACCTTGCCCGGGTGACCGACGCCGTGTTCGCGGCGATCTCCCGCGGTTGAACGCCGGTCTCCCCCCGCCGGCTCAGCCGGCGACGGCGATCAGACCCATCTCCGCCGGGCTGATCAGCAGATCGTTGCGGGGCACGACCCGCACGGTGTAGCCGAACGCGCCGCCGCGGTCGAGCTGGACCATGCCGGTGAACAGGGTCGCGCTGCCGGGGGCCGGACTGCCTGTCGTCTCCTGGTCCGGATCGATCGCGGCATCGAGGGCCAGGGTGCTGACGTCGCTCAGCTCGTCGTTGCCCAGGCTCTTCCCGTAGACGACCTCCACGGTCACGTCGCCCGGCTCCAGGCCGTTCAGTTGCACGTGGGCGCGCAGGTGCAGCTCGTCGCCGACCTGCGGCACGGTCGCGACGCCGCCCGATTCGACGTGGGCCACGGCCACCCCAGGCCAGGCCGCGACGATCCGGCCCTTCCAGACAGCCAGCTCGCGCGCGGCACGGTAGTTGTCGGCGGAGAGCCTGGCCTCGGCCTGGCCGGCCGGGCGGTAGAGCTTCTGAACGTACTCCCGCACCATCCGGCCCGCGTTCAGCTCGGGGGACAGCCCGGCGAGGGTGTGCCGGATCGACGACACCCACCGTTCGGGCACGCCGTCGGCGTTGCGGTCGTAGAACCGGGGGGCGACGTGGTGCTCGATCAGCTCGTAGAGCGCGTCTGCCTCTATCCGGTCGCGTTCGGCGGAATCGCCGGCGGCGTCCGCGGACGGGATCGCCCAGCCGTTCTTGCCGTCGTAGTATTCCGGCCACCAACCGTCGAGGATCGAGAGGTTGAGCGCGCCGTTCAGGGCCGCCTTCATCCCGGACGTGCCGCAGGCTTCGAGGGGCCGCAGCGGGTTGTTGAGCCAGACGTCGGTGCCCGGGTACATCAACTGGGCCATGCCGATGTTGTAGTCAGGGAGGAACGCGATCCTGGTGCGCAGTTCAGGATCGGCCGCGAACTGTACGACCTTCTGGATCAGGCGCTTGCCTTCTTCGTCCGCGGGGTGGGACTTTCCGGCGATCACGATCTGGATCGGGTGCTCGGGGTGCAGCAGCAGCGCACGGAGCCGTTCGGGGTCGTGCAGCATCAGGGTGAGCCGTTTGTAGGTCGGGACCCGGCGGGCGAAGCCGATGGTGAGCACGCTCGGGTCGAAGACGTTCTGGGTCCAGGACGGCACGATCCCTCCCGGGTTCTGTGCGAGCCAGGCGGTCGCAATCCGCCGGCGCGCATCCTCGACGAACTGGAGGCGCATCTGGCCGCGCACCTGCCAGAGGTCGTCGTCTGACACGGCGTCTGACGCCCAGTCGGCCTCGGAGGTGTCGCTGGTGCCGAGGCGGTGCTGGGCGAGCGCGAGGAGCGCGGGGTCGGTCCACGTCGGCGCGTGCACGCCGTTGGTGATCGAGGCGATCGGCACGTCTTCCGCGTCGAAGCCCGGCCAGAGTCCCTTGAACATCCGCCGGCTGACCTCGCCGTGCAGCTTGGACACGCCGTTGGCGCGCTGCCCGAGGCGGAGGCCCATCAGCGCCATGTTGAAGACGTCGGGCGACCCGTCCTGGTAGTTCTCGGCGCCCAGGGCGAGGAGGTCGTCGACCGCCACGCCGGGCAGCAGGTCGGTCTCGAAGTAGCGCCGCACCAGGCTCCGATCGAACCGGTCGATGCCGGCCGCGACGGGCGTGTGGGTGGTGAAGACCGTTCCGGCACGGGCGACCTGCAGAGCCTCGGAGAAGCTCAGGCCCTCGCCGATCAGGCTGGAGATGCGCTCCAGGCCGAGGAATCCGGCGTGGCCCTCGTTGGTGTGGAACACCTCGGGGTCCGGGCGCCCGTTGAGGTTGCTCCACAGCTTGACGGCGCGCGCGCCGCCGATTCCGAGGAGCAGTTCCTGCAGCAGGCGGTGTTCGCCGCCGCCGCCGTAGAGACGGTCGGTGACCAGCCTCAGGTCGTCCGCGTTCTCCGGGATGTCGGTGTCGAGCATGAGCAGGCGGATCCGGCCGACCATGGCCTGCCAGACCCGGGCGTGCAGCGTGCGGTTGTCCGGCAGGGCGAGCGACACCTGCACTGCCGAGCCGTCGGCCCGGCGCAGCACCGACAGCGGCAACCCGTCGGGGTCGAGGAGCGGGTAGCTTTCCATCTGCCAGCCGTCGGGCGAGATCGCCTGGCTGAAATAGCCCGCCCGGTAGAACAGGCCGACGCCGACCAACGGCACGCCGAGGTCGGAGGCGCTCTTCAGGTGGTCTCCGGCCAAGATGCCCAACCCGCCCGAGTACTGCGGCAACGCGGCGGCGATACCGAACTCCGGGGAGAAATACGCGATCGACTCGGGCTTCTCGCCCTCGAGGCCCTGGTACCAGCGCGGCTGCTCGAGGTAGTCCCTGAGGTCGCCGCAGATGGAGTTCACCCAGGACACGTAGTCGTGGTCGCGGGAGAGCGTCTCGAGCCTGGCCGGATCGACGGACCCGAGCAGCGCCACCGGGTCGGCGCCGACCTCACGCCACAGCTCGGGGGCTATGTGCTCGAACAGCTGGCGGGTCGGCTGATGCCAGGACCAGCGCAGGTTGCCCGCCAGCTCATCGAGCGCTGCAAGCGACTCGGGCAGGACGGTACGGACGGTAAATTTGCGGATCGCCTTCACGCACCTAAGCCTAGGGCCGGGATGTGCCCATTGCGTCAATGCGGACCGCACCGGGCCGACATTTCGCGCTACGGTCAATACGTGGCTAAGACAGTAAAACGCGCAGGCGCGGCTCCTGAATCCTCCGGTGCGACCCTGACCATCCCGAAGACCAGCACCACGGCGGCACGGCAGGGGGTGGGGGCGACGCCTGCGATGACGCGGATCGGGCGCATCCCGATCCTGGACCTCTCCCCGCAACTGCCGGACAACCTCTGGCCCGTCAAGGCGTTCGCGGGCGAGGTCGTGCCTTTCGGCGCGACGGCGTTCCGGGAGGGCCACGACCTGATCGGCGCCATGCTGTTGCTGACCAGCCCGGACGGCACGCTGACCCGGCACCCGATGAGCCCAGGCGCACCGGGAACCGACCGTTGGGAAACCGAGGTCCTCCTCGGCAGCCAGGGCCGGTGGCAGTACCGCGTCCGCGCCTATGCCGACGAGTGGGCGACCTGGCACCACAACGCGTCGGTGAAGATCCCCGCGGGGATCGACGTCGAGCTCATGTTCCTGATCGGGGCGGAGATGCTCGCGACCGCGGGCACCGACACGGGCCGGCCGGTGGCCGAGCGGCGCCTGTTCACGACGGCGGCGAAGACCCTGGGCGACGTCACCGCATCCGTCGATTCACGCTTCACCGTCCTGTCTGACCCCAAGCTGCTCGCGGCCGTCGCCGTGCGACCGATCACCGGCCTCGAGTCGGTCTCGGAGCCGCGCACGATCCTGGTCGAACGCACCCGCGCCGGCGTCGGCTCCTGGTACGAGTTCTTCCCCCGCTCGGAGGGGGCCGTGCGCCGCGAAGACGGTTCCTGGCAGAGCGGCACCTTCCGCACGGCCGCGAAGCGTCTGCCGGCGGTGGCCGCCATGGGGTTCGACGTGGTCTACCTGCCGCCCATCCACCCGATCGGCCGCGCCTACCGCAAGGGGCCGAACAACACCCTCCATGCCGGCCCGGACGACCCAGGATCTCCCTGGGCGATCGGCTCCGCCGAGGGCGGACATGACGCCATCCACCCTGACCTGGGCACCCTGGCGGACTTCGGCTTCTTCCTCGACGCGGCGAAGGAGAGCGGCGTGGAGATCGCGATCGACCTGGCGCTCCAGGCCTCCCCCGACCACCCGTGGGTGACGGAGCATCCGGAGTGGTTCACCACTCTGCCTGACGGTTCTATCGCCTACGCGGAGAACCCGCCGAAGAAGTACCAGGACATCTACCCGATCAATTTCGACAACGACCCGGCCGGCATCCGCGCCGAGGTGCTGAGGATCGTGCGGCACTGGATCGCCGCCGGGGTGAAGATCTTCCGCGTCGACAACCCGCACACCAAGCCGCTCGACTTCTGGGAGTGGCTGATCGCCGCGGTCGCCGAGGAGGCGCCCGACGTGTTCTTCCTGGCCGAGGCGTTCACCCGCCCGGCGCTGCTGCAGGGACTGGGGAAGGTCGGTTTCCAGCAGTCGTACACCTACTTCACCTGGCGGAACACGAAGGAGGAGCTCGAGGAGTTCTTCGACGGTCTCGCCCATCAGACGGCCGACTTCGTGCGCCCCAACCTGTTCGTGAACACCCCCGACATCCTCTCCGAGTACCTCCAGTTCGGCGGCCCGGCCGCGTTCAAGATCCGCGCCGCCCTGGCCGCCACCGCCGCGCCGACCTGGGGCCTGTACAGCGGATTCGAACTCTACGAGTCCGTGGCGCGACCCGGCGCGGAAGAGAACATCGACAACGAGAAGTACGAGTACCGCCCCCGCGACTTCGCGGAGGCGGAGAAGAGCGGCGCCTCACTGGCGCCGTACCTCACCCTGCTCAACCGGATCCGGGCCGAGCACCCGGCCCTCGGCCAGCTGCGCAACCTCGACGTCCACACCAGCGAAGACGAGGCGATGCTGGTCTACAGCAAGTTCCTCGACGCGCCGTTCACCGGCACGGGCGAGCCCGACGCGCTGGTCATCGTCGCGAACGTCGACCCGCACTCGGTGCGGCAGACCGTCGTGCACCTCGACGTCACCCGCTTCGGCATTGCAGAGGGCGCGTCGTTCGAGGTCGAGGACCTGATCACCGGGGCCAGGTGGACCTGGACCGCCGACAACTTCGTGCGCCTCGACGCATTCACCGAACCGGTGCACATCCTGCACGTGAAGGGACCAGTCACATGAAGCACGGCCACCAGGATCCATCCGTTCCGAAGGACGCAGCAGGGGCGAAGGCCCCAGCCGTGACGAAGGCCCCAGCCGTGACGAAGGCCCCAGCCGTGGCAAACGCGGCAACGGCGAAGGATGTCTCGCCGGCGCTGCCCGTCATCCCCGCCCAGATCCTCGAGGCGGTCGCGGAAGGACGCTACTACAACCCGCACGAGATCCTCGGCCAGCACCTGCTGAGCCAGTCGGGCAACGGTCCTCAAACGATCAGCGACCCGCTCACGGTCATCCGTGCCCTGCGGCCGCTCGCCACAGAGGTCTTCGCCATCCTGTCCACCGGCGCGCACATCGAATTGGCGCACCTCGGTCACGGGATCTGGCAGGGCGTGAGCACGCTGGGCCTGCACGACTACACCCTGGAGGCGCGCTACAGCGACGCCCCGACCTGGGTGGTCGACGACCCGTACCGGTTCCTGCCCACCCTGGGTGAACTCGACCTGCACCTGATCGGCGAGGGCCGCCACGAACGCCTGTGGGACGTGCTCGGCGCGCACTACCGGCCGCAAGCCGGCGCGATGGGCACAACGACCGGGACGTCCTTCTCGGTCTGGGCTCCGCACGCGCGAGCGGTGCGGGTGATCGGCGACTTCAACGGCTGGAGCGGCGTGCTGCACTCCATGCGCAACATGGGCAGCACCGGCGTCTGGGAGCTGTTCGTGCCCGGACTCACCGCCGGCTCCAACTACAAGTTCGAGCTGCTCGCCCAGTCGGGCGACTGGGTGCGCAAGGCCGACCCGATGGCCCGGTACACGGAGATACCGCCGAAGACGGCGTCGGTCATCGGCGAGACCCGGTACGAGTGGGCGGATGCCGCCTGGCTGACCGCGCGCGGGGCGACCGACCAGCACGACCGCCCGATGAGCATCTACGAGATGCACGTCGGGTCGTGGCGGCCCGGGCTCGGCTACCGCGACCTCGCGGACGAACTCATTTCCTACCTCGAGGAGCTCGCCTACACGCACGTCGAGTTCATGCCGTTGTCCGAGCATCCGTTCGGCGGCTCCTGGGGCTACCAGGTCACCGGGTATTACGCGCCGACCAGCCGGTTCGGCCACCCCGACGACCTGCGCTACCTGATCGACCGGCTGCACCAGGCCGGGATCGGAGTGATCATGGACTGGGTCCCCGGGCATTTCCCGAAGGACGACTTCGCCCTGGCCCGGTTCGACGGCCAGGCCCTCTACGAACACCCCGACCCGCGCCGCGGCGAGCAGCTGGACTGGGGCACCTACGTCTTCGACTTCGGCCAGAAGCAGGTGCGCAACTTCCTCGTCGCGAACGCGCTCTACTGGCTGGAGGAATTCCACATCGACGGCCTGCGGGTCGACGCGGTCGCCTCCATGCTCTACCTCGACTACTCCCGCGAGGACGGCCAGTGGGAGCCGAACATCTACGGCGGAAACGAGAACCTCGAGGCGATCAGCCTGCTCCAGGAGATCACCGCCACGGCCTACAAGCGCAACCCCGGCACGGTGATGATCGCCGAAGAGTCGACGAACTGGGGCGGGGTGACCGCGCCGACCTCCGGCGGCGGGCTCGGCTTCGGATTCAAATGGAACATGGGCTGGATGCACGACTCCCTGGAGTACATGCAGGTTGACCCGATGTACCGCTCGTACCACCACAACGAGATGACCTTCTCCTTCGTCTACGCCTTCAGCGAGAACTTCCTGCTGCCGATCAGCCACGACGAGGTCGTGCACGGCAAGGGTTCCCTCGTCGCGAAGATGCCGGGCGACTCGTGGCAGCAACTCGCGAATGTGCGCGCCTACCTGTCGTTCATGTGGGCGCACCCGGGCAAGCAGCTCCTCTTCATGGGCCAGGAATTCGGCCAGCGGTCGGAGTGGAGCGAGTCACGAGGCCTCGACTGGTGGATGCTGGACCAGCCGGCCCACCGCGGGCTCTTCAACCTCGTCGGCGCGCTCAACCGCACCTACCGGGACAATCCGAGCCTGTGGGCGCGCGACAACGACCCGGGCGGGTTCGAGCTGCTCGACGGCGGTGCCGCCGCCCAGAACGTGATCTCGTTCCTGCGCTGGGACAACGACGGCAACCCCGTCGCGTGCCTGTTCAACTTCTCCGGGCAGCCGCACACCGGCTACCGGGTCGGACTCCCGTTCGCCGGTGTGTGGGACGAGATCGTCAACACGGACGCGGAGACCTTCGGCGGCTCCGGCGTGGGAAACCTCGGTGCCGTGCAGGCTCTGGCCGAGCCCTGGGCCGGCCGGCCGGCATCCGCAACCCTCACCCTGCCGCCGCTCGCCGGCCTCTGGTTGCGCCTGCGCCGCTGACCCACGTCCGCGAGAGTGCAGAATCGGCCCCTTCAGTTCGCGTGAAGGGGCCGATTTTGCACTCTCGCCGGGAGGAAGAGGGCTGGGCTTTAGCCTCGATCCACCGGTCAGCCTGGTNTAGCCTCGATCCACCGGTCAGCCTGGTTGAGTGAGGCCGCCAACCATTGATCGGGGCTTTCTGCTCGCGGGCATGGCGGTGCGTCCGGCCTTGCTGCCGGTGGTGTTCCTGGTCCTGTTGCGCCGTTCGGCTGGGTGGTCAGATGGTCGCGGTTCGCGGTGGTCCGCAGGCCGCAGTGAACAGCGTTTGCCATCCGGTTTCCCAGGGCCAGCTGCTCGGCAAATGCAGGGCGATTTTCCGGGCCGAGGTCGAGAGGCGTGCCGGGATGGAGATGAGTTTACGGCGGATGGTGCCGCTGCGCGCTTTGCCGAGCTCCGTGCTGGCGAGCGTGCCGATGGCGCGGGAGAGGTTGAACGCGATCGTGGCCAGCACCAGCCAG
>NZ_SOHH01000037.1 GCF_004403515.1 Cryobacterium fucosi | reverse complement strand
TGGGCTGCGCCGCCGCGCCCGGTTCGGCAGCCCGCCGCGGGCGCCGTCTGCCGAAACCGGCGCGGCCTGAGGGAGCGGGGCGACGCGGAGGGGTCAGCCCAGCTGCACGGCGCCGAGCGCGAGGGCAGCGATCAGGGTCCAGGAGAGCAGGCCGACGGCGAGGGCGCGGCCGCCGGTGCGGAGAATCAAGCGGAGGTCGACGGCCGCACCGAGGCCGAACAGGGCGGTCGCGAGGAGGTACGTCTGCAGGACGTCCGCTCCGGCGAGAAGCCCGGCGGGGAGCGGCACGAACGTGCGCAGCAGGGTCGCCGCGAGGAAGCCGGCCACGAACAGGGGCAGGATCGGCGGCCGGGCGGCCGGGGCATCCGTTGCCGGGTCGCGCGCGTCACGGCGTCGTTCGCGCACCGCCACCGTCGCCACGATCGGCGCAAGCATGAGCACCCGGGTGAGTTTCACGACAACGGCCACCGCAAGGGCGGCCGGGCCGGCCACCTGGGCGGTCGCGACGACCTGGCCCACGTCGTGCACGCCGGCACCGACCCAGTGCCCGAACTGCAGGTCGGTCAGCCCGAGCGGATGCCACAGCACCGGGAGCACGGCGATCGCCAGGGTGCCGCACAACGTGACCAGGGCGATCGGGGTGGCGGTCTCCTCGTCCTTCGCCCTGACCACGCCGCTCATCGCTCCGATCGCGGAGGCGCCGCAGATCGAGAACCCGGTCGCGATCAGAAGCGGCTGGTTGCCCGGCAGGCCGAGCCTTCGGCCGAGCCAGAGGGTGCCGGTGAAGGTGAGCAGCACGATCGCGACGGTGGTGGCAATGGTCAGCCAGCCGAGACCGAGGATGTCGACCAGGCTGAGTTTGAGCCCGAGCAGAACGACGCCCAGCCGCATGATCCGGGTGGACGCGACGGAGAGCCCGGGCGCCAGGACGCCGGCCAGCGCGGGGCGGAGGGTCGGCAGCTGGCCGGCGAGGATGCCGAGCACGACCGCCACGGTGAGCAGCGGGAACCCGGGCACGACGGCGTGGACGGTCCCGGAGAGCAGGGCGGCAGCGGCCGCGACGAGCACACCGGGCAGCCACATTTCTCCGAGCCTACGCCGCCGGGAACCGGTCCCGCGCCCGCGCCTCTGCGCCGATCCCCGCCACCCGCCTGTGCCGTCCTCGCCGAGACGTGAGAAAAGCCGCCCTTTCCGGGGGAAAGGGCGGCTTTGCTCTCAGTTCGGCGGAAGTCCCGGGCCGGGGAGGACGCCGGGCCGGAAGGGCGCGGGGCGCCGGAGATCAGCGGTGGTGGAAGCGGGCGACCATCGGGCAGTCGAACGGGTCCCTGGCGGAGAGCCCGACCTTGTTCAAGTAGGCGATCACGATGCCGTAGGACTGGAACAGGCCGGTCTCGGTGTAGAGGATGTTGTGCGACTGGCAGTATTCCTTGGTGATCTCCTGCGCCTTCCGCAGGTGCGGGCGAGCCATGTTCGGAAACAGGTGGTGCTCGACCTGGTAGTTCAGGCCGCCCATGAAGGTGTCCATGAACGTGCCGCCGCGGATGTTCCGCGAGGTGAGCACCTGGCGGCGGAGGAAGTCGACCTTGCTCTCGTTCGGGAGTTGCGGCATCCCCTTGTGGTTGGGGGCGAAGGACGCTCCCATGTACACGCCGAAGACGGCGAGTTGCACGCCGATGAAGGCGAACGCCATGCCGAGCGGGAGGAAGTAGAAGATCACGGCGACGTAGAGCAGGATGCGGGTCGACAGCATGCTGATTTCGAGCCAGCGCTTGTCGACCTTGCCGCGACCGAAGACCGTCTTGAAGCCCTGCACGTGCAGGTTGAACCCCTCGGCCATCAGCAGCGGGAAGAACAGGTAGCCCTGCTTTCGGGTGACGAAGCTGCCGAGCCAGCTGACCTTCGCGGCGTCCTCCTCGCGGAAGACAATGAAGTCGGGGTCGATGTCGGGGTCCTTGCCGATCACGTTCGGGTTGGCGTGGTGGCGGCTGTGCTTGTTCATCCACCAGGCGTAGCTGATGCCGACGAACAGGTTGGCGAGGATGCGGCCGGCCCTGTCGTTGGCGGGTCCCGACTGGAAGACCTGGCGGTGCGAAGCCTCGTGGGCGAGGAACGCGAACTGGGTGAGGATGATGCCGAGCACGGCGGCGATGATCAGCTGGTACCAGCTGTCGCCGAGCAGCACGAAGCCGGTCGCGGCGGCGCCGGTGGCGAGCACCAGCATGGAGAAGACGAACCAGTAGAACCCGGTCGCGCGCTTCAAGAGACCCAGGTTGCGCACGGTGTGCAGCAGGGATGAGTACTCGGTCGTTGGATTCTTCGAGTCGCCACCCGGGCGGGTCTTGACGATGCGCACCGTGGGCACGACGGTTGTTTCCGACATGAGGCCTTTGTTTGGTATCTGGACTTCTCAGTCGGTAGGGGAGCAATTACTCGTAAAACAGATAACAGTCATCCTATGGGCGGGACCCCTGTCGAGGTGGGGGATTCACACGTGTTTCCCAGTCGTTATATGCCATCTGGGGCATATCCGGGGGGTATGAATGCGCCTTCCGGAACCAAAGAATCCGTCCCGAATCCTGCCCGATGCACGCCCGCGTCAGCGCCAGCTGGGCAGCCAGATGTGCAGCTGCCAGAACTGGAACGACGTTTGCATCCCGGTCCAGAGCGGGTAGAAGAAGGCGCTCACCAGCGCGGCGGCGATGAGGTAGCCCACGACGACACGGATGCCGGTGCGCCGGCCGCGCTCCGTGTCCTCCGTCGCCGCCGCATCCGTCGCCGCTGTCGCAACTGTCGCATCCGCCGCATCCGTCGCGACCGTCGCCGTCGTCGCTGACCGGTTCCCCAGCCCGGGCAGGAGACCGAGGAAGATGCCGATGACGCAGGTCAGGCCCAGCAGCAGGTAGGGCTCGAACGCGATCGTGTAGAACTGGAACACCGTGCGGCCGAGGTACATCAGCCAGGGCAGGTAGCCGCCGGCCATGCCCATCAGGATCAGGCCGACCCGCCACTCGCGGTACCGCGCGAGCCGGTAGACGAGGTAGAGGATCGCGGCGGTCGCGGCCCACCAGATCACGGGGTTGGCGATCCCGGTGATCGCCTCGGAGCAGGTCGTGAAATCGCAGCCGTCCTCGCCCAGGGCCGAGCCCTGATAGTACATGCTCGTCGGCCGGGTCATGAACAGCCAGGTCAGCGGGTTGGCCTGGTACGGATGCGGCGTCGCCAGGCCGACGTGATAGGTGTACGCGGCCACCTGATAGTGCCAGAAGCTCTGCACCGAATCGGGCACCCACGCCAGCGCGCCGGTCCAGGCGGCGCCGGGGGAGGCAGCCCAGTTGCGGTAAAAACCCTCCGCGGTGACGAACCAGCCGGTCCAGGAGAGCAGGAAGGTGGTCACCGCAGCGGGCACCAGCAGCAGGAAGGTGGCCGGAGCCTGTTTGAGCACGGCGGCACTCCACCAGAACGCGATGCCGGCCCGGCGGCGGGCGAGCGCGTCCACGACCACGAGGTAGAGGCCGAACGCGGCCAGGAAATACAGACCGGACCATTTGACGCTGCAGGCCAGCCCGAACGCGAGCCCGGCGGCGAGCAGCCAGGGCCGCCACCAGATGGTCGGGCCCCAGCCCGGCTCCCGCCCGGCGTCCCGGCGCCGGGCCATCCACTCGGCGAGCCGGGTGGAGTGCCGGTCCCGATCGAGGAGCACGGCCCCGAAACCGAGCAGCGCGAAGAACATGACCGAGTTGTCGAGCAGGGCGACCCGCGACATCACGATGGCGTTGCCGTCGATCGCGAACAGGAACCCCGCCACCACCGCGAGCACCGTCGACCCGAACAGCTTCTTCGCGACCAGCATCAGCAGCACGACCGCGAGCACGCCGATCACGGCGGTCGCGATCCGCCAGCCCCAGCTGCTCTCCGGCCCGAACGCGGCCATCCCCAGCGAGATCAGCCACTTGCCCAGCGGCGGATGCACGACGAAGGCCGGGTTCGTGCTGAAGATATCGGTGTGCCCCGCCGCGAAGAGCGTATCGGCCTTGTCCGGCCAGGTCGATTCGTAACCGTTGTTGAAGAGCGACCAGGCGTCCTTCACGTAGAACGTCTCGTCGAAGACCAGGGAGTGCGGGCTGCCGAGGTTCCAGAGTCGCAGGATCGCGGCCAGCGTGACCACCGCGAGGGGGCCGGCCCAGGAGAACCAGCGGCGATTGAGGAGCACCTGACCATCGTAGTGAGCCGCGACTGCGAGACTGGGAGCATGATCATCCTGGCAGCCACCCCGATCGGAAACCTCGGCGACGTCTCCCGACGGCTCGTCGAGGCCCTCACGACCGCGACGGTCATCGCAGCCGAAGACACCCGCGTCACCGTGCACCTGCTCAAGGCCCTCGGCATCGACAACCGGCCTAAACTGATCAGCCTGCACGACCACAACGAGCGCGGCAAGGCGGCAGAGCTGGCCGAACTGGCCCGCGACACGGATGTCCTCGTGCTCAGTGACGCGGGGATGCCCACCGTCTCCGACCCGGGATTCCATCTCGTCGACGCGGCGGTCGCCGCCGGCGTGGTCGTCTCGGCGCTGCCCGGCCCATCGGCCGTGCTCACTGCGCTCGCCGTGTCGGGGCTGCCGACCGACCGATTCACCTTCGAGGGCTTCCTCCCGCGCAAGCACGGCGATCGGGTCACCGCACTGCGCGAGGTGGCGGCCGAGCGGCGCACCATGGTCTTCTTCGAATCGCCCAACCGGCTCGCGGCATCCCTCACTGACCTTGGCGCCGTGCTCGGAACCGACCGCCGCGTGGTCGTCTGCCGGGAGCTGACCAAGTTCTACGAGGAAGTGAAACGGGGCACGGCGGCCGAACTGGCCGAGTGGGCTGCGGCAGGCGTCAAGGGCGAGATCTGCATCGTCGTCGCCGGCGCCGAGGCGCGCGTGCTCGACCTGCCGACCGGCGTCGCCGAGGTGCTCGCCCTCGTCGCGGCCGGTGCCCGCCTGAAGGAGGCCGCCGCGGATGTCTCCGCCGCGTCCGGCCTCGGTAAACGTGAGCTCTACGAGGCGGCGCTGCAGAAGAAGTCCGGCAGTCCGGCTCCCGCGAAGCCGGACTACTCCGACCTGCCCCTGGGCTGACCTGCCTGCCCCCGTCGAATTCGACGGAGATTTTTGCGTTTTCGCACCGGAATCGGCCCGGATGCCTCGATTCCAGCAAAATGTCCGTCGAATTCGGCAGGGGTTAGGGGTTGACGGTGTCTGGGAATAGTTGAGACCGGCTCATGGTTGAGGTTGTCAGGGGAGCGAGGAGGTGTGCGATGACCCGAGCGGTGAGGTTCTCCCGCTACGGCGGCCCGGATGTTCTCCAGATCCTTGAGGTGCCCGATCCCGTTCCCGGCCCGGGCGAGGTTCTCGTCGGCGTCGTGGCCGTCGGACTCAACCCGGTGGAGGCGGCCATCAGGGAGGGTCGTTTCGACGCGGAATGGCCCGCGCGCTTCCCGGTTGGACAGGGCAGTGACTTCGCCGGCATCGTTCGACAGCTCGGTGTCGGCGTCTCCGGTTGGAAGGTCGGCGACGAGGTGATGGGGCACACCGTCCGCGGATCCCAGGCCGAACTCGTCGCCGTTCCGGCGACCGACATCGTCCGCAAGCCCGATTCCCTGGCCTGGGAGGTCGCGGGCAGCCTCTACGTTGCCGGCGCCAACGCCTGGCGGGCGGTGCAGGACGTGAACCCGCACCCCGGCCGCACCGTGCTCGTGCACGCCGCCGCAGGCGGGGTCGGCGGCATCGCCGCCCAGCTTGCCCGGCTGCGCGGCGCCACCGTGATCGGAACGGCCGGTCCGGAGAGCTTCGACCGCCTCCGCCAGCTCGGGGTCGTTCCGGTAGAGTACGGACCGGGCCTCGCCGCGCGGCTGGCCAGGCTCGCACCGAACGGCATCGACGCCGAGCTCGATCATCTGGGCGACGATTCCCTCGCCAATCTCCGCTCGGCGGACACGACCGAAACCGTGCTGCTCGCGAAGATCGCCCGGATGGTGGCCGACCGCCAGATCGTCGTGCCGGTCGCGGCGATCTACCCCTTCGACCAGGTGCAGGATGCCTACCGCGAGCTTGAGGCCGGGCACGCCCACGGCAAGATCGTGCTCAGCCTGCACCCGGTCGGCTACGCCCGCCAGAAGGTGCGGGGCGTCGACGTGCGGGAATCCGAGGCCACCAGGGACGAGCCCGGCCGGGTCGCCGGCCCGCCCGCCCACGAGGTGCTGCCGCCGGTGTTCGGGCATCCGCGGAAGCACCCCGCGGACAGGGCGACCGAGTTCACCCCCGCTTCCGCCCCGGTGAGGGCCGACAGTGGGCTCGTACCGTAACAGGGCGGGCGTCATCCGCCGCTCCCAATAGGATGGGGGGCATGTCCGACGGCTCATCCTTCTACATCACCACGCCGATTTTCTACGTGAACGATGTCCCTCATATCGGGCACGCCTACACCGAGGTGGCTGCCGATGTGCTCGCGCGCTGGCACCGGCAGGCCGGCGAAGACGCCTGGCTGCTGACGGGAACGGACGAGCACGGGCAGAAGATCCTGCGCACCGCGACCGCCAACGGCGTCACTCCGAAGGAGTGGGCCGACCGCCTGGTCGAGACCGCCTGGAAGCCCCTGCTGCAGACCGTCGACATCCAGAATGACGACTTCATCCGCACGACGGATGAACGCCACGAGGTGAACGCGCAGAAGTTCCTTCAGCACCTCTACGACGCCGGCCACATCTACACGGGCGAGTACGAGGGTTTCTACTGTGTGGGCTGTGAGGAATACAAGCAGCCGAGCGACCTCATCGACGGCACCGGCGAATTCGTCGGCCAGCAGGTCTGCGCCATCCACTCCATCCCGGTCGAGCTCCTGCACGAGAAGAACTACTTCTTCCGGATGAGCACCTTCGCCGACCGGCTCCTCGCGCTGTACGAGGACAACCCCGATTTCGTGCAGCCCGCCGCCGCACGCAATGAGGTCATCTCCTTCGTCAAGCAGGGTCTCTCCGACCTGTCGATCTCACGCTCCAGCTTCGACTGGGGCATCAAGGTGCCGTGGGACGACAGCCACGTCGTCTACGTCTGGTTCGACGCGCTGCTCAACTACGTCACCGCCGCCGGCTATGGCCACGACGACGAGAAGTTCAGCCGGCTCTGGCCGGCCACCCATATCGTGGGCAAGGACATCCTCCGGTTCCACGCCGTGATCTGGCCGGCCATGCTCCTCGCGGCCGACATCGAGGTGCCCCGCCGTGTCTTCGGCCACGGCTGGCTGCTGGTCGGCGGCGAGAAGATGAGCAAGTCCAAGCTCACCGGCATCGCTCCGAGCCAGATCACCGACACCTTCGGCTCCGACGCGTTCCGCTACTACTTCATGCGCGCCATCAGCTTCGGCCAGGACGGGTCATTCTCCTGGGAGGACCTCTCCGCCCGCTACCAGTCCGAGCTTGCGAACGGGTTCGGCAACCTCGCCTCCCGCGTGATCGCCATGGTCGTGCGCTACTGCGACGGCGAGATCCCGACCCCCACGGTCTTCTCCGAGGACGACGAACTGATCCGCGCCACCGAAAAGCGGGCCACGGATGCCGCGGGCGAGGCAATCGCCCGCCTCGCCATCCACGAGGCGATCGCCGCGATCTGGGAGCTGGTCGACGAGCTCAACGGCTACATCACCATCCAGGAACCGTGGGCCCTCGCCAAGGACCCCGCCAACCGGGCCCGGCTCGAAGCCGTGCTGTTCACCGCCGTGCGCGGACTCGGCACGCTTGCCGTGCTGCTGTCCCCGGTCGTGCCTCAGGCCACCGCGAAGCTCTGGCAGGCGCTCGGCGGCACCGGCGAGCTCCCCGACGTGCGCATCGACCAGGCCTGGCAGTGGACCGGCGGCACCCACGTGTCCCCGCTCGAGGCGCTGTTCCCCCGCATCGAGGCCATGGTTGGCTGACCAGGGCGCCGCGAGTGGCGACCTGCGCTATCCGCCGCTGCCGGAGCCGCTCATCGTCCCGGTCTATGACAACCACACCCACCTCGACCCTTCAACCGGCTCAGGACGGGGAATCGCCGACGGCGACGAGGGACTGAGCGTGGCCGAGCAGCTCGACCGGGCATCCAGCGTCGGCATCCGCGGCGTCATCCAGGTCGGCGGTGACCTGGAATCCTCGCGCTGGGCGGCAGAGGCAGCCGCCGCGGAGCCGCGCATGCTCGCGGCCGTCGCCATCCACCCCAACGAAGCCCCGGCCTACGAGGCCGCCGGCACCCTGGACGACGCCCTGGCCGAGATCTCCGGGCTGGCCGCACGCCCCAGGGTCGTCGCCGTCGGCGAGACCGGCCTGGACTTCTTCCGCACCGGTCCAGAGGGCCATGCCGCCCAGCACCGGTCGTTCGAGGCGCACATCGAGATCGCGAAGCAGCACGGCCTCGCCCTGCAGATCCACGACCGCGACGCCCATGCCGAGGTCATCGAGACCCTGCTCCGCGTCGGCGCCCCCGAACGCACCGTGTTCCACTGCTTCTCCGGCGACGCCGAAATGGCCAGGATCTGCGCCGACAACGGCTGGTACCTCTCCTTCTCCGGCACGGTCACCTTCAAGAACGCGGGCAACCTGCGGGGCGCCCTCGCCGCGATCCCGCGCCGGCTGATCCTGGTCGAGACGGATGCCCCGTTCCTCACCCCGGTGCCCTTCCGGGGCCGCCCGAACGCCCCTTACCTTCTGCCGCACACCCTCCGCGCCATGGCCGACCACCTCGAAACGGATGTCACCATGCTCGCCGCGCAGATCTCCTCGAACACCGAGCTCGTCTATGGGCGGTGGGACGCCGAACCGGTGACCGCCCCGGACGCACTGTCCGCGACCATTCCCCGGGGAGGCATCGCGTGACCGAACCGAGGCACGGATACGCTGCGGGCGAGGAACCCGCAGCGCCGCCGCTCGACCTGCACGCCGGAGCCCCGGACGGTGACGCCGACCGCGCCAGGGGACGGCACGCCGCCCCCGTCGAGCCTGTCCCGGTCGTGGAGCCTGTCTCGGTCGTGGAGCCTGTCTCGGTCGTCGAGCCTGTCTCGGTCGTCGAGCCTGTCGAGACGGGGATCTCGACAAGCTCGATCACCGCAGGGTCGATCACCGCAGGCTCGATCTCGACAAGCTTGATCACCGAGGACGCGGCCGCCGGGAACCCGGGCGCTCCCGTCGCCGCTGCGTCGCCGACGTCCCGCAGCCTGCTCGGACCGGCCGAGATCCGCGACCTCGCCGAGATGCTGGGCGTCAACCCGACCAAGAAGCTCGGCCAGAACTTCGTCATCGACGGAAACACCGTGCGCCGGATCGTCAAGGTCGCGGCGATCACCGCCGCCGACACCGTCGTGGAGGTCGGCCCCGGCCTCGGCTCGCTCACCCTCGGCCTGCTCGAGACCGGCGCCCGGGTCGTGGCCGTCGAGATCGACGAACGACTGGCCGAGCAGCTGCCGCTCACGGTCGAACTCATTCACGAGGGCGCGCCGCTGACCGTCATCCGCGCCGACGCGCTCAAACTCACCGAGATCCCCGACGCGCCGACCCGGCTGGTCGCCAACCTGCCCTACAACGTCTCCGTGCCGGTGCTGCTGCACCTGCTCGAGCACTTCGCGTCCATCCGCGCCGGCGTGGTGATGGTGCAGGCCGAGGTCGGTGAGCGCCTCGCCGCCCCGCCCGGCTCGAAGGTCTACGGCAGCCCGAGCGTCAAGGCCGCCTGGTACGGGCAGTTCCGCACCGCGGGCAAGGTCAGCCGCCAGGTGTTCTGGCCGGTGCCGAACGTCGACTCGATCCTGATCGCCTTCCAACGACGCACCGAGCCGCTGGAAAGCGAAGACCTGCGCCTGGCCACCTTCGCCCTCGTCGACGGGGCCTTCCAACAGCGCCGCAAGATGCTGCGGCAGTCCCTGTCGAGCGTGCTCGGCGACTCGGCGACCGCGTCGACGATCCTGGCCGAGGCCGGGATCGACCCCACCGAGCGCGGCGAGCAGCTCACCGTCAACGACTTCCTCGCGATCGCCCGCGCCTGGCGCGCCCGGTAGCCCCCGGGGACGACCGTCCGGCGGCGTCCGTCTTCACCGGGCGGCGGCGCGCATCGCAGCGTGTCCGAGAATCCCATGCCCGAGAACCCCGTGACCGGCACCGGCACCGGCATCGGCGACAAGGCCGTCCGGTCCGCCACGGGGCGGTCGAGCGGCGACTGGTACGCCCTGCTCGGCGCCGCCGGCTGCAAGCACCCGGCGATCGCGGCCTGGCTGGGCGAGGAACACGGCGTCCCGCCCTGGTGGCGTCAGATGCTCACGGTCGGTTTCGAACAGGCCCGCTGGGCGCTGGGCCAGGCCGGGTCGATCCTGGCCGCGGCCAATCCCAGCCGCGCGGGAAAGACATCCGTCTCACTCACCCACCAGCGCCTGGCGGATGCCGCGGCGGTGGCCCCGGCACAGGCGGCGCTGCAGCGGTGGCTGGCCGCGGCCGGTCACGAGAAGCCGATGCGGCTGGGCTAGGTTAGTGACATGACCAACGCGGCCGCATCTCCCATGGTGCACGCGAGGGCACCGGGCAAAATCAACGTCTTCCTCAAGGTCGGCGCCGTGCTCGACGACGGCTACCACGAGGTGGCAACCGCTTACCAGGCGGTCTCACTCTACGAAGACGTGCGCGCCTACCCGGCCGACGACTTCTCGGTCGAGTTCAACGGATCGATCGACACCTCCGGCCTGGCCGTCGATGGCAGCAACCTCGCGATCAAGGCCGCTCGGGCGCTGGCCCGCAAGGCGGGCTTCCGCGGGGGAGTGCGCCTGGCCATCGAGAAGAACGTCCCGATCGCCGGCGGCATGGGCGGCGGGTCCGCGGATGCCGCGGCCACCCTCCTCGCCTGCGACGCCCTCTGGGGCACCGAGGCGACCAGGGAAGACCTGCTCGGCATCGCGGCCACCCTCGGCGCCGACGTCCCGTTCGCCTTCACCGGCGGCACGGCGATCGGCACCGGCCGCGGCGACCGGCTCAGCCCGGCCCTGGCCAAGGGGCAGTTCCACTGGGTGCTCGCCCTCGCCGAGTTCGGCATGTCAACGCCCGCCGTGTACAGCGAGCTCGACCGCCACCGCGAGCGGCACGCCCAGGACATCTTCCCGGCCCAGCTCCAGCCCACCGTCGACGCCAACGTGCTGCAGGCCCTCCGGGCCGGCGACCCCGCGATGCTCGCCGAATCGCTGCACAACGACTTGCAGGCGCCGGCGCTGCACCTCGCCCCTGGCCTCGCCCGGGTGCTCGAACTCGGCGAAGCGAACGGGGCGCTGGCCGGCATCCTCTCCGGATCCGGCCCGACCGTCGCGTTCCTGGTCCAGGATGCCGACACCGCGCTCGAACTGCAGGTCGCGTTGAGCGCCTCCCGCCTGCACGTCGTGCGGGCAACCGGCCCGGTGCACGGCGCCCGAATCATCCACGACTGACCGGCATCCGTTCGTTTCGTCGGCATATGTCGGGGGTCGCCCCGTCGAATTCGACGGAGATTTTGCCGTTAAGCGGGTTCTCCCGGTCCGAAACGAGCATTTTCGGTAAAATCTCCGTCGAATTCGACAATCGCCCAGCGGGAAGCTCGCGCCGGATCGTGCGCTCCGGGCGCCGGGCGCCGGAACGGCGGGCGTGCTGGCCTCACAGCCACGCCAGCTAAACTCGAAGGCTATGGCACATTTGCTCGGGGCCGAGTCCCTGCACCTTGAATTTCCCACCCGCGTCATCTTCGACAGCGTCACCGCCGGTCTCAACGAAGGCGACCGGATCGGCGTCGTCGGCCGCAACGGCGACGGCAAGTCCACCCTCATGCGTCTGCTGGCGGGTCGGATGGAACCTGACTCCGGCCGCGTCACCCGTCGTCGCGGCGTGACCATCGGCATGCTCGACCAGGCCGACGACCTCGCCTCCGGGCAGACCGTCGGCCACACCATCGTCGGCGGAATCGACGAGCACGTGTGGGCCGGTGACTCCAAGGTGCGCGACGTCATCGCCGGTCTCGTGCGGGACATCCCCTGGGACGCACTCGTCGACGACCTCTCCGGTGGCCAGCGCCGCCGGGTGGCGCTGGCCTCGGTGCTGATCGGCGACCACGACGTCATCTTCCTCGACGAGCCCACCAACCACCTCGACGTGGAGGGCATCTCCTGGCTGGCCGGCCACCTCAAGACCCGCTGGGCGACCAACTCCGGCGGGCTCGTGGTCGTCACCCACGACCGGTGGTTCCTCGACGAGGTCTGCAATATGACCTGGGAGGTGCACGACCGCCTGATCGAACCGTTCGAGGGCGGCTACGCCGCCTACATCCTCCAGCGCGTCGAACGCGACCGGATGAGCGCGGCTTCCGAGTCCAAACGGCAGAACCTGATGAAGAAGGAACTGGCCTGGCTGCGCCGCGGCGCCCCCGCCCGCACCGCCAAGCCCAAGTTCCGCATCGACGCCGCCAACGAACTGATCGAGAACGAACCGCCGCCCCGCGACACCGTCTCGATGCAGTCGATGGCGATGCAGCGCCTCGGCAAGGACGTCGTCGACCTGATCGACATCTCGGTCAAGTTCGGCGAGAAGACCGTGCTCAACAACGTCACCTGGCGGATCGCGCCCGGGGAGCGCACCGGCATCATGGGCGTCAACGGCGCAGGCAAGTCCACCCTGCTCAACCTGGTCGCGGGCACCCTGCAGCCGACGAAGGGCACGGTCAAGCGCGGCAAGACCATTAAGGTCGCCGTACTCACCCAGCAGCTCTTCGAACTGGAGGACATCCAGAACGACAGGGTCAGCGAGGTCATCGGGCGCCAGAAGACGAGCTACATCGCCGGAGGCAAGGAGATCACCCCCGGCCAGATGCTCGAGCGGATGGGCTTCATGAGCGCCCAGCTGACCACCCAGGTCAAGGACCTCTCCGGTGGCCAGAAGCGCCGCCTGCAGCTGCTGCTGATCGTGCTCGACGAGCCCAATGTGCTCATCCTCGACGAGCCCACCAACGACCTGGACACCGACATGCTCGCGGCGATGGAGGACCTGCTCGACTCCTTCCCCGGCACCCTCCTCGTGGTCTCGCACGACCGGTACCTGATCGAGCGCGTCACCGACAACCAGTACGCCGTGACCGAGGGCGCGTTCCGGCACCTGCCCGGCGGCGTCGACCAGTATCTGGAGATGCGCAAGCGCCAGGTCAGCGGGAACGACAAGCCGGCGGCGGCGAACGCGGCCAACACCTCAGGCGGCAAGGCGTCGCGCAAGCTCGCCATCGGCGGGGCCGACCTGCGCAACGCCCAGAAGGAGCTCGCCTCGATCGACCGGAAGGTCGCGAAGCAGAACGCCCGGATCGCCGCCCTGCACGAGAGCCTCGCCACCCACGACCAGGCGGACTACGACGGCCTCGGCGCGCTCGGCACCGAACTGCAGGGACTGGAGACTTCCATCGCGGGCTTCGAAACCCGCTGGATCGAACTCTCTGAGTTGATCGAGGGCTGAATCGCAGATGCTGTTACCGCGTGTGTCGCAGCGGCCCGCGCGGTGCAGCATCCCTCGATAGCCTAGAAGCGTGCCTCGCAATGCAGCGGCACAGACTCCCACCCCTCCTTCGACGTGGTTTCCCTGTGCCCGAACTGCCCGGCAGAAACTTCGAACACAGCAAAAAGGGGAACCCATCGTGAAAAAGAAACTTCTGGCCGCCCTCGCGGTCCTTCCGCTCGTGGCCCTGCTCGCCGGCTGCTCCGGCGGCGCAGCGGACGGGTCCGGCGCCGCGGCATCCGGCGACGACACGGTCGTGAAGATCGGCGTCGTCGGGGCCAGCGACCCGTACTGGGCCGTCTACGCCAAGGCCGCCGCGGCCGAGGGGATCACGGTCGAAATCGTCGACTTCGCCGTGTTCGAGCAGCCCAACCCGGCGCTCTCCGCCGGCGAACTCGACCTCAACCAGTTCCAGCACATCGTCTACCTGGCCGACTACAACGTGTCCAGCAAGCAGGACCTCGTGCCGATCGGCGCCACCGCGATCTACCCGCTCGGCCTCTACTCGACCAAGCACAAGAAGGTCAGCGAGATCAAGAAGGGCGACACCATCGCGGTGCCGAACGACGCGAGCAACCTGGCCCGCGCGCTGCTCGTGCTGCAGTCGGCGAAGCTGGTCACGCTGAAGGACGGCGGCACGATCTTCTCCACCCTCGACGACATCGACGCCGGCAAGTCGAAGGTCACCGTCACCGCGCTCGAGGCGTCGCTCACCGCGACCTCGCTGCCCGACGTGGCGGGCGCGGTCATCAACAACGACTTCGTCGAGAAGGCCGGCCTCAAGTTCAGTGACGCCCTCGCCCAGGACGACCCGGCCGACCCGAACTCGCTGCCGTACGTGAACGTCTTCGCGGCCCGCGCCGAGGACAAGGACAACGCGACCTACCGGAAGCTCGTCGAGATCTACCAGACCACCAAGGCCGTGCAGGATGGCGTGCTCGCGGTGTCCGGCGGCTCGGCCGAGCTCGTGCAGACCCCCGTCGCCGACCTCGTGTCCTCCCTCGCCAAGGTCGAGAAGGACACCAAGGCCCAGAAGTAGCCCCGCCCGGTCCCCGCCCGGTCCCGTTCCGGTCGAGAGCGCCCGTTCACAGCAAGTCAGTTAGGACGCCCATGCCTGCCCCCAGCCCCGTCGTCGAACTCCGTGACGTGAGCAAGACCTACCCGCCCACGACCAAGGGGGGTGCGGAGGTCGTCGCGATCGACGGCGTCAGCCTCACGGTCGACGCCGGCGACGTCTACGGCATCATCGGTTACTCCGGTGCGGGCAAGAGCACGCTCGTGCGCCTCATCAACGCCCTCGAACGGTCCACCAGCGGGGAGATCCACGTCAACGGGCAGGACATCGCCCGGCTCCCCGAGCGGGAGCTGCGCCCGGTGCGCCTCGGGATCGGGATGATCTTCCAGCAGTTCAACCTGCTCGGTTCCCGCACCGTGGCCGCGAACGTCGGCTACCCGCTCGAGGTGGCCCGCCGGCCCAGGGACAAGCGCACCGCGCGCGTCGCCGAGATGCTCGACTTCGTCGGCCTCAGCGACAAGGCCCGCGCCTACCCCGACCAGCTCTCCGGCGGCCAGAAGCAGCGGGTGGGCATCGCCAGGGCACTCGCGAGCCAGCCCGGCATCCTGCTCGCCGACGAGGCCACCAGCGCGCTCGACCCCGAGACGACGCACGAGGTTCTCGACCTGCTCGGCCGGGTCAACAAGGAATTCGGGGTCACCATCATCGTCATCACGCACGAAATGGATGTCATCCAGACCCTGGCCACCAAGGTCGCCGTGATGGACCAGGGCCGGGTGATCGAACGCGGCGACGTGTTCGACGTCTTCTCGAACCCGCAGCAGCCGGCATCCGCCCGCTTCGTCTCCACCGTGGTGAAGGGTCTCCCCTCGGAGGGGGAACTCACGGTGCTGCGTCACCGCCACCCCGGCCGGATCGTCACCCTCGCCTTCCGCGACAGCAGTGTCGACCAGGCCAGGGTTTTCGGGGAGTTCGCCGCCGCCGGCATCACCTTCGAGGTCGTCTACGGAGGGATCAACGAGATCCAGGGCCGCTCATTCGGTCACCTCACCCTGGCGCTGACCTCCGGCCCGGACGCCGGCCGGGCCGGGGACGCCGACGCGAACATCGACGCCCTCCTCGACCGGGTGCGAACGCTCACGACCGTGACGGAGGTGCGCTGATGGATGCCCTGGTCGACCTGCTGCCCGAACTGTGGAAGGCCGCGGGGGAGACCCTCTACATCGTCGGTTTCACGCTCTTCTTCGGCGGCCTCGGCGGCCTGCTCGTCGGCCTCGGCCTCTACCTGACCCGGGCCGGCAGCATCCTCGCCAACAAGCCCGTCTTCGTGGTGCTCAACCTGTTCGTGAACATCGTGCGCCCGATACCGTTCATCATCTTCCTCGCCGCGGCGCAGCCCCTGGCCCGGATGGTCGTCGGCACCGGCATCGGCAACAACGCGATCATCTTCACCATCTCGCTTGCGGCCTCCTTCGCGATGGGGCGGATCGTCGAACAGAACCTCCTCACGGTGACGCCCGGCGTGATCGAGGCTGCCCGCAGTGTGGGCGCCGGGCCGCTCCGGATCATCTTCACGGTGCTTCTGCCCGAGGCGCTCGGCCCGCTCATCCTCGGCTACACCTTCATCTTCGTCGCGCTCGTCGACATGTCCGCGGTCGCCGGCTATGTCGGCGGCGGCGGCCTCGGGAACTTCGCCTTGCTGTACGGCTACCGTCAGTTCAACCCGGTCGTCACCTGGGCGGCGGTGCTGCTGATCATCGTGCTCGTGCAGCTCGTGCAGTTCCTCGGCAACTGGCTGGCCCGGAGGGCTTTCCGCCGCTGACAACCGCGACACCCGAACGAGGGGAGAGTGCCACGGACTGTTCCCGCGCCGGACAGCATCCGTTCACTCCTCGGAAAGGTGCCGCCACCGGGATCGGCCTGGCGGGCCGAAGTAGACTGGACCATGACTTCCGAGGGCTTTGCCGAGATCGAGCGTAAATTCGACGTTAATCCGGCGACGCCGTTGCCGCCGTTGCACGACCTGCCCGGCGTCACCCATGTCGCCCCGCCGGTCGAGCACCACCTGGACGCCCTCTACTTCGACACCGCCGACCTGGCGCTCGCCCGCCGCCGGATCACGCTGCGCCGGCGCGCCGGCGGCGACGACGCAGGCTGGCACCTCAAGCTCCCCGTCGCCGCCGACGAACGCCGCGAGATGCGCGAGCCGGTCGGGGCCGACCCCGACGTGATCCCGGACGCGATCCTCCGCCTCGTGCGGGTGTACCTGCGCGGCCGGCCGCTGATGCCCGTCGTGCGGCTGCGCACCCTGAGGGTCGTGCACCACCTCGTCGGCCTGGACGACGCGGTGCTCGCCGAGGTCTGCGACGACTCGGTGCAGGCCGAACGGTTCGGGTCCGAACCGTTGAACCAGGCCTGGCGCGAATGGGAGATCGAACTCGTCGACGGGTCCCGCGGCCTGCTCGACGCCGCCCAGGAGAGGCTGTCGACCGTGGGAGTCGAGCCGGCCGCGAGCCCGTCCAAGCTCGCCCGAGCCCTCGGCGACCTCGCCCCTGCCGGCGCGCCCGTCGCGCCGGAACGGCCGGGGCCCGCCAGCTCGACCGGGGACGTGCTGCTGGCCTACCTGCGGGCGCAGGTGGAGGCGGTCACGGCCGAGGATCCCCTCGTGCGGGAAAGCGACGAAGAGGCCGTGCACCGGATGCGCGTGGCGACCAGGCGGCTGCGTTCGGCCCTGTCCACCTACGGTCCGCTCCTCGACGCGGGCGTCGCCGGCCCGCTCCGAGTCGAGCTGCGCTGGATCGCGGGCGTGCTCGGTCGCGCCAGGGACGCCCAGGTGATGCGCCAGCGCCTCACCCACCGGCTGGAACTCGAACCGGCCGGCCTCAGCGCCGGACCGGTCGCACCGCGGATCGACGAGCACTTCTCCACCGTCGTGCGGATCAGCGAGGCGGACACGCGTTCCGCCCTCGCCTCGGACCGCTACTTCCGGCTCCTCGACGCCCTCGACGAGCTACTGGCGTCACCGCCCCTGTACCGCACCGCCGACAAACCGGCGCGAAAGGTCGTGCCCGGCCTGGTCCGCGCCGAGTGGAAGCACCTTCGCGCGGCCGTGCGCGCGGCCCGCCGCGCCGCGGCAGGCACCGAACGCGACGAAGCCCTGCACGAGGCACGCAAACGCGCCAAGCAGCTGCGCTACGCGGCCGAGACGGCCGCCCCGCTCCGGAGCAAGCGGGCCACGCGACTCGTGGCCGCGGCCCGGCAGGTGCAGGATATCCTCGGCGACCACCAGGACAGTGTCGTCGCGCGCGGCGAACTGCTCGGCCTCGGCATGAAGGCGTTCCTGTTCAACGAGAACGCATTCACCTACGGGCGGATGCACGCCGTCGAGGAGGCAGGCGCGGCCGGCACCGAGGCCCGGTTCTTCACGGCCTGGAAGGACTTCCCCTCCGCGTCAATCGACAAGTAGGCATCACCGACGGTCAAGCGTGTGTCGAATTCAGGAGAACAGCTCGAATCCAGGTCCGCGGCAGGCATCCGTCGCACTGTTCCGGGCTGTACACCTGAATTCGGCACGTGCCGGCACTGAGCTCACGGATAGGTTCAACCACCGGCGGGGAACGTGCTTCAGTCGAAGTCGAGGCTGAGCTTGCGCAACAGCCCGGCCAGACGGTCCTGGTCGCTCGCCGACAGGGTGGAGAGCAGCTCGGCCTCCGCGTCGACCAGCCGGGTGATCGCGGCATCCACCCGGGTCAGGCCGGCCGGGTTCATCCCGACGAAGATGCCCCGCCCGTCGTTGGGATCGGTGCGCCGGGTGACCAGCCCGCGCTCGACGAGGCGGTCGATCCGGTTGGTCATCGTGCCGCTGGAGACCAGGGTCTGCTGCAGTAGGGCCTTCGGGCTCAGCTCGTAGGGTGCGCCGGCCCGGCGCAGGGCCGAGAGCACGTCGAACTCCCAGGACTCCAGTTCGGAGCGGGAAAACGCGGTGCGCCTGGCCCGATCCAGGTGTTTGGAGAGCCGGCCGACCCGGGACAGGACCTGCAGCGGAGCGAAGTCGAGGTCGGGGCGTTCCCGCAGCCAGGCGTCTACGATCCGGTCGACTTCGTCATGGGCGGGCATCATTCCATTATCCGGCCTCGGGGTGGCCCTCGTTGCTCGCTGCGCGCCGCGCACGATACTTCTGGCAGACTTGTCAGCGTTGGTCGGCCCCGGGCCGGCGAATTCCGCCGTGGTGTAATGGCAGCACGACAGCCTTTGGAGCTGTTAGGTCCAGGTTCGAGTCCTGGCGGCGGAGCACTGGTTTCAGACCAGTGGCGCTCCTTACGGTCGTACCGGCCGGCAACACGACAAGCAAAGAGGAAACCACGTGACAGATTCCCGACTCGCTATCGTCGTTCTGGCCGCAGGCCAGGGCACCCGCATGAGGTCCAGTACCCCGAAGCTGTTGCACCAGCTGGCCGGGCTGCCCATCCTCAGCC
This sequence comes from Cryobacterium fucosi, assembly GCF_004403515.1. GTDB lineage: Bacteria > Actinomycetota > Actinomycetes > Actinomycetales > Microbacteriaceae > Cryobacterium > Cryobacterium fucosi. The sequence goes on along the minus strand of NZ_SOHH01000037.1, from coordinate 16,234 downwards.
ACGTCCTCGCCACCTCCCGCGCGCTGGGCGCCGCCCACGTCGTCACCGTCGTGCGTCACGAGAGGGATCTGGTCGCCGCCCTGGTGGCCGAGGACCTGCCCGAGAGCCTGATCGTCGACCAGGACGAGGTCCCCGGCACCGGCCGGGCCGTGGAGCTGGCCGTCGCGGCCCTCCCCGCCGATTTCGAGGGCGACGTCCTCGTGGTCTCCGGCGATGTGCCGCTGCTGAACTCCGCCACCCTGGCCAGCTTCGTCGCCGCGCACCGCGAGCGTGAGGTCTCCGCCACGGTGCTCTCCTCATTCCCTGAAGACTCCACCGGTTACGGCCGCATCGTGCGCTCCGAGACGGGCGGCTTCGACCGCATCGTCGAACAGAAGGATGCGTCGGCCGACGAACGCCAGATCGCCGAGACCAACGCGGGCGTCTACGCCTTCGGCATCGCCGAACTGCGCGAGCAGCTCGCGCGACTCACCACCGACAACGTGCAGGGAGAGAAGTACCTGACCGATGTGATCGGGCTGCTCCGCGACGCCGGCTCGTCCGTGCGCGCCGTGCCCGTCGCGGATGCCTGGCTCGTCGCCGGCATCAACGACCGCGCCCAGCTCAGCGAGACCGCACGCCAGCTCAACGGTTTCATCGTGCACGGCTGGCAGCTGGCCGGCGTCACCGTGCAGGACCCGGCCACCACCTGGATCGACCTCAAGGCGCAGCTCGCACCGGACGTGACCATCCTGCCCGGAACCCAGATCCGCGGCGCGACGGTGATCGAGACCGGCGCCGTGATCGGCCCGGACACCACACTCCTGGACTGCGAGGTCGGCGAGAACGCGGTGGTCACGCGCACCGACGCGACGCTCGCGGTGATCGGCGCCGGGGCATCCGTCGGCCCGTTCTCCTATTTGCGGCCCGGTACCATCCTGGGCGCGGACGGCAAGATCGGGGCGTTCGTCGAGACCAAGAACGCCACCATCGGCGCCGGCAGCAAGGTGCCGCACCTGAGTTATGTCGGCGACGCCACCGTCGGCGAACAGTCCAACATCGGGGCAGGCACGATCTTCGCCAACTACGACGGCGTGAACAAGCACCGGAGCGAAATCGGGTCGCATGTGCGCACCGGGTCGCACAACGTGTTCGTCGCGCCGATTAGGATTGGGGACGGGGCATACACGGGGGCCGGCACAATCGTCCGCAAGGACGTGCCGGCCGGGGCTTTGTCCCTGAGTGTGGCCCCACAACGCAATATGGACGGCTGGGTACAGACCAACCGCCCGGGAACCGACGCGGCGGCGGCCGCGGCAAAGAGCGGAGACTAGGTGTCTGGAATCAAGACCAGCGGCGAAAAGCGACTTGTATTGGTTTCGGGGCGAGCTCACCCGCAACTGGCACTGGACATCGCCACGGAGCTTGGTACCGAACTCGTCCACACGGACGCCCGCACCTTCGCGAACGGTGAGATCTACGCCCGCTTCGATGAGAGCGTGCGCGGGAGCGACACCTTCGTCATCCAGTCGCACACCAACCCGATCAATGAATGGCTGATGGAACAGCTGATCATGGTCGACGCGCTCAAGCGGGCCTCCGCCAAGCGGATCACCGTGGTCGCGCCGTTCTACCCGTACGCCCGCCAGGACAAGAAGGGCCGCGGCCGCGAGCCGATCTCCGCCCGCCTCGTCGCCGACCTGTTCAAGGTCGCCGGCGCCGACCGGATCATGGCGGTCGACCTGCACGCCGCCCAGATCCAGGGCTTCTTCGACGGCCCCGTCGACCACCTCTTCGCCATGCCGGTGCTGCTCGAGCACTTCAAGGAGAAGCTCGACCCGGCCACCCTCACCGTTGTCTCGCCCGACATGGGCCGCGTGCGCGTCGCGGACATCTGGAGTGACAAGCTCGGCGCCCCGCTGGCCATCATCCACAAGCGGCGCGACCCGCTCGTGCCCAACCTCGTCTCCGTGCACGAGATCGTCGGCCAGGTCGACGGGCGCGTCTGCCTGATCGTCGACGACATGATCGACACCGGCCGCACGATCGTGCTCGCCGCCGAGGCCCTGCGCAAGGCCGGCGCCATCGGCGTCGTCGTCGCCGCGACCCACGCCGTGTTCAGCCACCCGGCGTTCGAATTGCTGCAGAACCCGGCGATCTCCGAGGTCGTCGTCACCGACACCCTGCCGATCCCGATGGAGAAGCGGTTCCCCACGCTCACCGTGCTGCCGATCGCCCCGCTGCTGGCGCGCGCGATCCACGAGGTGTTCGACGAGGGGTCGGTCACGTCGATGTTCGAGGGCGCCGCGTAGGCACCGCATAGGCACCGAGCGGTCACTGGCCGGTCGTCGACGGATGTCGGTGGCCGGCCATCGTCGTACCTGGTCTCGGTTGCGCAGGGGGTGGCCGTCCCGGCCGCGGCGTACGTGGTCCTGGCCTAGGTGGGGATGCTGGTCTCCGGCGCCCGCGGCGCGGAGGGGATGATGCCGAGTGGAATGACGTAGGTCTCACGCTCGTTGCGGTCGAGCGCGTAGCACTGCCAGCCGAGCCCGCCCGGCCCGGTCAGTTCGAAGCGGGCGTCCGACCCGACCGAATACGGGTAGAAGTGCGGGGTCGCCACCCGGCAGGTGTTCTCGGCCGTCGTCGTCGCGACCCGCGCCGTGGTCAGGATGCCCGGCACGATCAGCGCCACGAGTCCCAGCACGACGACGATGCGCATGAGCGTGAGGGCGCGCCGACCGCGCAGGGGCCGGTCGGCATCCTGCGGCTCGTAGCCGGAGAGTTCGGGGTGCTCGTCGCTCATGATCGTCCAAGTATCGCAAACCCGCTGGTCGGTGGTCGAGCTTGTCGAGACCATCTTGCGTGGCCTGGTCTCGACAGGCTCGACCACCGGGCGGGCTCGACCGCCGGGTCGGTGATTGAGCCTGTCGAAATCACGCGCCAGGGTCTCGACTGGCTCGACCACCGGGCGGGCTCGACCGCCGGGTCGGTGATTGAGCCTGTCGAAATCACGCGCCAGGGTCTCGACTCGCTCGACCACCGGGCAGGCTCGACCACCGGGTCGGCGGCGCTAGTGCGTGGAACCCTCGGTCTCGATTTCCGAGCGGTCGCCCGACCACAGGGTGTGGAAGGTGCCGGGCATGTCGACGCGTCTGTAGGTGTGCGCTCCGAAGAAGTCGCGCTGGCCCTGCACGAGCGCGGCGGGAAGCCGCTCGCTCGCGAGCGAGTCGAAGTAGCTGAGCGCCGACGCGAAACCGGGGACCGGGATGCCGGAGAGCGCCGCGGCCTACGGCCACCTCGACGCACCGAGCACGCTCATGGGAGTCACCGTACTTGGGTACACGGACCAGCTCGTCGAGATCGAAGCCGTCGCGGCAGTAGTCGACTGACACGACCAGCCCGCAAGACGTTCCCCATACGGACAGATGCCGGCCGCGCAGGCGACTTTGAACATTCGTGCAGACGAGTACGGAAGATGACTGCGGCACCGCCAGCGGCACCGCCAGCGGCTACAACACGGGTGGTTACAGCACCAGCTCGAGGCGGAACGTCACGGCATCGCCCTCCGAGATTCCCTCGGCGAGCCTGACCGCCTTCTTCACCGGCAGGAGGAACGTGTTCCGGGAGCCGTCAGGGAACACCGAGGTCGACCACCGGGTGGCGTTGACAACGGCGAGAACCTTGACCGAGCCGAACCCGTTGCGGCGGCCCTCGGTGATTTCACGAATGTCGTCAGCCACCTTCGAGGGCAGCGAGGCGAAGATCCAGGCACCCTTCCCCTCGTACTCCCAGAGCTCCGCCGTGAACGTGAACGTCGGGCCGAGGCCAGGGCTCTGCCCGTCCCGTGCCTGGTCCATCGGAGTGCCTTCGCTCATCTAGTTCGTCTCCGTTCTGCGCAGCAGGTCAGTCTGCGCTGCAGTTCAGGCCGGGATTCCCGGGTCGAGTGCGCCGGGCGCGGACGGGATGATCCCAAGCGGGATGACGTAGGTCGCGCGCTCGTTGACATCGATTGCGTAGCATTGCCAGCCGAATCCGCCCGGCCCGCTCAGCTCGAACCGAGCGTGCGAGCCGACGGCAAACGGGTGATAGCGCAGGACCGCGGCCCGGCAGGTGTTCTCCGCCGTGGCCGACGCGATCTGCAATGAGGTCAGGATGCCCGGCACGATCAGGGCCACGACGCCCAGCACGACGACGATGCGCATGAACGTCAGGGCGCGCCGACTGCGCAGGGGCCGGTCGGCATCCTGCGGCTCGTAGCCGGAGAGTTCGGGGTGCTGCTCGTCGCTGTCACTCATGGTGGGCTCCAGTATCGCAAATCTGCTGGTCGGTGGTCGAGCTTGTCGAGACCATCTTGCGTGGCCTGGTCTCGACAGGCTCGACCACCGGGCAGGCTCGACCACCGGGTCGGTGATTGAGCCTGTCGAAATCCCGCGCCAGGGTCTCGACTGGCTCGACCACCGGGCAGGCTCGACCACCGGGCAGGCTCGACCACCGGGCCGGGCGCTCAGGCCCGGCCGGGGTGAGGCCGGTGCGGTGAGCCTAGTGCGAGGAACCCTCGGTCTCGATTTCCGAGCGGTCGCCCGACCACAGGGTGTGGAAGGTGCCGGGCATGTCGACGCGCTTGTAGGTGTGCGCTCCGAAGAAGTCGCGCTGGCCCTGCACGAGCGCGGCGGGAAGCCGCTCGCTCGCGAGCGAGTCGAAGTAGCTCAGCGCCGACGCGAAACCGGGGACCGGGATACCGGAGAGCGCCGCGGTCGATACCACCCGGCGCCAGGCCGACTCGCCGTCGGCGACGGCCTGGGCGAAGTACGGGTCGACCAGCAGGGTCGGGATCGACGGGTCGTTCGCGTAGGCGTCGACGATCCGGTTGAGGAACTGAGCGCGGATGATGCAGCCGCCGCGCCAGATCGTGGCGATGGCGCCCTTGTCGATCTTCCAGCCGTACTTCTCGGCGCCGGCGATGATGGCGTCGAAGCCCTGGGCGTAGGCGACGACCTTGGAGGCGTAGAGGGCCTGGCGCACGTCGTCCTGGAAGGTGTGGCCGACAACGGCGATTTCCGGGCGGGCGCCGAGGGCCGCGCGGAGCGGCACGCGCTGCTCCGGGTGGCTGGACACGGCGCGGGCGAAGACGGCCTCGGCGATGCCGCCGACGGGCACGCCCAGGTCGAGGGCGTTCTGCACGGTCCAGACCCCGGTGCCCTTCGAGCCGGCCTCGTCGAGGACGACGTCGACGAACGGCAGGCCGGTCTTCGCGTCGACCTGGCGGAGCACCTCGGCGGTGATCTCGATCAGGTAGCTCTCGAGGTCGCCCGCGTTCCAGTCGGTGAACACGTCGGCGATGGCGGCGGGGGAGAGCCCGCCGACCTTGCGGAGCAGGTCGTAGGCCTCGGCGATGAGCTGCATGTCGGCGTACTCGATGCCGTTGTGGATCATCTTGACGAAGTGGCCCGCGCCATCCGTGCCCACATGCGTGACGCAGGGCACGCCGTCGACGACGGCCGCGATCGACTCAAGGATCGGGCCAAGGGTCTCGTAGGCCTCGGCGGAGCCGCCGGGCATGATGCTGGGTCCCTTGAGGGCGCCCTCCTCGCCGCCGGAGATGCCGGCGCCGACGAAGTTCACGCCGGTGGCGCGAACGGCCTTCTCCCGGCGGATGGTGTCCTGGAAGTCGGCGTTGCCGCCGTCGACGATGATGTCCCCGGGCTCGAACAGGGCGGTTAGCGCGCTGATCACGGCATCCGTGCCCGTGCCGGCCTGAACCATGATGATCGCGGTGCGCGGCTTCCGGAGCGACGCCGCGAATTCCTCGATCGTCTCGGAGGCGACGAAGTTCGCCTCCGGGTGCTCGCCGGTGAGGAGGCGGGTGCGCTCGGGCGAGCGGTTGTACACCGCCACCGTGTTCCCCGCCCGGCTGGCGAGGTTGCGGGCCAGATTCGACCCCATCACCGCCAGTCCCACTACGCCAATGTTTGCCTGTGCTGCGCCGGTTTCGGCCACGTTCGCTCCTTCAGGTGATTGATCTCAAACCTCTTTCAAGGCTACTGCGTCGGCCGGAACGGTTACGTGGCATGTCGGGCGGCCCCAGGCGACGGATGCCGGGCGCCCGGTTCGCCCCGGCCCGCCCGCTTTGCTAGACTCACGAGTTGAACTTCGGCGAGGGCTGTCGACGGCGGGAAACCGTCCATCGGCATCCGTTATCGACGCGGCGGGATGCTTCACGGCCTTTCCTCACGCGCACACGCGTTCGAGTTGAACCAGTACCCACGATTCCCGGACCTCGGTCCGCGAAACCAGACTGGGCCGTCCAGGCCCGCAAGGAGAAACATCATGGCTGAGGCCAAGAAGAAGGTTGTCACCGACAACAAGATTTCCGCCGACCTGCGCGTCAAGTTCGGCAAGGGCGCTGCCCGCAAGCTGCGCGTGCTGGGCAAGATCCCCGCCGTCATCTACGGCCACGGCACCGACCCGGTGCACGTCGCCCTCCCGGCCCACCAGATCGGCCTCCTGCTGCGCCGCGCCAACGCCGTGCTCGAACTGGACGTCGACGGCACCACCCACCTCACCCTGGTGAAGGATGTCCAGAAGGACCCGTTCCTGCAGATCATCGAGCACCTCGACCTCATCGTCATCCGCAAGGGTGAGAAGGTCCAGGTCGAGGTTTCCATCCACCTGACCGGCGAGGCCGTTTCCGGCACCATCGCCGACCTGGACTCGAAGTTCCTCATGCTCGAGGTCGAGGCCACGAGCATCCCGCAGAACATCGTCGTCTCCATCGACGGGCTCGACGACGGCGCGCAGATCCACGCGAAGGACGTCGTCCTCCCCGAGGGCGCGGCGCTCATCTCCGACCCCGACGCCCTCGTGGTCTACGTGCACCTGCCCGCCGCCGAGGAAGAGGAAGAGCCGGCCGAGGCCGCCGAGACCACCGAGGCTCCTGCCGCCGAGTAGTCTTCCCCACCCGGCTTCGTCGACCGCGGAGGAATTCCCTGGACGAGAATCTCTGGCTCGTAGTCGGGCTCGGTAACCCCGGGCCCGGCTACGCCGGCAACCGACACAACGTCGGCCACATGGTCGCGGCCGTGCTCGCCGACCGTCTGTCGGCGAACTTCAAGAACCACAAGACCAATTCGGCGGTCGCCGAGGGACGCAGTTTCCCCGGCGGACCCAAGCTGGTGCTGGCCAAGCCGAGCACCTACATGAACGTGTCCGGTGGCCCGGTCGCCGCGCTCCTGCGCTTCTACTCGCTTGAGCCCGACCGGTTGATCGTCGTCCACGACGACCTCGACCTCCCCTTCGACACGCTCAAGATCAAGGTCGGCGGCGGCCACGGCGGCCACAACGGCCTCCGTGACATCATCGCCGCGACCGGCACGAAGGAATTCGTGCGGATCCGGATCGGCATCGGGCGCCCGCCCGGGCGCCAGGACGCGGCCGACTTCGTGCTGCACGACTTCGGCAAGGACGAGCGGGCGATCCTGCCCACCCTGCTGACGGATGCCGCCGACGCGATCGAACTGATCGCCGCCGAGGGCGTCACCGCCGCCCAGCAGAAGTTCCACTCCCCGTAGCCCTTCGACCGGGAAGGTGATGGCGGCGGGGCTGCGTAGACTTGACGGGTGACTCTTCAGGGCTTAATTGCCACACTTTCGCGCGCCTCCAGATTCGACAACGCCCTCACGTTCGCGAACCGGGACGCCGATTTCTCGCTCACCGAGGGCCTGCGGGCGCCGCTGATCGCGGCCATGCTCGAGCAACGCGGCCGGCTGGAGAAGGCCCAGGCCCTGCTCGTCATCACGGCGACCGGGCGCGAATCGGAGTCCCTGCACGAGAATCTGGCCTGCTTCACCGACGGCGCCGAGATCGTCGACTTCCCGGCCTGGGAGACCCTCCCGCACGAACGGCTGAGCCCCGGCGCTGAGATCGTCGGCAAACGTCTCTACGCACTCCGACGGATGCGCGACTGGGAGGAGTCCGACCCGGCCGCCCGGCGCCCGCTGATCGTCATCGCCTCGGTGCGGGCCGCCCTGCAACCGGTGGCCGACAACCTCACCGACTACGAACCGATCGAGCTGGCCGCCGGCGCCCGCGGCCACGATCTCGGCGCCATCGCCAGGGAACTCGTCGGCCTCGCCTACACCCGGGTGGACATGGTCACCCGCCGGGGCGAGTTCGCCGTGCGCGGCGGCATCCTCGACGTGTTCCCGCCCGTGGCGCCGCATCCGTACCGGGCGGAGTTCTTCGGTGACGAGGTCGAGCAGATCCGCGCGTTCTCCGTCGCCGACCAGCGATCCCTGCCCGAGCCGATCGAGCGGGTGTCCCTGCCACCGAGCCGGGAACTGCTGCTCAGCCCGGCCGTGCGGCAGCGGGCCAGGGAGATGCAGCACGAGTTCCCGAGCCTGGCCGGGCTGCTCGCCAAGATCGCCGAGGGAATCCCCGTCGAGGGGATGGAGAGCCTCGCTCCCGCGCTGGTCGACCGGCTTGTGCCGATCACCCACTACCTTCCCCGCGAGGCGGCCGTGGCCGTGATTTCGCCCGAACGGGTCGCCTCCCGCGCGATCAGCCTCGCCGAGACGAACCGGGAGTTCCTCGGCGCAGCGTGGAGCGCCGCGACCGCCGGCGCCGAGGCCCCGATCGACCTCGAGTCCGGGGACTTCCTCACCCTCGGCCGGCTGCGCGACTCCGTGAAGTTCAGCGCGCCCGGCGCCCCAGCCTCCGCCCACGCCTGGTGGACATTCAGCTCGTTCCAGGCGGCGCCGACGGATGCCCCGGTGCTCCCCGTGTCTCGACAGGCTCCCGCCGGGTCTCGACAGGCTCGACCACCGGTGGTCGAGCCTGTCGAGACCCGCGTGCTCCCCGAGCACCGGGAACTCGACGAGCTGCTCACCGTGCGCGTCGACGGCGATGCCGTGCCGAGCTTCCAGGGCAGCGTGGAGGGTGCCGTCGGGCACCTCGCCGCGCGGCTGAAGGACGGCTGGACCGTCGGGATCGTCGCGCAGGGCGCCGGACTGGTCGAACGCGCCGCCGACGTGCTCGCCGAGCGTGAACTCCCGGCCCGGATCGTCGGCGAATGGCCCAGCGACCCGGAACCCGGCATCGCCTACCTGCTCAAGGCATCCGTCGACCACGGCTTCGAAATCCCGGAGACGAAACTCACCCTGGTCAGCGAGTCCGAGTTCTACGGCCGGGTCGTCGGCTACGACGCCCGCCAGGTCAAGAAGCTGGCCAGCCGGCGCAAGAACGTCGTCGACCCGCTCCAGCTGGGGGCCGGCGACCACGTCGTGCACCAGACCCACGGCATCGGGCGGTTCGTCGAGCTGACCCAGCGGGAGGTTTCCAGCGGGGGCCGCAACCCGGTCAAGACCAAGCGCGAATACCTTGTCCTCGAATACGCGCCGTCGAAGCGCGGCCACCCCGGGGACAAGCTCTACGTGCCGACCGACCAGCTCGACCTGGTCAGCCGATACGTCGGCGGGGAGGCGCCCGCGCTCAGCAAGATGGGCGGCAGCGACTGGTCGGCCGCGAAGACCAAGGCCCGCCGGGCGGTTCGGGACATCGCCGTCGAACTGGTGAAGCTGTACTCGGCGCGGATGGCCAGCAAGGGGCATGCCTTCGGGCCGGACACCCCGTGGCAGCGCGAGTTGGAGGAGGCGTTCCCGTTCGCGGAGACGCCCGACCAGCTCACCACCATCGACGAGGTGAAGGCCGACATGGAACGGCCCATCCCGATGGACCGGCTGCTGTCCGGCGATGTCGGCTTCGGCAAGACGGAGGTGGCGGTGCGGGCCGCGTTCAAGGCGATCCAGGACGGCAAGCAGGTCGTCATGCTCGTGCCGACGACCCTGCTCGTGCGCCAGCACATGGAGACCTTCCAGGAGCGCTTCGCCGGGTTCCCGATCCACCTGCGGGCGCTCAGCCGGTTCCAGACCGAGAAGGAATCCCGGGAGACCATCGCCGGGATGCTCGACGGCACCGTCGACCTCGTGATCGGCACCCACCGGCTGCTCTCCGAGTCGATCGTGATCAAGGACCTCGGCCTCGTCATCATCGACGAGGAGCAGCGGTTCGGGGTGGAGCACAAGGACGCGCTGAAAAAGCTGAAGACCAACGTGGACATCCTCGCGATGAGTGCCACACCGATCCCGCGCACCCTGGAGATGGCGGTCACCGGGATCCGGGAGATGTCGACCCTGGCCACCCCGCCGGAGGACCGGCACCCGATCCTCACCTTCGTCGGCCCGTACTCCGACCGGCAGGTGGCGGCCGCGATCCGCCGGGAGCTGCTGCGAGAGGGCCAGATCTTCGTCGTGCACAACCGGGTGTCGAGCATCAACCGGGTGGCCGCGAAGCTCGCCGAGCTCGTGCCCGAGGCGCGGATCGCCGTGGCGCACGGGCAGCTGCCCGAGGCCCAGCTGGAACAGGTCGTGGTGGACTTCTGGGAGCGCAGGTTCGACGTGCTCGTCTCGACGACGATCATCGAGACGGGCCTGGACATTGCCAACGCGAACACGATCATCATCGACCGCGCCGACAAGTTCGGGCTCAGCCAGTTGCACCAGTTGCGGGGGAGGGTCGGCCGTGGCCGGGAGCGCGCCTACGCCTACTTCCTCTACGACGAGAACAAGCCGCTCACCGAGATCGCCCACGACCGTCTGTCGACCATCGCGGCGAACAACGAACTGGGTGCCGGCATGCAGGTGGCGCTGAAGGACCTCGAGATCCGCGGGGCCGGCAACCTGCTCGGCGGCGAGCAGGCCGGGCACATCGCCGGCGTGGGCTTCGACCTGTACCTGCGGATGATCGGCGAGGCCGTGAGCACCTTCCGCGGCGACGTCGCGGAGGGGCAGACCGAGCTGCGGCTCGAACTGCCCGTCGACGCGCACATCCCCGAGGACTACGTCGACAGCGAGCGGTTGCGCCTCGAGGCCTACCAGAAGCTCTCCGCGGCAAGCTCTCCGACCGCCGCGAAGGACCAGATCGACCGGGTCCTCGACGAACTCACCGATCGCTATGGTGAGCCGCCGCAGCCGGTGCAGAACCTCATCCTGGTCTCCCGGCTCCGCTGGCTGGCCCAGCAGGCCGGCCTCGGCGAGGTCGTCGCCATGGGCTCGAACCTGCGCGTCGCCCCGGCGAACCTGGCCGATTCGATGCAGGTGCGACTGCAACGGATGTACCCGGGCTCGCGCTACTTCACCCAGAACGGGTCGATGACCGTGCCCATGCCCCGGATCAACGGCGAGCCGCTCGGCGACGCGGCCCTGATCGCGTGGGCCGGTTCCCTGCTGGACGCGATCTTCCCCCGCCCGGTCGACGCGGTCACCGTGCCGACCGCGTGACGCCGGCATCCGCCAGGGGTTTGCTCCGGTGGAGTGCGGTCGCGCCGCCGCCCGCGTGGAGCCCGGATCCGCCGCCTACGATGAGAACGAACCCCAGGAGGCCCGCATGACCCAGCCCAGCCAGCTCGACATCCTGATCGAGACCGTCGCCCGGCTCCGTGCGCCCGGCGGTTGCCCCTGGGACGCGGACCAGACCCACGAATCCCTCGTGCAGTACCTGATCGAGGAAAGCCACGAGCTGATCGACGCGATCGAGGCGGGCAGCCGCGAGGAACTGATCGAGGAACTCGGCGACGTCCTCTACCAGGTGCTCTTCCACGCCGACCTCGCCGCGCACAGCAGCGGCGAGGACTTCGACATTCAGGATGTCGCCGAGCAGATGACCGCGAAAATGGTGGGCCGGCATCCGCATGTCTTCGGCGACCTGTCGCTCGAGACCGCCGGCGACGTCGTCGCGGCGTGGGACGACTTCAAGGCCGCGGAGAAGCCGCACCGCACGAGCGTGCTCGACGGGATCCCGCAGGGAATGCCGGCCCTCGCCCTCGCCGACAAGGTGCTCGGGCGGGCGCAGAAGATCGGGCTGCTCGGCACGGAGTCGGCCTTCCCGCTCCCGATCGAGAGCGAAGACGAGCTCGGGCCGCTGCTGCTGGCCATCGTCTCCGCCGCGAAGGCGCAGGGGCTCGACGCGGAGCGCGCGCTCCGCACCGCGCTCCGCGGGCTGCAGGACGAGATCCGCGTCGCCGAGGGCGAGACCGACACCCCCGCAACGGAAGGAACCGACGTCTTCGACGCCGGCATCATCGGCCTGCCGGGCTGACCCGGCTGGCCCGCGCGAGCGTGCCGAGCGCACGATCAGGCGACGCGGCGTCCCGTGGGGAGTCGGCGGGCCGGGGTGATCGTGCGGCGCCAAGCCCAGAGCAGCGCCCCGGCGCCGAGGGCCAGGTGGATGCCAAGGCCGACGAACCAGGACGGCACTGCGTTGTCGTAGAGCTCTCGCGCCGTCGGCTGCTTGCCGTCGCCGTAGTATTGGCCCGTCGAATTGCAGTAGGGGACCTCGGCCTGCAGGTCGGGTGCAACCTGTGCCTGCCGCACCCCGACCGCGATCCAGCCGAACAGGTCCTGCGGGTTGCCGGAGGTGTCGAAGACGCCGGGGGACGCGTCCGCGACGACGACGTACGGATTCGCGGCGAGCACCCACCAGTAGCGGTCGAAACGGGGAACGTCCACCGTGGTCGCGGGATCGTGGCAGCCGGCCGGCGGCGTGAGGGTCTGTTCCGACTTCGTGGCGGTGCCGAGCAGGACGAACGCGATGGGCGTGCCGACGCTCAACGCGGCGACGATGAGGTAGGTGACGACGATCGAGAACAGGGGGCGGGTGACGACGCCGGACAGCCCGACGCCGACGGCGGCGATGACCCCGTGCTCGGCCGCGAGCACGAGCACGGAGACGGCGATCGTGCCAGGTGAGACCTGGCCTAGGGTGACCGCGAAGAGCAGGAACGGCACGGCGGCGGCGAGGAACGCGAGGGCCGTGATCCAGGCCGCGACGAACTTGCCCAGCACGAGTTGGCCCGTGCTGATCAGGGTGACCTGGGTTGTGGCGAGGGTGCCGATGTCGCGGTCGCCGTTGATGGCGTTGCCGCTGAGCGCTGGCGAGACGAGGGTGCCGAGCAGGAGCACGAAGAAGATGACGGCGGAGAAGACCGCGCCGCCGCCGGTCTCCCAGGCGGTGGTCGAGAGCCAGAGCAGCACCGTGACCGCCGCGACGAGCACCACGAAGATGCCGAGCAGGATGTACCACGCGACCCCGCGCACGCGCTGGCGCAGCTCGAGCGTGACGATGAGCCAGAGCCCGGCGACGAAATCCCGGGCCGGTGTGCGGTCGGGGGTCACAGCGGGGCGGGCGTTGGTGTCCACGGTGTTGCTCACGCGGCTGCCCCTCCGTTGGCTTCGGGGCGGGACAGGTCGATGAAGGTGTGCTCCAGATCGCCGACCGCCGGGCCGAAGGCGCTCACCTGCACGCCGGCTCCGACCAGCCGGGCCAGCAGGTCGGCCGCCGCCGCCTCGTTGTCGACCTGCACGAGCGTGCCGAGGTGGTCGGTCCGCGTTCCGGAGACGCCGGATGCCCGGAGGCCGCCTTCCAGGGAGGCCGGGTCGAGTGCGCGGATCCGCCACGACCTGGCGCTGGCGCCGGCCAGGGCGACGCGCTCGGCGCTCGCCGTGACTCCGTCGGCGAGGTATACCGCGGCATCGGCCATCTCGTCGAGTTCGGCGAGGACGTGGCTGGAAACGAGGATCGCCGTTCCCTCACCTGCGAGACGGCGAACGAGTTCGCGAAGCGCCACCCGGGCGGCCGGGTCGAGGCCGGATGCCGGTTCGTCGAGCAGCAGCACGGAGGGGGAGTGCACGAGGGCCCGGGCCAGGCTCAGCCGCTGCTTCTGCCCGCGGCTGAGCACACGGGACGGCCGGTCGGCGAGAGCCTCCATGCCGGTCAGGCCGATCAGTTCGTTCGCGCGGGCGGCGGCGGCGGGGCGGCTCATCCGGTACATCCGCCCGGTCACCTCCAGCGAGGCGCGAACGCTCAGGCTCGGCCAGGAGCCGAGCACGTCGGGCATCCAGCCCATCGCGGCGCGCACCGCCTGCGGATCCGTCACCGGGTCGTGGCCGGCGATCGTGATGGTGCCGGTATCGGGGGCGAGCAGGCTCGCGAGCATGAGCAGCAGTGTCGTCTTGCCGGCGCCGTTCGGCCCGATCAGGGCCGTCACCGAGCCCGGTGGCACGGCGAGAGTGGCGTCCCGCACGGCGTGCACGCTGCCGAACGAACGGCTGACCCCCGTGACCGTGATTCCCTGTGCTGCGTTTGACCCCATCGTTGCCCCCTCCGGCGTGATGATCGAAGTCTAGGGGGATGTCGTGCGGTGGCGGGGGATGCCCGTGACCGGTACCGTCGAACCATGAGCGACATTTCCTTCAACGAACTTCTGTCCACCCAGATCGGCAACGAGTTTGTGGCCTCGCAGCAGTACATCGCCATCGCCGTCTGGTTCGACAATCAGGCCCTGCCCCGGCTCGCCGCGCACTTCTACGCCCAGTCGATCGAAGAGCGCAACCACGCCATGATGCTGGTGCAGTACCGGCTCGACCGCGACCTCGGCGTCGAGATCCCGGGAATCCCGGCCGTGCAGAACAACTTCACCCTCGCCGTCGAGCCGATCGCCCTCGCCCTGGCCCAGGAGAAGCAGGTCACCTCCCAAATCGAGGCGCTCTTCCGCGCTGCCCGCGCAGACGGCGACGCCCTCGGCGAGCAGGCCATGCTCTGGTTCCTCAAGGAACAGGTCGAGGAGGTCGCGTCGATGTCCACGCTCCTGACGATCGCGCAACGGGCCGGCGACAACCTTTTCGACATCGAGAACTACATCGCGCGGGAAACGGTCGCCGGCGGCCCGGTCGACGCCGACGCCCCCGGGGCAGCAGGCGGCGCGCTCTAGGAGTCGGCCGACACGCGTCAACTCGCCCGCCCCGGTGGTCGAGCCCGCCCCCGGTGGTCGAGCCTGTCGAGACCCGCCCCGCCCCGGTGGTCGAGCCCCGCCCGGGTGGTCGAGCTCGTCGAGACCGGGCCGCCCCGGTGGTCGAGCTCGTCGAGACCCGTGGGGTGATTTCGGCAGGCTCAATCACCGGTGGTCGAGCTCGTCGAGACCCTGCCCGGTGGTCGAGCTCGTCGAGACCGGGACTACTCGGTCTGCTCGTCGCCGACGTGCTCGTCTGCTCGTTTCGGCCGGTGGGTTTTGCTGTGCAGTGGGATGGGGGTCTGTTCGGGGTCGACGGTGGCGGGTGGTTTCAGCCAGTAGTTGTCGTCGTGGCGGGTGATGGTCCAACCCATGTTGTGGAGTAGTAGGTGGTGGGGGTGGCAGAGGCAGATTCCGTCGGCGAGGTTGGTGTGGCCGTGTTCGAGGAGCCAGGTTTTGAGGTGGTGGGCTTCGGTCCAGGAGGGGGGTCTGTCGCAGTCGGGCCAGAGGCAGCCGCCGTCGCGGGTGCCCATGGCGGTGCGTTGGGCGGGGGTGAAGAGGCGTTGTTCTCGTCCGATGTCGAGGGGTTGCCCGGTGTTGGTGAAGAGGAGTCCGACGTATCCTGTGTCGCAGAGTTGTCGTTGGATGGTGGTGAGGGAGATCGGGGCGGGGCTGCCCTCGATGTAGCCGTGCCCGGTCGGCAGGGCCAGGGTCGTCCCGGGCTGGCCGGGCTGGCCGGGTTCGCCGGGTAGGCCGGGTTCGCTGGGCTGGCCGGGTTCGCCGGGTAGGCCGGGCTGGCCGGGTTGGCCGGGTTGGCCGGGTTGATTGGAGGGAGGTGCTGCGGCCGGGCTGACCGCGGGTGCGTCGGGTGCGTCGGGGGCTACGAGGGCTGTGGGCGTTGAGGGGGACGTGTTGGCCGGTGCACCGGGTGCACTGCCGGCACCGGCACCGGCACCGGCACCGGCACCGGCACCGGCACCGGCACCGGCACCGGTGCCGGCAGTGGCGCGGGCACCGGTGTCGGCAGTGGCGCGGGCACCGGTGTCGGTGAGGTCTTTGTGGGTGACGATGATGCGCACGGCGGGGCGGCGGCCGCCGAGCATTTGTCCGGGGTCGACTTCGCCGGCGATTTTGAGTAGTTGCACGAAGGAGTCTGCGGCGATTTGCGCGGTGGTGCGGGGGTCGTCCTGAATACTTTTGGCCCAGGCGGCGCGTGTTTTGTCGACGAAGCGGACGCCGCCGCGTCGGGGGCTGGTGATGGAGTCGTAGGTGGAGAGCACGAATTCGCCGTCTTCGGGGGCGAAGAGGCCGTGGAGTCGGACTTTGCCGTCGGGGAGGCGGTAGATCTTGAGGAACCGGTCGTCGTAGGCTTGTTTCTCGCGGGCGGCGATGCCGGCCTGGTCGAGGTCGTCGCGC
>NZ_SOHH01000011.1 GCF_004403515.1 Cryobacterium fucosi | reverse complement strand
CGCCCGGCGCACCCGGCCCGGCCCGGCCCGGCAGCGCGGCGTCGCCCACGCTCCGTCGCGCACCGCGCGGGCCGTGATCCTGGGCGGGATCGGCCTGCTCTTCCTCATTCCCGTCGTGGCCATGGTCGAGTTCACCCTGCGCAAGGGCCTCGGCGGCGGGCATGACGCCTCCCGCTGGATCGCCCTGGCCCAGGGCGGCCTGACCGGGCAGTACCGGCAGGTGCTCGTGGCCCTCGGAAATTCGGTCGGCCTGGCCGTGGGCACCGTGCTGATCGTGCTGCTGCTGCTGGTGCCCACCCTGCTGCTGGTGCACATCCGTTTTCCCCGGCTGCGACGGGTGATGGAGTTCGTCTGCATCCTGCCGATCAGCATCCCGGCGATCGTGCTCGTCGTCGGGCTGGCCCCGGTCTACTCGCTGCTCTCCCGGCTCGCCGGGAGCGGCGTCTGGACCCTCGCGTTCGCCTACGGCATCACCGTGCTGCCCTACGCCTACCGGGCGATCCAGGCCAACCTCGACGGCGTCGACGTGCGCACCCTCAGCGAGGCCGCCCGCACCCTCGGCGCCGGCTGGGGGAGCGTGCTGGTCCGGGTGCTCGTGCCCAACCTCCGCCGCGGCATCCTGGCCGCCGCGTTCATCGCGGTCGCCGTGGTGCTCGGCGAGTTCACCATCGCGTCCCTGCTCAGCCGGGTGAACCTGCAGACCGCGCTCGTCGTGGTCAGCAAGGCCGACCCGTACACGGCCGTGATCCTCTCCCTGCTCGCCCTGACCTTCGCGTTCCTGCTGCTGCTTCTGATCGGTCGCCTCGGCGCCGAACGCACCCGCCCGCGACGACGACGCCCCATCGGAGGCCGGCCATGACCCGGAACACCACCAACGCCACGAACACCAGGAACACCGCGATGACGGCGAAGACCGCGGCCGCCGCACCCGGCCGCGCGGGCGCCGCCGCCCCGCCCGCACCGGCGAGGAGGCACGGAGCGGTGGTCGAGTTCTCCGGGGTCGCCAAGCACTTCGGCGGCCATCGGGCGCTGGCCGGATTCGACCTCACCCTGCACGCGGGCGAGTTCGTGGCCCTGCTCGGTCCGAGCGGCAGCGGCAAGACGACGGCGCTCCGGGCGCTCGCCGGCCTCGAATCGACGGATGCCGGCACCATCCTGATCGACGGTGTCGACGTGTCCACGCTGCCGACGAGCCGCCGCGACATGGGCATGGTCTTTCAGGCCTACTCCCTGTTCCCACACCTCAGCGCGGGGGAGAACGTCGAATTCGGCCTGCGGATGCGTGGGGTCGCCGCCGCCGCGCGCCGCCGCCGGGCCGGGGACGCCCTTGCCCTCGTCGGGCTCGACGACCACTACGACCGGTTCGCGCACCAGCTCTCCGGCGGCCAGCAGCAACGCGTCGCGCTGGCCCGCGCCCTCGTGACCGAACCGCGGGTGCTCCTTCTCGACGAGCCCCTCTCCGCCCTCGACGCCAAGGTGCGCGTGACGCTGCGCGAGGAGATCCGGCGGATCCAGACCGAGCTGGGCATCACCACCCTGTTCGTGACGCACGACCAGGACGAGGCGCTCGCCGTCGCCGACCGGGTCGCGGTCATGCGTGACGGCGGGATCGAGCAGGTCGGCACGCCCGAGGACCTCTACTCCCGGCCGTCGTCGCCGTTCATCGCCGACTTCGTCGGCCTGAGCAACCAGCTGGCCGGGGTTGTGCGGCACGGCTTCGCGGAACTGTACGGCACGAAGCTGCCGCTCGTCGACCCGTCGCAGGCCGACGGCGACGTGCTGGTCGCGGTGCGGCCCGAAGACCTCGAATTCTCCGGCGACGGGGTCGCCGGAGTCGTCGTCGCGTCCAGCTTCCACGGCTCGCTCCGCCGCACCCGGGTGCGGCTCGCCGACGGCGCCGAGTTGTCGGTGCAGCACGTTGTGCGGGTGCAGCCCGCACCCGGCGACAGCGTGCGGTTGCGCTTCTGTGGCGCCCCGGTTTCGGTCGAAGCGGTCACGATTTCCCGGTAGCGGGCATGCACGGCGGCGAATGCGGGATTGCCTAGAATGATCCGGTGACTGAATCCACGGGAAAGCCAGGCTGGGGCGCACTGCTGAACGGGCGCAAACGGCGCGCCGAGGCACCGATCCCGAACGAGGTCGACGTGAACATCCCCGCCGGCATCCGCCTGGCCGGCGCGTGGTCGTGGCGGCTCGTCGCGATCGGTGCGGCAATCGCCCTCTTCCTCTTCATCGTCGTGCAGCTCCGGCTCATCGTCATCCCGCTGCTCGTCGCCGTGCTGGTCTCCTCCCTCCTCGTTCCGCTGGTCAACTTCCTCGTCCGGCACAACTGGCCGAAGGGCCTCGCCGTCGCGCTTTCCCTGCTCGGAACCCTCGCCGTGCTCGGCGGCCTGATCACCCTGGCCGCCACCCAGATCGCGGATGGCACGACCGGCCTGAGCACACGGCTCGCGGCCTCCTACGACGGGCTGAAAGACCTGCTCCTCGCCTCGCCGCTGCACCTGACCGAACCGCAGATCAACGACTACCTGCAGCAGGCCTGGGCGGCGATCCAGGCCGACAGCCAGGTCTTCGTCAGCGGGGCGCTGTCGGTGGGATCCTCGCTCGGGCACCTGCTGACCGGGCTGCTGCTCACCCTGTTCAGTCTTCTGTTCATCCTCATCGACGGGGCCGGGATCTGGGCCTGGATCGTGCGGATCTTCCCGCGGCGCGCCCGCGCCGCCGTCGCCGGGGCCGGGGCGGCCGGCTGGGAGACCCTGGGCAACTTCGCCAAGGTGCAGATCCTGGTCGCTTCGATCGACGCGGTCGGCATCGGCGTCGGGGCGGCGCTGCTCGGGGTGCCGCTGGCGGTGCCGATCGGGGTGCTCGTCTTCCTCGGCTCGTTCATCCCCATCGTCGGCGCCGTCGCCACCGGCGCGGTGGCCGTGGTCATCGCCCTGCTCTTCAACTCCTGGCCGATCGCCCTGGCCATGCTCGGCGTCGTGCTGCTCGTGCAGCAGATCGAAGGCCACGTGCTCCAGCCCCTGATCATGGGCACGGCCGTCAAGGTACACCCCCTCGGCGTGGTGCTCGTCGTCGCCGCGGGGTCGCTGCTCGCCGGCATCCCGGGGGCTCTGTTCGCCGTGCCGATCGCGGCGGTGTTGAACGTCATGATCAACTTCATCCAGCGCGGCACCTGGCGGGCCGTCCCCGCGGACACGGCGCCAGCCATCAACTCACCGCTCTGGCAGACCGTGCCTCAACGCCGCCCCGGCTTCCGACCGAACGAGAGTGCCGCCCATGACTAACGTTTCCCTCGTCGGCCCCACCCTGGCCGACTTCGAGGCCGCCCGCGCCGTCGTCGCAACCGTCGCCCGGGTCACCCCGATGGAGAGTTCACGCTACCTCAGCGAGCTGCTCGGCTCGGCCGTCCACCTCAAGTGCGAAAACCTGCAGCGCACCGGGTCCTACAAGATCCGCGGGGCGTACAACCGGCTGTCCCAGCTGACCGATGAGGAGAAGAGTCACGGGGTCGTCGCCGCCTCCGCCGGCAACCACGCCCAGGGGGTCGCGTTCGCCGCCCGGGAGCTCGGCATCAAGGCCACCATCTTCATGCCGGTGGGCGTTGCCCTGCCCAAGCTCCAGGCCACCCGCGACTACGGGGCGCGCGTCATCCTGCGCGGCAACACGGTCGCCGAGCCGCTCCTGGCCGCCGCGGCCTACGCCCTCGAGACCGGCGCCATCCTGATCCCGCCTTTCGACCACCCGGATGTCGTCATCGGCCAGGGCACGCTGGGCCTGGAAATCCTCGACCAGGTTCCCGATCTCGACACCGTCATCGTGCCCATCGGCGGCGGCGGTCTGGTCTCCGGCGTCGCGAGTGCGCTCAAGCAGCGGGCCGCCCGCGAGGGGCGCACGATCCGGGTGATCGGCGTGCAGGCCGAGAACGCGGCGGCCTATCCGCCGTCCCTGGCGGCGGGGGTGGCCACCGAGATCGTGATCTCGCCGACGATCGCCGACGGCATCGCGGTGGCCAAGCCGGGGCTGCTCAACTTCCAGATCGTGCGCGACGTGGTCGACGAGGTCGTCACGGTCACCGAGGACGACACCGCCCGCGCGCTGCTCGTGCTGCTGGAGCGCGCCAAGCTCGTGGTCGAACCGGCCGGGGCGGTCGCCGTGGCCGCGATCCTCGCCGGGAAGATCGCCGCGTCGGGGCCCGTTGTCGCGATCCTCAGCGGCGGCAACATCGACCCGCTGCTGATGCAGCGCGTGATCAGCCACGGCCTCGCGGCATCCGGCCGCTACCTCACCCTGCGGATCATGCTGCCCGACCGCCCCGGCCAGCTGGCCCGCATCTCGGAGCTGCTCGCGGAGGCGCACGCCAATGTGATCGAGGTGCTGCACACCCGGCACGGGGTGGGCCTGCAGATCAGCGAGGTCGAGCTCAACGTGAGCGTCGAGACGAGAGGGCCGGACCACCGCCAGCACGTCGTCGACGTACTCCGCTCGGCCGGTTACGACCCGCAGATCGACTAGTCCGGTCTCGACAGGCTCGACCCCCGGTGGTCGAGCCGCCCCCGGTGGTCGAGCCTGTCGAGACCCGGCCCCCGGTGGTCGAGCGTGTCGAGACCCCGCCGCCCCGGTGGTCGAGCCTGTCGAGACCCGGCCCCCGGTGTCGAGCGTGTCGAGACCCGGCCCCCGGTGGTCGAGCCTGTCGAGACCCGGCCGCCCCGGTGGTCGAGCCCCCCGGTGGTCGAGCCTGTCGAGACCCGGCCGCCCCGGTGGTCGAGCCTGTCGAGACCCCCGCCGGCCCGAAAGTGACCTGGCTAGTTGCCGGCCCAGGTCTCGACGAGAACGATCTCGACGGCGATGTCCTTGCCGCCGGGCGTGGTGTACGACGTCTTCGCCCCGACCTTCAGGCCGAGGATCGCGGAGCCGAGCGGGCTCTGCTCGCTGAACACGTCGAGGTCGCTGCCGCCGGCGATCTCGCGGCTGCCGATCAGGAACCGCGTCTCATCGCCCGCGATCGTCGCGGTGATGACGGTGCCCGGCTCGACGACGCCCTGGCTCTCCGGCGCGTGGCCGACCTCGGCGTTGCGCAGCAGCACGACGAGGGTGCGGATGCGCGCCTCCATTTTGCCCTGCTCGTCCTTCGCGGCGTGGTATCCGGAGTTCTCCTTGAGGTCGCCCTCTTCACGCGCGGACTCGATCTTCTTGGCAATCTCGACCCGTCCGACGGTGCTCAGGGACTCCAACTCGGCGGCCAGGCGGTCGTAGGCTTCCTGCGTCAGCCAGGTGACCGTTGTGGGGGTAATCATGCGTTCTCCTCCTCGTGCGCGTAGTGCGTGAGTGTGACCCGCAAGTACGCCTGCGGCAATACAACGGACGCCCCGACGTTTTACGTCAGGGCGAAGTCACCAGTCTAGGTCAGCCAGCACCGGTAAATCAATCCGGTGTTGCTCTGCTCGGTCGTACGCAGAACCTCGGTGAAGGCCCGTGAATACCGCTCGCTCGGCGGCAGGTCGATCACCTTCCAGCCGACGACGGTGAACCCCGCGTTCAGCGCCTCGACCGCGCAACTCGCCGCCCGGCCGACCGGAATCGACGCTTCGAAGGTGACGCTGACGCTGTGTTCGTCGATGATGCTGTGTCCGATGTTCCGGGTCTCGAGCAGCGGCTGTGATCCGCCCAACCCGATCCAGGCCACCCACACCACGAGCACGGTGAGGAGAGTGCCGGCGCCGATCCGGAGCAGTCGCCGGTCACGAAGGCGCCGATTCGGGGCGCGGCCGTACCGGGTGTCGAGGTTGCTGCTCACGGCCACTGGGGCTCCACACTCACTGTTAGCGATTAGTCTTAGCTCAAGGTTATCTGGCATTTCTGAGGAGTTTGATGACACTGCGACTCTTGGCCGTGCACGCCCACCCCGACGACGAGTCGAGTAAGGGCGCGGCTACCTACGCCTACTACCGGAGCCTCGGCGCCGACGTGATGGTGCTCAGCTGCACCGGGGGCGAGCGCGGCAGCATCCTCAACGACGCCATGGCCGGGCACGCCATGGCCGAGCGTGACCTCGCCGGGCTCCGCCGGCTGGAGATGCAGGCCGCGCAGCACCACCTGGGCGTGCAGCACCGCTGGCTGGGCTACGAGGACTCCGGTATGGACGACGACGGCGGGGTCCCGGCGAACTCGTTCGCCGCCACCCCGCTCGACGTCTCCGCCGAACCCGTCGTGCGGGTCATCCGCGAGTTCCGGCCGCATGTGCTCATCACCTACGACGAGAACGGCGGCTACCCGCACCCTGACCACGTCCGCTGCCACGACGTGTCGATGGAGGCCTACCGGGCCGCGGCCGACCCGGACCGGTACCCGGATGCCGGAGCCCCCTGGCAGATCGACAAGCTCTATTTCGACCGGATCTTCAACCTCGAACGCGTCGACGCGATGTTCCTCGAACTCAGCGTCACCGAGCCGGAGTCCCCGCTGCTGGAGCCGCTCGGCGAGGCACGCGAATGGATGAAGAACTACCCGAAGCTGGCGACGACCCACGTTCCCGTCGGCGACTTCCTCGAGGCCAGGGACGCGGCCCTCCGTTCGCACGCCAGCCAGGTGTCGCCGGGCAGCAGCTTCTTCTTCTGGCCCAACGACCTCATCCGCCAGGCCTGGCCCTACGAAGACTTCCAGCTCGTCGAATCGAAAGTTGACACCGAAATGCCCGAATCCGATCTCTTCGCCGGCGTACGGGACGACTCATGAGCGCGCTCCTGCTCGCGGGGCCGATCGCGAGTTTCGTCCTCGCGAGCACGCCGCCGCCCGAATTCGACCCGGACACGGTGACGCCGGGGCCGGCCGGCTTCGTGGCGATCTTCTTCGTCGCCGCGATGGTGGTGCTGCTGGGCTTCGACCTGAACCGTCGCGTCCGTCGCAACACCTACCGGGCCCAGATCAAGGAACGCCTCGCCGCCGAGATCGCCGCGAACGAGGCCGCCGCGACGGGCGACGCCGAGCACCGGGCAACGCCCGGTCAGCCAACGCCAGGTCAGCCAACGCCAGGTCAGCCAACGCCAGGTCAGTAGACGTCCGGTCAGTAGACGCCGCCCCGTCAGGGGTAGAGCGGGTGGGTGGCGATGATCAGGATCGCGACCCCGTGGCAGAGGAACGCCACCACGGTCAGGCTGTGGAAGATCTCGTGGAACCCGAACACACCCGGCACCGGGTTGGGCCTCTTCAGCCCGTAGACCACGGCCCCGACCGAGTAGCACAGGCCGCCGATCATGATCAGGGTCATCATCGCCGCGTTCGCCTGGAAGAAGTCGACGATGAACATGAGCGCGCCCCAGCCGAGGGCCAGGTAGAGCGGAACGTACAGCCAGCGCGGCGCGTGGATCCAGAACACGCGGAAGGCGATCCCCAGGATCGCGCCGCCCCAGACCAGCGACAACAGCAGGATCGACTTGGCCGGCGGCAGCGCCAGCACCGCGATCGGCGTGTACGAGCCGGCGATCAGCAGGAAGATGTTGGCGTGATCGATGCGCTTGAGCACGAGCCGGGTCATCGGCTTCCAGCTGAACCGGTGGTACAGAGCCGAGTTGCCGAAGAGGAGCATCGAGCTCAGCACGAAGACGAACGAGCTCCACTTCGCCGCGTCTCCGTCGGCGAGCACGAGCAGGATGATTCCCGCCACGATCGTGACCGGGAACGTGCCGGCGTGGATCCAGCCCCGCCAGGTTGGTTTGGCGTCATCCGTGTGCGGAGTGTCCTTCTCCAGCAGCGGCAGGTTGGGGATGTCGTCCTCGTTGGCCATGCAGCCAGAATACGACAGGGCTCATGCCCGGTGCGGCACGCGAGCTCCAATCTGGGCTACCGTGAACGTGTGCAGAAGCGGCAGGTTCCCTGGGCGCGCGGCATCCTTTACGGGGTGTACCAGCGTCGCCTTCGTCGCGGGCTGACGCCTGATGTGCTGCCGGACCACGTGGCCATGATCATCGACGGGAATCGGCGCTGGGCCCGGCAGCTCGGCTTCGATTCGGCCGCCCACGGGCACCGGGCCGGGGCCGCCAAGATGCGTGAGTTCCTCAAGTGGTGCGACGACCTGGGCATCTCGGTGGTCACTCTCTACCTGCTCTCCTCGGACAACCTGACCAACCGGGGGAGCGAAGAACTCTCCGAACTGACCAAGATCATTGCCAAACTCGCCGAAGAGCTCTCCCGCTACCGGGACTGGCGGGTGCAGCAGGTCGGATCCAAGGCCGGACTGCCCGACGCCCTCGTTGCGGCGCTCAACGCCGCGGAGGCGCGGACCGCCCGGAAGAAGGGCCTGCACATCAATCTCGCCGTCGGCTACGGCGGCCGCACGGAGATCACCGACGCGATGCGCAGCATCGTGGGCGCGCACCTCGAGAACGGCGGCACGCTCGCCGACCTTGCCGAGACGCTCACCCCCGACCTGATCGGCGCGCACCTGTACACCGGCGGCCAGCCTGACCCCGACCTGGTCATCCGCACCTCCGGGGAGCAGCGGATCAGTGACTTCATGCTCTGGCAGAGCGCACACAGCGAGTTCTACTTCGTCGAGGCCCTCGGGCCGGATCTCCGCCAGGTGGACTTCCTGCGCGCCCTCCGCGACTTCGCCAAACGCCAGCGCCGATTCGGCGGGTAGGAGACCGATGGGCGCCATCCACCGTTTCGCGGAGGGCTTCCTCGAGGAGCCCGGCTACCTCGACTATGCCCGGGTCGGGCCGATGTCCGCAGCCGTCGTCGCCGAGACCCTCGGCCAGACCGAGGTGCTCTCCCGCGCCCGCTACGGCAGCCTCGACCACCTGCGGGAGCAGGACGACCGGCTGCGCACCGCGGTCGCGCACGCCACGGGCTTCCGCGCCGACCAGGTGGTCTGCGAGCCCAACACGAGCACCGGGATCATGCAGGCCATGTTCGGCCTGACCGGGGCGGTCCTCCTGTCGCCGAACGACTTCCCCACCGTTCCGTTCGCGGCCGTCCGGGCGGCCGAGGCCCTGCGGGTGGTCGAGCCGCTCTGGCTGGCGACCGAGCACGGCAGGGTCACGCCCGGCGAGATCAGGGAGCAGCTCACCCCCGCCACCGTCGCGGTCGCGGTCTGTCTGGTCGACTCCCGCACGGGCCACCGGGCCGACCTTGACGGCATCCGCCAGGTCATCGGAGACCGCCTTCTCATCGTCGACGCCATCCAGGGCTTCGGGGTCGTCGACGCTCCATACGAGGTGGCGGATGTCGTTGCCTCCGGTGGTCAGAAATGGACCAGGGCAGGCTGGGGCACCGGGTTCCTCGCCCTGAGCGACCGGGCGGTGGAACGCCTTGTGCCCGTCTTCTCCGGCTTCGCCGGCACCGACACCGCGGAGCCGTGGGACGAGGTGCTTCCGCCGAGTCGGAGCGCCAACGCATTCCGGGTGAGCAATGGTGACGCGATCGCCCAGGCGCGGTTCGCCGCCGCCCTCGACGACATCGCCAGGGTCGGAATCGGCAGCATCGAGGCCGCGGTCGCCATGAACGTGTCGGAATTGATCGACCTGGCCGACGAGTTCGCCATCCCGGTGGTGTCCTCACGCGACGAGCGGGAACGTGCGGGCATCGTCGTGCTCGAACCGCCCAAAGCCCAGCTGACCGTGCTGACCGCGGCGCTGCACAACCACGGGCTGACGGCCACCACCCGGGCGGGCACGGTGCGTCTCTGCGCCCATGCCGTGCTCTCGGTCGACACCGTCGACATGCTCCGCGGCGCCTTCACGTCGTATGCCACCGCGGCAATCTACTGATCGGCGTTCCCGTGCGGGGCGCCGCCGGCCGGGTGGCGGATTGATTAACGTCTCATATCGATGGGCGTGTCGGACTTCCCCTGGACGCGTTCGGAAAGTAGCGTCACATCCATCAGGTATAGCGCCTGGTCGAGACGGCCACATAAGTACGGCTCGAGACCTTAGTGGCCAGCTCGCAAACACAATCCGCGCCTTTCGAGGCCGGGGTGGGAGTGGTTGTGACCGCTAATCAGATCGACCAAAAAGGTTCGCACCGAAGCGTCAACGGGGCCGACCAAGCCGAGTGCACCTACGTGCTTGACACCTCAGTTCTCCTGTCCGATCCCAAGGCGATCTTCCGCTTCGCGGAGCACGCGGTCGTGCTTCCCGTCGTCGTGATCGCGGAACTCGAGTCCAAGCGCAACGACCCGGAGATCGGGTACTTCGCCCGCCAGGCCCTGCGGCTCCTCGACGAGTTGCGGGTCAAGCACGAACGGCTCGACTTCCCGATCCCGGTCGGCGAGGGCGGCAGCCTGCGGGTGGAACTGAACCATTCCAACATGTCGGTGCTCCCGTCCGGTCTGCAGCTCGGCGACAACGACTCGCGCATCCTGGCCGTGGCGATGAACCTCGCCAACGACGGACTCAACGTGACCGTCGTCTCCAAGGACCTCCCGCTGCGAGTCAAGGCGGCATCGATCGGTCTCCTCGCCGACGAGTACCGGCACGAACTCGCGGTCGACTCCGGCTGGACGGGCATGGACGAGATCACCCTCGGCTCCAACCAGATCAACGAGCTCTACGAGAACGAGGTCATGCACACCCGGCTCGTGCAGGACATGCCCGTCAACACTGGCCTGGTCATCCACTCCGACCGCGGCTCCGCCCTCGGCCGGGTCACCGGCAAGGGCGAGATGAAGCTCGTGCGCGGCGACCGGGACGTCTTCGGGCTGAAGGGCCGTTCGGCCGAGCAGCGCCTGGCCATCGACCTGCTGCTCGACCCGGAAATCGGCATCCTGTCGCTCGGGGGGCGAGCCGGTACGGGGAAGTCGGCGCTCGCCCTGTGCGCCGGCCTCGAGGCCGTGCTGGAGCGCCAGCAGCACCGCAAGATCATGGTCTTTCGACCGCTCTACGCGGTCGGCGGGCAGGAACTGGGCTACCTTCCCGGTGACGCGAACGAGAAGATGAGCCCGTGGGCCCAGGCGGTCTTCGACACGCTCGGGGCCATCGTCTCGCAGAATGTGCTCGAGGAGGTCCTCGACCGCGGCATCCTCGAGGTGCTGCCGCTCACGCACATCCGCGGCCGCTCGTTGCACGACGCGTTCGTCATCGTGGACGAGGCGCAGTCACTCGAGCGGAACGTGCTGCTCACGGTGCTCAGCCGGATCGGGCAGAACTCCCGCGTCGTGCTCACCCACGACGTCGCCCAGCGGGACAACCTCCGGGTCGGCCGCTTCGACGGGGTGGCCTCCGTGATCGAGACGTTGAAGGGGCATCCGCTCTTCGCNCTTCGACGGGGTGGCCTCCGTGATCGAGACGTTGAAGGGGCATCCGCTCTTCGCGCACATGACGCTCACCCGTTCGGAGCGCAGCGCGATCGCCGCGCTCGTCACCGAAATGCTCGAGGGCAACGACCCCGCCTAGCCGGTCTCGGTGGTCGAGCCTGTCGAGACCCCGCAACCATGCGAGGTCTCGACAGGCTCGACCACCGGGCGCTCGACCACAGTCTCCGTCGAATTTGACAGTAGGGCGGCTACCTGGCCTGCGGCGGGCGGGTCATGCTGAGCACGTCGAGCGCGGTGTCGAGCTGCTCAAGGGTGACCTCGCCGCGGTCGACGAAGCCGAGGTCGATGACCGACTCGCGCACCGTCATACCCTGCGCCACCGAGTGCTTGGCGACCTTCGCCGCGGCCTCGTAGCCGATCACCCGGTTCAGCGGGGTGACGATCGCGGGAGACGACTCGGCCAGGGCGCGGGCGCGCTCGAGGTTCGCGGTGAGGCCGTCGATGGTCTTGTCGGCGAGCACGCGGGTCGCGTTGGAGAGCAGGCGGATCGACTCGAGCAGCGCCGTGCCCATCACGGGGATGGCCACGTTGAGCTCGAAGGAACCGGACGCGCCGGACCACGCGATGGTGGCGTCGTTGCCGATCACCCGCGAGCAGACCATGAGCACGGCTTCGGGGATGACCGGGTTCACCTTGCCCGGCATGATCGAGGAGCCGGGCTGCAGGTCGGGGATCTGCAGCTCGCCGATGCCCGTGTTCGGCCCGGAGCCCATCCAGCGCAGGTCGTTGCAGACCTTGGTGAGGCTGACCGCGATGGTGCGGAGGGCTCCGGATGCGTCGACCAGGCCGTCACGGTTCGCCTGGGCCTCGAAATGGTCGCGGGCCTCGGTCACGGGCAGCTCGGTCTCTTCGACGAGCAGCTCGATCACGAGCTGCGGGAACCCGGCCGGCGTGTTGATGCCGGTGCCGACCGCGGTTCCGCCGAGCGGAACCTCGGCGACGCGGGGGAGCGCGGTGCGGACGCGCTCGATGCCGAGTCTCATCTGACGTGCGTAGCCGCCGAACTCCTGGCCGAGGGTGACGGGGGTGGCGTCCATCAGGTGGGTGCGACCGGCCTTCACGGCGCCGGCCCAGAGCACGGCCTTCTCCTCGAGGGCGACGGCGAGGTGGTCGAGCGACGGAATGAGGTCGTCGATCAGGGCGCTGGTCACCGCGATGTGCACCGAGGTGGGGAAGACATCGTTGGAGGACTGGGACGCGTTCACGTGGTCGTTGGGGTGCACCGGGCGACCCAGGCTGCGCGTGGCGAGGGTGGCGAGCACCTCGTTCATGTTCATGTTCGACGACGTGCCGCTGCCGGTCTGGTACACGTCGATCGGGAACTCGTCGTCGTACCGGCCGGTGATGACCTCGTCGGCGGCGGCGGCGATCGCGTTGGCGATTTCCTCGTCGAGCACCCCGAGACGGGCGTTGGCCAGGGCGGCGGACTTCTTGATCCGGGCGAGGGCGGCGATCTGCGCGGGTTCCAGCACGGAGCCCGAGATCGGGAAGTTCTCGACGGCGCGCTGGGTCTGGGCGCCGTAGAGAGCGGTCGCGGGAACCCACACCTCGCCCATCGTGTCGTGTTCGATCCGGAAGCCGGCTTCAACGGTCTTGTCCACCACGGTGTGTATTACCTTTCGATTGTGAGACGGGGAGCTGGGAAAACTGGTCGCGGCGCAGCCACGCGCGGCTGGATCGACCGGATCAGACCACGCCGACGACGATGTCGGGCACGGCCCGGCCCTCGAGCAGCCGGTAGTTCGCCCCGACGATAGCCAATGTACCTTCTGCGACGGCGGTGCTGATCATCTCCGAACGCTCGAGGAGCTCGGCGACCGTGTCGCGCAGGTGTTCCCGGCCGACGGCAATGGCGTCGACGGTGTTCGGGTCGATCGGCGCCGCATCCGGTGCCCCGCTCACCCGGCGCACCGCCGGCACGATCTTCTCGATGATCTTCGCGATGTGCACGGGCAACGGCTGGGCGTCCGGCGCCTGGGAGTCGATGGCGGCGCGCACGGCGCCGCAGCCGTCGTGGCCGAGCACGAGGATGAGCGGCACCCGCAGCACCGCCACGGCGTACTCGAGCGAGCCGAGAACGGAATCCGAGACGACCTGGCCGGCGTTGCGCACCACGAACAGGTCGCCGAGTCCCTTGTCGAAGATGATCTCCGCGGCCAGGCGCGAGTCGCTGCAACCGAAGAGCGCCGCGTCGGGGGTCTGCACGAACGCGATCTCGGCCCGGCGGTCCACGTCCTGTCGCGGATGCCTCGGCTCGCCGTTCACGAATCGCTCGTTACCGCGCTGGAGCTCGTTCCAGACCCTCGCCGGCGTGGATGCGCTGTCGTCGTTCCCGGTCATCACTGTCCTCCGTTGGTGTTGGTGTTGGTGTTGGCGCTGATCTGTCCGGCCAGTACCCCCGCGAGCTCGGCGAATTCGGCCTCAGGGGCCGTTCCGACGAGCAGGTAGGCGCTCGTTCCGGCCTCCGTGACGAGGGCGTAGTCGAAGTTGCCGCGGTCGTTCTCCGGGGCCGTGTTGCGGTAGACGTCCCAGGTCACGTCGTCGATGGTGACGGTGTCGGTGGCCGGGGCGTTCTCCAGCTGCGCGGCGACCCAGGACGGGTTCGCGCCGAGACCCTGGGTGAGCGCGATGAACTCGTTGGCCGGGGTGAGCAGGCCGATGTACCAGGACGGGATCTTGTCGGAGCCGCCGAGGCGCCACTGCGCCGCGTTGGCCCTCCAGTCGGCGGGGAGATCCGGCACCAGCAGCGGCTCGTCTATCCCGGTCTGCACCTGCGCGGCCACCGTGGCGAAGTCGACCGGTCGGTCCAGCGGGGCTTCGCTGCGGGGCACGAGCAGCACGATCACGATCACTGCGCCGACGGTCACCAGCAGCGACAGCACCAGGTTGTTCACGGTCTTCCGCGCCCGATAGGTGCGGGAATTCTCGGCCAGTCTGCTCCTGGTTTCCTCGGCGGTCTCCGGGCGGCCGAGTTCGGCGACGACGCGGGGTGCGCGTTTGGCGGCGCTCATCCGGCGGATGCGGCGGAGTCGGCCTGGCCGGCGCGCGCCGCGTCCAGCCTCGCTTTCGCGCCGATCAGCCACTCCTCGCAGCGACGGGCCAGCGCTTCGCCGCGCTCCCAGAGCGCGAGCGACTCCTCCAGGGTCGAGGATCCCTGTTCGAGGGCGTTCACCACGCGCACGAGTTCGTCCCTGGCCTGTTCGTAGCTCAGCGCGGAAAGGTCGTCTGCGGGCGAGGTCATGGCATCCATTCTATTTCGACGCGATCAGGTCGGCGGTGTCGGCTGTGCCGTCGTCGGCGGTGGCCGGCACTGTGCCGTCGGCGAGGGTGATCAGGAGTTTCGTGGCGGCCGGGGCCTGGTCGGGGCGGCGCAGAACGTGGCCGTCGGGGAGCTGCACGATGGCGTAGCCACGGTCGAGCGTGCCCTGGGGCGACAGGGCGCGCAGCCGGGAGCGCAGGTCGACGATGGCCGCGCCTGCCCGCTCAACCACCCGGTCGACGAGTTCGGTGCCGCGGGCGACGTAGCGGGTGAGGTCCTCGGCGCGGGAGTCGATGATCCACTCCCGGGAACTGAGCACGGGGCGGGAACGGAGCTGGCCGATCCGGTCGATTTCGGTGGCGATGATGCCCGTCAGGCGGGTGCTGATCCGGGCGCGGGACTGTTGCACCCGGTTGAGCTCGTCGGAGACATCGGGCACCACGCGCTTGGCGGCATCCGTCGGCGTCGACGCGCGCAGGTCTGCGACGTCGTCGAGCAGCGGCCGGTCGGCCTCGTGGCCGATCGCGCTGACCAGCGGCGTCGCGCAGGCCGCGGCCGCTCGGAGCACCTTCTCGTCGCTGAAGCCGAGCAGGTTCTGGAAGTCGCCCCCGCCGCGGGCCACGATGATGACATCGACCTCAGGGTCGGCGTCGAGGGCCTGGATGGCCGCGGTCACCTCGTTCACCATCCGGTCGCCCTGCATCGCGGCGTAGGCGATGCGGAAGTTCACGGCCGGCCAGCGCAGCTGGGCGTTCCGGATCACGTCCTTCTCCGCGTCGGAGTCCTTGCCGGTGACCAGGCCGATGCAGTGGGGGAGGAAGGGAAGTGGCACCTTGCGGGAGGCGTCGAACAGGCCCTCCCCGGCCAGTTGCTTGCGCAGCCGTTCGAGCCGCTCGAGCATGTCGCCCAGGCCGACATGGCGCAGCTCGAATACCTGCATCGTGAGCGTGCCGCCCTTGATCCAGTAGTTCGGTTTGACGAGGGCGATCACCCGGTCGCCCTGCTTGAACTCGTCGGTGAGCCTGGCCTTCACGGACGACCAGACGGTGAAGCCGACGGTGGCGTCCTCGGTGAGGTCCTTGAGCTTGCCGTAGACGTTTCCGCCGCTGACGCCCCACTGGGTGATTTCGCCCTCGACCCAGGCGGTGCCGAGCCGTTCGATGTACCCGCGGATCTTGTTCGCAAGCAGTGCGACCGGCCATGGGGTTTCGACGGTGGGGGGTGCATCCTGCATCAATCGTTCCTCCCACAGCGCTCCAGCGCGGCACGCTTAGACTGGCAGCGTGACTATTCGTACGGATTCGCCCGTAATCGGCCTGGGCATGCCACGTATCCCGAGCGCACGCAACAGGCTCAAGGATACCCCCGTCAACGGAGCGAAGCGGGTGCTGCTGGCCGCCCCGCGCGGCTACTGCGCCGGCGTGGACCGAGCCGTGATCGCCGTGGAGAAGGCCCTCGACCTGTACGGCGCGCCCGTGTACGTGCGCAAGCAGATCGTGCACAACGTGCACGTCGTCTCCGAACTGGAGACGAAGGGCGCCATCTTCGTCGAGGAGGTCGACGAGGTGCCGACCGGCTCGCACATCGTTTTCAGCGCCCACGGCGTCTCGCCTGCGGTCGTCAACGCCGCCGCCGACCGGGGGCTGCTCGCGATCGACGCGACCTGCCCGCTGGTGACCAAGGTGCATCGCGAGGCCGTGCGCTTCGCCAGGGACGACTTCGAAATCCTTCTGATCGGCCATGAGGGCCATGAAGAGGTCGAGGGCACCGCGGGCGAGGCCCCGGAGCACACGACCCTTGTCGGCAGCCCCGACGAGGCCGACACCATCCAGGTGCGCAACCCGGAGAAGGTCGTCTGGCTGTCGCAGACCACCCTCAGCGTGGACGAGACCATGGAAACCGTGCGCCGCCTGCGGGCACGCTTCCCCCTGCTGCAGGACCCGCCGAGCGACGACATCTGTTACGCCACCCAGAACCGGCAGGTGGCGATCAAGAAGATCGCCGAGGACTCCGACCTCGTCATCGTGGTCGGTTCGGCGAACTCGTCCAACTCGGTGCGCCTGGTCGAGGTGGCGCTGGAATACGGCGCGCGGGCCGCGTACCGGGTCGACTACGCCAGCGAGGTCAGGCAGGAGTGGCTCGACGGTGTGGTCACCGTCGGGGTGACGAGCGGGGCATCCGTGCCGGAGGAACTCGTGCACGAGCTGCTCGCGGCGCTCGAGGATGCCGGCTACGGCAACGTCGAGGAGGTCAAGACGGCCGAGGAAGACCTGCTGTTCTCGCTGCCGAAGGAGCTGCGCAAGGATCTCGCCGGCAACAAGGACGCGCGTGCGCTCGGCGGCCGGGTCACCCGCATTTAGTGGCGCGTGACCGGTGACTTCCGACATGTCCGCGGATCCGATCCGTCTCCGGTTTGCACGGCTGTCTGCCGGGCACGGGAGTGCTTGAGCGATTGGGTTTCGCACCCGACGGTTTGGTCGATTACGACGGAGTGCGGTTTCAGAGGTTCAGGCTGCGGGTCGCCGCACCGACGCCCGGAGACGCCCCCGGCCCATAGGAATGGATGCCTACGGCTGGCTGTAGAAATTGAGCAGCGTCGGGTCGGTGGCCAGGATGACCGACATGAACACGAAGATCACGACGAAGGCGACGACGGCTCCGATCAGCGGCACGTAGAACGCGCGCTTGCCGCGGACGAGCAGAAGAATCGCGCCGACCGCGGAGGCGAGCCAGACGACGGCCTCCGTGAAGCTCCCGGCGGTGATCAGCCCGGCCACCGAGGCGGCGGGGGTATAGTCCCCGAGGTCCTGCTGCGTGTAGAGCATCTGCACGGCTTCGGGGAGGGCTCCGAGTACTCCGATGGCGAAGAAGGTGGCCAGGAGCCCGAAGACGAGCAGGGCGAGGGTCAGCGGCCGGTCCCAGGCAGGCACGACGCCGCTGGGCTGGGCCGCGGACTGGTTCGGACCGGACGTGGTCGGGGTTGCCGACGGAACCGTCGGTGCGACGGCGTCGGGGGCCGGAGTCCAGCTCCAGCCCTCCGGCGCCAGTTCGCCGTATTGCGGGCGCGGCCGGGAATCCTCCGGCGGGTTCCCCGCTGGTGTGGACAGAGGATTCTCGGCCATCGTCATCCCGGGTGCTAGCTGTTGGAGTGGCCGGCGGAGCCGAGCTGGCGGGTGGCCTCGGCGACGCGGGCGGCCATGGCCGTCTCGGCAACCTTGCCCCAGGCGCGCGGGTCGTAGACCTTCTTGTTGCCGACTTCGCCGTCAACCTTGAGCACGCTGTCGTAGTTGCCGAGCATGTAGCCGGCGACGGCGCGCGTGAACGCGTACTGGGTGTCGGTGTCGATGTTCATCTTCACGACGCCGTTGGCAACGGCCTCGGCGATCTCGGCGTCGGTCGAGCCCGATCCGCCGTGGAAGACCAGGTCGAGCGGCTTGGGGCCGGTGCCGAACTTGGCGGCGACGCCATCCTGGATCTCCTTGAGCAGTTCCGGGCGCAGCTTGACGTTGCCGGGCTTGTAGACCCCGTGCACGTTGCCGAAGGTGAGCGCGGCCATGTAGCGGCCGTTCTCGCCCATGCCGAGGGCGTCGATCATGGCGAGGGCGTCGTCGAGGGTCGTGTACAGGTTCTCGTTGATGTCGCCCTCGACGCCGTCCTCTTCGCCGCCGACGGCGCCGATTTCAACCTCGAGGATCGCGTTGATGGCCTTGGTGCGCTTGAGGATGTCCTGGGCGATTTCCAGGTTCTCGCCGAGCGCGATGGCGGAGCCGTCCCACATGTGCGACTGGAAGATCGGGTTGCGGCCGGCCTTGACCTCTTCTTCGGAGGCGGTGATCAGCGGCAGGACGAAGTCCTCGAGGGCGCCTTTGGGGCAGTGGTCCGTGTGGAGGGCAACGGTAACGGGGTAATTGTCGGCGACGGACTGCACGAAGTGCGCCATCGCGAGCGCACCGGATGCGCGGTTCTTGACCGTGTGGCCGGCGAAGTAATCTGCGCCACCGGTGGTGACCTGGATGATGCCGTCCGAGCCGGCCTCGGTCAGGCCCTGTAGCACGGCGTTAATGCTCTGTGAGGACGAAACGTTGAACGCGGGATACGCGAACCCATTCGTCTTGGCCTTGTTGAGCATCTCTGCATACTGGTCGGGGGTTGCGATGGGCATTGTTGTGTCTCCTCGGTAGAACCGTTTCGGTCCTTCAATACTACCGAGGGAGGGTCGCCGGGCGGACAAGACCCTGAGGCAGGATCGCGATCACCGGGCGCTAGGCTGAAGTCGGCAGCGCTGGTCGACCAGCGCCGGCCCAAAGACGGGTCACGCCACTGCCGCACTCTTCGTCCGGGAAGGACCATCTGTGAACAGCCCCGAAATCGCCCCCAATTTCACCCATCCCGACCGAAACCTGGCCATGGAGCTGGTGCGTGCGACCGAGGCGGCCGCGATTCGCGCGGTTCCGTTCATCGGTCGCGGCGACAAGAACGCCGCAGACAAGGCGGCCGTCGATGCCATGCGAGTGTTCCTCGGCACCGTCAACTTCGATGGCCTCATCGTCATCGGCGAGGGCGAAAAAGACGAAGCCCCGATGCTCTTCAACGGCGAGCGGGTCGGCAACGGACGCGGCCCGGCCTGCGACATCGCCGTCGACCCGATCGACGGCACGAGCCTCACCGCGGCCGGACGCCAGAACGCGCTCTCCGTCATCGCGGTCTCCTCCCGCGGCACCATGCTCGACGCGTCATCCGTGTTCTACATGGACAAGATCGTCACCGGCGGCGCCGGCCGCGGGGTCGTCAGCCTCGATGCGCCGATCGGCGACAACATCCGCGAGCTCTCGAAGAAGACCGGCAAGCCGGTCGGCGAGATGGTCCTCGCCGTGCTCGACCGGCCGCGCCACGCCGGCCTGATCGACGAAATCCGCAGCGCCGGCGCCGGCACCCGGCTGATGAGCGACGGCGACGTCGCCGGCGGTATCAACGCGGCCCGCTGGGAGACGCGCATCGACATGTGCGTCGGCATCGGCGGCAGCCCCGAGGGCATCACCACCGCGTGCGCGCTGAAGGCCATCGGCGGCTACATGCAGGGGCGCCTCGCGCCGAAGGACGACGCGGAGCGTGCGGGCGGCATCGCGGCCGGACTCGACATCGACAAGCTGCTCGAGCTGGACGACATGGTCAGCGGCGACAACACGTTCTTCGTGGCGACCGGTGTGACGGATGGCGGACTCGTCGACGGCGTGCGCCGCCAGGGCCCGATCATCCGCACCGAGAGCATCGTGCTGCGCTCGAAGTCAGGCACCACCCGTCGCGTGATCGCGGAGCACCTCGCCTCGAAGTGGCTCTAGGCTCCGGTTCCCGGCGGCCCGCCTTCCGGCTGTCACCCTGAAACGACGAGAGACGCCGCGCGAGCGGCGACTCTCGTCGTTGACCGGCAGCGTCTCGTTGACCGGCAGCGTCTCGTTGACCGGCGTCGTCTTGTTGGCCGGCAGCGCGGGCCGTGAACGGCCGTATCGTCAGCGGACATCGCCTGCCCGGGCCGCGTCCAGCTCGGCGGCATCCAGTTCCGCCGCTTCCAGCTCGGCCACGAACTCCCAGGCCGCCAGCTCCCGGGTGCTCTCCTCGACGGCGGCCAGCGGAGCCAGCACCTTCGACTCGTCGAGGGCGTTGAGCTTGCGAGCGGTCGGCAGCACCTGGCGTTCCATCGATCCCACGAAACCGTTGTAGTCCTTGACCGTGCGCTCAATCGACCTGCCCAGCTTCTCGATGTGCGTCGCCGTGGTCGACAGCCGGCCGTAGAGCTCCCGGCTGAGATCGAAGAGCACCTTCGCGTCGTGGGTGAGCACGTCTTGTTGCCAGGTGAACGCGACCGTCTTCAGAACCGACCACAGAGTGACGGGCGAGGCCAGGGCGACCCGCTTGGAGAAGGCGAACTCCATGATGGACGGGTCGGCCTCCAGGGCGCTCGACACGAGGGATTCGCTGGGAATGAACGCGATCACGATTTCGGGGGAGGCCTCGAGGCCCTGCCAGTAGGCCTTGCCGCCCAACGCCGTGATGTGGTCGCGCACCGCCCTGACGTGCGCCCCCAGGAGCGCCGTGCGGCGGGCACCCTCTGCTCCGGTCGCCGTGGCGGGAATCTGGCTCGCCTCCAGGAACGCGGTGAACGGCACCTTGGCGTCGACCGCGATGTTCTTGCCGCCGGGCAGGTGCACGACCATGTCGGGGCGACCGGCCCCGGCATCGGAGGTGATGCTCGACTGCACATCGAAATCGACGCGCTCGATGAGACCGGCGGCCTCGACCACGCTGCGCAGCTGGGTCTCGCCCCACACTCCTCTGGTGCTGTTGGCGCGCAGGGCGGACGCCAGGGATTCCGCTGTGCTGCGCAGCCGTTCCTCCGATTCGGTGGCGCTGCGCAGCTGCTGGCTGAGTTCGCCGTGCTGCACACTGCGCTGGGCCTCCAGCTCGGAGACCTTCTTCTGCATGTCGGAGAGGCTTTCCCGCACGGGTGCGAGGGCCTGCAGGACCTTGCTTTCCCGCTGCTCACGTTCGGTGCGGGCTGCGGCCTCGTCGCGCTGGCGGTCGTCGAACTCGCGTGCCCGGCGCTGCGCGTCGCCGAGTTGCTCGCGGAGCGCATCCGTCGTGGCCTGCACCGACGCGAGCTCCTCCCGCAGGATGGCCGACACGCCGGCTTCGGCGGAGCGCAACTCGGCCAGCGCCACCTGGTGCCGCGCCTCGAGAACGGCGGGGTCTTCGGCCGGGGTGTCGGTGCTCGCCGCCGGTCCGCGACGCTGCAGGAGGACGAGCGCGCAGAGGGCGCCGAGCAGCACGCCGAGGGCGATGCCGAGAAGGAGTGCGAGCCAGGGATCCATACCCCTACTCTGCCAGCGGCCACCGACATCGCCGGGAATCCCCGGCATGCCGCGTGCCGAGCACGGTTCCCGACGAGCGCGCACCCTTCAGCGCGGAGCCGTGCTCCCAGGAGGGTCCCGCGCTACGGCTGGTTGAGGGCCATCGGGCCGTGCGTGGACGCCATCTCCGTGGTGGCGACCGGGCCGATGGCCCCGATCTTGACTCCGGAGATGCGCGCCAGCTCTTCGAGGGTGTCGGCGTCGTGCCGCCCAGCCGCGTGGACCATGATCGCGGCGCAGGCCTCGGCGTCGGCGAGGGCGTCGTGGTGCGCGAACCCCGCGAACCCGGCGGCCATCGCGGCGACGGGGAGCCGGTAGGAATCGAGCTGGTAGGTGCGCCGGGCAACCTGGAGGCTGCAGACGTAGGTGAAGTCGGGAACGGCGAGGCCGGCGACCGTGGACGACGTCTTGATGACGCCGAGGTCGAAGCCGGCATTGTGGGCGACAAGGTGATCGCCGTCGGCGAACGCGACCAGGTCGGGGAGCTGCTCGGCCCAGGTGGCCGCACCGACGACATCCGTGGGACGGATGCCGTGGATCTTGATGTTCCACTCGAGGAACGAGTCGTGCCCGGGCGCGGGCTGGATGAACCAGCCGACCCGGTCGACCACACGCCCGTCCCGAACCTTCACCAGCCCGACCGAACAGGCCGAAGCGCCCGAAGAGTTGGCGGTCTCGAAGTCG
This sequence comes from Cryobacterium fucosi, assembly GCF_004403515.1. Taxonomy (GTDB): domain Bacteria; phylum Actinomycetota; class Actinomycetes; order Actinomycetales; family Microbacteriaceae; genus Cryobacterium; species Cryobacterium fucosi. The sequence continues at coordinate 6,266 of NZ_SOHH01000011.1, read as the reverse complement.
ATGGCGGTGAAATTGACTGGCACCCCCTCATGCTCTCACGGGCCGCCGACACGTCCTCCCCTCGGCGCCAGAGCGCGGCACCGGGCCCAGCCGGTACGATGGACTCTCGTGGCTCTTACTATTGCAATCGTCGGACTGCCCAATGTCGGCAAGTCCACCCTCTTCAACGCGTTGACCAAGAACAACGTGCTCGCGGCGAATTATCCGTTCGCCACGATCGAGCCCAACGTGGGCATCGTGAACCTGCCGGACTCCCGGCTGGCGGCGCTCGCGTCGATCTTCGGCAGCGAACGGCTGCTGCCGGCCCCCGTGTCGTTCGTCGACATCGCGGGCATCGTGCGCGGCGCGAGCGAGGGAGAAGGGCTCGGCAACAAGTTCCTCGCCAACATCCGTGAGGCCGACGCGATCGCGCAGGTCATCCGCGGCTTCGCGGACCCCGACGTGGTGCACGTGGACGGTGCCGTCAACCCCGCCGGCGACATGGAGACCATCAACACCGAGCTCATCCTCGCCGACCTGCAGACCCTCGAGAAGGCCATCACGCGCTTCGAGAAAGAAGTCAAGGGCCGCAAGATGCCCGCGATCGTGCTCGAGACCGCACTCAAGGCCCAGGCCGTGCTCGACGCAGGCCAGCCCCTCTCATCCGCCACGCTCGACATCGAGCCGATCCGGGAACTCGGCCTGCTCACCGCCAAGCCCTTCATCTACGTGTTCAACGTCGACGAAGACGTGCTGCAGGATGCCGAGAAGCTCGCCGTGCTGGCCGCGCTCGTGGCCCCGGCCAACGCCGTGTTCCTCGACGCCAAGCTCGAGTCGGAGCTCAGCGAGCTCGACGCCGAGGACGCCGCCGAGATGCTCGCCTCCACCGGCCAGGCCGAGAGCGGCCTCGACCAGCTCGCCCGGATCGGGTTCGACACCCTCGGCCTGCAGACCTACCTGACCGCCGGACCGAAGGAAACCCGCGCCTGGACGATCCGAAAGGGCTGGACCGCCCCGCAGGCCGCCGGCGTCATCCACACCGACTTCCAGAAGGGCTTCATCAAGGCCGAAGTCTTCTCCTTCGAGGACCTGGTCTCCGCCGGATCGATCGCCGAGGCCCGCTCGAAGGGCAAGGCCCGGATCGAGGGCAAGGAATACGTCATGCAGGACGGCGACGTCGTGGAGTTCCGCTTCCAAGCAACATCTGGCCAGAAGTAGGCCTGGGGAGACCATGCGGGCGCCGGTACCGAGCGGCTTCGTGGCCGAAGCCAGCGCTCAGTACTTCTTGGGGGTCGGGCTCGACGCCGTTCCGACGGTAGGCATCCGCCTCAATAAATAACTTGAGGGATTGCTTAATCAAGATGTTGACTATTTCCTCATCATCGTTCGAGATGGCTACGTGGGTCAACGACTGACGTGGTGATCGCCGGAACGACAGCAAGCGTGCACATGGAGGTGCAGGTCGACGGCATTGCTGTTTACCGGATTTCGAAGGAAGCAATGCCGCAGGTCTTTAAACGCCCTTTCACGAATGCTGGCAATCCGTATGTGGGTCTCAACAATGTTGCTGCTGCAATCGATGACCTTCGGCCGTACCGAGTGGGCAGTCCGCGGTCGTAGTGGGGCCGAATCGTGTTTGGAGGGCTAGGAAGACAGCCGGCATCGAACGCACGGTCCGCAGCGGCTGTTCATTTTGCTTGCAGGCCCAGCGGCGAATTAAACGTGCACGGGCCTGTGAAGTTGATGCTCCGCCTGTCCTGCGCGCACGAGCAGCCGCTCGAGCAACAGCTCGATGGTGGGTGTCTGATGCTCGGCGGGGAGGCTGGCTACGACCGCAGTGAACACAGTTGGCGCGGTTGCGGCGAGCAGGCGCGCCCAGTCGAGGAACCCTTCCGCGTCGAGGCCGGCGTCGCGCGCGACCGCCTTCCACTCGAACGGGCCCATGTCCCCAGCCTCGTAGGAGCCGGAGATATTCATCGACATTACTGTCTTGTCGAACGCGGTCAGCAGGTCGCGCGGCCGGTCGCCGCGGGGCTTCACATACGGGAGCAGCGAGGAGACGTCGTACATGTCTGTGAGAGTGGAGATCTCCGGGGTGAGGTCCAGGGAATAGTTCTTTGCGTGCGCGTCGGTGTTCAGCACCAGCCATGAAAAGGCCAGAGACTTCGCGAACCGTTCCTTGGCGGCTGCGGCGGTTGCGCGGGGAAGACGGTCGAGCAGGGCGAGGATCCGCCTATAGTTGGGACCCCCGTCTTTCTCGTACTTCCGGAGCCTCGGCACACCGAGCGCCTGAGCCATATCCTCCTGGTGGATCCGCCGGACGGGGCCGCTGATGCGTTGCTCACGGTCGAACCGCTTCACCACGAGCGAGTGCTCGTCCGCGAACTTCGTGATCGCCGTCTCCGCGGCAGGGAAGCCGAGCAGGTACATAGAGGCCATCGTCACGTGCTCGACGATCTCGCCGTCGACCATCCCGGTGACCTTCGGCTTGAAGATGTGGGTGGACGGGTGGATGCCGGTCGAGTCGTACCAGCGCCCGTCGCGGAATGCGAGCGCGAACTTGCCCTGCGCGCCGCCGAGGGAGAAGTACCCGTTGCCTGCTTCCGCCGCTGTGGGGACGGGAAGGTTATCGCGGATCGCGCGGATGCGGACGGCGATCTCCTCGTCGGATACCGCGGCGAACGATCCGTCCGTGCGGGGTGCGGTGCCGGCGGGGTAGAACTCGAGCGCGCCAGCGACGTCGGCGCCGTGCGCGGCGAGCAGGTGGAACGGGTCGGCATTGGAGAGCCCGCCCTGCCTGGCCCATTCTTCGCGGACGGCGGCGCTGTCGGGAAGTAGGTTGTCGAGGAAGTCGAAGACGGTGCGGCCGGTGTGCGTCCGCTCGGTCTTCGGCAGCGAGTGGGAGATGGCGGGGCCGGCGGATTCCACCCACGCTTCGTTGTAGACCAGGCGGTACCGTTCCCTGCTGAGGTACTCGAGGATGGCGGCGTGCTCGCCGAGCAGGTGTACGTCAAGACGGTCGTTCATCGGGACTCTTCGGCATCCGGGCTGGGCAGGGCAGGCAGGTCTTTCGATAGCGGGTCGATCCGGTCGAGTTGGAGGCCCTGCATCGCCTGACTGTAGGCGGGGTCGAAGGTGAGCTTCTCGAGAGCTGCGCGCGCGGTCGACGAGATACCAGCGCCTCTGATCGCACGCTGGACGCTGTCGGCCATGGCGCCGGCCATGTTCGCGTTGATCTGTGCGACAGTTCTCATGATCGAGTCCGCAGCGTAGGAGGCTAGGTCGGGCATGACGGTCGGCTGCGGTGCGCGGACGTCGACATTCAGGTCGAGCTCACGAAGAACGAGCAGCACCTTCGACAGGCTCACGTCCGCTTTCGCGGACTCGAAACGCGAGAGCCATTGGCGGGTGACGCCGGTGCGATCGGCGAGATCGTTTTGAGAGAGGTTCAAGTCGAGCCGGCGCTGGCGCGCGACACGCCCGATGTCCTCGGGCCACGGTGTCTTCATCGGAGCTTCTCCTCTCTGGAACGAATGCGTTCTACGCTTCGGATGGAACGAACGAATTACATCCTAGCAATGGAAGCTTTGCGTAACATCGACTCTGTGGAACATTTGCGTTACGTGGCCACCATACTTAAGCGGCGCTCGTGACCTGTCATCAGCTCATCCTGGTTGAAAGGCGGCGGTTTAGCTCATCGCGAGGAATGTGGAATCCACTGATTACGCTCCGATTTGCGGGGCGGTGGAAGGTGAAGCGCAGATGACGGCAAATGGCATGTACGTAGTGATTCAGATCGTTCACAAGGAGAAGTTCTTGGGCACGGGCTCCGGCAATCTCACGGAGCTGGAGAACACGATTAATGCCCAGGCCGCGCTCGGCTATCGGCTGCACACGATTGCAACCGCGGCGTCGGGCAGTAAGAGCTTCGGGCGGCGAGACGGGTTCCTGGCTCTCGGCTTGGACAGGAACCAGCGTGTTGCCGAGTCGGACGCTGACTGAGTTTCTTGGTGAGCGTCTCCTCCCTGGTGCGCCGAAGCCGTTACATGTAACATCGCTGCATGGCTGTGAGGGATCGCGTCGGCAAGCATCGGGACCGCATGCGGGAGCAGGGTTTCCGTCTCCTTCAGGTGTGGGTGCCCGATGTAAGGTCCGAGCACTTCGCAGCCGAAGCATGCCGACAGTCGGTTGCCGTGGCATCCGCTGATCGTGGCGGTGACGAGCAGTCGTTCATCGAGGCCGTTTCTGCCCCGTGGGACGAGTGAACCGCGGCGAGATCTGGTCTGTCGCCGGAGGGGTCCACGCCTCAAAGCCTCGGCCGGCGGTGATCCTCCAGGACGACCTCTTCGACGGTACCGACTCCGTCACGGTCTGTCCGTTGACCACGACGGATGTCGCTGCGCCCCTGTTGCGGATGCAGCTTCCCGCCGACGGGATCACCGGGCTCGATGCCGTCAGCTTTGTGATGGTCGACAAGATCACGACCGTGCGCCGCATGAGCGTCTCCCAGCGCATCGGTCGGCTTTCGGCAGCGCAACTCGTTGAACTCGAGCGGCTCGTGATGGTATTCCTCGGGCTGGCCGACTGAGCGATTTGGTGCGTGTGATGTCTTTCCGTGCGGCAATCCGGTGGAGTTCCGCTTCAACGTGTAGTCGCGTTCAGTTCCAACGGGTGGTGGTCAAGCGGATCAGACATCGCCCAGGAGATCGCGGCGGCATAGGCGCATCTGATCTCGTTGGGCCCTTCGGTGTGGGCTCAGAAATCGCACTGCCGACGACGTCTGCGCTCCTTAGGTGCGGTCTCTGAACCAGTTGAGGATGCCTCGAGCGTCCTTAACCTCACGGCTGGAGCTCCCGTTCTGCCCATCATCGTCCTTGTACTCGTAGTCCTCGCGAATGCCGATGTTATCCGTGAAGGTGTCGGTGACCGTCTCTTGACGTGTGTACTTTCCGTCAGAGCTCCATCCATTACGGCTCGTAGTCCGGGTTTCCGTGCGCCCCTTGTAGTCTTCGTCGTACTTGTCGACAAAGTCCCGCAAGAAGGTCGTTTCGTCGTTCGTTAGGCGTGCATTGGACACGTCAATATGCTCGCCAATGTGGTCACGGATCTTTTTCTTCTCGTGCTGGTCCATGGTGACTCCTTGACTATGTTTGGCGGGCACTAGTTCAGTAGGCCAGCCGCGTTCGGCCGCGATGACGCTTCGCCGGTGTAGATCAGACAATACACATGCGTCTGGTGAGCGCTCCACTGCGGCGGTCTCGAATGAGTCGGGTCTTCCTCTGTGTTCCGTCCAATGAGGGGCACGCCCGGTGAAGCAGACACTGGGGGGTACGCTTCTGGGCATGGAGATCGACTACCAGGCTGTCCTATGGCAGTCGTTCGGGATCGCCGCCGGGCTGTTCTGGCAGATGATTCTCGACAACCCTTGGCTGGGAGTGATGCTCGGGGCGATGCTTCTGGCGGGCTCGATCCTTCGGCCGGCCCCACGTCGACGCCGGACGCTGACGAAGCCGGGTTGAGCAACGACGACCCTGCTCCTTGACGGCAGTATGTGCCGAGTCATCGTGCCAGCCACCGCGTCGAAAGTGATCCTGATTACTTTCCCCGACAGGCGTGTCGGCGAGCCGTTCAGTTTACAAGCCGCACATGGCATGGAAGCGCAACAGTAAGATTCGCAGTGCAACTGTTCTTGTTGTCCACTTGTAGCACCGCCGCGAGATGGCGAGAGATGGTTTGGGCGTGACGGACTTCGGAGGAAGCCAATGGAAGTCGAGACGCTTACTGAGCAACTCTTGTTCGTGACGGTGCGCATCACCACGCTCACGAGTGACGGACGGGCCGGAAGTGGGACCGGCTTCCTTCTCTCGGAAGAACGTGCCGACGGCGGCACCGCGCTTCTAGTCGTGACGAACAAGCACGTGATTGAAGGCGCCTCAACGGTGACGATGCACTTCTTGGCGGCGTCATCCATCAATTCTCCAGAGCTCGGTCTGGAGCGGACTCTGACAGCTACACCGGACCTATTTGTCGGTCATTTGGACCCGGAGATCGATGTCGCCATGATCGGTGTTGGCGGTGCGCTCCAGCAACTTGCAGACGCTGGGACTCCTGCGTTCTACCGATCGGTCTCAACCTCGATGTGCGCGACGAAGCAAGTCCTCCAGGATTTTGAGCCAATCGAGCCGGTTTGTTAACGCCGACCGAAAACAGGGCCACTTCTGCCAACTGAAAACAGGGCCACTGTAGTGCGTTCTTAGTGTGCCGTAGTTGCGGCGGATTGGTGTTGC
>NZ_SOHH01000087.1 GCF_004403515.1 Cryobacterium fucosi | reverse complement strand
CAACTACTCAAAATCGCCGGCGAAGTCGACCCCGGACAAATGCTCGGCGGCCGCCGCCCCGCCGTGCGCATCATCGTCACCCACAAAGACCTCACCGACACCGGTGCCCGCGCCACTGCCGGCACCGGTGCCGGTGCCGGTTCCGGTGCCGGCAGTGCACCCGGTGCACCGGCCAACACGTCCCCCTCAACGCCCACAGCCCTCGTAGCCCCCGACGCACCCGACGCACCCGACGCACCCGCGGTCAGCCCGGCCGCAGCCCCTCCCTCCAATCAACCCGGCCAGCCCGGCCAGCCCGGCGAACCCGGCCAACCCGGCCAACCCGGCCAACCCGGCCTACCCAGCGAACCCGGCCTACCCGGCGAACCCGGCCAACCCGGCCAACCCGGGACGACCCTGGCCCTGCCGACCGGGCACGGCTACATCGAGGGCAGCCCCGCCCCGATCTCCCTCACCACCATCCAACGACAACTCTGCGACACCGGCTACGTCGGACTCCTCTTCACCAACACCGGGCAACCCCTCGACATCGGACGAGAACAACGCCTCTTCACCCCCGCCCAACGCACCGCCATGGGCACCCGCGACGGCGGCTGCCTCTGGCCCGACTGCGACAGACCCCCCTCCTGGACCGAAGCCCACCACATCAAAACCTGGCTCCTCGAACACGGCCACACCAACCTCGCCGACGGAATCTGCCTCTGCCACCCCCACCACCTACTACTCCACAACATGGGTTGGACCATCACCCGCGACGGAGACAACTACTGGCTGAAACCACCCGCCTCGAACGACCCCGAACAGACCCCCCTCCCACTGCACAGCAAAACCCACCGGCCGAAACAAGCAGACGAGCACGTCGGCGACGAGCAGACCGAGTAGTCCCGGTCTCGACGAGCTCGACCACCGGAGCCTCGACCACCGGTGATTGAGCCTGCCGAAATCACACCGGTCTCGACGGGCTCGACCACCGGACAGGGTCTCGACGAGCTCGACCACCGGGCAGGGTCTCGACGAGCTCGACCACCGGAACGACTCGACCACCGGGGGCGGCTCGACCACCGGGCCGGGCACGACAAAGGGGCCCCACCGTAGCGGAGCCCCTGTCGGTACTGCTGGGTTACGCCTGGTTCAGCGCAGCCTGCAGTTCAAGTGTGATGGTGACCTTTTCGCCGAGGAGGACGCCGCCGGTCTCGAGGGCCGCGTTGTACTCGAGGCCGAAGTCCGCACGGGTGACCTCGGTCTTGGCGGTCGCGCCGGCCTTGTAGTTGCCGTAGGGGTCCAGGCCGAAGCCGCCGAACTCGAAGTCGAAGGTGACCGGCTTGGTGACGCCCTTGATGGTGAGGTCGCCGTCGACGAGGAATTCGCCCTTGACGGAACGCACACCGGTGGAAACGAAGTTGATGGAGGGGAAAGTCTCGGCGTCGAAGAAGTCGCCGGTGCGGAGGTGACCGTCGCGGTTGGCCTCGTTGGTGTTGATCGAGGCGACCTCGGCCGTGGCGCTGACGGTGCTGTCGAGCGGGTTCTCGGCGGTGACGAAGGTTGCGTCGAACTTCTCGAACTTACCCTTGACCTTGCTGATCATCAGGTGGCGGATGCTGAAGCCGACCTCGCTGTGCGTCGGGTCGATGGTCCAGGTTCCGGCCTTGTAGCCGGGGATGTTCGTGATGGTGTCAGTCATGGGTTCTCCTCGAGTCTCGGGCGGTAGATTGTCGCCGTCAATTACATGCAATCGCATAGGATCCCGGTTTATTCCGGCTCAACAAAGACTTTCTTCGATTGCCCCACTATCGGAGCAGCCGGCGGCAGTCGACGCCGCACGGCTCGCCATGGGCCGAGCGCACGGCGAGCCCCCGGCGCAACGCCAGCAGCCGGTATGCGGCGTCGTCGATCTGGGCCTCCTCGATCCGCCCCGATTCGACGGCCGCCGCGATTCCGGCGACAACGGCCGGAATGGTGATCCCGACCTGCGCGGGGTCGGCGGGCGTGACGTAGAGCAGCATGGTGTTGCCGGCAACGAGCGCCGCGATCGCATTCTCGACCGGGTCTGCGTACTCGGGAAGCCTTGTGGCCTGAAGCATCAGCAGGTCGTCGGTGATCGAAATGCCGGTGAACCCGAGCGTGCCGCGCAGGATCTTGTGCCAGGCCGGGGACAGGCTGGCGGGCCGGGCATCGACGGCCGGATAGGCCAGGTGCCCGAACATGACCACCTGCGCCCCGGCTGCGATGCCGGACTTGAACGGGGGTGCCACCCGGCTGAGCCAGTCCTGGTAACCCAGCCCGGTCGACGGGATGCTCCGGTGCGAGTCTCCCTGCGCCGCCCCGTGCCCCGGGAAGTGCTTGAGCGTGCTCAGTACCCGGCCATGTTCGCCGGCCACGGCGGCGGCCACACGCACGGATGCCGCGGCAGGGTCCGTGCCAAGCACGCGTCCATAGAGGAACGAGTTCGGGTCTGCGGTGACGTCGGCCACGATGCCGAAGTTGACGCTGATCCCGGCGGACTGAAGCAGGGCGGAGCGACTGCGGAAGGCGTCCTCCGTCGCCTGCGCGGGCTGGGAGCGCACACCCTCGGCCCCCGGCGCGTCGTCATTCCTGAGCCGATCGACCTCGCCGCCCTCCTGGTCGATCCCGATCACGAGCGGAAACGCGGCGTCGGCGCTCAGCGTCCCGGTCAGTTCTCCGAGAGCCTCCGGTGCGGCCGGCATGTTGTCACCCATCAGGATGAGTCCGCCGAGGCCGTTGCCCGCGGCGAAGGAGCGAAGCGCGGCGGCATCCGTTCCCGGCTGGTGCAGCATCAGGAGGCTGGAGATCTTCTCGGTCAGTGTCATGGCGGACAGCCGTCGCCGGGCGTCGGCAGCGAGCGGGTCGACCGGGACCCTGGTGCGGGCCGGCGAGGCCTGGGAGGGGCCACCGGCGTCCCCGGACCGCACGATCGGCGAGCAGCCGCCCATCAGCAGGGAAACGGCAACGGCGGCGGCCACGGCGGCGGCGGCGAGCACCGCGCCACCGCGGGATCGGCCTGGTCGTCCTCGCCCGGTAGTCATCGGTCAAGGTTAGCCCCGCGAGCCGGCACGGGAACCGGCCCCACGATCCTCGCAAGGCGCACTACACTCGTCATTCACAACGGGAGACACCCAAGGGAGGAACCAGTGGCAGGTCGTGACCTGGGCATGCGGGACATCGCCGGCGAAGGCGTGCTCATCGGGGCCGGCGGGCGGTCCATCCTTCTGCAGATCGCGAATCCGGCCATCGGGCACGGCGTCGCGCACCACAGCAATTTCGCGTCACGGCCCCTCGACCGGCTGCGGGGCACACTGACGTACGTCTACGCGGTGGTCTTCGGCACCCCCGCCGAGGCGGCGAGTGCCAGCCTGAGGGTCAATCGCGCTCACGGCCCGGTCGTCGGCAAGGCCGTCGACGGAGCCCCGGCCTACAGCGCGTTCACCCCCGAGCTGCAGCTCTGGGTGGCGGCGACCCTGTACGACTCGGCGATCACGATGCGCGAACTCGTCTTCGGTCCGCTGGACGACGACACCGCCGACGCCCTTTACCTGGACTACGCCGTACTCGGCACGGCGCTCCAGGTGCCGGCCGCACTGTGGCCGGTCGATCGCGCGGCGTTCGCCATGTATTTCCGGGACAGGCTCGCCGAACTCCGCACGGATGCCACCACCAGGGCGGTGGCCTGGGAGCTCCTGTACCCCCGGTCCGGTCCGGTGTGGCTCCGCCTCCTGATGCCCGTGGGCCGCCTCCTCACCGTGGGACTGCTCCCCCCTCTCGTGCGGGAACTGTTCCAGCTGGACTGGTCACCGCGCTCGCAGCGGCGGTTCGACCGCCTCCTGGCGTTCATCGGCGTGCTCTACCCGCTGCTGCCGCTGCGGCTTCGGCACTGGCCGAAGAACCACTTCCTGCGCGCGGTGCGCCAGTCGATGGAGGAGCCGGCGGTAGTCTGAAGCCTCCCGACCTGAGGACCACCATGACGCAGCCGCCGGTATGAGCGAGCACTCCCCGTCGCCCGCGCCCGCCGGCCTCGACGCCATCGACCGACGGATTGTCGCCGAACTCAGCAGGGACGCCCGCCTGTCGATGCGGCAGGTTGCCGCCCTCGTGCACATTTCCCGCACGGCGGCCCACACGCGGGTGCAGAACCTCGTGCGCCACGGGGTGATCATCGGGTTCGGGGCCCAGATCGATCCGCGCGCCCTCGGCCTGCACGTGTCCGCCCTTGTCGTGGTGAAGATCGGCGACGTCTCCTGGACCGACATCGCGTCCCGGCTCAGCAAGCTGCCCTTCGTCGAGAAGGCCCAGGCGGTCAGCGGCGACATCGACATCATCCTCACGGTGAGCGCGCCAGATCACGAGCAGCTCAGCCAGGCCATCCTGCGCGACATCCACAGCATGCCCGGTGTCATCTCCACCCGGTCCCACCTGATCCTCGAGGAAATCGCCGGTCACGCGCCCGCCGAAGCCCCGGACATCTGGCACTGAAGCCGCGATAGGCTCCGGACGTTTGGCACGGCGACGGGCAGGTTCGAGCCAATTGTTCACATCCGTCTCCCCGGTGTCGTCGCCGACCGGCGGATGCCCCACGATTGCGTCATGAGCCTCAATGTCGAGAGCCCGGTCGTGTCCACCGCGTCGGCGCCGCAGCCCCTCCGCCTGATCGATGACACCGGCCATGCCGTGACGGACGATGCCGGCGGCTTCACCCTCCCTGACCCCGGCACGCTGCTCGGCCTGTACCGCCAGATGGTGATCGCCCGCCGGTTCGACGTGCAGGTAACCGCGCTCACCCGGCAGGGCCGTCTGGCCACCTACCCGTCGGCACTCGGCCAGGAGGCCTGCGAGATCGCGGCCGTCGCCTCGCTCGACCCGGGCGACTGGCTCTTCCCGACCTATCGGGACAGCATCGCCCTGCTCACCCGGGGGGTGAAGCCAGAACACATCCTTGCCTCGTTCCGCGGCGAGTGGCACAGCGGCTACGACCAGTACGAACACCGGATCGCCCCGCAGGCCACCCCGCTCGCCACCCAGGCACTGCACGCCGTCGGCCTGGCCACGGCGTCCAAGTTGAAACGGGACAGCACTGTCGCGCTCACCCTGCTCGGCGACGGCGCCACGAGCGAGGGTGATGCGCACGAGGCGTTCAACTTCGCCGCGGTCTGGCAGGCGCCGGTCGTGTTCGTGGTGCAGAACAACCAGTTTGCGATCAGCGTGCCTCTCGACAAGCAGATGCACTGCCGCACCATCGCCGACAAGGCCATCGGCTACGGCATGCCCGGCTACTACGTCGACGGCAACGACGTCGCCGCGATGTACGCCGTCACCTCCGCGGCCGTCGACCGGGCACGCGCGGGCGGCGGGCCGACCCTGGTCGAGGGTCTGACCTACCGGATGGAGGCGCACACCAACTCGGACGACCCGAGCCGGTACCGTTCGGCCGACGACGTCGACGTCTGGCGGCGCCGCGACCCGATCGAACGCCTGGATATCTACCTGGTCTCGATCGGCGCGCTGAGCGACCAGGAGCGGGCCGGCATCCGTGATGAGGCTGAGGACCTTGCGACGGCGACCCGGGAATGCATGACGCTGCCCGTGCAGGTGGACCCGCTCGAACTGTTCGACCACGTCTACGCTGCCCCACGAACCGCGCTCTCCGAGCAGCGCGCGTTCCTGGCCGCCGAACTGGCCGAACACGCCGCGCTCGCCGAACACGCCGCGCTCGCCGCGCAACCGGCTCCCATCACCCCGTCTGTTTCCACCCCGTCAGGAGCCCACGCATGACGCTGCAGAGCACGGCCCCGCCCGCCGGCGCCCGCCCGCCGGTCACCCTCACCATGGCCGCCGCGCTCAACGCGGCCATCCAGGACTCGATGCGCGACGACCCGACCGTCGTCTTGTTCGGGGAGGACGTCGGCCCCCTCGGCGGCGTCTTCCGGGTCACCGACGGGCTCTACGCCGAGTTCGGCGAGACCCGGGTGAGCGATTCGCCGCTGGCCGAGTCCGGCATCGTCGGCACCGCGATCGGCATGGCCATCTACGGGCTGCGCCCGGTGGTGGAGATGCAGTTCGACGCGTTCAGTTACCCGGCGTTCGAACAGATCGTGTCGCACCTGGCCAAAATGCGCAATCGCACCCGGGGTCGGATCTCCCTCCCCATCGTCATCCGCATCCCTTACGCCGGCGACATCGGCGGGGTGGAACACCACTCCGACTCGTCCGAGGCCTATTGGACCGCCACCCCCGGCCTGACGGTCGTGTCGCCGTCCAACCCCGCCGACGCGTATTCGATGCTGCGCGAGGCCATCGCGAGCGACGACCCGGTGATCTTCATGGAACCCAAGAGCCGGTATTGGGTGAAGGAGGCGCTGAGCCTGCCCGTGCAGACCGCGCCGATGAACACAGCCGTGGTGCTCCGAGAGGGCACCGATGTCACGCTGATCGCCTACGGCCCCACGGTGAAGACCGCCCTGGCCACCGCTGAACTGGCGACGGCGGAGGGGCTGTCGATCGAGGTCATCGACCTGCGCAGCCTGGCGCCGTTCGACGACGCCACCGTCGGCGCGTCGCTGCGCAAGACGAGCAGGGCCGCCGTCGTGCACGAGGCCGCGCAGTTCGGCGGGTACGGCGCGGAGGTTGCGGCCCGACTCACCGAACGCAACTTCTTCCACCTCGCCGCGCCCATCCTGCGGATCACCGGTTTCGACATCCCCTACCCGTCGCCCAAGCTCGAGGAGTACTTCCTGCCGACCCCCGACCGGATCCTCGCCGCGCTCGGCACCTGGGAGTGGTCATGATGACGCACGACTTCATCCTTCCCGACCTCGGCGAGGGTCTGACCGAGGCGGAGATCGTGTCCTGGCTGGTCAGCGTCGGCGACACCATCGCGATCGACCAGCCCGTGGTCGAGGTCGAATCCGCCAAGTCGATCGTGGAATTGCCTTCCCCGTTCGGCGGGGTTGTCGAGGCGCTCTTCGGCGAGGCCGGCCAGGTCATCCATTCCGGCCAGGTGCTGCTGAGCGTGACGGATGCCGCGACGCCTGCCACGGGGTCCGCGCCGGCACCGTCGGCGTCGGCGTCGGCGTCGGCCTCGGTCGAGCCCGCGCCGGAAACTGTGCCGGCCGGCCCGACCGCCGAGCCGAGCGGGGCATCCGGTGCCGTGCTCGTCGGCTACGGCACGAGTGAGAATACCCGGCCGGTCCGGCGACCGGCGGCGGCGCGATTCGGGACCAGGGGCGACCAGCCCGCTCCCCCGCGGGCCGCCCCGGCGGTCGCAACGGCGGTCGCAACGGTGGCCGGCCCCGCCGTCCCGGGTCGCCCGTCGCCGGTCGTCTCCCCGATCGTGCGACGGCTCGCCCGCGAGAACGGATTCGACGCGAGCACGCTGCGCGGCAGCGGCCCGAACGACCTGGTCCTGCGCCGCGACGTCGAGGCCCGGATCCACGCCCAGGAAATGACCGAGGCTACGGCACGGACCCCGATCCCGGCGCAGCCGCCGGCAGAGGCACAGCACCACGCCCCGGCCCCGGCCCCGGCCACCCTGGCACCGCCACAGGCCGCCGCTCCCGGTGCCGCGCCCGCTGCCGAGGTGCGAGCGCCCGCCACCGGGGACACCCGCATTCCGATCACGGGGCTCCGCAAGGTGGTGGCGGAACGGCTGGCCCGGTCACGGCGGGAGATCCCCGAGGCCACGATCTGGCTCGACGTCGACGCCACCGAGCTGTTCACCGCCCGCGACCGGCTCCTCGCGGCCACCGGCGAACGATTCAGCGTCACCGCGCTGATCGCCCGCTTCGTCGTCGCAGGGCTGCGCCGCTACCCGCTCCTCAACGCCTCGGTCGACACCGCCAGCCAGGAGATCCTGGTGCGCGGGGACATCAACCTCGGCATCGCCGCGCAGACGGCGCGGGGCCTGATGGTCCCGGTCGTGCACGGCGCCCACGCCCTGACCACCCGGCAGCTGCGGGATGCGATCGCCGGCCTGGTCGCGCAGGCCGGCGACGGGGCGTTCTCCCCCGGCGCCCTGGCCGGCGGAACATTCACCCTCAACAACTTCGGCTCCCTCGGCGTGGACGGGTCAGCGGCGATCATCAACCACCCGGAGGCCGCCATCCTCGGCATCGGCCGGATGATCGAACGCCCGTGGGTGGTCGACCACAAGCTCGCGGTGCGCACCGTCGTCGAACTCTCCATGGTCTTCGACCACCGCGTCTGCGACGGCGACACCGCCGCGGGGTTCCTCACCTTCGTCGCACGCTGCATCGAATCCCCCGTTTCCCTGCTCGCCGACCTCTGAGTTCCAGGAGCCAGGAGCCCGGAGCCCGGAGCCCGGGCAGTCGAATTCGACGGACTTTTTCCGGTTTGAGGCCCAATATCGCGTTTCCTGGTGGCTTTGGACCAAAATCTCCGTCGAATTCGACCGGGGCTCGGGCATCCCGCACGGAGGCAGGCGCCAGCTCACGTCGGGGCAGGCGGGGCCAGCCGCATGATCACGCCCCGCCGGACTACGGCTCACACCCCCGGCGGGCCGGAGGCGACCACCCCTAGTTCTTGCTGACCAGGGTGAGCACGTCGTAGCTGGCCACGACCTCGTCGTTCTGGTTGTGCAGCACGGCGTCCCAGCAGACCTCGCCGTAGTCCTCCGTTTCGCGGGGAGTGATCCGTTTGGCGGTGAGGGTGACCCGGATGCTGTCGCCCGGCGACACCGGGGTGACGAACCGGAGCCGTTCCAGCCCGGAGTTCGCGAGCACGGGCCCCGGCGCCGCATCCACGAACAGCCCGGCCGCCCACGAGACGAGCAGGTAGCCGTGGGCGACGATCCCGGGGAAGAACGGGTTCGCCGCGGCCGCCTCGGCGTCGGTGTGCGCGTAGAACCGGTCACCGGTGGCCTCGGCGAACGCGGTGATGTCCGCGAGGCTCACGGTGCGCGGCCCGCCCTGCACCTGGTCGCCCACCCGGAGGACGGCGAGGGACTTGCGGAACGGGTGGATCCCGTGCTGCACGACGGCGCCGGTGTGCCACTGGCCGGTGATCGCGGTGAGCATGTCGGGCGAACCCTGGATGGCCGTGCGCTGCATGTGGTGCAGCACAGAGCGGATGCCGCCCAGCTCCTCGCTGCCGCCGGCCCGGCCCGGCCCGCCGTGCACCAGGTGCGGCACGGGCGCGCCGTGGCCGGTGCTGCTGCGCGCGTCGACGCGGTCCAGCATCAGGACCCGACCGTGGTGGGCGGCGATCCCGAGTACCAGAGCCCGGGCGACGTTCGGGTCGTGGGTGGCGACCGTCGCCACCAGCGAACCGCCGCCCAGGGCGGCCAGGGAGACGGCGTGGTCAAGGTCGGTGTACTCGATGATCGACGCGACCGGACCGAACGCCTCGATCTCGTGCACGGCAGGGCTGTCGGCATCGTCGAAGGCCAGGAGCAGCGGCCCCACGAACGCACCGTTGGGGTCGGCGCCGGCCGGGGCATCCGTCGACCCCATCACGATCCGGCCGCCGCCCTCGACCAGCCGGGCGACACTCGAGAGCACCTCCCGGCGCTGGTCCAGGCTGGCCAGGGGACCCATGGTGACGCCGTCGGCGCGCGGGTCGCCGACCCTGACCCGGCGCTCCACCCGCTCGGCCACGGCCGCGACGATCTCGTCCAGGCGCCCGGCCGGCACGATCAGCCGGCGGATGCTCGTGCACTTCTGGCCGGCCTTGCTGGTCATCTCGGTGACGGCGGAGGCGACGTAGGCATCGAACTCGGCGGTGCCCTTCGTGGCGTCCGGGCCCAGGATCGCCGCGTTGAGGGAGTCGGTCTCGCTGGTGAAGCGCACCCCGCCCTCGACCACGTTCGGGTGCGCCTTGAGAACGCGGGCGGTGCCGGCCGAGCCGGTGAAGGCGACGAGGTCCCGGTAGTCGAGGTGGTCGATCAGGTCGCGGGCGCTGCCGGAGACGAGCTGCAGTGTGCCGGGCGGCAGGATGCCGGAGGCGATGATGTGACGCACGACCGCCTCGGTGAGGTAGCCGGTGGGTGAGGCAGGCTTGACGACCGAGGGCACCCCGGCGATGAACGCGGGCGCGAACTTCTCCAGCATTCCCCAGACCGGGAAGTTGAACGCGTTGATCTGGCAGGCCACCCCGGGGATGCGGGTGTAGATGTGCTGGCCGCTGAACGAGCCGTCCCTGGACAGCGCCTCGACATCGCCGTCGACGTAGACCTGGCTGTTGGGCATCTCCCGCCGGCCCTTCGAGGACAGGGTGAAGAGCACACCGATGCCGCCGTCGATGTCGACCATCGAGTCGTACCGGGTGGCTCCCGTGCGGGCGGAGAGCGTGTACAGCTCCTCCTTGACGCCGCTCAGGTACTGGGCGAGCCGCTTGAGCAGGATGGCGCGCTGGTGGAAGGTGAGCCGGCCGAGCGAGGCCTGGCCGACCGTGCGGGCGTGCTCGACCACGTCACCGAGGTCGAGTCCCTCGCTGCTGACCGACGCGACCTCCTCGCCGGTGCTCGCGTCCAGCACGAGCTGGGTCCTGGACCCGTCCGCCGGGGTCCACCAGGAGTCGAGGACGTAGCTGGGCACGATCGTGCCGGTGCTGAGGAGAGTCATGATGCGTCCTTCCAATCGAAGAATCCACGGCCGCTCTTGCGTCCGAGGTCGCCGCGGGCGACGAGGTCGCGCAGCAGTTGCGGCGGGGCGAACCTTTCGCCGAGGGCACCGTGCAGGTGCTCGGCGATGCCGAGGCGCACGTCGAGTCCGACCAGGTCGGTGGTGCGGAGCGGGCCGACCGGATGCCTGTAGCCGAGCACCATGGCCGCGTCGATGTCGGCGGGGCTGGCGACGCCCTCTTCGACCATCCGGATGGCCTCGAGCGCGATCGCGACGCCGAGCCGGGAGCTGGCGAAGCCGGGCGAGTCGCGCACCAGGATCGGCGTCTTGCCGAGGGCGGAGACCCAGCCGGCGGCCAGGTCGACGAGTTCGGGGCTGGTGGCCTCCCCGGTGACGACCTCGATCAGGGTCGAGACCGGGACCGGGTTGAAGAAGTGCAGCCCGATGAACCGGGCCGGGCGTTCGAGCACACCGGCGAGTTCGGTGATCGAGAGCGACGAGGTGTTCGTGGCCAGCCAGGCGTCGGGGGCCAGGTGTGCCTCGACGCTGCGGAGAGCCTGCGTCTTCAGCGCCACGACCTCCGGCACCGCCTCGACGACGAGCCCGGCGCAAGCGAACGCCGAGGCATCCGTGGCCACGCTGAGCCGGTCGGCGTAGAAGGACCGTTCGCCCTCGATAGCGCCGAGGCGGAGGGCGGTGTCGACGGCGCCGAGCACCCGCTCGCGCGCCGCGGCCGCCGCGTCCGCGTCGCGCTCGACGACGGTGACGTGCGCGCCGGCGACGAGGAAGGCGTGGGCGATGCCCGCGCCCATCCGTCCGCCGCCGAGCACGCCGACCTGCGTCGGCACGGTGATGGGCCCAGGGGCGGCCTGCTGGTCCATGGTGCCTGGGGCGAGCGTCATCGTTTCTTCCTCTCCAGGAATGCGGTCATGCGGGCGAATTTCTCCTCGGATTCGAAGAGGACGGCCTGAGCCTCGTTGTCGGCGCGCGGATGCCGGGCGCGCGGCACGTGGAAGACCTCCTTGGCGAGCTGCGTGGCGAGGGGGTCCTGCGCAGTGATCCGGTCCGCGAGGGCGTGGGCGGCGGCCAGCAGCCGGTCCGCAGGGTGCACCTCGGTGACCAGGTGCACGGCGAGTGCCTCCTGGGCGGTCAGGATGCGGCCGGCCAGGATGATCTCCTTGGCGACGGGTTCGCCGACGAGCTCGGCCAGTCGCCAGAGCGCCCCGGCTGCGGGGATGATGCCGAGGGAGGTCTCCGGGTTGCCGAGGCGAGCCGTTTCGGAGGCGATCCGGAAGTCGGCGGCGTAGGCGAGCTCCGCCCCGCCGCCGAGAGCCCAGCCGTCGATTGCGGCGATGACCGGCAGCGGCAGCCTGGCGATCCGCTCGAACAGCTCCGAGTTGATGCCGGTGAGGGCGTCCTCACGGCGGCGCTCCCGCAGTTGGGCGATGTCGGCGCCGGAGGCGAAGACCCCGGCGGTGCCGCACAGGATCAGGATCCTCGGCCCGCGTTCGAGCTCGCCGCAGAGCAGGTGCAGTTCGTCGACCATCGTCTGGTCGATCGCGTTGCGCACGTCGGGGCGGTTCAGCTGCACCTGCACCCGGTCGGGGCGGCGTTCGACGAGCAGGGTGCTGAATTCCCGGGGCATCTAGACACTCTCCACGACGAGGGCCGAGCCCTGTCCGACGCCGACGCACATGGTGGCGAGGCCGCGCCTGGCGCCCTCGCGTTCCATCCGGCCGAGCAGGGTGACCAGGATGCGCGCCCCGGAGGAACCGAGCGGGTGCCCCAGGGCGATGGCGCCGCCGTTGCGGTTGACGATCTCCGGGTCGAGGCCGAGGCGGCGGATGCACGCCAGGGACTGGGTGGCGAACGCCTCGTTGAGTTCGACCGCGTCCAGGTCTCCGATTCCGAGGCCGAGCCGGCGCAGGAGCTTCTCGGTGGCCGGCACGGGGCCGAGGCCCATCGTCTCCGGCGCGACCCCGGCGCTGGCGCCGCCCGCGACGCGGGCCCGGGGGGTCAGGCCGAGGCGTTCGATCGCCGCTTCGCTGGCCACGACGATGGCGGAGGCCCCGTCGTTGAGCGAGCTGGCGTTTCCTGCCGTGACGACTCCGCCCGGGCGCACGACCGAGCGCAGGTCGGCGAGCCGCTCGAGGGTCGTGTCGGCCCTGGGTCCTTCGTCCGCGTCGACGAGCCCGGCCCGGGTGGGAACCGGCACTATCTCGGGGACGAAGGTCCCGTTCTGCCTGGCGTCGACGGCCAGTCGGTGCGAGCGCAGGGCGAAGGCGTCGGCATCCGTTCTGCTGATGCCGTCGATCGCGGCGACCTCCTCCGCTGTCTCCGACATGGTGAAGGTGGCCTTGTCGCGTTCGGTGAGCCGCGGGTTGGTGAAGCGCCAGCCGATCGACGTGTCGACGATCTCGCCCGGTTTGGCCCAGGCCTTCTCCGGCTTGGCCAACACCCAGGGCGCCCGGGTCATCGACTCCACGCCGCCGGCGATGACCAGGTCGGCCTCGCCCGCCTTGATCATGCTGGCGGCGAGGTGCACCGCGGAGAGGCCGGACGCGCAGAGCCGGTTGACCGTGATCCCGGGGATGCTGTCGGGCAGTCCGGCGAGGAGCACGGCCATCCGGGCGACGTTGCGGTTGTCTTCGCCGGCCTGGTTGGCCGCTCCCATGATCACTTCGTCGATGAGGAACGGGTCGAGGCCGGACCGGCTCACCACTGCGGACAGCACGAGGGCCGCGAGGTCATCGGGGCGTACGCCGGACAGTGCCCCTCCGTATCGGCCGATGGGAGTGCGAACACCATCAACGAGGAATGCTTCGGGCATGGCTTCATCACCTTTGATCGCCGTATTACTTACTGACCGTTCGTTCCGTAAAGAATGGCACAGAAACCGATGATGCGGCAACCGACCCTCCGGTCAGGCAGGTCGGGCAGACTGGAGTCGTGATTCACCGACCGAACGATGCGACGCATCCGCCCGTGCCCGCGCTGGGGCTCCGCCGCAATCTCGCCCGGCCCGCCGACCACCCCCGCACCGACAGGGTCACCTATGTCGAGCTGTTCTTCGATCTCGTCTTCGTCTTCGCCCTCACCCAGCTGTCGCGTTACCTCTACGAGAACCAGTCATGGGTCGGCGCGCTCGAATCCGCGACCCTGGTGTTGGCCCTGTGGTGGGTGTGGGTGCACACGACCTGGGTGACGAATGTGCTGGACCCGGCCCGGTTGCCGGTGCGCGCGGTCGTGATCGGGCTCTCGCTCGTCGGCCTGCTCCTGAGCGTGTCGATCGGCGAGTCGTTCGGCGACCGCGGCCTCGTCTTCGCCATCGCCTACGTGGCGCTGCAACTGGGTCGCACGGTCTTCATGGCGCTGGCGCTCGCGCGCCACGACCGGGTGCTGTATCTGAATTTCCTGCGGATCCTGGTCTGGCTCTCGGTGGCGGGCGTCTGCTGGATCGTGGGCGCGCTGCTGCCGCTGGAGTTCCGGCTCCCCCTGTGGATCGCGGGGCTCCTGGTCGAGTACGTCTCGGCGAGCATCGGCTTCCGGGTGCCGGGCCTCGGCCGGTCAGGTCTCGACGATTGGGACCTTTCCGGCCCCCACATCGCGGAGCGCAGCGCCCTGTTCGTGATCATCTCGCTGGGCGAATCCCTCCTGGTCACCGGTTTCGCGTTCGTCGACCAGGACGCGTCAGTTCCCGGCGTGCTGGGCCTGATCCTCGCCTTCACCGGCGGTGTCGCGATGTGGTGGCTGTATTTCGACCACGGCGAGCGAGTCGGCAGCCGCACGATCGCCGCGTCGGCGGAGCCGGGCCGGATCGCGCGCCTCGCCTATACCTACGTCCACGCGATCCTCATCGCGGGCATCGTGCTGACCAGCGTCGCCGACAAGGAGATCCTCGCGCATCCGACGGATTCGATGCGCCTGTCGACGGCCGTCGTCATCGCCGGCGGTCCGTTCATCTACCTCGTGGGGCTCCAGCTGTTCCGCTGGATCGTCGCCCGGGAGGTGCTGCTTTCCCACCTGGCCGGGATCGCACTGTTGGTGCTGGCGTTCGCCACCGCCGGGCTGGTGTCGCCGCTGGCCCTCGCGGGCCTCTGCACCGGTGTACTGGCAATGGTCGCAGCCTGGGAAACCATCGTGCGACTCCGGGCCGGCACGACCGACGCCGACGCCGGCTGACCTCTCCGTTCCCCTCCCGGTCGCGAGAGTGGAGAGCGGAGCGTGGGGCGTGGGGTGGCGTCAGAAGTAGTCGTCTGGCGTGCCCGCCGCCTTCGTGACCTCATCGGTGCCGACGCCGGCGGCGGCAAGCTTGGCCATCGCCACCCGCAGCCCGGACTCCATCTGTGCCGCCCAGACCTCGGTCTCCCGGCTCCCGGCGTCCGCGGAATCCGCCCGGGCGATCGCCTTCTCTTTCTCGGCGCGTTCGTTCTTCACCTGCTGGATGCTCAGCGTGATCCCGTAGTAGGCGGCGACCATCGACGCGATCGGCGTGGCGAACACGGCGAGGGCGTTGGTGCTCTCGCTGGAAACGCCGACGAGGAGCATCACGATGAAGGCCAGCACGAGCGCGCCGATGCCGACCAGGACGACGAGGGCCGTGCGCTGGGCGGTGTTCGAGCGTGCGCTGGCGGGCAGGGCGGCGGCCGGCGCGGGTGTCGGCATGGGCGCCGGCATGGGCGCCGGGTCTGCGCCGGCGAAGGCGGGCATCACGGCGGTTCGGTCGTCCTGATTCGTGGGCAGGTCAGTCATCTTGTGCTCCATCTTCGGTGTGAGGTCGGGTGGGCGATTCCGTCGAGGCGTCGGTCGGGACTCCGTCAAGGAAGACCCGTTTGTAGGAGCGGCCGTCCGGCAGTTCCACGGTGCGGCTGGCCAGCTTCCCTCGGCTCACCTGCAGGTAGACGGCCTGCACCGTGACTCCCAGTGTCGCCGCAGCCTGCGCAACAGACAACCCGGGCAGGTCGGTCGGCACGGCGCTGGGGCGTGCGGACCGCTTGCGGCCGGCCGCCAGCCTGACCGCGATCTCGTCGTCGGTACCGCTCCAGCGCCACCGGGCCGCGGCCGGCTTCAACCCTGCGGCGTCAGCGATTTCGTCCCAGCCGGCACCCTGGGCGAGCGCGTCCCGCACGCCGGCCAGAGTGGCCGGGTCCGCCTCGAGCTCATGGACCAGGCGACGGATGGCACGCACGCGTTCGAGCGGCGGCGCGCCGTCGCGGGCGACGTACTCGGCCAGCAGCGCCAGCGCGGAACTCGTGGAAGATGTGAGGAAATGACCCATTGTGCCCTCCGTGGTCCGGGTGTGCGTCAGGATTGTGCTGCTGTATGCTGCCGGAAGCTGTGTCAGAGCGGAATCAGGCTCGAAGGCAGTCGGGCCTCCGGGCCGGCCGTGCCGCCAATGGCCTCCACCAGCCGTTCGCGTGCCCGCCCCAGATGCTCGTCCAGCAGCAGTGCGGCGGCCTGCCCGTCGCCGTCGGCGAGCAACTCCAGAATGCGTTGGTGCTCGGCCTGAATGAGTCCGGTGTCCAGCAGGTTCAGCGACTGCACCCGGGTCATGCAGAGGCGCACCTCGCCGACCAATGAGCGGTAGATCTTACTGATCCTCTCGCTGCCGACCGCGTCAATGAGGCAGGTATGGAAGCGCATGTCGGGCTCGACGACGTCCATCGCCGATCCGCCCGACACGGCCGCGATGTCCAGGTTCGCCCGCACGGCCCCCGCGGGGACGGCACGGACCGACGCCAGCCGGCGCAGGACCTCGCTCTCGAGATAGGCACGGGCGAGATAGATGTCCCGGACCGAATCCGGTCCGAGCTCTGCGACGCGGGCGGTCTTGTGTGCTCCCCGCACCAGGAGCCCCTCGGCCACCAGCTTCTCGATCGCCGCCTTCGCGGTAGGGCGCGCGACGTCGTAGGTTGTGGCCGTCTCGGTCTCCGTCAGGGAAATCTTCGTCGAGAGCCCACCCTGAAGAATCCGGGCGCGCAGGTCGTTGGCGACGGCGTCCACGATTGAGGTTGCCGATACACGGACTGCCACAGAGACCACCTTTCCCTCGTAGTCCAACATCTTGGCAGAGATTAACACGTCAGCTTGTTGACTTACGTGAATACTTGCTAGACAATCGTCAAGGTGTCACAACGATGTGACCGTGACCTCAGTGTGGAGACCTCATCTTTCAACAGATCACCGACCCGATTCTCGGGTCCCTCCTCTTGTCTGCGATCTGCGCGGCATTGCCCCTCATCCTTCTTTTCGTCCTGCTCGGCATATTCAGGGTCAAGGCGTACAAGGCCGCCCTGGCCAGCCTGCTGCTCTCGATCGTGCTGTCCGTTGTCGGCTGGCAGATGCCCGTCGGCCAAGCGCTCAGCGCCACGGCGGCCGGCGCTTTCTACGGTCTCTTCCCGATTCTCTGGATCCTGGTCAATGCCCTCTGGATCTACAAGCTGACGGTGGCCACCCCCTGGTTCGAGGTTCTCGGTCGCACGATCCGTTCGATCTCCAACGACCTGCGGATCCTGGCGATCCTGATCGCGTTCTGCTTCGGAGCGCTGCTGGAGTCCCTCGCCGGCTTCGGCGCCCCGGTCGCCATCTCCGCCGCCATGCTGATGGCCGCCGGGATGAAGCCGCTCAAGTCCGCCATGGTCTCCCTGCTGGCCAACACGGCCCCGGTGGCGTTCGGCGCGATGGCGGCACCGATCATCGCCCTGAACGGCGTCACCGGGCTGCCGATCCAGGACCTGGCCTCGATGGCCGGGCGCCAGACCCCGTTCATCGCCCTGCTCGTGCCGCTGATCCTCGTCTTCATCGTCGACGGCAAGCGCGGCCTGAAGCAGACCTGGCCGGTGGCCGTGGTGGCCGGCGTGGTCTTCGGACTGGCCCAGTTCGTCACCGCCAACTTTTTCGCGGTCGAACTGACGGATGTCGTGGCAGCGGTCGCGACCGTGGCCGTCGTCCTGGTCATGCTCCGTTTCTGGCGGCAGGCCGAATCGATGGGGCTGAACGACGACGTCGACCTGACCGGTGGAGCCGAGAGCGAGCACCAGGCCCCACTCGGCCAGGGCCGCCCGGTGGACGACCTGCGCAGCACCGCCACCACGGCGATCAAGACCGCTCGCCGCTCCGGCGGAAGCCCCAACCTGACCGACAATACCCGCCCGTCACCCCGCCAGGTGTGGACGGCGATCGCGCCCTACCTGATCATCATGGTCATCTTCTCGATCGCGCAGATCCCGGCCGTCAAGGCCTGGCTCGCCGTCGTCGGCAGCGTCACGTTCGCCTGGCCGGGACTTGACGTGGTCAACGCGGCCGGCGACCCGGTGCCGGCCGCGACGTTCAAGCTCGACCACCTCAAGGCCACCGGAACCCTGCTGTTCTTCTCCGGCCTGATCACGATGGCACTCTACAAGGTCTCGTTCCGCCAGGGCCTCAAGGTCTACTGGGACACCGTCGTGCAACTGCGCTGGACCATCGTGACCGTCACGGCCGTGCTGGCACTCTCCTTCGTGATGACCCTGTCCGGCCAGACCGCCTCGCTCGGTGCCTTCCTCGCGTCCACCGGTGCGTTCTTCGCGGTCATCTCCCCCCTGATCGGCTGGATCGGAGTGGCCCTGACCGGCTCCGACACGTCCTCCAACGCGCTCTTCGGACAGCTGCAGGTCACGGCCGCCAACTCCACCGGCCTCTCGCCGGTGCTGATGGCCGCGTCCAACTCCTCGGCCGGCGTGCTGGGCAAGATGCTCTCGCTGCAGAACCTGGCCGTGGCCGCCGCCGCTGTCGGGCTGGAGGGCGCGGAGAGCACGCTGTTCCGCAAGCTCATCGGCTGGAGCCTGGGTCTGCTCGTGCTGATCACCGTCCTGATCGTGCTGCAGTCCACCCCGGTCCTCGGCTGGATGGTTCCGTAGTGGAACTCGGCGGCCGCGCCGACACCGCCGCAGCGCGGCGCGAGGCCCCGACAGCCGACAGGATGCTGGTCGCCCTGCGCGCCGCGGTGTCCGATCCGGCCCAGGTCAAGACCCGTGCCATCGACCTGCACGCCAACGCCCACGACGCCTCGCACTTCCTGTTGGTGCCCCGCGTGGTCGTCGTGGCCGGGAACGCGGACGAGGTCGGCCGGCTGCTGCGTGCCAGCGCGGCGCAGGGCGTGCCGCTCACCCTCCGCTCCGGGGGCACCAGCCTCAGCGGCCAGGCCCTCACCGACGGTGTCCTCGTCGACGTGCGCCGCAACTTCAAGGCCGTCGAGGTGCTGGACGGCGGCGCCCGGGTGCGGGTGCAGCCGGGGGTCACGGTGCGGGCGCTGAACGCCCGGCTGGCGAAGTACGGCCGCAAGTTCGGCCCCGATCCGGCCAGCGAGTCCGCCTGCACCATCGGCGGAGTCGTGGCCAACAACTCCTCCGGAATGGCCTGCGGCACCGTCGACAACGCCTACCAGACCCTGGACTCGGTCACGGTCGTGCTGCCCAGCGGCACCGTCATCGATACCGGGGCGACGGATGCCGACGCGCGCCTTCGCGCCCTCGAACCGGCGTTGCACGACGGTCTGCTGCGCCTGGCGAAAAGGGTCAAGGGCAACCCGGCCTCCGTGGCGACCATCCGGCACCAGTTCTCGATGAAGAACACCATGGGCTACGGCCTGAACTCCCTGCTCGATTTCGACCGGCCCGTGGACATCCTTGCCCACCTGATCGTCGGCAGCGAGGGCACCCTCGGGTTCGTGGCGGAGGCGGTCTTCCGCACCATCGCACGACCGACCCACACCTCGACGGGTCTGCTGGTCTTCCCCGACCTGGAGGCCGCGAACGCGGCCCTGCCCGCCCTGGTGGCAACGGGCGCCGCCACCCTGGAACTGATGGACGCCCTCTCCCTCAAGGTCGGCCAGGGTCTGGACGACGTTCCGCCGGTGGTGCGGGACCTGCAGGTCGAGAACCACGCCGCGCTGCTGATGGAATACCAGACCGAAAGTCTGGAACGTCTGGAGGAGCTTCAGCACGCCGGAACCGGGATCCTGCCCGGTCTCGGGCTGAGCGCCCCGGTCGAGTTCACCGCCGACTCCGCCGCCCGGGCCCAGCTCTGGCACCTGCGGAAGGGACTCTACGCCTCCGTCGCCGGCGCCCGCCCGCAGGGCACCACCGCCCTGCTCGAGGATGTCGTCGTGCCGGTCGACGCGCTGGGACGCACCTGCGTCGAGCTGATCCGCCTGTTCGACAGGTACCAGTACCGGAACAGCGTCATCTTCGGTCACGCCAAAGACGGCAACATCCACTTCATGCTCACCGACGGCTTCACCGGCAAGACCGAACTGGAACGCTACAGCGCCTTCACCGAGGACATGGTCGACCTGGTGCTCGGCGAGGGCGGCTCGCTCAAGGCCGAACACGGCACCGGCCGGGTGATGGCCCCCTACGTGCGACGCCAGTACGGCGACGAACTCTACGACGTCATGCGGTCGCTCAAGGTGCTGTTCGACCCCGCCGGGATGCTCAATCCCGGGGTGCTCATCAACGACGACCCCGAGGTGCACCTGCGCGACATCAAGCTGGTGCCGCCGGTGGCGGAGGTCGTCGACGCCTGCGTGTCCTGCGGCTACTGCGAACCGGTCTGCCCGAGCCGGGACCTCACCCTGACCCCGCGGCAGCGCATCGTCACCCTGCGCGCGATCGAGCAGGCCCGGCGGGACGGCGACCTGGCCCTGGCCGCGGAGATCGAAAAGGACTACGCCTACGAGGGCGTCGAGACCTGTGCGGTGGACGGCATGTGCCAGACCGCGTGCCCGGTCAACATCAATACCGGCACCATGATGAAGCAGCTGCGGCGCGGCGCGGCCGGCTGGCTCGCGAACGGCGTCTGGAACCTCGCCGCCGGCAACTGGGGGGCCGTCACCCGTGGCGCCGGGCTGGCGCTCACCGTGGTGCGGAAGGTCCCGACCCCCGTGGTGACGGTTCCCAACGTGCTCGGCCGGGTGGTGCTCGGCGCTGATACGCTCCCGCTCTACTCCGGCGAACTGCCCGGCGGCGGCGGCTCCCGCACCCGCCCGGAACCGAGCCTCGCTCCGGAGGCCGTCTACTTTCCCGCCTGCGTGCAGACCATGTTCGGTCCGGCAACGGAGGGGACTCCCGGGGTGCAGGTCAGCTTCGAGCAGCTGTGCGACCGGGCCGGGATCACCCTGCTCGTCCCGCCGGGCATCGACGGGCTCTGCTGCGGCACGCCGTGGTCCTCCAAGGGGATGCAGGCCGGCGAGGCGACCATGCGGTCCAAGACCCTCGCGGCCCTCCATACGGCCACCCGGGGCGGCGACCTCGTCATCGTCTGCGACGCGTCGTCCTGCACGGAGGGGCTGCGGCAGACCATCGCAGCCGACCCGAGCCCACATCCGCTGCGGGTGATCGACGCCGTCGAGTTCGCGGCCGAGCGCATCCTCCCCGGCCTTCCGGAGTACCGGAAGATCGAGTCCCTCGCGCTGCACCCGACCTGTTCGTCCACCCGGCTGGGCATCAACGACTCGCTCCAGGCTCTGGCCGGAGGCATCGCCGAGACGGTCAGCGTGCCGGAGAACTGGGGCTGCTGCGGCTTCGCGGGAGACCGAGGGATGCTGCACCCGGAGCTCACGGAATCCGCCACCCGCGCACAGGCAGCCGATGTCGCCGCGATGGGCGCCACGGCGTTCGCATCCTGCAACCGCACCTGCGAGCTCGGGCTGACCCGGGCAACCGGCAAGGAGTACCGTCACCTGCTCGAGTTGCTCGAGGAGGTCACCAAACCCGCTCCCGCCGCGGTCGCGGCAGTCTCATCCGCCCAACCGTGAGAGGTGCCGCACGAAGGCGGAATGCTCCGAACTCACCGATGGGCGGTCAGGGGGTGCCCAGAACCGCGACGGAGTGCGGCGCGAGCAGCACCTCCGTCGCGTCGCGACCTTGGACGGCCTCCCCCGCCGCCGCGAAGGATGCCAGCACGGCCGGGGCATCCGTCGGCACCTGACGGGCCTCCGTGCCGAGGTTGACCAGGATCTCGGTGTCGCCGCGGCAGAGCCGCAGCCAGCGGCCGGTCTCGTCGAAGTGCGCCGCTGTGCGGTTCAAGCGCGGGTCGGTGAACTCAGGCCGCCTGCGGCGCAGCTCGACCAGGGCCTGGTAGAACGCGAGCAGGCGGGCATTGTCCGGCCGGACGGCCTCGGTCCAATCCAGCTTGGAGCGGATGAACGTGGCCGGGTCCTGGGGGTCGGGCACCAGGGCCGGGTCCCAGCCCATCCGGGCGAACTCGTTGATCCGGCCCTTCCTGGTGGCCTCGCCGAGCTCGGGCTCCGGATGCGAGGTGAAGAACTGCCAGGGTGTGCGCGCTCCCCATTCCTCGCCCATGAACAGCATCGGCGTGAACGGGCCGAGCAGGGTCAGTGTCGCCGCGATGGCGAGCTGGCCGAGGTCGAGCTGGGCTCCCAGCCGGTCGCCGATTGCGCGGTTGCCGATCTGGTCGTGGTTCTGGCTGGCGACGACGAGGCGCCAGGCCGGCATCCGTTCGGTGTCGATCGGGCGGCCGTGGGTGCGTGCCCGGAAGGAGGAGAAGGTGCCGTCGTGGAAGAAGCCGTGGGTGAGCACCTTCGCGAGGGCGCCGAGCGGTTCGAAGTCGGCGTAGTAGCCCGTGGTTTCCCCGGTCAGGGCCACGTGCACCGCGTGGTGGAAGTCGTCGCTCCACTGGCCGGTAAGCCCGTAACCGCCGGCCTCCCGGGGGGTGATCAGGCGCGGGTCGTTGAGATCCGACTCGGCGACCAGACTGAGCGGGCGGCCGACGTGCGCGCTCAGGGCCTCGACCTCGATGGACAGTTCCTCGAGCAGGTGGGTGGCCCTCTCATCGTGCAGGGCGTGCACCGCGTCCAGGCGCAGGCCGTCGACCTGGTAGTCACCGAGCCACATCAGGGCGTTGTCGATGATGTAGCGTCGCACCTCGTCGGAGTCCGGGCCGTCCAGGTTCAGGGACGAACCCCAGGTGTTCCCGGCGGCGGCGCTCAGGTAGGGCCCGAACTTCGCCAGGTAGTTTCCGCTCGGCCCGAGGTG
Organism: Cryobacterium fucosi; assembly: GCF_004403515.1. Taxonomy (GTDB): domain Bacteria; phylum Actinomycetota; class Actinomycetes; order Actinomycetales; family Microbacteriaceae; genus Cryobacterium; species Cryobacterium fucosi. The sequence goes on along the minus strand of NZ_SOHH01000087.1, from coordinate 126,816 downwards.
GTTGTAGACGACGTCCTGGATGACGCCGATGCCGGCCCGGTGGCACGCCTCGACGAAGCGCCGGTAGGCGGCCGGGCCACCGTAGTCCTCGTGCACCGCGTACCAGAGCACGCCGTCGTAGCCCCAGTTGTGGCTGCCGTTGAACGCGTTCACGGGGAGGAGCTCGACGAAGTCCACGCCGATCGAGGCCAGGTGGGCCAGCTTCCCGGCCGCGGCGTCGAGTGTTCCCTCGGGGGTGAACGTGCCGAGGTGCAGCTCGTAGATGGTGCTTCCGGCCAGCAGGCGGCCGGTCCAGGCGTGGCCGGACCCGGACTGGCCGGCCCCGGTCCTGGCATCGAGAGGTTCGACGGATTCGACGGTCCGCGACAGCCCGTGCACGCCGTTCGGCTGGTGCCGCGAGCGAGGGTCGGGGAACGGCCCCTCGCCGTCGACCCGGAAGCCGTAGTCGAGGGGGCCGGATGCCCCGGGCCGCGGCGCCCGCCACCAGCCGTCCCCGCCCCGGGTCATCGGCAGGGTGGCGTCGGCGAGCACCAGCTCGACCAGGGCCGCGGCCGGGGCCCAGATCTCGAAGGACTCGCCGCTATCGAAGGAATCGCCGCCCTCGAAGGATTCACTGGGCATGTCGGCCGCCTTTCGTCGGTTCGCGCTGGTCGGTGTCGTCCTCGGTCACGAGCAGCGCCACCGGGTAGCGTGCCAGCAGGTCGGCCAGCCTGATCGGCCCGCCCTCGAAGCGCGTGCCGGTCAGAAGGTCGACGACCGGGCGGCCGGCGAGCACGATTGTCGTGTCCCCCCAACCGCCCGCGTCGGCCAGGCCGAGCGGCAGCCGGGTGGCGACCGTGACGGTCTCGCCGCGGTCGAAGGCGATGACGTGTCCGGCCCCGGCTCCGAACGCGGGGACCGGCGCGTAGCGGAAGAACCGGCCCGGCTCGTCGCGGCGCAGTCGCAGGGCCCGGGTGGTGACCAGGAGTTTCGCGGCGCCGGTCTCATCGACCTCTGGCAACCATCCGTCGTCGATCCGCGCCAGGTACTCGCGCCGGAGCGCGTAGTCGACGGGGCGCCGGTTGTCGGGGTCGACCAGGGAGGTCTCCCACAGTTCGCTGCCCTGGTACACGTCGGGGACGCCGGAGGTGGTGAGCTGTACCAGCTTGGCGGAGAGGGAGTTGCTCCAGCCTGCCTGCCGCACCCGGTCGACGAAACCGCTGATCGTGCCCGCGACGTCCTCGTTCCCGGCCGTTGAAGCGGCGAGGTCGCGCAGGGCCTCTTCGAAGGCATCGTTCCGGTCGGTCCAGGTGGTCGAGGTTCCGGCCTCCCGTGCGGCCTTCTCCGCGTAGGCGGCGAGGCGTTCGGGGCTCGCCGGCCAGGCGCCGATCACGGCCTGCCAGAGCAGGTTCTCGAACGGGGCGTCGCCGAGCGGAACCGCCGAGCGGAGCGAACCCAGGGCCGCCACCCACTCCGCGGGGATCTCGGCGAGCACGTTGATCCTGGCCCGCACGTCTTCGCCGCGTTTGGTGTCGTGGGTGGAGAGCGTGGTCATCGAGCCGGGCAGTGTGGCCTGGCGCAGTTGCTGGCGGCGGTGGAACTCGGCCGGGTCGATCGCGAACTCCGACGGGTCGGCGCCTACCTCGTTGAGCGAGGTCAGCCGGCTGTACCGGTAGTAGGCGGTGTCCTCGACGCCCTTGGCCATCACCATTCCGGAGGTCTGCTGGAACCTGACGGCGGCCGGATGCCCCGGGTCGGCCAGCACGGGCAGCAGCGCGTCGATCGTCGACGCCAGTTCCGGGCGTCGGGCGACGGCCAGTCGTGCGGCGGTGTGCAGCCGCTCGATGCCGACCGGAAGGTAGGAGCGGTAGACCGGGAAGCAGGCGAGCAGTTCGGCGATCGCGTCGGCAGGATCGGATATCTCCGGCACCAGCCGGGCCAGGCGCAACACCTCGGCGCGCAGGGTCTGGTCGGCGATGGTGCGCTTGTCGGCGTGCACCAGCTCCTCCCAGTCGAGGGTCTCCGCGCCGTCCTCGAGGCGCCCGGCCTCGACCTGGAGGCGCACTTCGAGGGAGTCAAGGGGGTCTTCCCCGGCCGGGTCGACGAGGACGCGGTCGAAGTCTCCCAGCGCGTCGTAGCCGGTGGTGCCGCTGGTGGCCCAGTTGGCCGGCAGCTGCTCCTGGCCCTCGAGGATCTTCTCGACCAGGACATAGGCTCCCCCGGTGGCCGCGCGCAGCCCGTCGAGGTAGCCGCCCGGATCGGCCAGGCCGTCGGGGTGGTCGACCCGCAGCCCGTGCACGAGACCGTCCCGCACCCAGCGCAGGATCTCCCGGTGCGATTCCTCGAACACCCAGGGCACTTCCACCCGGATCCCGGCCAGGCTATTCACGGCGAAGAAGCGCCGGTAGTTCAGGTCGGCGTCGGCGCGGCGCCAGCTGACGAACTCGTAGTGCTGGCGGGAGTGCACGGTGACGGCGTCCGCCCCGTCCTCGGCGCTGCCGGGCACGAGCGGGAACCGGTTGTCGAAGTAGCGCAGTTCGTCGCCGACGACCTCGAGCCGGTCGAGCTCGTGGTCGCCGTCGCCGAGCACGGGGAGCAGGATGCGGCCGGCTCCGGCCTCCCAATCCACGTCGAATGCCTCGGCGAAACGGGAGTCCCGGCCGGCCGCGAGCAGGTCCCACCACCAGGCGTTGTGCCGTGGTGTGGCGACCCCGACATGGTTGGGCACGATGTCGACGAGGATGCCGCGTCCCGCGCCCGTTGCGGCGGTCCCGAGTCGAAGGAGGGCCTCCGGTCCGCCGCGCACCGGGTCGACGGTGGAGTGGTCGACGACGTCGTAGCCGTGGTCGGAGCCGACCTCGGCCGCGAGGAGCGGCGAGAGGTAGAGCCAGTCCGCGCCCAGGGCCGTGACGTAGTCGAGGACGCCCGCCGCGGCATCCAGGTCGAAGTCGGCCGTGATCTGGAGCCGGTAGGTCGAGAGTGGGATCCTCACGCGGTTCCCTCCGGCTTGGTGCGGGGCTTCCGCACTCTCTTCACCGGCTTCACGGCAGGTTCGGCCGCTGCCGCGGCTTCGGCTTCGGCTTCGACGGCTTCCGGTGCGGCGGCATCCGCCACGACGTTCGCCGGAATCGGCGAACCAGCCAGAGCCGCGAGGGAGGCCGCGACGGAGTGGTCGGGGGCGGTTTCCGGCGGCTGGTAGGCGCGCAGCACCACGAGCGATCGGGACCACACGGTCTGCACCGCCCCGGCGGCGTGCGGCACGGCGTCGGCGCCCTCCCCCGCGGTGTCGACGACGATCTCCCAGGCCGGCGCGTAGTCGGCGGGTGGCAGGGTGAAGTCCACGTCGTCGGGGTCTGCGTTGAAGATCAGGAGGAAGTTGACGTCGGTGACGTTCTCACCGCGGGAGTTCCGCTCCCGGATTCCGAGCCCGTTCAGGAACATGCCCACGGTGCGGGCCCGGTTCTCGTCCCAGTCCTGCGACTGCATCTCCTGGCCGTCGCTGTTCAGCCAGACGATGTCGGGCAAGGAGTCCCCCTCGGCCCGCTTGCCGGGGTGGCCGTCGAAGAATCGGCTGCGCCGGAACGTGGGGTGGTCCTTCCGGAGGCGCGACACGGCCGCCGTGAATTCGATCAACGGGTGGTCGGCCTCGTCCCAGTGGATCCAGCTCAGCTCGGAGTCCTGCGCGTAGGTGTTGTTGTTGCCCTGCTGGGTTCGGCCGAGCTCGTCCCCGTGCAGGATCATCGGCACCCCCTGGGAGAGCAGCATGGTCGCCAGGAAGTTGCGGTGCTGCCTGGCCCGCAGGGACCGGACCTCCGGGTCGTCGGTCGGGCCTTCTGCGCCCATGTTCCAGGACCGGTTGTGGGACTCGCCGTCCTTGTTTCCCTCGCCGTTGGCGTCGTTGTGCTTCTCGTTGTAGGAGACGAGGTCGGAGAGGGTGAATCCGTCGTGCGCGGTGACGAAGTTGATCGAGGCCACCGGTCGGCGACCGGAGTGCTCGTAGAGGTCGGCGGAGCCGGTGATGCGCGACGCGAACTCGCCCAGCGTTGACGGCTCGCCGCGCCAGAAGTCGCGAACGGTGTCGCGGTACTGCCCGTTCCACTCCGTCCACTGGGCGGGGAAGTTGCCGACCTGATAGCCGCCGGGGCCGACATCCCACGGTTCGGCGATGAGTTTGACCTGGGACACGATCGGATCCTGCTGCACGAGCTCGAAGAAGGTCGAGAGCTTGTCGACGTCGTACAGGTCGCGGGCCAGCGCCGAGGCGAGGTCGAACCGGAAACCGTCGACGTGCATCTCGATCACCCAGTACCGCAGCGAGTCCATGATCAGCTGCAGGGAGTGAGGATGCCGCACATTCAGGGTGTTCCCGGTGCCGGTGTAGTCCATGTAGTAGCGCTTGTCGTCGTCCATCAGCCGGTAATAGGCCTGGTTGTCGATGCCCTTGAACGAGATGGTCGGGCCGAGGTGGTTCCCCTCCGCCGTGTGGTTGTAGACCACGTCGAGGATGACCTCGATGCCCGCGTCGTGCAGGCTGCGCACCATTCCCTTGAACTCCTGCACCTGTTGGCCGCGGTCGCCGGTCGACGAGTACGCGTTGTGCGGGGAGAAGAAGCCAATGGTGTTGTAGCCCCAGTAGTTGTTCAGCCCCTTCTCTTCGAGGGTGCCGTCGTTGACGAACTGGTGCACCGGCATCAGCTCGATGGCGGTGACGCCGAGCTTCTGCAGGTGGTCGATGACCGACGGATGCGCGACCCCCGCGTAGGTGCCACGCTGGGATTCCGGCACGAGTTCCTGCAACCTGGTGAGCCCCTTCACGTGGGCCTCGTAGATCAGCGATTCGCTGTAGGGCGTGCGCAGCGGGCGGTCGCCCACCCAGTCGAAGAACGGGTTGACGACGACGCCGAGCATCATGTGCGGCGCGGAGTCGTCGTCGTTGCGGGAATCGGGGTCACCGAAGTTGTAGGAGAACAGCGACGGGTCCCAGTCGATGGTGCCGCAGGTGGCCTTCGCGTACGGGTCGAGCAGCAGCTTGTTCGGGTTGGCGCGCTGCCCGTTCGCCGGGTCGTAGTCGCCGTGGACGCGGTAGCCGTAGCGCTGGCCTGGCTGCACGAGCGGGAGGTAGCAGTGCCAGATGTACGCGCTGGACTCGATGACGTCGATGCGCGTCTCGCCCCCGTCGTCGTCGAACAGACAGAGTTCCACCCTGGTGGCGGCCTCGCTGAAGAGGGCGAAGTTCGTTCCGCTCCCGTCATAGGTGGCGCCGAGCGGGTAAGCAGTTCCAGGCCAGGTTTCCAAGGGACTCCTCAGGGATTTTCGGATCGATACAGGTGCCCGGCGGCGGCCGCAGAGCACATCAGTACGCTACCGTCTCCGGGAGTCCAGCACCTCATTCACTGCCGCCGCGAAAGCCGAATCAGGCCAGCTGCTCGCGCACCAGCGGGGCCACCTGGGTGCCATAGAGCTCAATGCTGGTCATCAGCTTCTCGTGGGCCAGCGTACCGATGCTGTACTTGAGGTCGAAGCGCGACAGGCCCAGGCCTTTCGCAACAGAAGCGATCTTGGTCGCGACGGTCTCGGGTGAACCGACGAAGAGGGCGCCGTCGGGGCCGGCGTCGTGCTCGAACTGTTCCCGGCTGACCGGGCCCCAGCCTCGTTCACGTCCGATCCGCTCCTGCATGGCGGCGTAGTGCGGCCACATTTCCTCGCGCGCCAGGCATCCGTCGCCGCGATGTACCCCGGGGAGTGCTCGCCGATCGGCTGGGTCGGCTTCTCGAACCGTGCGAGGGCGCGGTGGTACAGGTCGACCAACGGCTTGAACGCGAGCGGCGAACCGCCGATGACGGCCAGCATGAGGGGCAGGCCGTAGTGCGCGGCACGCACGACGGACTGCGGGCTGCCGCCCACCCCGACCCAGGTGCGGAGCGAACCGGACTCGGTCGGCGGGTAGACGCTCTGGTTCTTCAGCGCGCCCCGCGTTTCCCCGGCCCAGGTCACGGGCTCCTCCTTGAGCAGTTCGGTGAAGAGGTTGAGCTTCTCCTCGAAGAGGAGCTCGTACTGGTCCGAAGAAGTCCAGCCCGACCTGGTCGGCGAGCACCGCTTCGGCGACCACGTTTCGCAGCACCTGCGGCTGGGGAAGCAACTGCCCCGCGGCATCGAAGGTGACGTCCCCGAATGTGTCCAGTCCCAGTTCGATCTCCGGCGCCATCGTGGTGCTCCTCAGGTCAATTTGCATGCAAATGCATTTAACAGGGGAACCGTGCCGTCGCGGGACTTATTCCGGACCGTCAGATCCACTTTTCCTGTCTGCGCGGCGAGCAACACCACGGCCACCAATCACGCCATAATCGAGCCATGCAGCCTGATGCCTCCGCACCGACGCCGAAGGAGCTCACCGCGGCGCGGGCCGACCTCGAGCGCTGGTCGCACTACTCAGCCCACCCCGGTTTCATCGCGAAGGCCGGTGGGCAGGACGCGTTCGACGCGGAGCATGAGCGCCGACTCCGTCATGTCACCGAGCTGGATTCCCGTCAGCGCTGAGCCCACTCAGGGACGCGATGTCCGGCGGTCATCCGGCAGGTGCGCGAGCTCCCCGCCACGCGTCACGGATCAGTCCGATGCGTCCAGGTAGAGCCAGCGGCGATCCACCCGCACGAACCGGCTCACTTCGTGCTGCCGGCTGCGGATGCCGCCCGCGCGACACTGCGCCGTGAACTCCACCACCCCGTCGGTGTCGAACGGGCCCCCGCGCTCGGTCCGTTCGACGTCGAGGCGCGTCCAGACGAGGGTGGCGTCGAGCTCGAATGCGGGGGGCCGGGTGCTCGGATGCCAGGTCGAGAGCAGGTAGCCGACGTCGCCGACCGCGAAGGCGCTGTACCGGGAGCGCATCAGCCGTTCGGCGGTGGGAGCGATCGCGAGGCTGTCGTGCAGCGGCCCGCAGCAGTCCGAATAGGAATCGCCGCTCTGGCACGGGCACCGGCCCGGACGTGAGGCTGTCGTTTCACGGGTCGGCACAGTCCCATTATCGGCCACGACCGGCCGGCGATCAAAACGGATGCCGCGGCATCCGCGGCCGGCCGATTCTGGCCTCAGGACCCCGTCGGCTCGGCAATGAGGTACCGGGAGAACCAGTCGGCGGCCAGGTTGGCCGCGGCGGCCAGCGTTCCCGGTTCCTCGAACAGGTGCGTGGCACCGTCCACGACCGTGAGCCGGCTTCGGCAGTGCAGCCGGGCCTTGGCCTGCCGGTTGAGTTCGAGCACGACCTCGTCTGCTCCGCCAACGATAAGCAGCGTCGGGGCCTGCACCAGCGGCAGCCGGGCTCCGGCCAGGTCGGGTCGTCCGCCGCGGGAGACGATCGCCGAGATGTCGCTGCCCGGTTCCGCCGCCGCCCAGAGCGCCGCGCCCGCGCCGGTGCTTGCGCCGAAGTAGCCGATCCGGAACTGCGCCGTCTCGGGGCGGTGCCGCAGCCACGCGGTTGCCGCGGTCAGCCGGTTCGCGAGCAGTTCGATGTCGAAGACGTTCGATCGGTTCGGCTCCTCATCGGCGGTGAGAAGGTCCAGGAGCAGGGTCCCGAGGCCGGCCCGGAGAAGCACCTCCGCGACGAACTGGTTGCGCGGGCTGTGCCGGCTGCTGCCGCTGCCGTGCGCGAAGACCACGATCCCGGCGGCACCCTCCGGCAGGCGCAGATGGCCTTCCAGGAGCACCCCGTCCGCGGGGATCTCGACGTCGCGAGCCACGTCGTCGCCCACGACCCGGCCGTTGCGCATCCGCTTGGCTGCCGCGTCCAGGAGCACCACCACCTCCTCGTCGCTGGTCGCGGAGAAGTCCCGGTAGTGATTGCCGACGGCGACCAGTTGGCGGGGCGCGAGGACGCAGACGACCTCGTCGGCCCCGGGGTGGTTCCCGACCGTCTCCGCCGGCACCACAGGCGCCGCCATGATCACGGTCGCCGCGCCGAGGTGACGGGCCACATCACAGGCCACCCGGGCCGTGGAGCCCGTGGCTATGCCGTCGTCGACGATGACAACGGTACGCCCGGTCAGATCCAGCCGCTCCCTGCCCATTCGGAGGCTGGCCACGCGTTCATCCAGTAGTGTTCGCTCCCGGCGCTCTACCGTGCCGAGTTCCTCGGCGGTCACGCCGGTGAGAGTGAGCACCTCCGGGTTCAGCACGCGTGCCCCGCCTTCGCCGATCGCCCCCATGGCGAGTTCGGGTTGGTACGGAACCCCGAGCTTGCGCACCACGATGACGTCGAGCGGCGCGTGCAGGGCCTCGGCAACCGCGAACGCGACGGGGACGCCGCCGCGCGGCAGGCCGAGCACGACCACATCCCGGTCGCGCAGATGGAGCAGGCGTTCGGCGAGTTGGCTACCCGCATCCACGCGATCGGCGAAGACGACCATCGTCTCGAACCTCCTTGATCGGGCGCGAATGATTGCGCTCCCGCACATCATCCCCCCGACCTTCGCTCCCCGACAGGGTCCGGGTCCGTCCGCACAAAAAAAGACCCGCTGAGTGAGCGGGTCTTCCTTGTCAAACGGTGCTACTCGGTGGATCCGAGGGGATTCGAACCCCTGACCCCCTGCATGCCATGCAGGTGCGCTACCAGCTGCGCCACGGACCCGAATTGTGTTTCGGCCGGATTCCATTTCACCGGGCCCGAAACAACTTCTCTAGGCTACTACATCCCCGGCCCGGTTGGGTACCAACCACTACTCCTGGGCCTTGTGCGCGGGCAACTCGATCGGAACGACCGGGCAGTCCTTCCACAGTCGCTCGAGGGAATAGTAGACCCGTTCCTCTTCATGGAAGACGTGAACGACGAGGTCGCCGAAGTCGACGAGGATCCAACGACCCTCGGCGCGGCCCTCGCGACGCAGGGGCTTGTGGCCGGCCTCCGTGAGCTTGTCTTCGATCTCGCCGGCGATGGCCACGACGTTGCGCTCTGAGCGCCCGGTGACAATCAGGAAGATGTCCGCAAGCGGAAGGGGATTCGAGACGTCGATGGCGACGAGGTCCTCCCCCGCCTTCGAGTCTGCGGCCGCAGCGGCCAGCTTGAGGAGCTCGAGAGCATGGGCAGAAGCTGTCATCGAATGGATCCCTGAGTTAGTGAGAGCGAATGAAATGTCATTGGAAAATCTTGAAGACGTAGCCGGCGATGAAGAGTGCGACGACACCGAGGGCGAGCACGCCGACGGTGATCGCCAGGACGGTGGGCAGGGTCATCCCGCGCTTGGGTGGCGGCGCCATGACGCCCCTGGTCGAAGCGTGGGTACTGACGGCGCGGCTCGCGCTCACCGGCGCGACATCGCTGTGGTGACCGCTCTCGTCGAGCTGGTCGAGCATGTGGTCCATTTCGGCGGAGTCGAACAGGTTCGGATGCGCACCGGTCGACCCGAGGCTGCGCGGCAGGTCGATCGACCCGGTGATCATGATCTCGCCCGTGCTGGTGAGCGGCCCCGAGGTCGCGCCCTGGTGCGGGATCGACGGCAGGATGAGTGCGTTCGTGGTCGTCGGGATTCCGCCGGCGCTGATGCCGCGGGACATGAGCTGGTCGAACGGTTCGATCGGCGATCCGCCGGGAATGGAACCGTCGTCTTCGTCACGGTCGAGGGACCAGTGTCCCACCGGCGGGTGGAGCACGCCGGGGCGAGCCCGGGCCGACGAGGAGGACGAAGACTTCGATTCGACGAGGAACTCGACGGGAGCGGGCTGCTTGACCGGGGCAGCCTCGGTCTGGCCCGATTCGGACTGGCCCGATTCGGACTGGCCCGATTCGGACTGGCCCGATTCGTCGTCGTGGCCCTGGGCCGGCTGCAGGGCGCGCAGTTCACGCCGGGTCAGGGTTCGTTCGGGGACGGGCTGGCGCGGGGCGTTGACGGCGGCGGCCCAGCCGGACTTCGTCGCGGGCGGGGCGAACGCGGAGGCGACGGCGGGTTCGTCGGGCGCCGCGGCCGGAGCCTCCCGCTGTGCCGGGGTGGACCCGGAGGAGTGAGTGGGAAGATGGCCCGACGGATGCTGGTCCGCCGAGGCAGGCTCGTGCCCCTGGGCCAACTCGCGCGCTTGACGACGCGTCAGTGGCTGTGGGTCATTACCCAACGTCATGCCACACTCCGATACAGATGATGCTTTGAGATGTACTGGACGACCCCATCGGGGACCAGATACCAGACCGGGAACCCCCGATTCACACGTGCCCGGCAGTCTGTGGACGAGATGGCCAAAGCCGGAACCTCCAATAAGCTTACGTCCTGGTTGGGCAATCCCGAAACGCTGAGCTCATGTCCCGGACGACTCACAGCCACGAAGTGGGCAAGGTCCCAGAGCTCCTGGACGTCTTTCCAGCTCAGGATCTGCCGGATCGCGTCGGCCCCCGTGATGAAGAAGAGTTCGGCGTCCGGACGCTGGGCGTGCAGGTCGCGGAGGGTGTCGATCGTGTAGGTGGGCCCGGTACGGTCGATGTCGACCCGGCTCACCGTGAACCGCGGATTCGACGCCGTCGCGATCACCGTCATCAGGTAGCGGTGCTCGCTGACCGTGACATCGGGCTTCTGCCACGGCTGCCCGGTGGGCACGAAGACCACCTCGTCGAGGTCGAAGCTCTGTGCCACCTCACTGGCGGCGACGAGGTGCCCGTGGTGGATCGGGTCGAAGGTGCCGCCCATCACACCGATTCTCAGGCGGCGCGCCGGCATCGGAACGACGACCTCAGTGGCCGGCGCGCGCGCCGCCGTGGGCGTCGGCGTATGCCTTCGCCTTGGCCTGGTGGCGGCTCGCCACGTCACGGTACGACCAGACGACGACGCCGAGCGCTCCGAAGATCACGAGCGCGATCAGGCCGTAGACGAACGTCGGCATGGGCAGGGCGACGGTTTCGACCTGCGCGAGCACTACGTTCAGGAACGACATGGGTTCTCCATTCAAAGGCGATTCAGGGGTGCCCGGCAAGGGACGAGTCCGTCAGTATTCTAGTGGGGCCTACGCCCGCACCTGGCCCGAGCCACGCACGATCCACTTGGTGCTGGTGAGCTCCGGCAGGCCCATCGGCCCCCTGGCGTGCAGTTTCTGGGTCGAAATGCCCACCTCGGCGCCGAATCCGAACTCGCCGCCATCGGTGAACCGGGTGGAGGCGTTGACCATGACGGCGGCGGAGTCGACCTCGGCCAGGAAACGTTCGGCGTTGACGACGTCGTTGGTGATGATCGATTCGGTGTGCCCGGTCGAATAGCGACGGATGTGCGCGATCGCGTCGTCGAGGGAGTCGACCACGGCCACGGAGACCTCGAGGCCCATGTACTCGGTGCCCCAGTCGTCCTCCGCCGCCGGCACGGCGGCCGGGAAGATCTCCTGCACCCGCGGGTCGCCGTGGATGGTGACGCCGGATGCCGCGAGCTTCGCGAGCACGCCGGGGAGCAGCCGCGCTGCGGCGTCCCGGTGAACGAGCAGGGTTTCGAGGGAGTTGCAGACGCTGGGCCGCTGCACCTTCGAGTTGTGCACGATCTCCACCGCCCAGTCCGCGTTTGCGCTCTCGTCGAGGAAAATGTGCACGACGCCGGCGCCGGTCTCGATCACGGGCACCTTCGACTGGTTCACCACGGCCTGGATCAGGCCGGCACTTCCCCGGGGGATGAGCACATCGACATGGCCGCGGGCCTGCATCAGTTCGGTGGCCCCATCGCGCCCGAACGGGTCGATCGTCTGCACCGACTCGGCGGGCAGCCCTGCCGAACCGATCGCCTGCTGGAGAAGGCCGACGAGGACCCGATTGGTGTTCTCCGCGGCGGATCCGCCACGGAGCACGACGGCGTTGCCGCTCTTGAGGGCGATCGCGGCGATGTCGACGGTGACGTTGGGCCGAGCCTCGTAGATGACCCCGACCACGCCGAAGGGCACGCGCACCTGGCTGATCCTGATGCCGTTGGGCAGGCTTCTCCCCCGCACCACCTCGCCGATCGGGTCGGTGAGCAGGGCGATCTGTTCGACGGCGGCGGCGAGCCCGTCGATCCGGGCCTCGTCCAGCATGAGGCGGTCGAGCATACCGGCGGACAGTCCGTTTTCGCGGCCGGCGGCCAGGTCTGCCCGGTTGGCGGCGATGATGCCGGGGACGTTTGCGCGCAGCGCGGCGGAAACGGCGGACAGCGCCCGGTTCTTCGCCTGGGTGGGCGCTGCGGCGAGGGAAACCGACGCCCGCCGGGACGCCTCGAGGATGGGCGTGAGCTGGACCGTATCGGTCAGGGTCTGTGAGGACATCCCGGCAGTGTACGCGACGGGGCTGGCCCGCGGCTGGGTGAGCTACCCGACCGGGCGGCCGGAGGGCGGGCCGTGCGCTCCGGCGCTCGGTTCGAACCAGGTTCCGACGAGGTCCCCGCGGAGCGCCTCGGCGACCAGCGCTGTCGAGGTGACCAGCACGGCGGTGCCGGCGTCGGCCGCGATCCGGGCCGCGGACACCTTGGTGCCCGCTCCCCCGGTGCCCACGCCGGAACGGCTCGCGCCGAACTCGACCCCGTGCAGCCGGTCGCCGGCAACGACGTGGGAGATCTGCTCGGCACCTGGCAGGTGCGGCGGCCGGGTGTAGAGCGCATCGACGTCGCTGAGCAGCACGAGCAGGTCCGCCTTGATCAGGGTGGCGACGAGGGCGGCGAGCCGGTCGTTGTCGCCGAAGCGGATCTCGTGGGTCGCGACGGTGTCGTTCTCGTTCACGATCGGCAGGATGCGCAGCCCGAGCAGCCGGTCCATGGCGCGGTGCGCGTTGCTGCGGTGCGACGGGTTCTCGAGGTCGCCGGCCGTGAGGAGCACCTGGCCGGCGACGATGTCGTATCGATCGAGGCTGTCCTGGTAGCGGAAGATCAGCAGGTTCTGGCCGACGGATGCCGCGGCCTGCTGGGTGGCGAGGTCCGTGGGCCGTTCGTCGAGCTGGAGGTAGGGCATCCCGGTGGCAATGGCGCCGGAAGAGACCAGCACGATTTCCGCGCCGCGCCCGTGGGCGGCCGCGAGGGCGTCGACCAGCGGAGCGATCTGGCCGGCGTTGGCACCGCTGATCGAGGACGAGCCGACCTTGACGACGATGCGCGCCGCCGACCCGATCTGGTGCCGTGCGAGCACGCTCATTCCCAGGCCCGGCTCACAGGAGTGCGCGCCCCGGTGCGGTGGGCATCGGCTCGAACCAGGTGCCGACCTCCTCGCCGCGGAGTGCGTCCGCGGCCAGCGCGGTGGCGGTCACGAGTACGGCGGTGCCAGCGGACGCGGCCAGCCTGGCCGCCTTCACCTTGGTGTTGGCACCGCCGGTTCCGACGCCGCCCGACGCCTTGGTCGCCCCGAACTCCATGCCGGCGAGTTCCTCGTCGAACCCGATGTGGTCGATCCGTTCGGCGCCGGGCAGGTGTGGGGGCCTGGTGTAGAGGGAGTCCACATCACTGAGCAGGAGCAGCAGGTCGGCCCGGATGAGCACGGAGAGCATCGCAGCGAGGCGGTCGTTGTCGCCGAACCGCAGCCCGTAGGTGGCGACGGTGTCGTTCTCGTTCACGATCGGCATGATCCGCAGGTCGAGGAGCCGGTTCACCGCGCGGCGGGTGTTGCTGCGGTGCGGTTCGTTGAGGAGGTCTCCCTCGGTGAGCAGCACCTGGCCCGCGGCGATGCCGTGCCGGTCCAGGGTTTCCTGATAGCGGGCGGTGAGCACGTTCTGCCCCACGGAGGCGGCCGCCTGCTGGGTGGCCAGGTCGCTCGGGCGCCCGTCCAGGTTCAGGTAGCTCATCCCGCTCGCGACGGCCCCTGACGACACCAGGACCACCTCGACGCCGTGGCCGTGCGTCTCCGCGAGGGCCTCGATCAGCGGGGCGATCTGGTCGGCGTTGTCACCGCTGATCGAGGAGGACCCGACCTTCACCACGATCCGCCGGGCGGAAGACACCTGGGCGCGGGCACGGGCGCTCATTCGGACTCGCCTTCCTGCCGTCCCTTCACCGGGACGGAACCGTCGCCGGTCACGTCGCCGTTGAATTCCTCTTCGCCGGTGGACCACATGCCGGCTTCGCGTTCCCGGATGAGCTCGGCGCGGGCGGCCGCCTTGGCGTCCATCCGTCCGAAGTACTCTTCACGGCGCTCGTTGCTCGTGCGTCGCTTGGAATCGTCGAGCCGGGTGTCCGTTCCGCGGGGAGCGGTGATCAACTCGGCGGTGGAGGTGAGCGTGGGCTCCCAGTCGAAGACGACTCCGTTGCCGGGGCCGATGATGACCGTGGACCCGGCGATGGCGCCGGCCTTGAACAGTTCGTTCTCGATCCCGAGCTTGGCAAGCCGGTCCGCGAGGAACCCGACCGCTTCGTCGTTGGTGAAGTCGGTCTGCTGCACCCAGCGTTCGGGCTTGGTGCCGATGATCCGGTAGATGTTGCCGAACGAACCGCCCTCGACCTTGACGACGAATCCGCTGTCGTCGACCGCCTTCGGCCGGATGATGATGCGCGGCCTGGCGGCCTGCGTCGCCGCTGCTTCGACCCGTCCGGCTTCGACGACCTCGGCCAGCGCGTAGTTGAGCGCGCGGAGGCCCTCGTGGCTGACCGTGGAGATCTCGAACACGCGGTAGCCACGCGCCTCGAGGTCGCCCTTGACGAAGTCCGCGAGTTCGCGGGCCTCCGGCACGTCGATCTTGTTCAGTGCGATGAGCTGCGGCCGGTCGAGCAGCGGCCGCTGGCCGTCTGGGACCGGGTATGCGGCCAGTTCGCCGAGGATGACGTCGAGGTCGCTGAGCGGATCCCGGTCAGGGTCGAGGGTGGCGCAGTCGAGGATGTGCAGCAACGCGGTGCAGCGCTCGACGTGCCGGAGGAACTCGAGCCCGAGTCCCTTGCCCTCGCTGGCGCCCTCGATCAGTCCGGGAACGTCTGCGACGGTGTACCGCACCTCGCCGGCGTCGACGACGCCGAGGTTGGGGTGCAGGGTGGTGAAGGGGTAGTCGGCGATCTTGGGGCGCGCGGCCGAGATCGCGGCGATCAGGCTGGACTTGCCGGCCGACGGGTAGCCGACGAGCGCGACATCCGCCACGGTCTTGAGCTCGAGCTGGATGTCGCCTTCCCAGCCGTAGGTGCCGAGGAGCGCGAAACCGGGGGCCTTGCGCTTGGTCGAGGCGAGGGCGGCGTTGCCGAGCCCGCCCTGGCCGCCGGGGGCGACGACGATGCGGAAGCCGGGTTCCGTCATGTCCGCGAGTTCAGTGCCCTCGGCGTCCTTGACGACGGTGCCCAGCGGGACGGAGAGCTCCATCAGGTCACTGGCGTAGCCGGCGCGGTGGTCGCCCATTCCGGGGCCGCCGTTGGAGGAGCTGCGGTGTGGTGAACGGTGGTAGCCGAGCAGTGTCGTCACCTGGGGGTCGGCAACGAGCACGATGTCGCCGCCGTTTCCGCCGTTTCCGCCGTCGGGACCGGCGAGGGGCTTGAACTTCTCCCGCTTGACGGAGACACAGCCGTTCCCTCCATTGCCCGCTCTCAGGTGCAGCGTGACGTGGTCAACGAATGTGGCCATGGGGTGCCCCTTTCAGGTGGCGAAAACACGTCAGGGCGAGCCGAAGCCCGCCCTGACGTTCAAGAGTTGTGGATGCCTACGCGGCAGCCACCACGATGTTGACGACCTTGCGGCCGCCCTTTGCGCCGAACTCAACCGAGCCGGACTCCAGGGCGAAGAGCGTGTCGTCTCCACCGCGGCCGACGTTGACACCGGGGTGGAAGTGCGTGCCGCGCTGACGAACGATGATCTCGCCCGCGCTGACAACCTGACCACCGAACCGCTTCACGCCGAGGCGCTGGGCGTTGGAGTCGCGACCGTTGCGAGTGGAACTCGCACCTTTTTTGTGTGCCATCTGTTCTTCTCCTCAGGCCTTAGGCGATGCCGGTGACCTGAACGCGAGTGAGCTCCTGACGGTGCCCCTGACGCTTCTTGTACCCGGTCTTGTTCTTGAACTTCTGGATGACGATCTTCGGACCACGGAGGTCGTTGAGAACCTCGGCGGTGACCGTGACCTTGGCCAGCGACTTCGAGTCAGAGGTGATCTTGTCGCCGTCGACGAGAAGCACGGCGGCCAGCTCGACGTTGCCGTCCTTATCAGCCTTGATTCGGTCCATCGTGACGATGGTCCCGACCTCTACCTTCTCCTGCCGCCCACCGGCGCGCACAACTGCGTAAACCACGTTACGTACCTAACTCTGGGGAGCCGTGAGGCCCCGATTCCTAAGATGGAAAGTTACTGCGTTGAACGAGCCAAGCCGGCTCGTCGCCGTCAGAAAACCTTGGTGACCGCGCGGGCTCAGGCCCATCGCACACCAACAGTCGACTTTAGCGGATCCTCCTGCCCCGGTCAAACCGAACCGGGAACATAGAATCTGGTGATGACCGTATTGATCGACCGACCCATGTGGCCCGCCCACGGCACCGTCTGGTCGCATCTGGTCAGCGACGCCTCGCTGGACGAATTGCACGCCTTCGCGGCCGCCAACGAGATTCCCCGGCGCGGATTCGACCTCGACCACTACGACGTGCCGGCGCGTCGATACGACGCCCTGGTGGCCGCCGGGGCGCATCCGGTCGGCAACCGGGAGTTGGTGCTGCGCCTGCGCGCGAGCGGACTCAGGGTGTCGGCCAGGGAACGTGCGAATCGTGCGGAGCACCCGGCTCCCTGACCGTCGGCGGCGGGGGCCCTGGAGAACCGAACCTCGGGGCCCTGCGCCTCAACCCGGAGCGACCGATGACGGCCAGGCCGAAGCCGTGCCCTCCATCGGTCGCCTGGTGAGGCCGAGCCGCTACTGCTGCTTCTCGTTCCCAGGGGTCATGATGGGCTGCACCGTGGCGGTCGAGCCGCCGGCGGTGGTGACGCGGCGGCTGCGCGATCGACCCTGACCGGGCTGTTTGGGCTCGGGGAGAGCCTCGAGCACCGAGTCGAGGAGTTGGTCGGTGACCTGCTTGCTGACCGTTCGCCGGCTGCGCGGGGACTTCTTGACCGGGATGTCGAGGATGGCCACGGACTCCGAGGCGTCGTCGATCAGGGGCACGGATGCCGCAGCCTCCGCCTCGCTTGCCGCGACCGAGGTCGACGTCGCCGTCTCGGTCGTCGCCTCGTCGACCGTTGCCGCGATCGGGTTTGCCTCGATGGCCGGGACCACCGTGATGGAACCGGTCAGGGAGCGGGTGATGGTGCGCGCCGCGATCAGTGCGAGGGCGTGCTTGGCATCCTCGGTGATCCCGTGGGTGCCGGCGGTGGACTTGGCCTGCTCCGACTGCTGCGTGCCGGCGGTGTTGCCGCCACGGTGACCGCTGTCGTTGCCGCTCCGGTGGCCGTTGTCGCCGCCGCGGTTGTCGCCGCCACGGTTGCCGTTGTCTCCGTTGCCGCCGTTGCTGCCCGATTTGCTGCGCGGGCGACGCTCCATGGCGGGCTGCGCGGTCTGGCGGTGCTTGACGACCGGGTCGTGGTGGATGATGATTCCACGGCCGGCGCAGGCTTCGCAGTTCTCGCTGAACGATTCGAGCAGTCCGAGCCCGAGCTTCTTACGGGTCATCTGCACGAGGCCGAGCGAGGTGACTTCGGCCACCTGGTGCTTGGTGCGGTCGCGGCTGAGGCATTCCAGCATCCGTCGGAGCACGAGGTCCCGGTTGGTCTCGAGCACCATGTCGATGAAGTCGACGACGATGATTCCGCCGATGTCGCGCAGGCGCAGCTGGCGCACGATCTCCTCGGCCGCTTCGAGGTTGTTCTTGGTGACGGTCTCTTCGAGGTTGCCGCCGGAGCCGACGAACTTGCCCGTGTTGACGTCGACGACCGTCATGGCCTCGGTGCGGTCGATCACGAGTGATCCACCAGACGGCAGCCAGACCTTGCGGTCGAGGGCCTTCTCGATCTGCTCCGAGATGCGGTATTCGTCGAAGGCGTCGACCTCGCCCTCGTAGCGCTCGACGCGCTCGACCAGGTCGGGGGCCACCTGGCGCAGGTAGGCCTCGATGACCTCACGAGAGTCGTCGCCGGAGATGACCATCTTCTGGAAGTCCTCGTTGAAGACATCCCGCACGATCTTGATCAGCAGGTCGGGCTCGCTGTGCAGCAGTGCCGGCGCCTGGACGGTGTCGACCTGCTTGGCGATGGACGCCCACTGCGAGGTGAGACGGTTCACGTCGAGGGTCAGCTGCTCGTCGGTGGCGCCCTCGGCGGCGGTGCGCACGATGACGCCCACGTTGTCGGGGAGAACCTCCTTGAGGATCTTCTTCAGGCGGGCCCGCTCGGTGTCGGGCAGCTTACGGCTGATCCCGTTCATCGAGCCGTTGGGCACGTAGACGAGGTAGCGGCCCGGGAGGGAGACCTGGCTGGTCAGGCGGGCGCCCTTGTGGCCGATCGGGTCCTTGGTGACCTGCACGAGCACCTTGTCGCCCGGCTTGAGCGCGAGTTCGATCCGACGGGCCTGGCTGCTGTTGCCCGAGCTCTCCGCGGCGGCATCCCAGTCGACCTCGCCGGAGTAGAGCACGGCGTTGCGGCCGCGGCCGATGTCGACGAACGCGGCTTCCATACTGGGGAGCACGTTCTGCACCCGGCCGAGGTAGACGTTGCCGATGAGCGAGGCATCCTGGTTCTTGGCCACGTAGTGCTCGACGAGGACGCCGTCTTCGAGGACGCCGATCTGGATCTTGTTGTGCTTGGCGCGCACGACCATGACCCGGTCGACTGCCTCGCGGCGGGCGAGGAACTCGGCCTCGGTGATCACGGGGCGGCGACGGCCGGCATCCCGGCCATCGCGGCGGCGCTGCTTCTTGGCCTCGAGCCGGGTGGAACCCTTGATCCGCTGAGGTTCGGTGATCAGTTCCGGTTCGCGCGGGGTGCGCACCCGAACGACGGTGTTCGCCGGGTCGTCCGAGCCGGAGCGGCCTTCGTCGCCGGTGCGGCGGCGGGCGCGGCGGCGCACGGTCGACGCCTCATCGCCGTCGTCGTCCTGATCCTGACGCTGGTTGTCCTGGCGGCCGTCCTGGCGGAAACCGTCCTGGCGGAAACCGTCCTGGCGGGAGGCACCCTGTCGGGCACCGGTGCGGGCCGGGAGCGGGAGGATGTTCGGTGCCTGGAAGAGGAGGGAGGTCGACGGGCGTCGCACCTCGGCCTGCTCGACGGGCGGGGTCGTGAGGTCCACGGTGTCGTCCTGTTCCGCTGGGGTCTGGGGCTGGGCCTCGAAAGCGGTGTTCGATGCGGCCGGCTCATCGGTGGTGGTTGCGGCACTGCTGCGCGCCGCACTGGTTCTGGTCGCACGGGTCGGCGCGGCGCCTGCCGGTGCCGCGGCTTCCGTGGCCTGGGCGGCATCCGTCACAACGGGCTGTGGCTCGGCGGCCACCTCCGGCGTGGTCGGTGCTGCCGCGGATGCCCGTCGGCTGGTCCTCCGACCGCCGAATAGTCCCTTGCGCTTCTTGTTTTCGTTGTCTTCCACCATCACTGGTGCGCTCCTTGACCGGTTTTGGGCGACCGCGCCACCCATCCGGCTACTCTCGTGCGAGGCTTCTGCTTGCGCACAAGCCTCGGAAATCCTCTTCGTTCGCAACCGGCTCCTGGCTCTGATTGCTAATACCTTTGGTCGTGGGACCAATGAATCTGGGCTTTCGCCGCCCATTAGGCCTTCTCTGGCATCAGCTTGAGCGCGGCTCAAGCGACTTCCTTGATTATCGCATGCATTCTCAGGATCACACGCGAGGCGCATGACATAATCCGAGGGTGCCACAGCCCGAGACGTCCAAGCGCCCCGTTGGGCTCGCCATCTTCCTTGTCGTCGGCGGTGTGATCGCCCTGATCGCGGCCTTCCTGCTCACCCTCGACAAGTTCCACATCCTCGAGGATCCCCAGGCCCAGCTGTCCTGCAACTTCAGCGTGCTCGTGGGCTGCAGCACCAACCTGGGCTCGTGGCAGGGCGCCATCTTCGGCTTCCCGAACCCGCTGATCGGCCTCGTGGGCTGGAGCGTCGTGATCGCGATCGGGGCCGGCATCCTCGCCGGGGCCCGGTTCGCCCGCTGGTTCTGGATCGGCCTCAACGTGGGCGTGACCGGCGCGATCGCGCTGGTGGTCTGGCTGATGGGCCAGAGCTTCTTCGTGCTGGACGTGCTCTGCCCGTGGTGCATGGTGACCTGGGTCGTGACCATTCCGGTCTTCCTCGCGGTCACGCTGCACAACCTCAGGGAGGGGAACCTGCCGGCATCCGCCGCGGTGCGCCGCTTCGCCGCCGGAGCCTATTCCTGGATCGTCGTGATCACGATCGGCTTCTACCTGGTGGCCGCGACCATCGCCCAGGTGCAGATGGACTTCCTGCACCGCCTCTAGCCCGCTCCCCCTCCACCGCTGCCCTGCCTCACCACCGCTGCCCTGCCTCGCCTGGGGCAGCACCCGCCGCCACCCCGCGCGGGCAATACGGCGGCGAACCGAGCCGCAGCACGGAGGGCGAGCAGGCCTCAGACCTGGAGTAGCGCCGAACGTTCAGTCGAACCAGAGGGCCAGCTCGCGGGCGGCGGACTCGGCCGAGTCGGAGCCGTGCACGAGGTTCTGCTGCACCTTTCCGCCCCAGTCGCGGCCGAGGTCGCCGCGGATGGTGCCGGGTGCCGCTGTCGTCGGGTCGGTCGTTCCGGCGAGGGCGCGGAAGCCGTCGATCACGCGTTCGCCGGCGATCCGGAGCGCGAGGATGGCGCCGCTTTCCATGAACTCGACGAGGGGCTCGAAGAACGGCTTGCCCTCGTGTTCGGCGTAGTGCTCCACGAGCAGCGACCGGTCGGGTTCGACCAGCTTCACGTCGACGAGGGAGTAGCCCTTCGCCTCGATCCGGCGCAGGATCTCGCCGGACAGGTTGCGGGCGACGCCATCCGGCTTGACCAATACAAGGGTTTCTTCGATCTGGGTGCTCATGAGCTCTCCTTCTGGTTGTCTATTCTGGTGCCGACGACCATGCAGTACGTCCACATGGCGGCAAACATTGCGCCAA
The DNA here is from genome assembly GCF_004403515.1 of Cryobacterium fucosi. Taxonomy (GTDB): domain Bacteria; phylum Actinomycetota; class Actinomycetes; order Actinomycetales; family Microbacteriaceae; genus Cryobacterium; species Cryobacterium fucosi. The sequence goes on along the minus strand of NZ_SOHH01000087.1, from coordinate 105,877 downwards.
CGAAAAACATCGTGGGGTTGAGGAATCCGGTGGCGAGGACGATGGCCTGAATGCCCCAGCCGGCGTAGTACGACCAGCCCGGGCCGAGCAGTCCGATGACCGCGACCATCGCCAGGCAGAGCAACGCTCCCCCGCCGAGCGCGAGCCAGGCCGGCAGGGCGCCGAGCCCGAAGATGACCAGCGCGGCGAGGAGGACGACGACGATCTCGAAGCCCAGCACGATCGAGGCCAGGGACCGTTTCACCGAGCGTTGGCTCACTTCTTCAGCCATTCCCGCGCGTCGGCCAGGGCGATCGCCTCGCCGACGAGGGTGATCGAGCCGGTGACGATGACCGCGCGCCGCGGGGACTCCTCGGCCCAGTCCCTGGCGGATTCGAGGGCCTGGGCGAGGTCGTCGAACCGGATGGTGGAGTCATCCCCGGCCGTGCGCGCCACCAGGTCGGCGAGGTCGTCGACGGGGATGGCCCGCTCGGAATGCGACGCGGTGACGTGGAAGCGGGCGACGACGGGCTCGAGCGCAGCGATGATCCCGGCGGCATCCTTGTCGGCGAGGATGCCGACCACGGCGACGATCTCGTCGAAGTCGAAGTAGGCGACCAGCGCCGCGGCCAGGGCGGCCGCGCCGTGCGGGTTGTGCGCGGCATCCACCAGCACGGTCGGGTCGATGCCGACCAACTGCAGCCGCCCGGGCGAGGTGGCGGAGGCGAGGCCTTCCTCGACGAGGTCGTAGGCCAGTTCCTGGCTGCCGGCGCCGAGGAACGATTCCACGGCGGCGATCGCGACAGCCGCGTTCTGCGCCTGGTGGGTTCCGTAGAGCGGCAGGAACAGGTCCGGGTAGGTGCCGGCGAGGCCGCGCACCGAGATGAGCTGCCCGCCGACGGCGACCTGGCTGGCGAGCAGGGCGAAGTCCTCGCCCTCACTGGCCAGGGTCGACTCGGTCAGTTCGACGGCGCGTTCGAGCTCGGCCTGCGCCGGCTCGGCCTGCTTCGCCGTGACGACGGATGCCGCGGGCTTGATGATCCCGGACTTGGTGCGGGCGATCTCCGCGATGGTGTCGCCGAGGCGTCTCGTGTGGTCCAGCGCGATCGGCGTGATCACGGCGACCTGCCCGTCGGCGACGTTCGTGGAGTCCCACTCGCCGCCCATCCCTACCTCGATCACCGCGACGTCGACGGGGGCGTCGGCGAAGCAGGCGAACGCGAGAACAGTGAGCGCCTCGAAGAAGGTCAGCGGTTCGTCGCCGGCGGCGGTGAGTTCGTCGTCGACCATCCGCAGGTACGGGGCGATGTCGTCCCAGTTCGCGGCGAGGGCCTCGTCGTCGATCGACTCACCGTCGATCACGATGCGTTCGTTGAGCCGCACGAGGTGCGGGCTGATCAGCAGGCCGGTGCGCAGACCGTAGGCGCGGAGCAGGCTCTCGGCGATCCGGCTGGTGCTGGTCTTGCCGTTGGTACCGGTGATGTGGATGATCGGGTACACGGTCTGCGGGTCGCCGAGAAGTTCGAGGGCCCGCCTGGTCGGTTCGAGGCGGGGCCGCGGGGAGCCTTCGCCGACGCGGGCGAGCAGCGCGGCGAACACGGCGTCGCCGGCGCTCCGCCCGGCGTCGTCGGCTTGGGGGCTGGACTTAGACATGGATGAGTCCGTTCTCTCTGGCGACGGCGACCAGCACGGCACCCTGGTTCGCGTACTGCCCCGCTTCGAAGCGCACGTAGTGTTCGACCGGCGCACCGACCAGGTCGCCGAGCCACTCCGACGGCAGGGTCGTCGCCAGCAGCTGGGCGTCGGCGTCGCTCGCACGGTGGGTGGCGAAGCGGGTGGTGAGGGTTTCGGCCGGCACATCGACCCCGACGGCGAGGGCGAAGGTGGCCGCGTCCGCGTCGGCGAAGAAGACCAGGTCGAGGCGGATGCGATCGCTCACCTCGAATCCGGCGGACTTGCGGGTGTCCTGCACTGCCCGGATCAGGTCCCTGGCGAAGCCCTCGGCCTCGAGCTCGGCCGTCGTCGTCGTGTCGAGCAGCACGAAACCGCCGCCTTGCAGCAGGGCGAGGGCGGTCGTGTCGCCGGACTCGGCGCCCTGTCCTGCGCCGGCAGTCTGGCCGCCGGCCTGCAGCACCAGCTCGTACTCCCCCTGGGCGAGTTCGATCCCGCCGGCGGTGACGACGCCGTCGGTCTCGATCCAGTCGCCGGCGCGGGCGGCCTTGATCACCTGTTGCACCTGCTTGCCGAGGCGCGGGCCGGCGGCCCGGGCGTTGACGTTGAGCCGGGAGGTGACCCCGTAGGCGGTGGCGCTGCCGGCGGCGAGCTCCACCAGGGACACGTTCTTGACGTTGAGCTCGTCGCGCAGGATGGCCTCGAACGGTGCCATCGCCGCCGTGTCGGTGGTGACCACGGTCAGGTTCGCCAGCGGCAGGCGCACGCGCAGCCCGGCCTGCTTGCGCAGGGAGAGCACGGTGGAACTGATGGTGCGCACCTGGTCCATGGCGGCGACGAGCACGTCGTCGTCGGGGAAGAGCTCCGGGTCGGGCCAGTCCGCCAGGTGCACGCTTCGCCCGCCGGTGAGTCCCTGCCAGATGCGCTCGGTGACGAGCGGAAGAAGCGGCGCGGCCACCCGGGCGACGGTTTCGAGCACGGTGTACAGGGTGTCGAAGGCCTCGGTGTGGTCGACGGGACCGGTGGGCAACCCGGGTGTGGTCTCGACAGGCTCGACCACCGGCCCGGTGGTCGAGCCTGTCGAGACCCCGGTGGTCGAGCCTGTCCCGGTGGTCGAGCCTGTCGAGACCCCGGTGGTCGAGCCTGTCGAGACCCCGATGGTCGAGCCCGTCCCGGTGGTCGAGCTTGTCGAGACCCCGGTCGCTCCGACCCAGAACCGGTCGCGGGACCGGCGCACATACCAGTTGGTGAGCACGTCGGCGAAGTCCCGGAGCCGCGCGGAGGCCAGGGTGCTGTCCAGGTTTTCGAGGTCGGCGGTGACGTCCACGATCAGGGCGCGGGTCTTGGCCAGAAGGTAGCGGTCGAGCACGTCGGTGGAGTCGGTGCGCCAGCTCGCGTCGTAGCCGTTCTCGCCCGACGCGTTGGCGTAGAGGGAGAAGAAGTACCAGGTGCTCCACAGCGGGAGCATCACCTGGCGGGCGCCCTCGCGGATGCCTTCCTCCGTCACGATGAGGTTGCCGCCGCGCAGCACGGAGGAGCTCATCAGGAACCAGCGCATCGCATCCGACCCGTCCCGGTCGAACACCTCGTTCACGTCGGGGTAGTTGCGCAGCGACTTCGACATCTTCTGCCCGTCGCTGCCGAGCACGATGCCGTGGCTGACGACGTTCTTGAAGGCCGGGCGGTCGAACAGGGCGGCCCCGAGCACGTGCAGCATGTAGAACCAGCCGCGGGTCTGCCCGATGTATTCGACGATGAAGTCGGCCGGGTTGTGGCTGTCGAACCAGTCCCGGTTCTCGAACGGGTAGTGCACCTGGGCGAAGGGCATCGAGCCGGAGTCGAACCAGACGTCGAGCACATCCGTGATGCGCCGCATGGTGGACTGCCCGGTCGGGTCGTCGGGGTTCGGCCGGGTGAGTTCGTCGATGTACGGGCGGTGCAGGTCGGTGGGGCGCACGCCGAAGTCGGCCTCGAGTTCGTCGAGGGAACCGTAGACGTCGATCCGCGGGTAGTCGGGGTTGTCGCTCTTCCAGACCGGGATCGGCGAACCGAAGTAGCGGTTGCGGCTGATCGACCAGTCGCGGGCGTTGCCGATCCACTTGCCGAACTGGCCGTCCTTGACGTTCTCCGGAACCCAGTTGATGTCCTGGTTGAGCACCTCCATGCGGCCCCGGAAGTCGGTGACCCGCACGAACCAGCTGGAGACGGCCTTGTAGATGAGGGGGTTGCGGCAACGCCAGCAGTGCGGATAGGAGTGCTCGTAGCTGGCCTGGCGGAGCAGGCGGCCCTCGGCCCGGATCAGTTGGGTGAGCGGCTTGTTCGCGTCTGACCAGAGCAGGCCGGCGACCTCCGGCACGTCGGGCAGGAACTTCCCGCCGTCGTCGAGGGAGATGATCACCGGGATGCCGGCGGCCTCGCAGATCCTCTGGTCCTCTTCGCCGTAGGCGGGGGCCTGGTGCACGATCCCGGTGCCGTCCGCGGTGGTGACGTAGTCCGCCACGACGATGGTCCAGGCGTTCCGGGTGCCCCACACCGCGGTGTCCGCGTAGTAGTCGAAGAGCCGGTCGTAGGAGACGCCCTCGAGGTCGCCGCCGAGCACGGTGCGGGCGATCGCCGCGGTCGCGTCCGCGGCGGACTCGTAACCGAGGTCCTTGGCGTAGTTGCCGACGAGGTCGATCGCGATCAGGTACTCGGCGCCGAGCACCTCGGCCGCGGCATCCGCTCTGCCGGCCTCCTCGCGGAGGACGGTGGCATCCGGGGTGCCGTTCGGTCCGGCCGGCACGACGGCGTAGACGATCTGCGGGCCGACGGCGAGCGCGAGGTTGGTCGGCAGGGTCCACGGGGTCGTCGTCCAGGCGAGGGCGCGCACGGCGGTGAGGCCGAGCGCCTCCGCCTTCGCCCCGACCAGTGGGAACGTGACCGTGACCGTCTGGTCCTGGCGCATCTTGTAGACGTCGTCGTCCATGCGCAGTTCATGGTTGGACAGCGGGGTCTGGTCGCGCCAGCAGTACGGCAGCACCCGATAGCCCTCGTAGGCGAGGCCCTTGTCGTGCAACCGCTTGAAGGCCCAGATCACGGACTCCATGAAGGTGATGTCGAGGGTCTTGTAGTCGTTATCGAAGTCGACCCAGCGGGCCTGGCGGGTGACGTACTCCTCCCACACCTTCGTGTATTTGAGCACGGAGCTGCGCGCGACGGCGTTGAAGGCGCCGATGCCCATCTTCTCGATCTCACTCTTGTCGACGATGCCGAGCTCGCGCTCGGCCTCGAGCTCGGCCGGAAGCCCGTGGGTGTCCCAGCCGAACCGGCGGTGCACCTGCTTGCCGCGCATGGTCTGGAAGCGCGGGAACAGGTCCTTCGCATACCCGGTCAGGAGGTGGCCGTAGTGCGGCAGGCCGTTGGCGAACGGTGGGCCGTCATAGAACACCCACTCGGGCGCGCCCTCCCGGTTGTCGATCGACGCCTGGAAGGTGGCGTCGTCCTTCCAGAACGAGAGCACCTCGGTTTCGAGCTGGGGAAAGTTCGGTGACGGCACGATGGAGCCGGGCTGCTGGTCGGCCGAACCTGATTGCTGACCTTTGGGGTACGTCATGCTTCTCCTGGACGAGTCGGGCAGTTGTCTGGTTCCTGCGTCACGCAGGCCTGCCCTGTTCCACGAGGACGCCGACTCCGAAAGGGATCCGCCGCGGTACCACCTCGCTTGCCGCCCGGGTGAGCGGGCGACCGCTTGTTCAGAGGCTGTGACGGGCCCGACCCGTTCGGTTCTACCAGGCCCCGGGGGGCCGTTCTTCCGAAGACTCACCGGTGATGGCCGGATCGTAGTCATCCGTGGACGATTCTAGCCTGCCGCATCCGCCGAGTGGAATTCCCGGCCGCCACCAGATGTTTTACGATGGGACACTGGCGGCCCACCACGGGTCGGCTCCTCGACCAGCACACTCGGCCGTTCCCCTGCCCTGGAAAGAGATCCCCCTCATGCGTTCCTCGGTTCATTCACACCGCCCCGCCGCCATCGGGGCCGTCCTGGCCGCCGGCCTCCTGCTCACCTCGTGTGCCGCCACTCCCGGAGCCGGCGACGGCGCCACCCCGGTGAAGGGCGGCACCCTCACCTACGCCTCCGGCGATGCCGAGCCCACCTGCCTCGACCCGCACGTCGGCGGCAACTACCCGCAGGCCCTGGTGAGCACGCAGTACCTGGAGTCGCTGGTCTCCCGGGACGGCAACGGCGCCATCATCCCCTGGCTGGCCAAGTCCTGGACGGTAAGCCCCGACGGACTCGCCTGGGAGTTCACCCTCAAGGACGGCGTCACATTCACGGATGGGACACCGCTCGACGCGGCCGCCGTGCAGGCCAACATCGCGCACCTGCAGGACCCGAAGACGGGCTCCTCGACCGGCTACCTGGCGCTGGCCAAGGTCACGAGCACCGAGTCCGTCTCGGCAAACGTGGTGAGGTTCACCCTGGGCGAACCGGACAGCGCCCTCCTCGAATCGCTGACCCAGCCCTGGCTGGCGATCGAATCCCCGACCGGCCTGGCCCGTGGCCTGGATGAGAATTGCGTGGCCCCGGTCGGCACCGGCCCGTTCCAGGTCGAGAGCTGGGAGAAGCAGGACTCGGTCGTGCTCGTGCGCAACCCCGCGTACACGTCGCCGCCCGCCGACGCGGATCACACCGGCCCGGCGTACCTGGCCAGGATCATCTGGCGGTTCATCCCCGACTCTGCATCGCGGTTCGCGGCCCTGCAGGCCGGTGACGCCGACGTGATCGACAACGCCCAGCCCGACACGATCGTGCAGGCGGAGAAAGGCGACACGATCACCCACCTCGACGCGCCCCGGCCGGGCGCCTCGAACCGGATCGAGTTGAACTCGTCCCGGCCGCCGTTCGACGACCCGATCGTGCGGGAGGCCTTCATCCGCTCGGCCAACGTCGACGACGCCGTCACCAGCCTCTTCCAGGGCACGGCCAAGCGGTCATACTCCGCACTCTCCAGCGTGGAGGCCACCGCGGCCCAGCGACCCGACCTGTTCGGCTACGACGCCAAGGCCGCCGACAAGCTGCTCGACTCCGCCGGCTGGACGGCCCGCGACTCGGCCGGCTACCGGATGAAGGACGGCGCGCGCCTCACCGTCCAGTTCCCGGTCAGCACGAACCAGTCCATCCCCGCCGAGCAGTCCTTGTTCGAGCAGATCCAGGCGACAGCGAAGAAGACCGGCTTCGAGGTGGTGCTCACCCCGATGGACCTCTCCAGCTGGTACACGGCGCTCGGCGAGAACGGCTACGACGCCGTCAGCGCCCCGTACACCAAGGTCGGCCCCGACGTGCTGCGCATCCTCTTCGACTCCGCCGGTATCGTCCCCGCCCCCAGCGGCTACTTCGCCAACCACGCGCAGGTGAACGACCCCGAGGTGGACGCGCTGCTCACCGAGGCCGGGGCGGTGACGGATGCCGACAAGCGCACCGGCCTGTACACGGAGGTGCAGAACAAGGTGCTGGAGGGCTTCTACATCCTGCCGCTCTACGACCAGCAGAACCACTACCTGTTGAGCTCCCGAGTCTCCGGCGCCCGCGCGATGCCGACCGTGTCGACTCCCACGTTCTACGACGCCTGGCTGCCCGCCGAGTGACCGACGCCGCGGCAGGCGCGCTGAGGCCGGATGGAGCACCTCGCTCCGCCCGGCCGGTTCGGGTACGCCCGCGGCCCGCTGTCCGCCGAACGCTGCCCGGCCTGCTCGCCGCCCGCCTGGTCGGGGCGGTGTTCGTGCTCTGGGCCGTGGCCACGATCACCTTCGTCGCGATCAGGCTGATCCCTGGCGACCCGGCCGAGGCCATCCTGGGCGGTCCGGGCTCGCAGACGTCGCCGGAGGCCCTGGCCGCGGTGCGGGCCCGGTACGGTCTCGACCAGCCCGTCGTCGTGCAGTACCTGGCACAACTGGGCCGGCTGGCAAGCGGCGACCTCGGCCGCTCCTACGCTCTCAAACAGGATGTCACCCCGCTGCTGGTCGGCCAGCTCGGCGGGACCCTGCTGCTGGCGGCACTGGCGCTCGTCGTCGCCTGGTTGTTCGCGCTCGTGCTCGCCACCTGGTCCACCCGCGGCGGCCGCTTCGCCTGGTACCTCGGTTCGGGGCTGGAGATCGTCGCCGCGGCACTGCCCCACTTCTGGCTGGCCACCGCCCTGATCGTGCTGTTCAGCGTCTGGCTGGGAGCCTTGCCGCCGATCAGCACGCCGGGCCCGGCCGGCCTCGTGCTGCCCGTGCTCACCCTCGCCATCCCGCTGGCCGGGTTCCTCGGCCAGATCATGCGCGAGTCCCTGCTCACCGCGCTCGAGTCGCCGTTCGTGCTCTCCGCCAGGGCCCGCGGCGAGGGCGAACGCGGCGTGCGCTGGATCCACGCCCTCCGGCACGCGTCGCTGCCGGCGATCAGCCTCTCCGGCTGGGCCTTCGGTTCCCTGGTCAGCGGCGCCGTCGTGGTGGAGACCATCTTCGCCCGGCCCGGCCTCGGCCGCACGATGCTGAACGCCGTCACCGTGCGCGATGTGCCCGTGGTGATCGGGGTCGTGATGATCGTCGCCGTCGGCTACATCCTGATGACCGTCGTCACCGACCTGGCCCAGTGGATCGCCGACCCGCGATTGCGCCGGCGATGAGCGACCTCGAGATCCAGGCCGACCTCGGCCGGCAGGCTCGGGCGCGGTCGCCGCGCCGACGCCGGATCGGCGCCGCCGAGGCCCTCGCCGGGGCGTTCGCACTGTTCCTCATCACGGCCGCGTTCGCGCCGTCTCTCGTGGCGCCGGGTGACCCCCTGGCCATCGACCCGTTGTCCGCCTTCCAGCCGCCGAACCTCGCACACTGGTTCGGCACCGACGAGTCCGGCCGGGACATCTTCACCCGGGTGAGCCACGGCACCGGGGGCTCCCTGGTGATCGGCACGCTGGCCACGGCGATCGGACTCGGCCTCGGGATCGTGCTCGGCACCATGGCCGGGATGCTCGGGCGGGTCGTCGACTTCACCGTCAATCGGTTCCTCGAGGTGCTGTTCGCGTTCCCCGGCCTCCTGCTGGCCCTGCTCGTGATCCTGGTCTTCGGGCCGGGGGCGCAGACGGCGACCGTGGCCGTGGGGCTGGCGACGGCGCCCGGCTATGCCCGCATCATCCGGGCCCAGCTGATCTCGGTGCGGTCCGCGGCGTTCGTCGAGGCCGCCACCGTGCTCGGCCGTGGCCGCTGGCAGATCCTGGTGCGGCACATCCTGCCGAACACCCTGGCGCCGCTGTTCGTGCTCGGTACCCTCGGCATCGGACAGGCCGTCGTCTGGGCGTCGGCGCTGAGCTACCTCGGGCTCGGCGCCGCCCCGCCGGCCGCCGAATGGGGCGCCATGCTCTCGGCCGGGCGCACCTACATCACGTCGGCCTGGTGGATGGCCTTCTTCCCCGGGCTGTTCATCGTGCTCACCGCGGTCACCGCGACAAGCCTCGGACGCGCCCTCGAACGACGGGCGCGCCACGCATGAGCCCGGGAACCGGCGCCACCGCCAACCGCCGGGCGACACCCGGCCCGCTCGTGTCCATGCTCCGGGTGCGGGACCTCGCGGTGGGGTTCGGCCCCCGGCCGGGCACCGATCCGGTCATCGCCGGGATTTCCTTCGACATCGCCCCCGGCGAATGCCTGGCGCTGGTCGGCGAGTCCGGCTCCGGTAAGAGCGTCACCGCCCGGAGCCTGCTCGGCCTGGCCGGCGACGGCGCCTGGCTGCAGGCCGCCGAACTGGCGATCAACGGCAGCGACGTGCTCGACCTGTCCGACGCGCAGTGGCGACGCCGGCGCGGCCGCGACGTCGGCCTGGTACTGCAGGACGCGCTCGTCTCCCTCGACCCGCTGCGACCGATCGGCCGCGAGATCGCCGACTCCCTCCGGCTGCACACCACCCTCGACCGGGCGGCGCGCCGGGCCAGGGTGCAGGAGGTGCTCGAACGGGTGGGGCTGCCGGACGGCCGCAGCCGGGTGCGGCAGCGTTCGGGCGAGCTGTCCGGAGGGCAGCGCCAGCGCGCCCTGATCGCATCCGCGATCGCCCTCGACCCGCCGCTGCTGCTCATCGACGAGCCGACGACGGCCCTTGACGTGACGGTGCAGGCGCAGATCCTCGACCTCCTGGAGAGCCTCAAACGGCATGGGACGGCCATCCTCCTGATCAGCCACGACCTCGCCGTGGTGGGCCGGATCGCCGACCGGATCGCCGTGATGAGCGCCGGGCGGATCGTGGAGCAGGGGCCGGCCGCACGGCTGCTCGCCTCGCCGCGGCAGGAGCAGACCCGGCGGATGATCGCCGCGATTCCAATCGACAAGCCGCGCGGCACGCGCCTGGCCTCTCCCGGTGACCGGGCGGATGCTCCGGCGACCCCGCTCTCACCGCCCGCCTTCCACGTCTCAGCGCCCGCGGCGGCGGCGGCCTCTTCCGCGTCTCCCGCGCACGACCTCGCCTCGGGCGAGGTCGTGCTGGAGGCGATCGGACTCGTCAAGACCTTCCGGCGACCGGACGGCCGCGACCAGCTGGCGGTGGACGGGGTCTCGTTCCGGCTCGCCCGCGGCACCACCCTCGGTCTGGTCGGCGAGTCCGGGTCGGGCAAGACGACGACGGCGCGGCTTCTGCTGGCGCTCAGCCTGCCGGATTCGGGCGAGGTGCGGGTGCTCGGGCGCCCGTTCAGCGCCGCCACCGAGCGGCAACGCCGTCGACTGCGCCCGGAGCTCGGCGCGGTGTACCAGGATGCCCTCAGCTCCTTCGACCCTCGGCTGACGGTCGACGCGGTGCTGCGCGACGCCGTCCGGGGCGCGCGCCGCGCGGCGCGAACCGGATCGGCGGGGGCCGGGACCGCCGCCCGCGACCGGGCCAGGGTACTCGAGCTACTCGACCAGGTGTCCCTCCCCAGAACGCTCCTCACCAGGCGGCCGCTGTCGCTTTCCGGCGGCCAGCGCCAGCGGGTCGGTATCGCGCGGGCGCTCGCCTCCGAACCGCAGATCCTCGTCTGCGACGAACCGGTGTCGTCCCTCGACGTGACCGTGCAGGCCCAGGTGCTCGATCTCCTCGACGAGCTGCAGCGCGAACGCGGCCTCAGCCTGCTCGTCATCTCCCACGACCTGGGCGTGATCCAGCACGCCAGCGACCAGGTCGCGGTGATGCTGGACGGCAGGATCGTGGAGACCGGTGCGACGGCGCAGGTGTTCCGGGCGCCGCGGCATCCGTACACGCAGTCCCTGCTCGCCGCGGTCCCCCGGCTCGCCTGAGGGCTCCGGCCGGTTTCGACAGGCTCAACCACCGGCGGCCGAGCCCCGGCGGTCGAGCCCCGGTGGCCGAGCCCGTCGACACCCCGGCGGCCGAGCCCCGGTGGTCGAGCCCGTCGAGACCCCGGTGGTCGAGCCCGTCGAGACCCCGGTGGTCGAGCCCGTCGAGACCGCGGCGGCCGGTTCCGACAGGCTCCACCACCGCCGGAATCGGCGGGGAACAGGGCATCCGGTAGATTGGGTCAGGCCCAACACTCAGGCATCTCACCAAAGACACGGTGCCGCACATACACAAACGGAGAAACATGACCGCCGCCAGCGTTCCGGATAAGCCGGCCCTCGAGGGTCTCGAAACCAAGTGGGGCGGCAGCTGGGAAGACTCCGGCACCTACCGGTTCGACCGGGGCTCCGCCACCCGCGCGAACATCTTCTCCATCGACACCCCGCCGCCGACCGCCTCCGGTTCGCTGCACATCGGGCACGTGTTCTCGTACACCCACACGGATGTGATCGCCCGGTTCCAGCGCATGCGCGGCCGCGACGTGTTCTACCCGATGGGCTGGGACGACAACGGCCTTCCCACCGAACGCCGCGTGCAGAACTACTACGGAGTGCGTTGCGACCCCTCGCTCCCCTACGCGGCCGACTTCACCCCGCCCTTCGAGGGCGGCGACGGCAAGAGCAGCAAGGCCGCCGACCAGCTCCCGATCGGCCGACGCAACTTCATCGAACTGTGCGAGCGACTCACCATCGAAGATGAGAAGCAGTTCGAGGCCCTCTGGCGTACCCTCGGCCTGAGCGTCGACTGGACCCAGACCTACCGCACGATCGGCCACGACTCGCTGATCACCTCCCAGCTCGCGTTCCTCGGCAATGTCGAACGCGGCGAGGCCTACCAGGCCATGGCGCCGACCCTCTGGGACGTGACCTTCCGCACCGCGGTCGCCCAGGCGGAGCTCGAAGACAAGGAGATGCCCGCCGCCTACCACCGGGTCTCGTTCCGGAAGCCAGACGGCGGCACCATCGAGATCGAGACCACCCGCCCCGAGCTGCTCCCCGCCTGCGTAGCCCTCGTCGCGCACCCCGACGACGAACGGTACACGGCACTCTTCGGCAGCGTTGTGCGCACCCCGCTCTTCGACGTGGAGGTGCCGATCCTTGCGCACCACCTCGCCCAGAAGGACAAGGGCAGCGGAATCGCGATGATCTGCACCTTCGGCGACGTGACCGACGTAGTCTGGTGGCGCGAACTCGACCTGCCCAACCGCGCGATCATGGGCTTCGACGGCCGGATCATCGCCGAGACCCCCGACGTCATCGTGAGCGAGGCCGGCCGCGCCGCCTACGCCCAGCTGGCCGGCAAGACGGTCTTCTCCGCCAAGCAGGCCGTCGTGGAGCTGCTCCGTGCGAGCGGCGACATGATCGGCGAGCCCAAGCCGATCGTGCACCCGGTCAAGTTCTTCGAGAAGGGCGACAAGCCGCTCGAGATCGTGTCGACCCGCCAGTGGTACATCCGCAACGGTGCCCGCGACGAGGTCCTGCGCTCCCGCCTGATCTCCCACGGTGCCGACCTGCAGTGGCACCCCGAGTTCATGCGGGTTCGCTACGAGAACTGGGTGAACGGCCTCACCGGCGACTGGCTGATCTCCCGCCAGCGCTTCTTCGGCGTGCCCCTGCCCGTGTGGTACCCGCTGGATGCCGACGCCAACCCGGTCTTCGACCAGCCGATCGTCGCCACCCGCGATCTGCTCCCGGTCGACCCGTCTTCCGATACCGCCCCCGGCTACAGCGCCGACCAGCGCGGGGCCGCGAACGGTTTCGTCGGCGAGGTTGACGTGATGGACACCTGGGCCACGTCGTCGCTCACCCCGCAGCTCGCCGGAGGGTGGGAACGCGACCCGGACCTGTTCGACCTGGTCTACCCGTATTCGCTCCGCCCGCAGGGCCAGGACATCATCCGCACCTGGCTGTTCTCCACCCTGCTCCGCGCCGAACTCGAACACGGCGTCTCACCGTGGCAGCACGCGGCGCTGTCCGGCTTCATCGTCGACCCCGACCGCAAGAAGATGTCCAAGTCCAAGGGCAATGTGGTGACCCCGGCCGACATGCTCGAACAGCACGGCTCTGACGCGGTGCGCTACTGGGCCGCGTCCTCCCGCCTGGGCACGGATGCCGCGTTCGACCCGAAGAACCCGACCCAGATCAAGATCGGCCGTCGCCTCGCGATCAAGATCCTGAACGCGTCCAAGTTCATCCTCGGCTTCGACGGCGCCGCGGATGCCCCGGTCACCGAGCCGATCGACCAGAGCATGCTCGCCCGGCTCAGCGTCGTCGTCGGCGAGGCCACGGCCGCATTCGAGGGCTACGACCACGCCCGTGCGCTCGAACTCACCGAGAGTTTCTTCTGGACCTTCTGCGACGACTACCTCGAGCTGGTCAAGGAACGCGCCTACGGAGAGAGCGGCGCAGGGCAGGCGTCGGCCGTCGCCGCGCTCCGCACCGCCCTCGCCACACTGCTGCGCCTGTTCGCGCCGTTCGTGCCGTTCGCCACCGAAGAAGCCTGGTCCTGGTCCAACGACGGATCGGTGCACCGTGCGCCGTGGCCGAGTCAGGCCGAGCTCGCGGCGGGCGGTATCGGCAACGTCGCCCTGCTCGATCTGGCAAGCCGGGCCCTGACCGGCATCCGGCGCGCCAAGACCGATGCGAAAGCTTCCCAGAAATCTGCCGTCGCATCTGCTGTAATTAGCGGAACGGCCGCTGAGGTTGCCCTGCTCGCGCAGGCCTCCGCCGATCTGCGGGCCGTGGGTCGTATCTCGGAATTGGTTTTTGTGGATGGCAGCGTATTGGCTGTCACCGACATCGTGCTCGACACGGTGCCGGAGAGATAGGAGAACCGGATGTCAATCAAGGTACGAACACTGGGCGACAAGGACTTTTTCTCGTGGTTAGGCCTCTTCGAGGGCTACAGCGAGTTCTACAAGAGTGCGCTCACCGATGAGAAGGCGCTCCAGGTCTGGAGCTGGATCATCGACAAGAACCACGTGCTCGCCGGAGCGGTCGCCGTCAATGACGAGGGCGACCTCATCGGGTTCGCACATTACCGCGAGGTGCCCAACACGCTCAGCGCCACCCGCGGGCTCTACCTCGACGACCTGTTCGTGGTCCCCGAATCGCGCAGCACCGGGGTGGGACGCGCCCTGATCGAATTCGCCAAGCAGTACGCCACGCAGCACCATCTCAGCACCATGGCGTGGATCACGGCGACCGACAATGAGGAGGCCCAGCGCCTCTACGACGATGTCGCCACCCGCACGGACTGGGTGACCTACGAGATCGAGCTCTAGAGTGCAACTGGGAAGCCGCTTCCCGCTCGGCGGACCGGTTCCCCCGGGTCTGCCGCACGTGGTCGAGATCGCGATCCAGGCGGTCGAGGAGGAACTCGCCGCCCTCGGCGAGGACAACAGCGCCTGGCGCTGGACACTGACCTGGCTTGAGGCCCAACCGGTGCTCGAGCTCGACGACGGCACCGTCATCCGGTACAACCCCGGTGAGGACAGCGCCACCATCACCCAGCCTGCCGTGCCGGTCGAGGACGACGAGGACTGGATCTAACCGACTGGATTCAGCCGGCTTGACCGGGGACCGCCGGCCTGACCCTGACTGGATGTCACAGGCAACGACTGCCGTGGCCTCACAGCAGACCCCGAGGTCAGAGATTTCGACGTTCGCCGTGACATATCGGCCTCGAGCTACGTCCAATGAGTGGACACGCCGGACCGCCGGTGGTGGAGGCGGCACGAAACGAGGGCGCTCATATGGATGTCATAACCACGGCCCGGCGCTTGCCTGAGGTCGCTGAGGCCGGCGCACCGCGGCTGCGCGGACGATACCGGTTGCAGGAACTGATCGGCCGAGGCGGCACGGGGTCGGTCTATCGCGCCAGGGACGAGTCACTGGGTCGCGACGTCGCCGTCAAGGTCTTCGACGCGACCGCAACGAGCGAGAAGGACATCCGTCTGCAGGAAGACGAGGTGAACCTCGTCGCGAGCCTGAACCACCACAGCCTCGTCACCCTGCTCGACGCGGGCGTCGACCGAACGGATGCTGCCCGGCCCCGCGTCTACTTCGTCATGGAGCTCGTCACGGGCGCCGATCTCAAGGTCAAGCTCGAGCGCGGTCCGCTCACTCCTCGCCAGATAGCGCACATCGGCTTCGACCTGGCCGAGGGCCTGCAATACATTCACCATCGGGGCGTCGTGCATCGAGACGTGAAGCCGGCGAACATCCTGCTGGTGGACTACAGCCAGGGCAGCGCACGGCACCACGCGAAACTCACCGACTTCGGCATCGCCCTGGTCGGCGCCGCCCCGGGCGGGGACACGGACACCGTCACGACGGGGACTGCCGCGTACCTCAGCCCCGAACAGGCGCGGGGACAGAAGCTGGGGTCGGCCAGCGACATCTACTCGCTGGGGCTCGTGCTCCTCGAGTGCTTCACCCGCACCGTTGCCTTTCCCGGCGACCCGATCCAGTCGGCACTGGCCCGGCTGCGAAACGATCCGACCATTCCGCACGGCATCGCCCCTGAATGGAGGGCGCTCCTGGCGGCCATGACCGCCCGCAACCCGAAAGACCGTCCGTCCATCCACGATCTGGTCCCGGCGCTGCGCCAGCTGGTGACCGCCGAGACCGGCCGGCACAGGGATATCGGGTCCTCTCCCGAGCCCTCGCCCGAGGAGGCCCGGATGCGCGCGGTTGCGCGCTATCGGCTACCGGAGGCACCGGTCGACGGCGCCTTCGATCGGATCACGGCGATTGCCGCCCGCGTATTCTCGGTTCCGGTCGCGCTCGTCACGATCGTCGATCACGATCGGATCTGGTTCACGTCCCACCACGGACTCGAGATCGACCACATCGACAGGCACCCCGGGCTCTGCGCCTCGGCGATCCTGGATGACATGCCCTGGGTCGTGGAGGATGCCCGGTTCGACCCCCGGACACTGGCCAACCCCCTCGTCGCCGGCGATTTCGGTCTCCAGTTCTACGCCGGGGCGCCCCTGCGCACCCGCGACGGACATAACCTCGGCACGCTGTGCGTGCTCGACTACGAACCGCGCGTGGCCACGGAACAGGAACTCGCCACCCTCGGGGACCTCGCGGCACTTGTCATGAGCGAGATGGAACTGCGCCTGGAGAGCCGACGATCCATGGTGGCCCTATCGAGCGCTACTCCGACACCGAGCTGAACCGCGGCTCGACTCGCCGTCTACCGGCCCCGCCGCGACCCGCCAACGGTGCCGTCCCAGCGCCAGAGCGCCGCGACGCCCAGTCCCCCGGCGATGCTGACGGCCGTGAGGCCGAGGTCGCCCGCCGAGGCAGCGGCCCGGCACTGCCGCAGCAGGTTGAGCACCAACAGCGCGCCGCTCGCGCCGAACGGATGGCCGACCGCCAGCGCCCCACCCTGCGGGTTGGCGCGCTCCTCCGCGATGCCGAGGAGGACCGGGTTCGTGCCCGTCACCGCGGAATCGACGAAGCGCAGGCCGCCGCCGAGCCCGAGGGCGTCCGCGGTCCGCCGGCTGGTCACCAGCACCGCGACGGCCCCGTCGGCGTCCGCGCAGGAGTTGCCGGCGGTGACGGTGCCGCCTGCCCGGAAGGCCGGGGCGAACCGGGGCAGCAGGCCGGCCGTGAGGCTGCGCCGCGGTCCCTCGTCGGCATCGACCCGGCCGGTATCCGTGTCGAGGGTGACGATCTCCTCGGTCAGCTGCCCCGACTCGCTCGCAGCGATGGCCAGCCGGTGGCTCCGGAGCGCGAACGCGTCCTGTCGCTCCCGGGTGATGCCGAACCGGTCGGCCACGTTCTCGGCGGCGACGCCCATCTCAGGGTCGCCGACCTCGTCCGGGGAGAACCGCACCCGGTCGAAGAAGTCGGGGCGGCCGGGCGTCGAGGAGAGCCGGTGGGCGCGCAGGGGCGCGGTGCTGCAGCTCTCCACGCCGCCGGCCAGATAGACATCTCCGGCTCCGGCCGCGACGAGCCGGCAGGCCAGGACGATGGCCTCCAGCCCGGAGCCGCACTGGCGGTCGACGGTCAGGCCAGGCACCGACACGGGGAGCCCCGCGCGCAACAGGGACAGGCGGGCCACGTTCCCGCCTCCGCCGACCGCGTTGCCGACGATGACGTCGTCGACCGTGTCCGGGGCGACGCCGGAGTCGGCCAGCAGCGCGGCCAGCACCGGCGCGAGCAACCGGTCGGCGGTCAGCTGCGCCAGGCCGCCGTTCACTCGCCCGAAGGCGGTGCGGCGGCCGAGGACGATGACCGGCTCGCGGTCGGTGTCACTCCCGATTTCGGCGCCGGGCCGGTCGTGGTCAGTCGAGTGCGGTGACACGCGGGTCTCCCTCGGTGATCCATCGGGCCAGCAGATCACGGCTGAGCTTGCCGGTCGGGGCGAGGGGAAGAGCGGCCAGCCGGTAGAAGGACCGTGGCCGTTTCGCCTCCGCGAGCGCGGCGGCGGAGGCCCGGCGCAGCGCTGCCGCGTCGACCTCGGGGCCGGCGAGGACCGCCACGACGAGCTTGCTGCCTCGGCGGGCATCCGGCACACCGACCGCGACCACGGATGCCACGCCCGGCAGCTCCTGCAGTGCGGCCTCCACCTCCTGCGGGTAGATGTTCTGGCCTGCCGTGACGATCATGTCCGCCCGACGGTTCAGGAAGTGCAGCACATCGTCCCGGTCGAGGAAACCGAGGTCCCCGACGGTGCACCAGTCGCCGTCCCGGCGGAACGCCTCGCCGTCGTCGCCCCAGGCGTAGCCGGTGCTGACCAGGTCGCTGCGCACGAAGATCGTGCCCGGCTCGTTCCGGGGCAGTTCCCGCCCGGCTTCGTCCCTGATAGCCAGGGAAACGCCGGGAAACGCGCGACCGACGGCTGTGGCGTTCGCGCCGGGCGAGTCCCCCGGGCGCAGACCGGACGCTGCGATGAAGCTCAGCTCGGCCGCCCCGTAGTACTCGTGGATGGTCGCGTTGGGCGCGAACCGGCGTGCGGCGGCGAGGGTGGCCGGATCCAGCCGGGCCCCGGCGCTGACGATGCTGGTGAGCGTCCGGCCGTCCACCCCGCCGGCCAGGCCACGTTCGCTGAGCATACGCAGCACGGTGGGCACGAGAACCAGCCGGGTGATCCCGCGGTCGGCGACGCAGGCGAGGGCGGCGGCCAGGTCGAATTCCGGCAGGGTGACGAAGGTCGCCCCGGCGTGGAGGGACTCGGCGAGGGCATACAGGGTGAGGCTGGACGACAACGGGCCCGGCGCAAGCGTGCGGTCGTGCCCGGTCAGCCCGAAGTAGTCGGTCCCGGCCTCGAAGGAGCGCCGCCAGGATCCTCGGGTGCGGGTGAACGCCTTGGGCACGGAGGTCGTCCCGGAGGTGAAGCCGTAGAGGAAGACCGAGTCGGGGTGCCCGTCGGCCAGGGAAGGGACGGAATCGGGCCGGGGCTGCGCCTGCCGCCGCACGCCCTCCGCGGCCAGTCGCTCCGTGACGGCGTGCCGCTGGGCATCCGGCCAGCCTGGATCGAGCACTGCCACGGCGCGGTCACCGGCGATCCCGGCTGCGAGGGCGACCGCGAAGTCGATGCCGTTGGGCAGGCTGAGGACGCCGATGCCTGCACCGTCGGTCCCGACGGACAGCGCGTCGGTTGCCCTGGCCGCGAGTCCCGCGAAGCTGAGCCGGTCGGCGCCGACCTCGACGGCCGTCGCGCCCGGCTGGTGCCGGGCCCAGTGGTTCAGCTGATCCAGGAAGGGCACCCTTGATGTTACTGCCGGTGATGACTGTCGGTGGCGTGGCTTCGGACGGTGTTATTTCCGGGCGATGATCTCGCCGTGCGGCATCCCGAACCAGCCGTCGGGGTCGGCGGCCCACTGCCGCCAGGCGGCCGCGATCTGCCGCAGGTCGGCCAGGTCGGCCGCGCCGACCTCGATCGCGTGCGCCGCGAAGGCGGACTCGGTGGCCCGCACGGCCCACGACTCTCCCCACCACTCTCGTTCGGCATCCGAGGCGAAGCACCAGATCGACGCGCTGCTGGCGACACGGCCGAACCCGGCCTGCCGTGCCCACGCCTTCAACGCCCGCCCGGCGTCCGGGTCGCCGCCGTTCCAGTAGTGCACGTCCCGGTAGGCGGTCATCCAGAGCAGCAGACCGGGCAGCTTCGGATGCACCATCACCCCGCCGTAGTCCACGTCCCGCGCGGCGAAGATGCCGCCGGGCTTCAGCACCCGCCGGATCTCCGTCATCGCCGCAACCGGGTTGGCGACATGCTGCAGCACCTGGTGGGCGTGCACGATGTCGAAGGACTCGTCCGGGAAATCCAGGGCGTAGACGTCGCCGACCTGGAACACCACATTGCGCACCCCCTCGTCGAAGGCCAGCCCGGCCGCGCGCCGGATGATCTCCTCCGCGGCGTCGATGCCGGTGACCCGGCCGGGCGAAATGCGCCTGGCCAGGTCGACCGTGATCGTGCCTGGCCCGCACCCCACATCGAGCAGGGTCAAACCGGGGTCGAGGTGCGGAATGAGGTAGGCCGCCGAGTTCGCCACGGTACGCCAGGTGTGCGAGCGCAACACGCTTTCGTGATGACCGTGGGTGTACTGGTCGCGCGGCGCGGTCTCGGGGCGTTCGGGCTGGTCAGTCATGCCCTGAGCCTACGCACGGAAGCGGACCCGGTGTCGGTCGAACCAGGTTTGATTAGTGCTGAATCGACGAATCCCTTTTCGCGTCGCGGCACACGTCCGTTCCCGCTTCCCCCGTTCGCGGAGATCGCGAACATAACCGCCCCCGACCAGAGGCCGGGGGCGGTTCGATTCAGGATCCGGGACGGGTCAGGCGGACTTGTCCACCCGGCGCGCCTTGTGCAGCACGATGGTCGGCTCGGCGTTGTCGAGCACGGCGGCGCGGGTCACGACGACCCTGGCGACCTCGGAACTGGACGGCACCTCGAACATGATCGGTCCGAGCACCTCTTCCATGATGGCGCGGAGGCCGCGTGCGCCGGTCTTGCGGAGCACCGCCAGATCGGCGATGGCTTCCAGGGCCGGCTGCTCGAATTCGAGTTCGACGCCGTCGAGTTCGAACATGCGCTGGTACTGGCGCACCAAGGCGTTCCGCGGCACGGTGAGGATCTGCATCAGGGCAACCTGGTCGAGCTGGGTGACCGTGGTGACGACCGGGAGCCGACCGATGAACTCGGGGATCAGCCCGAACTTGTGCAGGTCTTCGGGGAGGACCTCGCTGAACAGGTTGACATCGTCGCCCTTGCTGTGCAGCGGGGCGCCGAAACCGATCCCCTTCTTGCCGGCCCGGGTGGAGATGATGTCGTCGAGGCCCGCGAACGCGCCGGCCACGATGAACAACACGTTCGTCGTGTCGATCTGAATGAATTCCTGGTGCGGATGCTTGCGGCCGCCCTGCGGCGGAACGGACGCGATCGTGCCCTCGAGGATCTTCAGAAGGGCCTGCTGCACGCCCTCACCCGAGACGTCGCGGGTGATCGACGGGTTCTCGGCCTTGCGGGCGATCTTGTCGATCTCGTCGATGTAGATGATGCCGGTCTCGGCGCGCTTGACGTCGTAGTCGGCTGCCTGGATCAGCTTGAGCAGGATGTTCTCGACGTCTTCGCCGACGTAGCCTGCCTCGGTGAGGGCCGTCGCATCCGCCACGGCGAAGGGCACATTCAGCCGCTTGGCAAGGGTCTGGGCCAGGTAGGTCTTGCCGCAGCCGGTCGGGCCGATCAGCAGGATGTTGGACTTGGCGATCTCCACGTCATCGTGGATGGCATCGGCGGCGGTGAGGGTGGCCCGGGCGCGCACGCGCTTGTAGTGGTTGTAGACCGCAACGGCGAGGGCGCGCTTGGCGGCTTCCTGCCCGATGACGTATTCCTCGAGGAATCCGAAGATCTCCTTGGGCTTGGGAAGGTCGAACTCGCCGTTGCCTTCCTCGGCACCGGCCTCGGCCAGGCGTTCCTCGATGATCTCGTTGCACAGCTCGACGCACTCGTCACAGATGTACACACCGGGACCGGCAATGAGCTGCTGGACCTGCTTCTGACTCTTCCCACAGAAGGAACACTTCAACAGGTCGGCACTCTCGCCTATTCGGGCCATCCGTCAGCCTCCTCCATCGGTATTGCTGGTAACGCTGGTAATGCTGGTAATGCTGAACTGAGCCTAGCCTGTGCCTGTGACTGTGTTGTGCAGGCCGTGCGGACCGGTGGAAATACGATTGCGGGGGCCGGCCGGGAAACCGCCGTTGGACCCTGAAAACGGCGGATGCCCGGCTGCCAGGCAGCCGCGCATCCGCCGCGTTCGACGTGCGATTGTTGCGAAGAGCTACTTGACGAGCGTGGGCACGTTCTTGCGGCTGGTCAGGATCTGGTCGATCAGGCCGTACTCGAGGGCCTCGGGAGCGCCGAGGATCTTGTCACGGTCGATGTCCTTGTGAACCTGCTCCGCCGTGCGGTTGGAGTGGTGGGAGATGGTGAATTCCAGCCACTCGCGCATCCGCTGGATCTCGGCGGCCTGGATTTCGATGTCGGAAGCCTGCCCGCCACCCTGACCGCCGGCCGAGGGCTGGTGGATCAGGATGCGCGCGTTCGGAAGCGCGAGGCGCTTTCCGGGCGTTCCGCCGGCGAGCAGCACGGCAGCGGCGGATGCCGCCTGGCCGAGGCATACCGTCTGGATGTGCGGCCGGATGTACTGCATTGTGTCGTAGATCGCCGTCATCGCGGTGAAGGAGCCACCCGGTGAGTTGATGTACATCACGATGTCGCGGTCGGGGTCCTGGCTCTCCAACACGAGGAGCTGGGCCATGACGTCGTCGGCCGACGCGTCGTCGACCTGGACACCGAGGAAGATGATGCGATCCTCGAAGAGCTTCGCGTAGGGGTCCTGACGCTTGTACCCGTAGGCGGTGCGCTCTTCAAACGTGGGGAGGATGTAGCGGGCCTCGGGCGACTGCGGGGCGCGGCCCCCGGCCTGGTGACCAAAATTCGTGAATTCCATGTCGTTTCCGCCCGTCCTACTTCTTGTTCACTGAGTCGTCGGTGCCGCCGCCACCGACCACATCCGACGCGAATTCGCGCAGGTGGTCGACGAAGCCGTATGCCACGGCCTCCTGGGCGGTGAACCAGTTGTCGCGGTCGTTGTCGATGAGGACCTGCTCGACCGACTTGCCGGTCTGTTCTGCCGTCAATTCGGCCATCCGCTTCTTCATGTCCAGGATCACCTTGGCCTGGGTCTGGATGTCGGCGGCCGTGCCGCCGAAACCGCCGGACGGCTGGTGCAGCAGGACGCGGGCGTTCGGGGTGATGTAGCGCTTGCCCTTGGTGCCGGAGGACAAGAGGAACTGGCCCATCGACGCGGCAAGTCCGATGCCGACGGTGACGATGTCGTTCGGCACGAACTTCATCGTGTCGTAGATGGCCATGCCGGCCGTGATCGAGCCGCCGGGCGAGTTGATGTACAGGAAGATGTCCCGCTCAGAGTCCTCTGCGGCCAACAGCAGGATCTTGGCACAGATCTCGTTGGCGTTCTCGTCCCGAACCTCTGAACCGAGCCAGATGATGCGGTCCTTGAGCAGTCGGTCAAAAACGCCGGGTGTAGGTGCCATATCGGCCATGTCGCGCTCCGTTTCGCTTGTCGCTTCAGAATGAATCTATAGGGTCGAACGCGCCGGAACGGCCGTGTTCGCCCTCGGCAGATTGCGCGCCGCCGCCCGCGACACTCCCCCGTCGAATTCGACGGAGATTTTGTGGGAAACGGTGTCAGGACGCGTTTCTGGGCCCCGATTGGGCACAATGTCCGTCGAATTCGACGGGCGAGACAAGACGGGGCGCCGGCCCGGCGCAAAAACGGGGCCGGATGTCTGTGACATCCGGCCCCGTTCTCGTGGCGTGCTACTTCTTGGCTGCGGCCTTCTTCTTCGGCTTGGCCGGGACGGCCTCGGGTGCCTCGGCGGCATCCTCGACCTCGTCGTCGGCTTCGTCGTCGGCTTCGTCATCCTCGTCGGCTTCGTCGTTCGCGGCGACGGCGGCGAACTCGGACAGGTCGACGGGCGCCCCGTTGGAGTCGACGACCTCGGCCTTGCCCAACGCGATCGCGAGGGCCTTGTTGCGGGCGACCTCGGCGACCATCGACGGGATCTGACCGTTGCCGCTCAGCGCCTGGACGAACTCGCTCGGGTCCATGCCGTACTGGCCGGCGCCCTGGATCAGGTACTGGGTGAGCTCGTCCTGACTGACCTGGACCTTCTCGGCCTCGGCGATCGTGTCAAGCAGGATCTGCTGGCGGAAGGTCTTCTCGCTGGACTCGGTGACCTCGGCGCGGTGCTCGTCGTCCTCGAGGCGGTTCTCGCCCTCAAGGTGGCGACGCACCTCGTCTTCGATGATCGATGTCGGGATCGGAACCTCGACCGAGGCGAGGAGCTGCTCGACGAGCTTCTCCCGGGCCTGGCTGCCCTGACCGAAGGCCTTGGAACGCAGGACCTGCGCCTTGAGGCTCTCGGTGAGCTCGGCCATGGTGTCGAACTCGCTGGCGATCTGTGCGAAGTCGTCGTCGGCGGTCGGAAGCTCGCGCTCCTTGACGGCGATGACCTTGACGGTGATCTCGGCGGTCTCACCCTCGTGGTCGCCACCCATCAGCTTGGAGTTGAAGGTGGTGGTCTCGCCGGCGCTGAGGGAGTCGAGCGCCTCGTCGATGCCGTCGATCAGGTCGCCGGAGCCGACCTCGTAGGAGATCCCGGTCGCGTTGTCGACCTCGAGCTCGTTGATGCTGGCGACCAGGTCGATCTGGGCGAAGTCGCCGGTGGTGGCGGGGCGGTCGACCGTGACGAGCGTGCCGAAACGGCTGCGCAGCTGGTCGAGTTCCTCAGCGACGTCTTCATCGGACACCTCGACGGCGTCAACGGTGAGCTTGAGGCCCTCGTAGGCGGGAAGGTCGATCTCGGGACGCACGTCGACCTCGATGGCGAGGAGCAGGTCTCCGGAGAAGTCCTTGTCGCTGGGCCATTCGACGATGTCGGCTTCCGGGCGGCCCAGGGGGCGCAGCTTGTGCTCTTCGACGGCCTTGCGGTAGAACCCGTCGAGGCTCTCGTTGACCGCGTGCTCGAGCACGGCGGACTTGCCGACGCGCTGGTCGATGATGGGCGGCGGAACCTTGCCCTTGCGGAAGCCGGGGATGTTGATGTCCTCGGCAATGTGCCCGTAGGCGTGGGTGATGCTGGGCTTCAGTTCCTCGGGGGTCACCGCAATGGTGACCTTGGCGCGCGTGGGACTCAGCTTTTCGACCGTGGACTTCACGTGGGTATCTCCTGTGTTCGAACGATGTTCTGGGGGGTGACTGTCGGGGCGACAGGATTCGAACCTGCGACCTCTCGGCCCCAAACCGAGCGCTCTACCAAGCTGAGCTACGCCCCGGATATTTTCTCAACCCGTTGGAGTCATCCTCCTGACGCGCAAAGCTCACGCACCAGCGGAATGACCTCGGTAAGTCTACTGCACGGTCAGGATGCGAAAGCGACCCTCCGTGCATCCGTCGCCCCGGAACGTGTACTAAAGTGATCGAGTGCGCGGGAGACCACGCCCGGGGATGTAGCTCAATGGTAGAGCCTCAGTTTTCCAAACTGATGGCGCGGGTTCGATTCCCGTCATCCCCTCCCAGATCGACCGGGCCGACAGCGCATCTCGGCGGGACGCGTGACCGGCATCACAAAGGCGCACCTCGCGGCCAACCGGATGCGTTGGGCCGCCACGTTGATTGGAAGAGCCGCTATCTTGGGCTCGGGGTTGTTTCTTTGGGGCGGCTACGAATCGTTCGCAATTGCTCCGGTAGGACTCGGTATCCAGGTTCTCGCCTTTCTTCTCGCCACTCTCGGACTCTTCGCGTGCTTGGGGACGCTGGTCGTCGCTTTCGACTCTGACCGCAGGCGCACAGATGTCGCTCTTGGCATTGGAGCCGTGGCACGCCGCTGCCATAGTTGATCGATGATCACGGAACACGCCCTCCTTCCTGTCGTTGCCGGCCAGGAGGCACAGTTCGAAGCAGCCTTTGCGCGCGCGCGAACCATCATCGCGTCGATACCAGGATTCCAGGGACTGACCCTGGCACGGTGCATGGAACGACCGAGCACGTACCTGCTCCTCGTCAACTGGGCCCGCCTCGAGGACCACACCGACGGGTTCAGAGGGTCTGGGGAGTACCAGGAGTGGCGCGACCTCCTTCATTGTTTCTACGACCCTTTTCCAGTGGTCGAGCACTTTCAGACTGTGAGCGTTGTGCCATCGCGCACCTAGTTTTCGAAGCCCCTTCCCCTCGCCAGGGAGTGCAAAAGACCGAGGCGCACGGCCGGCCACTCACTCTGAATAATCGAAAATACGACTGTGTCTCGTAGCGCGCCGTCTGGTCCGACGGAGTGATTGCGAAGCACCCCGTCCTCCTTCGCACCCAATGCCGCTATCGCTTTCCGCGATTGGCGGTTGTGCCAGTGAGTACGAAATTCCACCGCGATGCAGTGCAAGACGTCGAAGGCATAGGCCAGCTGCAAGAACTTGGCCTCGCGATTTGCCCCGGTGCCCTGAACGCTTTTGGCCAGCCAGGTCGAGCCAATTTCCAACCGCGGCGCAGCATCGCTCGGGTTCATGAAGGTCGTCATGCCGACTACTCGTCCCGTTGACGCGAGCCGGATGGCCCATGGCAACATGTGTCCCTGCGCATGAAGACTGAGTCGGCGTTCGATCTCGCCGGCCATCGCCTCCGGGTGCGGCACCGCGGTGTACCACGCACGCCAGAGTTCACCCTCGTCCGCCGCCACACGCAGGTCAGCCACGTGATCATGGGAGAGCGGTTCAAGGGTCACGAGCGATCCTGCGAGCGTGGGCGTTGCCGAGAGGTCCATGGCTCGACATTAGGACATCCTGGGAACCGATTGAGATGCACAAGGCGTTCGACTCGCGGCCCAAAATGATGTTGCGGCGGGCTCGTGGCGCTGCCAGCATGAAACCGATGACTGACTCCTCGGAATACCTCCAGGCCTACGACGACCAACTTCGAACCGACGCGGAGACGCCCAGCGCTCTCACCGTCACCGAGCTCGGACCGTTGCGTCTCGTGACGTTCGCCGACGGTCGCGGCTTCGTCACATACCGGGATCTCCGCCAGGCAGACCACCACGCGATAGCCGAATTGGTCGCAGGCGCGCTCGATCACTACCGTGCCGACCCGCAGATCACCCGCGTCGAATGGAAGACCCGCGGCCACGATCACGCGCCAGGATTGCACGGGATACTGTTGGAGAACGGGTTCGAACCCGGCGAACCTGAATCGATCATGATCGGGCCGCTTGAGGGCCTGTGCACGGACGCCCCCACACCGGACGGTGTCACCGTGCGGCGCGTCACCACCGAGGCGGATGTGCGTGCCATGAGTGCCATGGTCGACGAGGCGTTCGGTGACGCTGTCGACACTCGCCTCGCTGACGCGTTGCTCACGCGACTCGCCCGCGGCGACGGCCTGGAACTCTGGGTGGCCGAGACGGATGGCCGGATGGTCTGCGGGGGTCGACTCGAGCCGGTGCCCGGCACCGACTTCGTCGGCATCTGGGGCGGTGCCACCCTCACGGCATACCGCGGCCGAGGTATCTATCGTGCTGTGACGGCCGCCAGGGCCCACTCCGCGATCGCCTTGGGCAAGAGGCTCGTGCACAGCGACTCAACCGAGGATTCACGCCCCATCCTCGAACGTTCCGGCCTGATCAAGGTATCGACGACCACGCCATACAACTGGATTCGTTGATCCGAATCTCGGAGGTTCCATGAAACGAGTTACCGGCATCGGCGGCTTTCACCTGGGCCGATGGCGCCGGCACGCCCGTTGGTGGAACGACCATCTGGTCCATTGGTTCGGCGCAGGATGCCCCCCTTTGCGCCCAGCACCGCTGCGTTCATGGTCAACTACCGGGTCGAGAATCTCGACGGCCTGGGTTCCGCGTCCATGATCTCGTCGAACCCCAGCGCCTCGACGTCGGCCATGCCGACTTCGATGCTGCCGAATGTGCGGCCGTCGAACAGGTCGGGCGTGTGCTCGTCGTGACCGGCCGCGCGCAGCCGCTCGGCGAACGCGGTGACCCCATGACTCAATCCCTGTGCGCGGTGGAACAGGACGAGTTGAGTCATGGCCGATTCCTTTCCGGCTCTGCGCAATGAGGATTGGCTCTGGGCGATCAGGCGCCGATCAGGAGCAACACGTGGTAGACGACGTAGACCGGCCAGACGATGGCTTGGAGCAGACCCAGGATGACGCCCCAAAACGTGCCCGATGAGAGGGAAACGAAGTAGATGGCCGCACCGATATACGCCAACAGGAAGACGAAGCCCCATGGCCCGTCTCGCACGATCACCCGTGCCCGACCGTCGGTCGCCATCTGATCCTCCTCTTTCGCGCTGCCTTCCTTAACGTGCAGGCCTAATTGGCAGGTTAGACGCAGCATCCGAAGTGCGACAGCCCATTCAGCCGTGCGAGTCCCGATTGATTGACAGGATTTCTCGAACGGGTCCAGCGTCGCCGGTGGGGTTGGTTGCCTGCCTCACAACGCCTCCCCGCGGAGGCACACCTGGGGAGTGAACGTGCCAATCCAACTGATTCGACGTGGCGTGCTGGGTAGTTTCGCGGCGGTGGGCGTGCTGACCGCCGCCGGCATGACGCCGGCCCAGGGCGCAGAGCGTGGGGGCCGGCATCGGACAGGAGACCCGGTCTCCCTGACGATCATGGGGACGACCGACCTGCACGGCTGCGTCTTCAACTGGAACTACTTCCAGAACGCGGAATACGACGACTCCGCGCGGAACGACATCGGCCTGGCCAAGGTGGCCACGCTGGTCGAAGCGGTCCGCGTGCAGCGCGGGCGCGAGAACACGCTGATGATCGTCACGACCGCACCGGTGGTTCACAACGCCCAGCAGGAGATCCGCCAACTGATCATCGACTGGGTCACCCGGGCGCGGGTGGTGGAACCATCGTCGTTCGCAAGCGTCGATTGGACACTCGTCTCCGGCGGTGCGCCGGTGCAGATCAGCGATTGAGACGGATGCGCCGGGCTCAGGCCAGTCCGAGCCTGTCCAGCGTCGCCCGGAGCGTGTCTGCCGAGTGCTGGAACAGTGTCTGCTCCGAGTCGGAGAACGGCACCTCGATCACCCGGGACACGCCATCGGCGTTGACCACGGTCGGCACCGACAGCGCCACCTTGCTCACGCCGCGGTACCCGGTCAGCACCGAACTGACCGGAAGCACGGCGCCTTCGTCGCGCAGCACGGCCTCCACAATCCGCGCCCCGGAGAGCCCGATCGCGTAGTTGGTGGCGCCCTTTCCGGCGATGACCCGGTACGCCGCGGTCTTGACGTCTTCGGTGATGGCCTCGAACTCGGCCTCCGAGAACTTCACGCGCCCGTTCGTGACAGGAGAGAGGTCATCCGCCACCCACTGGGCCAGCGAGATCGGGCCGACCCTGGCCTGGGACCAGAGAGGGAACTCCGAGTCGCCGTGCTCGCCCACGATCACGGCGTGCACGTTGGCGATCGCAACGTCGACCCGGTGCGAAAGCAGCCAGCGCAGCCGCGAGGAGTCGAGCACGGTTCCGGAGCCGAAGACCCTGGCCGACGGGAGCCCACTGAAGTGCAGGGCCGCGTAGGTGAGGATGTCGCACGGATTGGTGACGATCATGAAGACGGCGTCGGGCGCTCGCTCGACGAGCTTCGGCATCAGTTCACGCAGTATCCCCACGTTGACCCCTGCCATGTCGAGGCGGGACTGGCCGGGATGCTGCCGCGCGCCGGCGGTGATCACGACCATGTTGGCGCCCGCGATTGCATCCAGGTCCGAACCGCCCGACACGCAGGATGCGCCGGTGAACTGGGTGCCGTGGGCGAGGTCGAGCACCTCGGCCTCGACCTTGGCCTCATTGATGTCGTAGAGCACAACCTCGCGCGCGGACTGGCGGATCAGGGAGGCGTAGGCGAGGGAGGTGCCCACGGCACCCGCCCCGATGATGGCCAGCTTGGAATTCTCGATTGCGCTCATGCTCCTAGTCTCCCCCCTCCGCCCGGCATCCGGGTGCGCGTCCAGAACGGTGATCGAGCCTGTTCGGTGATCGAGCCTGTGAGCGAACCCATCTGTGAGCTCCGTGCCGAATTCAGGTGTGAAGCCCGGGACAGTGCGACGGATGCCCGCCGGGGCCCCGAGGTCAGGCTGTTCTCCTGAATTCGGAACAGGCTCGACCGCCGCCAGGCTCAATCAACGACCGGGTTTGTCAGTGCCGGAGGAAGGCGAGCACCGCGAGCACCCGGCGGTGGTCCGAGCCGGAGTCGTCGAGCTGCAGCTTCTGGAAGATCGAGGTGACGTTCTTCTCCACCGAGCCGACCCCGATCACGAGGGCGGAGGCGATCCCGACATTCGTTCGGCCCTCGGCCATCAGCCCGAGCACATCCCGCTCCCGCGGGGTGAGCGCCGCGAGCGGGTCGGTGCGGCGGCCGAGCAGTTCGCGCACCACCTGCGGGTCGAGCACGGTGCCGCCCGCGCTGATCCGGGTGAGCGCGTCGGTGAGGTCGTCCAGTGACGCCACCCGGTCCTTGAGCAGGTAGCCCATGCCACCCTCCCCGGCCGCGAGCAGCTCGTGGGCGTACGTGCCCTCGACGTACTGGCTGAGCAGCAGGATGCCCACTGACGGCAGCCGCCGTCGCAGCTCCAGCGCGGCACGCACCCCCTCGTCGCGGAAGGTGGGCGGCATCCGCACATCGAGCACGGCGATGTCCGGCCGCAACGCGTCTACCTCGGCGAGCAGCCCTTCGGCGTCGCCGTAGGAGGCGACGGTCACGAAGCCGGCCTCGTCGAACAGCCGGATCAGCCCCTCACGCAGCAGCAGCGAATCCTCGGCCAGCACCAGCCGCAACGGAGCGGTCGCCGGTGCCGCGTCCGTCGCGGGCTGTTCTGGCTGGGTCACCTGTTCAGGATAGGGCGATCGAGCCCGGCGCGGTGTCGGTCAGCGGGATGTGCGCCCCGACCGCGGTCGGCCCGCCCGCCGGGCTGTCGATCGACAACATCCCGCGGAGGCCTTGCAGGCGCTCGTCGAGGCCCCGCAGGCCGTGCGCCTCGGTCGGGACAGCGCCGCCCACGCCGTTGTCGATCACCCAGAGGTCCAGCCAGGTGGTGTCGTCGTCAGGCACGCGGCGGAGCGCAAGGTGCAGCCGGATGCCGGTGGCCCGGGAATGCTTGGCGGCGTTCGTCAGCAACTCGGACGCCGCGAAGTACGCGCCGCGTTCGATCTCGGACGGCAGCCGCAGCGCCGGGTCGACGGTCAGTTCGAGCCGCACGGGGATGGTGCTGCGGGCCGCGAGCGACTCGAGGCCGGCGATCAGGCCCCGGTCCTGGAGGATCGGGGGCACCAGGCCGCGGGACAGCGCGCGCAGCTCCTCGAGGGTGTCGTGCGCCTGCTGCCTGGCCTCGGCGAGTAGTCCGCGGGCGGCCGCCGGGTCGGTCTCGAGCCTGCGCTCTGCGCTGGCGAGGTCCATCTGCAGGCGCACCAGGCGCTGTTGGGGTCCGTCGTGGATGTCGCGTTCGAGCCGGCGCAGTGACCGGTCCTCCGCGGAGACGGCAGCCCCGCGGGACGCGCTCAGGTCGGCGACCTCCCGCTGGAGCGCCTCGGCGCGCCACGCGCCGAGCATGCCGCGCGCCGCGAACTGGTGCACCGCGGTCATGCCGCGGGTGATGAACGGGAGTGTCGTCAGGAGGACGATGCCGACGACGAGCTGGAACAGGCTCTCGCCGAGGAACGGGTCGGTGGCGAGGGTATTTCCCGGCAGCATCCAATCGACGACCACGTCATAGAGCCAGATGTTGCCGTCGTCCCGGGGAAGGAACCGACCCCAGAGCCAATAGCTGACCCCGCCGAGCGACCCCGTCACCCAGACGATCGTCAGGCTCCAGCTGACCACGCCGATGATGAAGTTGACGACCATGCCGTGCAACAGGTAGAGCCAGTAGTGCCCGTTGACGAGCGGGCCGAGGATGGTGCGGAGCGGGGTGCGCGCCTCCCCGGGCGGGTCCCAGCGCGGCGGCGTGATGGCAGGTTCACCGGCCCAGCGCAGCCGGACGAGCTCCAACTGGCCGAAGCCGCGCGCGATGTACAACGCCAGGACCACAATGAACAGGCCGACGAAGATCGCAATCATGCCCGTGCCGGTGAAAAACACCGTGCTGAGCACGGAGACTGCGACGACGACGACGGGCAGCGTCGGCAGCAGGAAGCCGAGATCCCGGGGAACCCGCCGCCACAGGCCGAGGTAGCCGCCCCGACGGGCGGCCGGGTTCGCCACGGTGTTGCCCATCGCGTTCTCCATCCGGTCATCCCTCGGGTCGTCGCTCGTCGTGGGTGTTGTTGTTTCGGTCGTGCTCATGGTCTTCCTCCAGCCAGAGTGCCTGAATCCAGCATTCCCGGCGGGTGGAATCGGCGGCATCCGGCTGGCAACCGGATCGCCTCGGGGGAAAACCCCCGCACGGCGCGCACCCGGTGGTCGAGCAACCGGTGGTCGAGCCTGTCGAGACCAGGTCGCGTGACGTGGTCTCGACAGGCTCGACCACCGTGAGCTCGACCACCGTGAGCTCGACCACCGTGAGCTCGACCACCGTGCGCTCGACCACCGCGCACTCGACCACCGTGCGAGGTCAGAGGGTGTTGTGCGTGAACCGGCCGGCGATCAGGGTGGCTGCCACGGGCATCCGCCGGAGGTCGGTGACGGATGCGACGAACGGGTCCGTCTCACACACCGCCAGGTCGGCCAAATCGCCGACAGAGACCCCGTGCCGCCCCCTGGCGGACGCCCCGAGCGCCGCCTGCCGGGAGATCGCCTGCCCCGGCTGCCACGGCTCTCGTCCTCCCCTGGTGCGCCCGACCGCGGCCGCGATCGTGACCCAGGGATCCAGCGGGGCGACGGGGGCGTCACTGCCGAGGGCCAGGGTCGCGCGCGCGTCGAGCAGGGCCTTGAGCACGAAGGCCCGCCCGGTGCGGCCGACCCAGTACCGGTCGGCGACGTCCCGGTCGTCGAGGGCCTGCTCGGGCTGCACGCTGGCGATGATGCCGAGCGCGGCGAACCTGGCCAGGTCCTCGTCGCGGAGCAGCTGGGCGTGTTCGATGCTGCCCTCACAACCGACCTCGGCGAAGGCGTCGAGGGCCAGGCTGTTCGCCCGGTCGCCGATCGCGTGCACGGCGGGGCGGATGCCGTTGGCCGCCGCCCGGCGCATCAGGGAGACAAGTCGGTCGTGCGGCACCGTCAACAGCCCGTGCGAACCGGCCGTTCCCTCCAGACCCGGGTATTCGTCGAAGCAGTACGCGGTGCGGGTGTTGAGAGACCCGTCGGTGATGACCTTGAACGGACCCATCACGGCGAGCCCGCCGGTGCCATCGAGCGCAGCCCCTGAACGCAGGCCGAGGGCGATCGCCTGCTCCAGGTGTTGGCTGTAGACGCTCGCCTCGACCCGGAGCACGTCGGTCCCGGCCTCGATCCGGCGTTGCCAGTCGCCGGGGTTCCAGGCCATCTCCATCTCCACGATGCCGACAACGCCGCGGGCGGCCGCAGCGCGCGCCGCAGTGTCGACCCAGCCGTCCATCACGGCGTCCGGCACGGTGCCGAGGGCGTTGACGACCGCGAAGGCGTCGTCCTCGCGCAGCAGCCCGGTCGGGTGGTCAGGGAAGCCGTGCGCGGCGAGCGCCGCCGAATTCAGCCAGCAGCTGTGCAGGTCTCCGCTGACGAGCACGACGGGGAGACCGCCGGAGGCGTCGTCGATCACGGCCCGGCCCGGGGCATCCGGCCAGAGGCCGTCGCGGAACCCGAACCCGACGAGGGTCTCGCCCGGCGGCGTCTCCCGGACGCGTTCGCGCACGAGCGCGGCAACCTCGGCAGCACTGGCCGTGGCTGACAGGTCGAGGCGCCGGGCGGTCTGCGCCCACTGGCTGAAGTGCACGTGGTTGTCCCAGAGGCCGGGGATCAGCCACCGCTCGCCGAGATCGACGCTCTCCTGCCCGGGAGTTGCCTTGTCCCGGTAGCCGATCCGCCGGATCACCCCGCCGCTGATCGTGACGTCCACTCGTTCGTCGCTGCCGGGAAGGCGTCCGT
This sequence comes from Cryobacterium fucosi, assembly GCF_004403515.1. GTDB lineage: Bacteria > Actinomycetota > Actinomycetes > Actinomycetales > Microbacteriaceae > Cryobacterium > Cryobacterium fucosi. The sequence goes on along the minus strand of NZ_SOHH01000087.1, from coordinate 72,768 downwards.
TGCGCAGCGTGAGCGAGGCCTGGGTCATGACCGGTCGCCGCTCGGGTCGGTCTGGCCTGTCGGGTCGGACTGTTCGGGCTGGCCGTGCACCCGGCGCATCTCGGCGGCGAGAGTCGGGCTGGCGTAGGGCCCTGCCCCCTCCAGTTCGGCCAGGATCCGGCTGACGGTCTCGGCCGGCCTGTTCTGGCTGAGCTTGCTCTTGGCAACCATCCGGGTCACCCGAAGCCGGAAGCCGACCGTGCCGGCCGAGATCCGGGCGGCGTAGGCGGCGTTCTCGGCGGTGCCGTTCATCCGCCGGGGCACCGGCATCCGGTCTTCGAAGTGATCGACGAGCCGTTCGAGGACGGCGAGGTTCTCGGTGGCGCTGAGCAGTTCGGGGGTGCCGTACAGGTGGGCGGTGATGAAGTTCCAGGTGGGGACGGCGGGTGACGCGTCGTACCAACCGGGTGAGATGTAGCCGTGGGGCCCCTGGATCACCACCAGCAGCTCGTGCCGGCCGAGCTCGTGCAACTGCTCGTCCGGCCGGCCGACATGGCTCAGCAGCACGATCCCGTCGCTGTCCTCGTCGAGCACGACCGGGTAGTGCGAGGCGACGAGTTCCCCGTCGGAGGTGTGGCTGATCATGGTCGCCCACGGGTTCTCCCGAACCAGGCGCCTGATCTCGGCCGGGTCGTCGAGCGCGAAGGAGGGATTGTGTCTCATCGGATGAGGTTCCTGTCTCTTGGAGCGGGTCAACGGGTGTCAGGCCTGGCAGCGCGGGCAGTAGTAGAGCTTGCGGGCGCCCATCTCCGCGAGGGTGATGTGGGTGCCGCAGACCCTGCAGGGCAGACCCTCTCGCTTGTAGACCCAGTGCCGGTCGGCCCGGTTCTTCATCGCCGACCGCCACGCGTCACCGTCGAGGTCGTCCATGGTCATCATCTGGCCGGTCTCCACCCCGATTCGCAGCAGGTGCGCCCAGTCCCGCCACAGCCCGCGCACGGTATCCTCGCGGAGCGTCTTGCCCGGGGCGTACGGGTTCACCCTGGCCCGGAACAGCAGCTCGGCGCGATAGACGTTGCCGATGCCGCTGACGACGGACTGGTCCATTAGGAGCAGGCCGATCGGGGTGGGCTTGCGGCGCACCACCGCGGTGAACCGGTCCTCGGCGGCCGTGCTGGCATCGAGCTGCGGGTCCGGTCCGGCCTTGTCGATCACGGCTTGCACCTCCGCCGGGTCGAGCACCTCGCAGGCCGTCGGCCCGCGCAGGTCAGCCGACACAGTGTCGGTGAGCAGGCGCACCCGCACCTGGCCGACCGGTTCCGGCGGGAAGGTGCCCGGCTGGTCGATCTCCTTCTCCTGCTCGGCCATCCGCACCCGGGTTCGACGCGGTGCCCCGATGCTGTGCATCGAGTTCTCCCCCGCCGAATCCACCACGGCCGAGGCGACATCGGTGCCCCGCTGGTTCGTCTGGCCCATCCGGCCGTTCGCGGAGGCGATCGTCGCATCCATCAGGATGTCCCCGGCGAAGTCCCACGCGCCGTACATGCCCAGGTGCACGCGCAGCCACAGCCCGTGGTCGAACTGGAGGAACATCTGCTTGCCCACGGCGCGGGCATCCGTCATCACGTGGCCGTCGAGCAGAGCGGCGCCCACGGCGAAACGGCCCTGCGGCGACGACAGATGCACCGTCCGGCCGACGAAATTGCGGGCGAACTGGCGGGCGATGCGGTGTACGGAGTGGCCCTCTGGCACGTCAGCGCACGATGCCTTTGCCGGCGATGTCGCGGGTCGCCTCGTACTCGGCGAGCTGGCGGATGCGGCGAAGGTGCCGTTCGTCGGCGGGGAACGGCTCGGCGATGAACGCGTCGATGAAGGTGATCGCCTCGTCGATGGTGTGCTGCCTGGCCCCGATCGAGATGACGTTGGCGTTGTTGTGTTCGCGGGCGAGCCTGGCGGTGTTGAGGCTCCAGACCAGCGCGGCCCGGGCGCCGACGACCTTGTTCGCGGCCATCTGTTCGCCGTTGCCCGAGCCGCCGAAGACCACGCCGAGGGATTCGATCCCGGCGACCCGGTCATTCACCACAGCCTGAGCGGCATTGATGCAGAACGCCGGGTAGTCGTCCAGAGCGTCGTAGGCCTGCGGGCCGTGGTCGATGACGTCATGCCCGGCCTCCGTGAGGTGATCGATGAGGAAACGGCTGAAGTCGAGTCCGGCGTGGTCGGTGGCGATGTGAATGCGCATGGGTCGAGTCTATTTAGCTCGACGGATTGGCGGAGCGGGTTGGGGCAGCGCGCCGACGACTCGGTCGGGCGTGAAGGGGACAGCGGGCGCCGAACGGGACAGCGGGCGCCGACGCTCGCGCACGGACTTCGCGAGGAGGTATACGCCGGAACCGACCGTCCACACATTGAGCGGATAGACGGCGATCCGCTCGATGAAGCCGTAGCCCAGGCCCGCGTCGATTCCCAGGCGCAGCAGCACCCCGGCGGTCAGTCCGACGGCGCCGAGCGCTACGTTGGCGATGCCGTAGCCGCGCCAGGAGGTCTTCCCGACCACGAACACGCCGAGCACCAGAATGCCCGCATTGCCGGCGCCGATCGACAGGACCGCTGCCGTCAGGTGAAGCGGGTCGAGTCCGGCGGCGGCGAGGGCGATGCTCTGGTGGAGCACCCCGACGAAGAAGGTGCCGACTCCTGAAGTCGCGAGGAGGATCCCGATCACCATTCGCTGCCGGGCCGTGTCGAGTGTCACGCGGGCCACGAGTAACCCGCCGATCGTGAACACTGTGCCCTGTACGAGCAGGCCGGCATTCATCAACGGATGCAACGGTGAGCACAAGCGATTCCCATCGACCACTGCGCAGTCAGCGAAGCCCAGATCGGAGATGAAATTCCGGGCCCAGTCGTAGGGCGGGTCGACCCAGGCCGCCGCCGCGACGGACTCGAAGACGAGGTAGACGAGCCCGAAGAGCAGGACGATTCCCGCTGTGAACTGGCGGTTGGGCGGGGTCATCGTGTCAGCCTATGTCCTTGGGTCGAGGGCGTCATAGAGCTGCCAGCCCAGGTGCCGGATGGCCCCCGAACGCCCGCCGACGACCCCATGTAAACCCCTGTCCAGAAGCCCTATCCTCGGCAGAAATTCGGGTTGACGGCGCTTTTGCGCTAAAATTGCTCTTTATGCCCGAACACGGGTCCACAAACTTCACCTGCAAACGACCTCCACGAGAGAAGCCAAAATGCCGAGAGACCCCAGCATGACCGACATGAAAAAGGGCGTCAGGAGCGCCTCCGGACAGACCAGAAAACCCCTCCTTCAGCGCCGCTTGAAGGTGTCCCACGTCAACGTGGTCGACCAGCCCCGCCTGAAGAAGGCGCTCGGCGGAACCATCGTCGGTAACACGATGGAGTGGTACGACGTCGGAGTGTTCGGTTACCTGATCACGACGATGGGCCCGGTCTTCCTGCCGGAGGCCGACAAGACGGTACAGACCCTGTTCCTGCTCGGCACCTTCGCCGCCACGTTCATCGCCCGCCCGCTCGGTGGTGTCTTCTTCGGCTGGCTCGGCGACAGGATCGGCCGCCAGAGGGTGCTGTCGATGACGCTGATGCTGATGGCCGCCTCCACCTTCGCGGTCGGCCTCCTCCCGAGCTACGCCATGGTCGGCATGCTCGCCGCGGCCCTTCTCGTCTTCACGAAGCTGATCCAGGGCTTCTCGACCGGTGGGGAGTACGCCGGCGCCACCACGTTCGTCAGCGAACACTCCCCCGACAAGCACCGCGGATTCTTCGCGAGCCTGCTTGACATGGGCAGCTATCTCGGCTTTGCCATCGGTGCCGCGCTCGTGTCGGTGCTCCAGGTCACGCTGGGACAGCCGGTCATGGAGGACTGGGGCTGGAGAATCCCGTTCCTCATCGCCGGGCCGCTCGGCCTGATCGCGATCTGGTTCCGGATGAAGATCGAGGAATCCCCCACGTTCCAGGCCACCATGGATGCCAAGGATGCCCTCGCCAGCGATCCCACGACGACCGAGGAACCCGCATCCAACGGCCCCTTGAGCATCTTCAAGGCGCATTGGCGCGGAATCATCGTCGCGATGATCCTCGTCGCCGCCGCGAACACCCTCGGCTACGCCCTCACCTCGTACATGCCGACCTACCTCACCAGCACCAAGGGGTACGACGAGCTGCACGGTACCCTGCTGACCATTCCGATCCTCGTGATCATGTCACTCTGCATCCCGCTGACCGGAAAGCTCTCCGACAAGATCGGCCGCCGCCCGGTGCTCTGGATGGGCTCCGGTACGGCCATCGTGCTCTCCATCCCGGCATTCCTGCTGATCGGAGCCGGCGAGATCTGGTCGACCCTTCTCGGCCTGGCACTGATCGCCCTCCCCGTCACCTTCTACGTTTCCAACCTCGCCTCCGCCCTTCCTGCGCTGTTCCCGACCAAGAGCCGCTATGGCGCGATGGGAATCGCGTACAACTTCTCCGTCGCGATTTTCGGTGGCACCACGCCGTTCATCATCGCGGCGCTGATCGCGGCCACCGGCGACGACATGATGCCGGCGTACTACCTGATGGGAACATCCGTCATCGGCGGAATCGCGATCTTCTTCATGAGAGAGACCGCAGGCCTGCCGCTGCTCGGGTCGATGCCGAGCGTGGACTCGGTCTTCGAGGCCCGCGAACTCGTCGCGACCCAGGACGACAATCCCGGCCTGAACACCGACGAGATGCCGTTCGACCACACCTATGAGCCGCCGACCTCGTCGATCGAGCTTCCGGTGCTGGACGATCAGCCGGAGCCGCTCAAGGTCTGATCGCGTCACCCAGCACCCATACGATGGGCCCGATCACCACGGTGATCGGGCCCATCGTGCATGTACCGGTGGTCGAGCTCGTAGAGACCGGGGCGGGCGGGGTCTCGACGAGCTCGACCACCGGGGCCGCTCGACCACCGGGCGGGGTCTCGACGAGCTCGACCACCGGGGCGGCTCGACCACCGGGGCGGCTCGACCACCGGGCGGGCTCGACCACCGGGCGGGCTCGAGCGGCGGTTCGATCCGGGTCGACGTAGAATTGGCGGATGAGCACCGCGCCTTCGACCGAGCCCGCACCCTCGACGCAGGCAGCACCGACCATCGACCCGCACGACCTAGAGGTCGCCCTGAGAGTGCTCGCGTCGCTGAGCACGATCGACCCGGACGACCCCGACTTCGTCACCGTGCGCCAGGCCACCGCCAAGATGTTCAAGTCGGTGAAGATCGTGCGGCGCGGCGAGAAGCGTCAGGCCATCGCGGATGCCGACCGCGAAGTGATCGCCGCGACCGCCACGGGCGCGCCCACCCGCATCGACGACGAGACCATCGGCGCCCAGCTCCGCCTCGGCACGAGCAAGGCCTCGGCCGGCGAGCTGCTCGTGGCCCGCCCCTGCTACATCTGCAAGGAGCGCTACACGCTCGTCGACGCGTTCTACCACCAGCTCTGCCCGAGTTGCGCCGCGATGAGCCACGCGAAACGGGATGCCCGCACCGACCTCACCGGCAAGCGTGCCCTGCTGACCGGCGGCCGCGCGAAGATCGGCATGTACATCGCCCTGCGCCTGCTGCGCGACGGCGCCCACACGACGATCACCACCCGGTTCCCGGGCGACGCGGTGCGCCGGTTCAGCGCCATGCCCGATTCGCCCGATTGGCTGCACCGGCTGCGCATCGTGGGAATCGACCTGCGCGACCCGGCCCAGGTGATCGGCCTGGCCGAGTCCGTCGCCGAAGCCGGCCCGCTCGACATCCTGATCAACAACGCCGCGCAGACCGTGCGTCGATCCCCCGGCTCCTATTCGATGCTGGTCGAGGCCGAGTCATCGCCGCTTCCCGAGGGCAGCATCCCCGAGATCGTCAGCTTCGGCCACACCAATGACGCGCACCCGACCGCGCTGGCCGCATCCGTGACCAGCCACCCGATCCTGGCCGCCGCGGCAGCCGGCTCGGCCTCGTCTGTGCTGACCGCCGACGACCTCACGGCCCTGGCCCTCGCCCCGGGTTCGTCGTCGCTCGACCGCCTCGCCGCCGGCACCGCCATTGACGCCGGAGGGCTCGTGCCTGACCTGCACGAGGCGAACAGCTGGACCGCCAACGTCGAGGACGTCGACCCGCTCGAGATGCTCGAGGTGCAGCTCTGCAACACCACGGCACCATTCCTGCTGGTGAGCCGCCTGCGCGCCTCGCTCGCGGCATCCGGGGCCCGGCGCACCTATATCGTCAACGTTTCCGCGATGGAGGGCGTCTTCGGCCGCGGTTACAAGGGTCCTGGCCACCCGCACACAAACATGGCCAAGGCTGCGCTGAACATGCTCACCCGCACCAGCGCCAAGGAGATGCTCTCCGACCGCATCCTCATGACGAGTGTTGACACCGGCTGGATCACCGACGAACGCCCGCACCCCACCAAGGTGCGCCTTGCCGAGGAGGGCTTCCACGCCCCGCTCGACCTCGTCGACGGCGCGGCGCGCGTTTACGACCCGATCGTGCGCGGCGAGGCGGGCGAAGACCTGTGCGGCGTCTTCCTCAAGGACTACAAGCCCGCCGCCTGGTAAACCGCCCGGGCGGCATCCGATCGGCTATGGTGGCCGGATGCTCCCCTTGTGTGATTAGCGACCGGCTCGGCTTCGACCACCCGGATCCTTCACCCGCGCCCGGCGCGCACATTCTTCGGAGTTCTTCCATGCCCGGGCTCGTCTGCGGCGCCCTGGCCGGGGTGCTCATCGAAGCGGGAGGCCCTGGCTCCGCGTTCTTCGGCGCGGCCGTCGTCGGCGCGGTGCTCCTGGTGCCGGCCGGGATCATCCGTTGGGTCACTCCGCCGACGCCGTCCCGGCCGGTGGGACCCGTCCCGGGCGCACGGCGCGCCCAAGCGCCGGGCCCTTTAGGTTCTGCTCCCAACTGTGACTAGTTTGGGGGGTCAGTGCTCGTTTGCGGTTTCACGCCCTGCCGACAGGCTGCTCTCCCGACCCGGATGAGGTCACACGGAACTGCGCAATGCTGTGCCTGCCGCCGACTGCCGATGATGACCGGAACGGAACCACCGGATGACCGAGACGCCCACGCCGACCAGGGAGCTGTCGCTGCGCGACATGCTGGACTCCCTCGCCCCGACCGAACCGGGTCTCGCCCGGCGTCCTCGGGCGCACGCGAGCGCCTACCCGGCCGCGAGTCCGCTGTACGACGAGGTCGAGTCCCGCCTGGACACCATCGCCGAGCATGAGAGCCTCGCGCTCGTCGCCACCGCCCTGGTGGAGCACCAGGCCCGGATGGCGCGGCTGCGGCGCATTCCACGGGATGCGCGCAGCACCCCCGCACCATCGACCCAGGCGGTGCCCGCACACCGCACCGCCATCGACCTCTGGGTGATGGTGTTCGGCGACGAGGACTGCACGGAATACACGGGCGAGGCCCTCCACCGGCGCACCCTCGTCGACGCCGTGCCTCGCGCCGGCGAGCGCTTCTCTCCCGGCCAATTGAGTCGCTTCGACACCTTGCGCCCGGTGGTGGACCGGGTCGAACACGCGCCCTTCCCGGAGAACTGCGACACACCGACGGTCCTGGTGGTGGTGCATGTGGCCTCCGTGGCCGAGCCGGCCGAACACCGGCTGGAGCGTCAGCGAGAGCTGCGCAAGGAGGGGTGGGACATCGCCCTTCCCCAGACCCAGGTGGCAGCGCCCGGAGCGTAGGCTCCCCCCGAATCCCGACCGGCACGACCCCGCCAATGCAGGATGCAACGAAACGGAAAGCCGACGATGACCGAGATCTCGACAGAACTCAGGGAGGCCCTGCTGCGTGAGATGCGCAGCACGCTTCGCGCCACCAGCGAGCGGAGGGCCCCACTGGAACGTCCCGTGCTCGTGCTCGAACTCGGCAGCCCGGTCTACGACGAGGTGGAGACCCTGCTCGGGAGCGGCGCCGGGCGGGCGAGCCGGGGCGATCATGCGATCACCCCGGACGCACGGGCCATGCTCATCGTGGAGCCCGTGCACCCGGTGTACGACGAGGTGGAGTTCCTGATCGGCAACGACGCCGAGCGGGTCAGCCTCGGTGCCGTGGCGACGGCGATGTTCGAATACCAGGCCGGTGCGATCACCCGGGGCCAGGTCGCTGAACGCGCTCCCGCAGTCGATGTGCGACCGGTGCACTCGGTCACGAAGAACCGCACCGCGATCGACGTGCGACTGCTGGTCTTCGGCGACACCGCCTGCACGGAGTTCACCGGCGAGGCGCTGCACCGGCGCACGCTCGTCGATGCCGTTCCGCGGGCCGGGGAGAGCTTCCTTCCCGGGCAACTGACGGGATTCGCCGCCCAGCGGACCGTGGTGCACCACGTCGAGCATGCGCCGTTCGCGCACAGTTCCGACGAGCCCACCGTCGGGGTGGTGCTGCACCTCGCCGCCGTGGCGGAGTCGGACTCCTGGCGCCGCGAGCGCCAGGGCCGGCTGCGGGCCGACGGCTGGCAGGCCCTCGCCCCACGAACCTGATCGCACCGACCCGGAGTGCCGGGCTCAGCTCACCCCTGCCCCCGTCGCAATAGTGGCTAGGCTTAACCGTCGTGCGACCGGAGCCAGAAGCCCCGGTCGAAACCGAGATGGAGAAAACGTTGCCTGGAGAAAACCTCACCCGGATCGAAGCCCAGGAGCGCGCGGCGCTCATCGCCGTGCGGAGCTACGCCGTAGCCCTCGACCTCACCACCGGTGCGGAGACATTCGGCAGCACGACCACCGTGGAGTTCGCGGCCACGCCCGGCGCCACCACGTTCATCGACGCGATCACCAGCACTGTGCACTCGGTGACCCTCAACGGGGTCTCCCTCGACCCGGGATCCGTCAGCGACGGCATCCGGATCCAGCTCGACGGCCTCGCCGCCGAGAATACCCTGACCGTCGTCTCCGACGCTCTCTACACGAACACCGGCGAAGGCCTGCACCGCTTCGTCGACCCGGTCGACAACGAGGTCTACCTCTACAGCCAGTTCGAGGTGCCCGACTCCTGCCGCGTCTTCGCGGTGTTCGAGCAGCCTGACCTCAAGGCCACCTTCGCCTTCACGGTCACCGCGCCCGGGGCCTGGGAGGTCATCTCCAACTCCGTCACGCCCGTGCCCACGGATGCCGGCAACGGCGCGAAGACCTGGGTCTTCCCGCCCACCCACACCATCTCCAGCTACATCACGGCCCTCGTCGCCGGCCCGTACGCCGTCGTGCGCAGCGAGCTGACCTCCAGCGACGGCCGCGTCATCCCCCTCGGCCTGTTCAGCCGGAAGAGCCTGTTCCAGTACCTCGACTCCGACTACCTCTTCGAGAAGACCCGCCAGGGCTTCGCCTACTTCGAGGAGAAGTTCAACTACCCGTACCCGTTCGACAAGTACGACCAGATGTTCGTGCCCGAGTTCAACGCCGGAGCGATGGAGAACGCCGGAGCGGTCACCTTCACCGAGACCTACGTCTTCCGCTCCAAGGTCACCGACGCCATCAAGGAGCGTCGCGTGGTCACCGTGCTGCACGAGCTGGCGCACATGTGGTTCGGCGACCTGGTCACCATGAAATGGTGGAACGACCTGTGGCTGAACGAATCGTTCGCCGAATGGGCGTCGACCATGGCCACCGCCGAGGCCACCGAGTGGACCGAGGCCTGGACCACCTTTGCCGTGATGGAGAAGAGCTGGGCCTACAAGCAGGACCAGCTGCCGTCGACGCACCCCATCGTCGCCACGATCACCGACCTCGAAGACGTGCAGGTCAACTTCGACGGCATCACCTACGCCAAGGGCGGCTCCGTGCTCAAACAGCTCGTCGCCTGGGTCGGCCGGGACGAGTTCTTCGCCGGGGTTGCCGCCTATTTCGCCAAACACGAGTGGGGCAACACCGAACTGAACGACCTGATGGTGGAGCTCGAGGCCTCCAGCGGCCGCGATCTCAGCGAGTGGACCAAGCTCTGGCTTGAGACGGCGGGCGTGAACACGCTGCGCCCAGAGGTGGCGGTCGACGAGACCGGAATGATCACCGGCTTCACCGTGCTGCAGACCGCCGCTGCGGACTACCCCACGATCCGCCCGCACCGCATCGCGATCGGCTTCTACAACTTCGCCGACGGCGCCCTCGTGCGCGCCCACCGCGTCGAGATCGACATCGACGGACCGAGAACGGATGTCGCCGAGCTCGTCGGCCTGGCCCGCCCCGCCCTCGTGCTGCTCAACGACGACGACCTCGCCTACGCGAAGATCCGCCTCGACACCGCATCGCAGGACGTCGCCCTCGAGAATCTCTCCTCGATCGAGAGCCCGCTCGCCCGGGCCATCGTCTGGGGTGCCGTCTGGGACGCCACCCGCGACGCCGAGACCGCGCCGCGGGACTTCATCAGCCTCGTCCTGGGCAACGTCGCCACCGAGACCGAGTCGACCACGCTCCGCACCGTGCTCGGACAGGTCGTGCTGGCCGCGACCTACTACGTGGCCGCGGAGTTCCGCGCGAACACGGTCACCGAGGTCGGCGACGCCCTCTGGTCCCTCGCCCGGCACGCCGAGCCCGGCACCGACGCGCAGTTCCAGTTCGTCAAGTTCTTCGCCTCGGTCGCGTCAACCGGCAGCCACCTGGCCTCGGTCGCGGCGATCCTGGACGGCTCCGTGCCGCTGGACGGCCTCACGATCGACACCGACCTGGCCTGGGAGCTGCTCATCGCCCTCGTCGCCGGCGGCAAGGCCGGCAGCGCCGAAATCGACGCGGCGCTGGCCGACGACAACACCGCGACGGGCGCCCAGTCGGCCGCCCAGGCGCGCGCCGCCATCCCAACCCCCGAGGGGAAGCAGGCGGCCTGGTCGTCGCTGATCGACGTCGACACGGCTCCGAACACCATCGTGCGTGTGACGGCGGCCGGGTTCCTCCGGGCCAACGACGCCACCCTGCTCGAGCCGTTCGTGGACGAGTACTTCGCCATGCTGCAGCCGGTCTGGGAGTCCCGCAGCTTCTCCATCGCGGAGAAGCTCGTCCTGGGCCTGTACCCGTCGCCGCTGGCGAACCAGGCCCTGGCCGACGCCACCCGTGCCTGGCTCGACGCCAACCCGGAGCCGCAAGCGCTCCGCCGCCTGGTGATCGAGAACCTGGCCGGGGTGGAGCGCGCCCTGGCCGCGCAGGCGCGGGACGCCGTCTAACCGGCCCGGAGCATCCGTCACTGCAACGCCCCAAGACCCTCGCCACCGCCCGCACCGGGCGCACGGCGGGGGTTTTGCGCATCCGCTCCCGCGCTGTCGGCGAGGGTCCCAGCCTCTGCCCGGCGGCTCTCGGTAGACTGGTCAGAATATGAACTTCGACGCAATCTGGCTTGAACTCGCCCAATTCTTCACCGTCGATCTGTGGCTCAAGATCATCAACATCGCCGCGATCGTCATCGGAGCCTTCCTGCTGCGCTGGGGGCTGCACTTCGTGATCGAACGCGTCGTGGGGCAGATCGTCTCCGGGGTGAAGAAAAACCAGAACGTCACGGACACCCAGTCTCTGAGCGTCTCGCCGCTGGCCGCCGTTCGCGTTGTGCAGCGCACCCGCACGCTCGGCTCCGTGCTCTCCAACATCGTCAACGTCACCCTGCTGATCGTGTCCGTACTGCTGATCGTCAACATCGTGAACACCGACATCCTGGGCTCGTTCGCGCTGCTCACGGCCGCCCTCGGCGCCGGGCTCGGCTTCGGAGCGCAGAACATCGTCAAGGACATCCTCAACGGCCTGTTCATGGTGGTGGAGGACCAGCTCGGCGTCGGCGACATCGTCGACGTCGGATTCGCCTCCGGCGTGGTCGAGACGGTCGGAATCCGGGTCACCCAGGTGCGTGACGTCGACGGCACGCTCTGGTTCGTGCGGAACGGCGAGATCCTCCGCGTCGGCAACATGTCCCAGGGCTGGGCGCGCGTGATCGTCGACCTGGCCATCCCGTACGCCTCCGACGTGGAGGCCGTGCAGGCCGAACTGCTCCGGGTGGCCAGGGCGCTCGCCTCCAGCCGCAAGTGGCGCCCCGTGATCCTGGAAAAGCCCGAGGTCTGGGGTCTCGAGTCGATCTCGGCGGAGGCCCTCGTCGTGCGCCTCGTGGTGAAGACCCGGGTCTCGGCCAAATGGGACTTCGCCCGCGACCTCCGCCTGCACCTCAAGAAGGCACTCGACGGCCTGGGCATCGGGCTGACCCCGCTGAACAGCGTCGTGATGACCGGACCGGACGGCTCCGTGAACGCCGCCGCCATCCCGAACACCGACGAACCGTTCGATGCCGCCGCCGAGGCCGCCGCGGCCGTTCCCGATGCGATCACCGACCCGTTCACCGCGCCGGTCCCGGTGCGTAAGAAGCCCCGGCTCCCCCGCGCCCCGCGCAAGGGCCGTACCGTGGCCACGGATGCCGCCGAGCATCCGGCAGACGAGTCCCCGGCCGGCAGCGCGCCGGCCGACAAGCCGGGTGCGGAGCCGGTCTCGAAGCCGGCCGGGAAGCCGGCCGGGAAGTCCGCCGCCGAGCTGGACGCCGAACATCCCACCCCCAGCTCGCCGAAGTCGGCACCAGATCCGGAGATCCGCGATGACGCCTGAGTCAACCCCCACGCCCGCCGCAGCGCCCACGCCCGCTGCTGCTCCCTCGCCCGTGCATCTGCGTGACGGCGAGAACGGCGCCGCGATCGGCGCCTCGTTCTACGAGCAGGTTGGCGGACGGCCGTTCTTCGCGAAGCTCGTCGCCGAGTTCTACCGCGGCGTCGCCACCGACCCGGTGCTGAAGCCGATGTACCCCGAGGCCGACCTCGGTCCGGCCGAGGAGCGCCTCACCATGTTCCTCGAGCAGTACTGGGGTGGCCCCGGCACCTACAGCGAGCAGCGCGGCCACCCCAGGCTGCGCCAGCGGCACCAGCCGTTCAAGGTGAACCCGGAGGCCCGCGACCGCTGGCTCGCGCACATGCGCGATGCCGTTGACGCGTGCGACCTACCCCCGCTCCAGCGGGAGACCCTCTGGGACTACCTGGAGCGGGCCGCCCACGCGATGCTGAACACGTTCGACGAGTAGCCGCCCCGCCCCCGTCGAATTCGACGGAGATTTTCGCGGTTTGACGCGCAGCAGACGCCTTTTGGGCCGTTTGCGGCAAAATCTCCGTCGAATTCGACGAGCGATACTGGCGTCACGATGAGCGCCGTTCCCCCGCATGCAGCAGGCATGTAAGCCGACGCCATCGTCGTGGGGGCCGGTTTGGCCGGTCTCGTCGCGACGGCCGAACTGGTCGCCGCCGGCAAGCGGGTGATCCTGGTCGAGACGCTGGGCGGAGGCCTACCTCGACTTCGCGGCCGGGGAGAAGCACGCCTGGCTGCACGCACGCGGCATCCGGTTCTTCCCCGTCGTCGGCTGGGCCGAACGGGGCGTCTACACCGCGGGCCGCGCGGTGTAGCCGCGCTGTAGCCCAGCCGCGCCCGTCCCCACATCCTCGTGGCGCACCTTGGGGAAGCGGGCGCACGTTTCACCCTGCGCCCGCTTCCCCAAGGTGCGCCACGACGACCTGAGGTCGACGCGGCGCGACCCGCGAAGGGCGAAGGGCGAATGAGCGAGCTAGACGAGCTCGGCGGAGGCGAGGATCGCCGCGGCGGTGTCGCGTCCCATCCGGATGGCGCCGTCCACATGCTGGTAGCCCTTCCCGGCGAGGTCGCTGCAGGAGAAGGAGATCGGCCCGACGGGGGTGCGCAGGTCGGCGCCGTAGCGGGCGAGCCCGCCCAGGTCGAAGCTGGCCGCGTACGCCCCGCGGGTCCACTCCTCGGTCCCCCAGTCGCTCTCGTAGTAGACGACGGGCGTGAGCGCCTTCTCGCCGAAGTAGTGCGAGAGCGAGGTGAGGATGCGGGTCTTCCGCTCCTCCGGCGTGAGGGTGAACACCTCGTCGGCGGCCTCGTCGGACACGAAGCCCACGAAGGTTCCGCGGCTGTCGCCGAAGTTCGTGTTGTCGTAGGCCTCGTGCACGAGCTCGTAGGGGCTGAACGCGGTGCCGGAGAGGCCGTCCTCGCGCCAGAACGGGGTCTCGTAGACGGCGTGCACCTTGATCACGAAGCCCATCGAGAGGTGCTGGTGCAGCTGGTGCTGGCGGCGCGGCAGCGGGGGCTCGAATGAGATCCGGCTGTAGAGCACGGGCGGGACGGCCACGATCACCCGGCAGGCATGCACCTCGAGGTCGTCGGTGACGGCGACGACGCCGTCCTCGTTCCAGCGCAGGGTGCGCACGGCCTGACCGAGGTGCACGTCGCCGCCGAGCCGTTCGGCGAGCAGGATCGGCACCTGTTGGAGGCCGCCCACGACCCGCTCGTCGAGGATGAAGTCGGCGTCGACGAGGTTGCTGAAGCTGCCGGCACTCGCCGCCATCAGCAGCGCCTGCAGGGTGGAGAACGCGTGCGCCGGCTTGGTGAGCATGGCGCCGGCGATGAACATGCCGATGTTGTCGCGAGCCTCCTGGTCGGTCGTCTCGTTTTCCAGCCAGGCGCCGAAGGAGATCTCGTCGAGTTCCTTCGCCCGCGGGTGAGTCCACGGGCGGTCGGGGTCGGTCTGGGCGACGAGGCCGTCGAGCAGCTCGATCAGGCGGAGGATTTCGCGCTCGGTCTCGGCCGACACCGGGAAGATCCCGCCCTCGAATCGGGTGCGCTGGCCGGCGGCGTTGATGTACACATTCTCGCCGGTGCGGTAGCGGGCGAAGGTCTCGAGGCCGAGTTCGGCGATCGTCTCCTTGAGCGCGTCCTGGTCGGGCGAGACCCACTGGCCGCCGATTTCGAGCATGGCGCCGTCGATGTCGTCGGTCCAGAGTCGGCCGCCGACCCGGTCCCTGGCCTCGAGCACGGCGACGGTGAGGCCCGCCTTCCGCAGCTCGGTCGCGGCGGTGAGGCCGGATGCCCCGGCACCGATGATGACAATGTCGCGTTCAATCGCGGTCATGATTGCTCCCCTGCAGTGTTCGTTGGTGTGTTCGGGTTCGATCGGGGTCAGTCGACCGGGATGAGGGTGTACTTGGCCTGGAGGTACTCGTGGATTCCTTCGAGGCCGCCCTCGCGGCCCAGGCCGGACTGCTTGACGCCGCCGAACGGCGCCGCGGCGTTGGAGACCAGCCCCGTGTTCAGTCCCATCATTCCGGTTTCCAGGCGGCCGATCATCCGGTGTCCCCTCGCGAGGTCCCTGGTGAAGACGTAACCGACCAGGCCGTATTCGGTGGAGTTGGCCAGGCGCACGGCCTCGTCATCGTCGGCGAAGGTGACGATGCCGACGACCGGTCCGAAGATCTCCTCGTGCAGGATAGTGCTGTCCGGGGCGACGCCGGTCAGCACGGTCGGCTCGTAGAAGGAACCGGGGCCGTCGGGGCGCACCCCGCCGGTGAGCAGGGTGGCACCCTTCCTCAGGGCGTCCTGCACGAGCGCGTCGGTGCTCGCCACGGCGGCCTCGTTGACGAGCGGCCCGATCGTGACGCCCTCCTCGGTGCCGCGGCCGATCTTCAGGGCCCGGACTCGCTCGGTGAGCCGGCGGGCGAACTCGGCGGCGACCGACTCGTGCACGATGAACCGGTTGGCGGCGGTGCAGGCCTGGCCGATGTTGCGAAACTTCGCGAGCATCGCGCCGTCGACGGCCTTGTCCACGTCGGCGTCTTCGAAGACGACGAACGGGGCGTTTCCGCCGAGTTCCATCGACGTGCGCAGCACGCCCTGGGCGGCCTGCCGGATGAGTTTGCGACCGACCGGGGTCGAGCCGGTGAAGCTCAGTTTGCGCAGCCGCGGGTCGGCGATGATCGGCCCGGCCACGGCCGAGGAGGCGGAGGTGGTGATCACGTTGACGACCCCGGCCGGCACCCCGGCATCCTCGAGCAGCTGCACGAAGTAGAGGGTGGTCAGCGGGGTCAGCTCGGCCGGTTTGATCACGACGGTGCAGCCCGCGGCGAGTGCAGGCGCGATCTTGCGGGTCGCCATGGCGAGCGGGAAGTTCCACGGCGTGATCAGCAGGCACGGTCCCACCGGGTGCTGGGAGACGACCATCGACCCGGTTCCTTCCGGGTTCAACCCGTAGCGGCCGCTGATCCGCACGGCCTCCTCGCTGAACCAGCGCAGGAATTCGCCGCCGTAGCTGACCTCGCCGTTCGCCTCGGCGAGCGGCTTGCCCATCTCCATCGTCATCAGCAACGCGAAGTCGTCCCGGCGCTCCTGCAGCAGGTCGAAGGCGCGGCGCAGGATCTCGGCGCGCACGCGCGGGGCGGTCGCCGCCCAGGCTGCGCTCGCGTCGACCGCGGCGTCGAGGGCACGGATGCCGTCGGCGGCATCCGCGTTCGCGATCCGTTTGAGCACGAGCCCGGTCGCCGGGTCGGTCACCTCGATCGGGTCGCCACCGCCCTGCTGCCAGGCCCCGTTGATGTAGAGCCCGTCGGGGACGCGGGCGAGGAGGTCGGTTTCACGGCTGGACACGATGTTCTCTTTCACTGGGTTCTCGTTCACTTGGTTCTCGTTCACTTGCTTCTCGTTCACGTGCTTCTTGTTGACTGGCTTCTTGTTGACCGGGTGCATTCGACCGGAGGGCCACCCGCGCTTGCCGATCAGGGGTACAGGCCCCGGAGGAGGTGGGCCTCGGCGACACGCTCGACCGCGAGCACGGTCGCGGCGGCGCGCAGGGAGAGGTCCCGGGCGACGGCGTATTCGACGACCTGCTGCCAGGCACCGAGCATCCGTTCTTCGAGTTTGTGCTCCACCTCGTCGGCGTTCCACCAGTAGGCCTGGTTGCCCTGCACCCACTCGAAGTAGGAGACGAGCACACCTCCGGCGTTCGCGAGGATGTCGGGGACGACGAGCTGGCCGTTCTCGGCGAAAATGCGGTCGGCGGCCGGGGAGGTCGGGCCGTTGGCGCCCTCGACGATGATCCGGGCACTGACCCGGGCGGCATTGCCCTCGTGCAGCACGCCTTCGACTGCGGCCGGGACGAGCAGGTCGACGGGCAGTTCGAGGAGGGCGTCACCGTCGAGCGGCTCGGCGCCGTCGTAGCCGACGACCCTCCCGGTGGCGGCGACGTAGGCGCTGAGGCGGGTGAAGTCCAGGCCGTTCCGGTTGTAGACGGCGCCGTACTGGTCGCTCACGGCGATGACGCGCACGCCGGCGTCGGTGAGGAACACCGCGGCGTCGTGGCCGACCTTGCCGAAGCCCTGCACCGCCGCGGTCGCGCCGTGCTGGCTGATGCCGCGGTGCCGGAGCGCCGCGAGCGCGATGTGGGTGACCCCGCGGGAGGTGGCGCTGGCGCGGCCGTGCGACCCGCCGAGGCTGATCGGCTTGCCGGTCACGATGCCGGGAACGGTGTAGCCGACGTTGACGGAGTAGGTGTCCATGATCCAGGCCATGGTGCGTTCGTCGGTGCCCATGTCGGGGGCGGGGATGTCCTTCTCCGGGCCGATGATCGGCAGAATCTCGCTCGTGTAGCGCCGGGTGACGCGCTCCAGCTCGGCCTGGGAGAACTGGCGGGGGTCGATGGTGACCCCGCCCTTCGCGCCGCCGAACGGCACGTCGATCAGGGCGCACTTCCAGGTCATCCACATCGCCAGGGCGCGCACCTCGTCGAGGGTGACTCCCGGGCTGTAGCGCAGGCCGCCCTTGGCCGGTCCGCGAGACAGGTTGTGCTGCACCCTGTAGCCGGTGAACAGGCTGGTGCTGCCGTCGTCCCGGCGGAGCGGCACGGCCACGGTCATCTCGCGGCGCGGCGTGGACAGCAGGGACTGCAGCCCGGCGCCGTAGCCGAGCACGTCGATGGCGCTGGCCAGTTGGGAGCGGGCGTCGTCCAGCGGGGTCGCGACCGGGGCCGTCGATGCGGTCAGCACTGCCGTCGATGCGGTCAGCACTGCCGTCGGTGCGGCCTCGAGGACGCTCATGCGGCGGCCAGCGCGGCCTGGACGACCTGCAGGCCCTCGACGAGGAGCGCGTCGGGGATGCTCAGCGGCGGCAGGAAACGAACCACGTTGCCGTAGGTGCCGCAGGTGAGGAGGATGACGCCCTGCGCGTGGGCGGCGGCGACGACGCGTCCGGTGAGGGCGGCATCCGGTTCGCCCGTGACGGCGTCGACGAGTTCGATCGCGATCATGGCGCCACGGCCGCGCACGTCGCCGACCCGCTTGTCCGCGGCACGGATGGCGTTCAGCCGGCCGGTGAGGATGGCGCCGATCTCCCTGGCCCGTCCGACCAGGTTCTCCGACTCGTACGCCGCCATGGTGGCGAGTGCCGCTGCGCAGGCGAGCGGGTTGCCGCCGTAGGTGCCGCCGATGCCGCCGACCTGCGGGGAGTCCATGATTTGGGCGCGGCCGGTGACCGCCGAGAGCGGGAGACCGCCCGCGATGCCCTTGGCCATCACCATCAGGTCCGGCACGATGCCCTCGTGGTCACTGGCGAACATGTCGCCGGTGCGGGCGAAGCCGGTCTGCACCTCGTCGGCGATGAAGACGACCCTGTTGGCGCGGCACCAGTCGACGAGGGTGGGCAGGAATCCGGGCGCCGGGACGATGAAGCCGCCCTCGCCCTGGATCGGTTCGATGATCACGGCCGCGAGGTTCTCGGCGCCGATCTGCTTCTCGATCTGCGAGATGGCGCGCCCGGCGGCGACGACGCCGTCCAGGCCGCCATCGCGGTAGGGGTAGGACATCGGCGCCCGGTAGAGCTCGGCGGCGAACGGGCCGAAGCCGTTCTTGTACGGCTGGTTCTTCGCCGTCAGTCCCATGGTCAGGGTCGTGCGGCCGTGGTAGGCGTGGTCGAAGGCGACGACGGCCTGCTTCCCGGTGTAGTGCCGGGCGATCTTGACGGCGTTCTCCACCGCCTCCGCACCGGAGTTGAAGAGGGCGCTGCGCTTGGCGTGGTCGCCGGGGGTGAGCCGGTTCAGGGTCTCGGCCACCTCGATGTAGGAGTCGTAGGGGGCGACGGTGAAGCAGGTGTGGGTGAACTGGGCGAGCTGGGCGGCGACGGCCTCGACCACCTGGGGGGCGCTGTTGCCGACGCCGGTGACGGCGATGCCGCTGCCGAGGTCGATCAGCGAGTTCCCGTCGACGTCGACGAGCACGCCGCCGCCGGCCGCGACGATGTAGACCGGGAGGGTGACGCCCACGCCGGCGGAGACCGCCTGGGCCTTGCGCGCCTGCAGCGCCTGCGACTTCGGGCCGGGGATGCTCGTCGCCAGGCGGCGCTCCTGCGGAAGGCTCGGACCGCCGAGCGGCACGGTTGATGTGGGGGCTTCGACGATGGTCATGGCTGCTCCAGTTCTGCGACACAGGTGCATCGTCGCGCTGCCGGCGACGATGCCAATTGCGCAATGCTATGCACGGCGGCCCCATCCCGCGTCTGCCACCTTGTACAACCCGGGTCCGATCTTTCGCCGCCATGTACACTCGTCGCATGTCTCCGTCCGTGGCCCCGCCGCTGCTGCCTCCCCTGCGCCGCCTCCTCGGCCAGCCCGGGCTGCAGCTGCGCCTGCTGACCGCGGAGGCCGACCTTCCGGCCGGGGCGCTCGACCAGCCGGTGGACTGGGTGCACAGCTCCGACCTGCCCGATCCGACCCCGTTCCTCTCCGCCAGCCAGATGCTGCTCACCACCGGCCGCCAGTTCACCTCCGACACGACGACGGATGCGTTCTACACCGGCTACGTGGAACGGCTGGCCGACCTCGGCATCGCCTGCCTCGGCTTCGGCACCGAGGTCGTCCGCGACGGCACGCCCGACCCGCTGGTCGCCGCCTGCCTGGCCAGGGGCATCCCCCTGGTCGAGGTGCCGTACGGCACGCCGTTCATCGCCGTGGCCCGCGCCGCCGGCGACCTGGTCGCCGAACTCCGCTTCGCCAGGGACACCTGGACCCTGGCCGCGCAGCGGGCCATCTCGCTTGCGGCGCTCCGCCCCGACGGCCTCAGCGCCACCCTGAGCGAGCTGTCCCGCCAGCTCGGCCACTGGGTCGCCCTGTTCGACCCGAGCGGCGCGCTCGACCGGGTCTTCCCCCGCGACGCGTTCACCGGCGCCTCCTCCTCCCGCGGCTCCCTCGACCGGGCGCAGCACGAGGCCGGGCGGATGCTCCGCCGCGGCCAGCGCGCCAGCCTCACGGTCGACGACGGCGACGAGACGCTCAACCTGCAGACGCTCGGGCGCCGCGACCAGCTGCGCGGCGTGCTCGCACTCGGCGGCCGCGTCCCACTCGACCCGGCCGGCCAGGAGGTGGTGACGAGCGTGATCGCGCTCGCCGGGCTCGCTCTCGAACAGAACACCGCGCTCGGCCGCGCCCGCGGCCACCTCCGGTCGGGGCTGCTGCACGCGCTGCTCGGTGGGCAGGTCGGGCTGGCGCGCACGATCTCGGCCGAGCTGTGGGGCGCCTTCCCGGTTGAGCCGGTGCGGGTCGCGGTGACCGACCCTTCCCCGGAGCGCCTGGACGCCCTCACCGAGTTCCTCGAACTCCGGGTCGAGGAGCGTGGCGGAAACCTCTTCTACGCCCGCATGGGCGGCAGCGTCGTCCTCTGCCTCGACTCCGGCGCCGGCCCCCTGCTCGACGACCTGGTCGGGTTCGGCCTGCACGTCGGGGTCTCCGACCCGGCCGAGTACCGGTCGCTGCCTCGGGCGCTCGCCCAGGCCCGCCAGGCCCTTGACCGTGCGCACGAGGGCGAACCGGCGATCGTGGCCTTCGACCTGATTTCCCGGCAGGGGGTGCTCGCCTTCCTGGCCAGGACGGATGCGTCGGAGGTCGGCCGCGCGGCCCTCGCGCCGCTGAGCGACCACGACGCCGCCCACGGCACGTCGCTGATGGCCACGCTGCGGGTCTGGCTGGAGCAGAACGGCCAGTTCGGACCCGCCGCCGAGGTGCTCGGGGTGCACCGGCACACCGTCCGGGCCCGGATCGGCCAGGCCGAGCAGCTTCTCGGCCGCGATCTCGGCACGTTCCACGCCCGCGCGGACATCTGGGCCGCGCTGCTGGCCACGGGCGACATCCCGGATTGATGATCGCCCCTGTTGTCAGTGAGGCACGTGCCGAATTCAGGTGCAGCGCCCGCACCAGTGCGCCGGATGCGCGCCAGCGCCCTGCATTCGCGCTGTTCTCCTGAATTCGGAACACACTCGACGCGGGGTTTCGACGGGCTCGACCGCCGAAACCGGGTCGAATGGCCCGACCTCCGGTCACTCGACCACCGCGGGTCAGGCGCGGGTCAGGCGCGGGTCAGGCGCGGAGCGACCAGGGCTTGCGGCGCACGAGGATGTGGCCGCGGCTCGTGCTCAGCCGGGTCCAGGGCCCGGTCTCGAACAGGCGCACGGGTTCCTCCTTCGGCAGGAAGCCGAGGCTGACCGCGGCGAAGGCAGCCCCGGCCGGCACGATCTCCAGCCCGGGGATCGGCCGGCCCCAGACCTCGGAGCGCACCCGCTGCACGATCTGGCCGCCCGTCCCGGTCGGGATGACCGCGGCGACCTCCTCGATTCCGGCGTCCGCCGATGCCTGCAGCAGGGCGGCATCCGTTTCGCCCAGGGCCGTCCACCCGCCCTTGGGCGGGGAGATCCCGGCCCAGGTGACGGTGGTCACCTCGAGCGGAACGGTCACGTTGACGGGCGCGTCCGGCACGGTCGCCGCGGCCACGAGCCTGGCCAGTCGGTCGAGCAGCGAACGCACCGGCACCACCGCGTCCAGGTCGACCGGCGCGCTCAGCGCGAAGGTGCGCAGGCCGAGCACGGTCGGGCTGCTGTCGAGGAGTCCGCGCGGGTACAGGATGGCCGTGTACACGGCGAGCACCCCGGCCGCCGAAATCAGGCGCACCGAACCGTCCTCCACCCGGCTGGCGCGCGACAGGTACACCTGGAGGTCGCTGAGGGAAAGGGAATCCGTGAGAGAAAATGACTTGCTCATCTGCTTCTAAACTACCAAGGTACGCCGGGGCTCACACAGACCCCCCTTCACGCGCCTGAGGAGGCCACATGGACGAGCCAATGCAAGGTCTCCTGACCGCCCTCGACCTCACCGACACGGAAGCCCGCACCAGTGAGGACATCTTCACCGGGCCCTCGCAGTGGATGCCGCTCGGCCGGGTCTTCGGCGGGCAGGTCCTGGCCCAGTCGCTCGTCGCGGCGATGCGCACGGTGCCGGACGACCGGCACGTGCACTCGATGCACGGCTATTTCCTCCGCCCTGGCGACGTGGGCCAGCCGATCACGTTCTCGGTCGATCGGATCCACGACGGACGCTCCTTCGCGACCCGCCGCACGCAGGCCTACCAGGCCGGCCGGCCGATCCTCTCGATGATCGCGTCCTTCCAGGACGACGACCAGGGCCTCGAACACCACATCGACATGCCCACCGACCTTCCGGATCCGGAGTCCCTGCCGACCGCGGCGCAGTCCCTGGAGAAGGTGGACCACTCGATCGCACGGTACTGGGCCAGCGAACGCCCGTTCGACATGCGCCACATCCCGTCGCCGATCTACCTCACGGTCGACGGCGAGCACACCTCGCGCCAGGCCGTGTGGATGAAGACGCTCGGCCCGCTGCCGGATGACCCCGACCTGCACCGCGCCGCGCTGGCCTACGCGAGCGACTACTCGATCATGGAACCGATCATGAGGCGTCACGGCATCGCCTGGGCCACCCCCGGGCTCAAGGTGGCGAGCCTCGACCATGCCATGTGGTTCCACCGGTTCGGACGCGCCGACGAGTGGATGCTCTACGTGCAGGATTCCCCGTCGGCGCAGGGCGGCCGCGGCCTCTCCACCGGCAGCATCTTCAGCCGGTCCGGCCTGCTCCTGGCCACGGTGGCCCAGGAGGGCATGGTGCGCGTGCCGACCAACGCGCAGTAGTCCCGCTCAGGGTTGCGGCCGTCCGGCCAGCAGCAGCAGGCCGATCGGTTCGAGACGGATGTCCACGGCGGCGATGTCGCGCGGGGCGACGCTCGTCGTGCCGACGGCCTCGATCGCGGTGCCCGGACCGGCCAGCCACGTCGCCACCAGCGTCGCCGTGCCGCGGGTGTCGGTCACGTACATCGAATACGCCCGTTCGGCGGCCCCTGAGCCTTCGCCGGTCTCCGCGTAGCTGCACGACGCGTCAATCCGAGTTCCCCACGGCTCGCCGGTCAGCACGAAACTGGCGCTGAGGGGGCTGGGCACCACCTGCTGCATCACCGTGCGGGCTGCGACGGTCGGGGCGCTGCCAGGAGCCGCGGACGCGACGGGAACCGCGGTCGGCACGCCGGGAGCGCCCGGCAGCCCCGCGGTCAGCACGAGGGCGGCGGTCGCAGCCGCACCGGCCACCGCCACGAGAACCCCGGCCACGAGCACGCGGGCCCGACGCCGGCGTCGCCGCACCCTGGCCATTAGTCGCGGCAGGCTCTGGCCCGACAATCGCGGCTCCGTGGCGCGTTCGGAGTCCCGGGGCGGCGCGTCGGGGTGCGGCTCGCCGGCCTGGCGATCGAGCGCAAGCGCCTGTTCGACCGAAACGGTTCCCAGGAGCCCCGGCAGTGCCGCGAGTTCGGCGACCATCCGGGCGCAGTCGGCGCAGTCGGCGAGGTGACGCTCGAACTCGTGCCGCTCAGCGGACGACAATGCCCCAAGCACGTAGGCGGCATCCCAGTCGGCGTAGGCGTCCGGTGTGGTCATCGTTCGCTCACCCCCCGCTCGTGCAGGGTCAACCGCATGGCCCGCAGCGCGTAGTGCAGGCGGGACTTCACGGTGCCAGGCGGAATGTCGAGCAGCCGTGCGGTCTCGGCGACCGACTGGCCGCGGTAGTACGCGCAGACCACCACGGCCCGGTGCTCGTGCGAGAGCCCGGCCAGCGCGTCGGCGACCAGCCAGGAGTCCAGGAGGGCGGCGGTCTGGTCGGGTGTCAGCTGTTCCGGGAACTGGTCGGTGGTGATCTCGTGGCGGTGCCGGGCCGATCGACGATCGTCGATGACGAGATTCCGCGCCACCGTGAACAGCCAGGCCCGGGCGGACGTCTCCGACTGGTCGAGCACGCGCGGCAGGCGCCAGGCGCGGAGCAGGGTTTCCTGCACCACATCGTCGGCCAGGCCGGCATCCCCGGTCAGCCGCACCTCATAACGCCAGAGCGCCGGGGCGTGTTCGTCGTGGAGGGCACGCAACAGTTCGGCTCGCTCGTCCGTCACCATGCACCTCCCGCCGTTAACACGTCGGACCCGTCACGGCGGTTCACCCGTGCGCTGAACCGAAACCGTCACCGTGTCGTTGTACTGAGTAACAGGCCAACTGGGTAGCATCGCCCTGCCGACCCCAACCTATTCGCGAACCCGTTCGAGGAGAACCATGACGCCCCCCACCACGATTCCAGCCGGGACCGCCGCGGGCGTGTCCCGCCGCGCCGCCCTCCTGCTCGGAGGCGCGGGAGCCGCCGTCGCGCTCGTCGGTTGCAGCACCGGCACCGCCGCCACCGGGCAACCGGGCGCCGCGAAGACCGACACGGGAGGGTCGACGACGGTCGCCAAGCTGGCCGACATCCCGGTCGGCGGTTCGGTCGAGGCGTCCCTCAACGGGAAGCCGATCCTGGTCAGCCGGCCGAGCGCCGGGAAAGTGGTCGCGTTCAGCGCCGTGTGCACCCATCAGGGTTGCGTGGTGAAGCCCGTCGGCAAGGAATTCGATTGCCCGTGCCACGGCTCGAAGTTCGACGCGATGACCGGCGAGGTTCTCGGTGGCCCTGCCCCGAGCCCGCTGGTCGCGGTGCCGGTCTCGGTCACCGGCGACTCGGTCACCGCCACCTAGGCAGCGGGCGACCATGGACCTCTACTCCGTCAACGGTCTCCCCCTGCACGTTCTCCTCGTGCACCTCGTCGTCGTGCTCGTTCCGGTGACCGCCCTGGCCGTGCTGCTCGCCGCGGCCTTCCCCACGTTGCGCCGCCGCCTGGGCATCGTGCTGCCGGCGCTGGGGCTGGCGGTGATCGCGCTGGTGCCGCTCACGACCCAGGCCGGGTCCTGGTTGCAGGCGCGGGTGGCACCCACCCCGTTGATCGGCGTGCATGCCGGCCTGGGCGGCGCGCTCTGGCCGTGGACGCTGTCCCTCGGCCTGCTCGGCATCCTCGTCTGGCTCTGGCACACCGTGCAGGACCGGCGACGACGCGTGCGCGAGCGAGCCGGGCGGCGGGCGGTGAGCGTGCTCCTCGTGCTGCTGGCCCTCGGCCTCGGCGGCGCGGCCACCTGGCAGACGGTGCTCGTGGGCGAATCCGGCAGCCGGGCGATCTGGCAGGGCTCGTTCAGCGAGACTCCGCGTTAGTCCTCCGGAACGGATGCCCGCCGGGTGAACCTGACCGGCTCATCCAGGTACGGGCTCCAGGCGTCGCGCTCGGTCGGGCTGATCTTGCGTGGCCGCTCGGTGGCGGCGTCGACCAGCACGATCGTGGTGCTCGCGCGGGCGTACAGCACGGCAGGCAGCACTCCGTCGGGGCTCCACACCTCGTAGCAGACCTCGAGGCTGGCCCCGCCGAGCTTGCCCAGCCAGAGCCGCACGACGACCGGCTGCCGAAGGTAGGGAATCGGTGCGAGGTATTCGGCCTCGAGCCGGGCGATCAGGGTCAGCGTCGCCGCACCCGGCCGGCCGTCGAGAACCGCGGTGCCCGCTCCGAGCGCGGGCTCGGTCGCATCCTCGTCCAGCCAGAACGCCTGGATGCGCGCCTCCTCGAGGAGGCGCAGCATCGCGGCGTTGTTGACATGGCCGTACGCGTCCAGGTCGGACCAGCGGAGCGTGATCGGCACATGCAGCTTCATCGTGGTCCTAATCGCGGGTGAGCTTGCGGTAGGCGGAACGGTGCGGCTTCGCGGCATCCGGGCCGAGGCGTTCGATCTTGTTCTGCTCGTAGGATTCGAAGTTGCCCTCGAACCAGTACCAGTTCGCCGGGTTCTCGTCGGTGCCCTCATAGGAGAGGATGTGGGTCGCGATCCGGTCGAGGAACCACCGGTCGTGAGTGATCACCACGGCGCAGCCGGGAAACTCGAGCAGCGCGTTCTCGAGCGAGCCGAGCGTTTCGACGTCCAGGTCGTTGGTGGGCTCGTCGAGCAGGAGCAGGTTGCCGCCCTGCTTGAGGGTGAGCGCCAGGTTCAGGCGGTTGCGCTCTCCACCGGAGAGCACGCCGGCCTTCTTCTGCTGGTCGGGACCCTTGAAGCCGAAGGTGGACACGTAGGCGCGGGACGGGATCTCGGTCTTGCCGACCTGGATGTAGTCCTGGCCGTCAGAGACGACCTCCCACAGGGTCTTGTTCGGGTCGATGCCGGTGCGGTCCTGGTCGACGTAGGAGATCGCGACAGTCTCACCGATCTTGAGCTCGCCGTCGTCGAGCGGCTCCTTGCCGACGATGGTCTTGAACAGCGTCGTCTTGCCGACACCGTTCGGGCCGATGATGCCGACGATGCCGTTTCGCGGGAGGGTGAAGCTGAGTCCGTCGATGAGGACACGGTCGCCGAAGCCCTTGTTGAGCTTCTTCGCGTCGATGACCTGGGCCCCGAGGCGCGGGCCGACCGGGATCTGGATCTCTTCGAAGTCCAGCTTGCGGGTGCTCTCCGCCGCCGCGGCCATTTCCTCGTACCGGGCGAGGCGGGCCTTGGACTTGGCCTGGCGTCCCTTGGCGTTCGAGCGCACCCATTCAAGCTCGTCGGCGAGGCGCTTGGCCATCTTCGCGTCCTTCTTGCCCGCGATCAGCAGTCGTTCCTGCTTCTTCTCGAGGTAGGTGGAGTAGTTGCCCTCGTAGGGATACAGGTGGCCGCGGTCGACCTCGGCGATCCACTCGGCCACGTGATCGAGGAAGTACCGGTCGTGGGTGACGGCGAGGACGGCGCCGGGGTACTGGGCGAGGTGCTGTTCGAGCCACAGCACACTTTCGGCGTCGAGGTGGTTTGTGGGCTCGTCGAGGAGGAGCAGGTCGGGCTTCTGCAGGAGCAGCTTGGTCAGCGCCACCCGCCGCTTCTCACCGCCCGAGAGGTCGGAAACGGCCGAATCTCCCGGCGGGGTACGCAGGGCGTCCATGGCCTGTTCGAGCTGGGAGTCGAGGTCCCAGGCATCGGCGGCGTCGATGGCTTCCTGCAGGGTGCCCATTTCGGCCAGAAGAGCGTCGAAATCGGCGTCCGGTTCGGCCAGGGCGAGGCTGATCTCGTTGAACCGGTCGACCTTGGCCTTGATCGGGCCGACGCCTTCCTGCACGTTCTCGAGCACGGTCTTCGTCTCGTCCAGTTCGGGCTCCTGCATGAGGATGCCGACGCTGTAACCGGGTGACAACTTTGCTTCACCGTTGCTCGGTGTGTCGAGGCCGGCCATGATCTTCAGGATCGTGGACTTTCCGGCTCCGTTCGGCCCGACCACGCCAATCTTGGCGCCGGGGAAGAAAGACATTGTGACATCGTCGAGGATGAGCTTGTCGCCAACCGCTTTGCGTGCGCGGACCATCGAGTAAATAAATTCGGCCATAGTGCCTACCAGTCTATTTGTCGCGTGGCTCCTACCAGACACGTTCCGCTCGCCGGCTGCACGGGCATCCGCCCAGGGGCCACGGATGCGGCCGACCCTAAGAGTCTAAGGCGACCAGGCCAGCCTCCTCCCGCGGCAGGAAACCGTCGGATTCAGCCCGGTCCAGCGCAGCCGGACCGCCGGGGTCTGCCCGGTCGGGATCGTCCTGGTCCGCGGCGGAGAGTACCGCGGCGGACGGCGTCGCAGGCTCTGACGGCTCTGCCGGCTCGTCGGGCAGCCGCCCGGGTGCGGGGGCGACCCGCTGGGAGATCGTGGTGCACCAGGTCAGGTCGTGCCCAACGCTGTCAGCTTCGATCTCGATCGCGGTGCCGTTCTTGTCTGCGTTGTGCCAGTCGCGGATGCGCAGCCGGCCGGCCACGACGACGTGTTCGCCGCGCCGCACCGACCGCACCACGTTGTGGGCCAGCTGCCGGAAGGTCGAGACCGTATACCAGTTCGTCTCCGCATCCACCCAGGACTGTTTCGCCCGGTCGAACCTGCGCTGACCGGAAGCCAGCCGGAACGACGTGATGGCCAGCCCGGTGCTGGTGACGAGGTGGCGCGGCGTTGTCGCCACGATCCCGGTCACTGTGATGGTGTCACTCATTGCGTTCTCCCTGCACCTCGTCGGGCGCCGGGCAGCGCCTCGACGCGCGCGACCCGGGAGCGAACGCTCGTGCCTGTCTCCGTCGCCCCCGGGCCACGTGCTCCGAGTGTGCGGCAG
Organism: Cryobacterium fucosi; assembly: GCF_004403515.1. Classification (GTDB taxonomy): domain Bacteria; phylum Actinomycetota; class Actinomycetes; order Actinomycetales; family Microbacteriaceae; genus Cryobacterium; species Cryobacterium fucosi. Next base: position 44,583 of record NZ_SOHH01000087.1, on the reverse strand, counting down.
GACGGCCCCGGCGGGCCGCCGTGCACCGTGAACGTGGACAAGACAACCGTGCCGCGTCCTGTGGAGGGCTAGGGAAGGATGTACTGTGCGTAGGACTTGCGGATCTTATTCACCTTGGGCAGGGCAACGGCCATGCAGTAGCCCTGGCCGGGGTTCTTGGCGAAGAAGTCCTGGTGGTAGTCCTCCGCGACGAAGTACTCGCCGAGCGGCTGGATCGTCGTGACGATGCCCTCGCCCCACCATTCCGCGGCACGGGTGCGCGCCGTTTCGAAGAGTCGCTTCTGTTCGTCGTCGGCGTAGAACATGGCGGAGCGGTACTGCGTTCCCACGTCGGCGCCCTGGCGGTTCAGCTGGGTGGGGTCGTGCAGCGTGAAGAAGACGTCAAGGATCACGTTGGCCGGGATGACCTCCGGATCGAAGGTGACCGCAATGGCCTCCGCGTGCCCGGTACGACCGGTGCACACCGCCTCGTAGGTCGGGTTGGGCGTGTCTCCCCCGGTGTAACCCGAGACGACGTCGCTCACCCCGCGAAGCACCCGATAGACGGCATCGAGACACCAGAAACATCCACCTGCGACCACAAAAGTTTGCACGGTCCTAGAGTAACTGCATGACCTTCGTTGCCGCTGAGAGCCGCTATTCCGAGATGACCTATCGCCGCACCGGACGGAGCGGACTCAAGCTTCCGGCGCTCTCGCTCGGCCTCTGGCACAATTTCGGGCACGACCGACCGATGGACACCCAGCGGGCTATCCTGCGCCGCGCCTTCGACCTCGGGGTGACCCACTTCGACCTGGCCAACAACTACGGCCCTCCCTACGGCTCCGCCGAGACCAACTTCGGCCGGATCTTCGCCGAAGACTTCCGTCCGTACCGGGACGAACTGGTCATCTCGAGCAAGGCCGGGTATGACATGTGGCCCGGCCCCTACGGCGACTTCGGCTCGCGCAAGTACCTCTTGTCGTCCCTCGACGCGAGCCTCGGCCGCCTCGGCCTGGACTACGTCGACATCTTCTATTCCCACCGCCCCGACCCGGAGACCCCGATTGAGGAAACGATGGGGGCACTGGCATCCGCCGTTCAGCAGGGCAAGGCCCTCTACGTGGGCATCTCCAGCTACACGCCTGAGCAGACCAGGGCGGCCGCCGCCGCGCTGGCCCAGTACAACGTTCCGCTCCTGATCCACCAGCCGCGCTACTCGATGTTCGACCGCCATGTCGAAGACGGCCTGTTCCCGGTGCTCGACGAATTGGGCGTGGGCAGCATCTGCTTCTCCCCGTTGGCGCAGGGCCTCCTGACCGACCGGTACCTGTCGGGGAAGGTCCCCGCGGACTCCCGGGCCGCGACCAGCCGGTTCCTGACCGCGGATGTGCTCACCGATACGTACCTCGAACGCGTCCGCGGCCTGAACGCGATCGCGGCCGAGCGCGGCCAGACCCTTGCCCAGCTTGCCGTGACGTGGATCCTGCGCCAACAGTCGGTGACGAGCGTGCTGGTCGGGGCGAGCAGCGTCAGCCAGCTGGAGCAGACCGTTGCGGCCCTGGATGCCCCGGCCCTGACCAGCGACGAGATCGCGGCGATCGAACCGTTCGCCGTGCACGGCACCGGGCTGCGCTAGGCGGTGGGCTACCTCTACGCTCTCCTCGCGTCGCTGCTCTTCGGCCTCAATGGCAGCACAACCAAGGTGATCGTGGAGGCCGGTCTCTCGCCTGCCCAGCTGACCTTCTTCCGAGTGACGATCATCGCGGTGCTCGCGGGCACCCTGCTGTTCGTCACCAACCGCCGGGCTTTCCGGATCGGCCGACGGCAGGTGGCGGTGATGGCGCTGCTCGGTGTCGCCGGCGTTGCCCTCATCCAGTGGTTCTACGCCGTGGCGATCAGCCTGCTGCCGGTGGGCATCGCCCTCATGCTCGAGTATTCCGGAGTGCTGCTGGTGGCCCTGTTCGCGCGGTTCGTCTTCAAGGAGAGGGTGAAGCCGCGGATCTGGCTCGCCATCGGCTGCGTGCTGATCGGGATGGCGGTGGTCGCGCAGATCTGGGCGAGCACCCTGTCGCCGCTCGGCGTTCTGGCCGGGGTCGCTGCCGCGATCTGCCTCGCGGTGTATTTCCTGGTCGGCGAGCGGCAGGTCGCATCCACGTCGCCCCTGGTGGTGTCGTTCTGGTCGATGCTCTTCGCGAGCGCGTTCTGGCTCGTCTTCAGCGCGTGGTGGCAAGTCGAGCCGCAGACGTTGGCGCAGCAGGTGCCGCTGCACGGCAACCTCGGGGCGCTCGCCCTGCCGCTCTGGCTGCTGCTGCTCTGGAACGGGGTCGCCGGGTCGTTCGCGCCGTACCTGCTGTCGTACATGGCGCTGGGCCGGCTGACTGCGACGGCCGCCGGAATCGTCTCCGCGTCGGAGGTGCTCTTCGCGTTCGGATTCGCGTTCCTGTGGCTCGGTGAGTCACTCGACACCGTGCAGGTGGCCGGAGTCGGACTTGTGCTGGGCGGCATCGTGGTCGCGCAAACCGCCCGGGTGAACAAGGTCGTCGACCTGGACCTCGCCAGCCAGGACCTCGCCCTCGGGAACGAGCCGTTCGCCGCCGCGGACTGAATGTCGGAGGCCGGCCCTAGCGTGGAGACACCATCAACCGCGGCCGGCCGATATCGGAGGATTCCATGTCCACAGCTCCTGCCCTGCCGAACCTTGCCCTCACGAAACTTGCCCAACCGAACCGTTCGCTCCAGCCAGGCCGTTTCCTCCGGCCGGCGCGCGCCGGCACCCTCCGCGACCTGTCCCTGCTCCCCGTCGCCGACGGACTCTGGCGTGTGGTCAACGGCACCGGCGCGGTGCTCGGGCACATCGAACGCAGCACCGACGGCACCGACGAGCGCTTCGCCGCACGGCGCCTTCTGGCGGCCACCCGCACGACGGCGCTCGGCACCTTCTGGAACATCGACGACGCCGCGGACTGCTTCCGGTGAATCTTCGCCGACACGACCTTTTGGGCACGCCGGGCCTGTTCCCCGCGAACCGTGATCGATCCCGGTAAAGTGCCGCTCATGCAGTGGTGGAATAGTTTCGTGTCCTGGCTCACGGCAGCCAGCAATCAGGCCATGGTGTTCAGCGCCGTGGTGCTCGTCGTCGCGATCATCGTGGCCAGCCTGCTGGCCTCGTGGATCTCCAGGGGAGCGATCCGGCACCTGCTTGCCCAGCATGACCGGGAGCTGAAGGCGGCCGTCATCGGCGCGCTTGTGGACGCGGCGACAGAGGCATCCGTCTGGAACTCGCTGAGCCCGCAGGAACAGGTCATGGCGGACCGCGCCGTCGGCCAGGCCGATATCCAGCTGCGCCTCCTGCCGATCAAGGGGTCGTCCGTGGCCGCGAATTGGGCTGCTCACCAGCTTGCCGAACTCAAGCGCACCTCCGCCACCTTCGGCTACCAGCTCGAACCGGCTCTGCTCGAGTTCCGCGATCGCCTGATCGAATGGCAGCACAAGCCGGCACGATCCCGCAAGGTCTTCCTCAACGACCTCGACCGGTGGAAGGTGGCGAACACCAGCTCCGAGAAGAACCTCCTCGCCGAGCAGGATGCGTGGGCCGCACAGCAGCACCACGACCAGTACTCGACCCAGCCGTCCACGCCGGTGCCCGCACCGTCGAACTACGCCACCACCCCGGCCACACCGTCGACGGAGACCCAGCGTCTCCTCGACGATGTGCAGGCGCTCGAGGTGCGGCCCGCGCCGTACGCCGCTTCCTGACGCGGTCTCGACAGGCTCGACCACCGGGCCGGTGATCGAGCACGTCCGGTGATCAAGCACGGTCGGTGATCGAGCACGGTCGGTGATCGAGCCCGTCCGGTGAGCGAGCACGGTCGGTGATCGAGCTTGTCGAGATCCCCACGGACAAGCGGGGCCACCGCGGGTCGTCGCCGCAGGTCAGCGCCACCACTCGTCGAACATCGACGCCGGGACACGCCGCTTGTGCTCGGTGGCCAGGTACCGCTTCTCGATGGCGTCGGCCACGTCGTCGTCGACCGGATGCCCCTCGAGGTAGTCGTCGATCTGCTCGTAGCGCAGGCCCAGGTTGTCCTCGTCGGTCTGGCCGGGGGTGTCGTCGAGCAGGTCCGCGGTCGGCTGTTTCTGATAGAGCCGCTCGGGGGCGCCGAGTTCGATCAACAGCGCGCGGCCCTGCCGTTTGGTCAGCCCGGCGAGCGGCAGGATGTCCGTTCCGCCGTCTCCGTACTTGGTGAAGAATCCGGTGACCGCCTCCGCCGCGTGGTCGGTGCCCACGACCAGGAGCCCCTGTGAGCCCGCGAGGGCGTATTGGGCGACCATTCGGGCGCGGGCCTTGACGTTGCCCTTGTCGAAGTCGGGAAGCTCCCGGCCCGTGCTGACGAGGTATTCGGCGTCAATCCCGTCGACGGCGCGCACGATGTTGAAAGTCGTGCTCGATTGGGGCCGGATGAACTCCAGGGCGAGCTGAGCGTCGTCCTCGTCGCGCTGCACCGCATAGGGCAGCCGCACGGCCAGGAAGGTCACCGGCTGCCCCTCGTCGTCCAGCTGCTCGACGGCAAGCTGGCACAGCCGCCCGGCCAGGCTCGAATCCTGCCCGCCGCTGATCCCGAGCACGAGGCCCTTCGCGCCGGTGCGCCGAAGGTAGTCCACGAGGAACTGGGCCCGGCGGCGCAGTTCGAGCGCCGGATCTATGGTCGGGGACACGTTCAGTTCCGCGATGATTCGCGCCTGTAGTTCTCGCATTCACCGAATCTACCAAGCCCGGGCTGGCTCAGTCGTGCCGATCACCAGCGGTCCCACCGCGGATCCATCTCGAAGGTCGGCGAGGGCACGATCGACATACCCGAAGGTACGCGGTGGTCTCGGGGACGATGGACGCGGAGCTCGCTAGCCGAGTCCCTGTCCAGCGCTACCGGGATTCAGCAGGCAGAAATCAGCCGGATAGAACGAGGTATCGGCAACCCGACAGTGGCCACGCTCAGTCATCTCGCTGCCACGTCGGCCAAAAAATTACTTGACGCGAATTCCCGCCCAAGACCGATTAGATGGGGGGATGGATTCGAACTATCGGTTCTCAGCCGACGTTACCGAGATAGACCGTGACCAAGTGCATCGCTGGATCAGTGAGCAGTCTTATTGGGCGCCAGGGCGGTCACGTGCCAGGCAGGATGCAGCCATAGACGGCTCACGAAACTTCGGCGTCTACGTCACTGAATCGAACAGGCAAGTCGCCTACGCGCGGGTCATCACGGATGGAGTGACTTTTGCATGGCTTTGCGACGTATTCGTCGACCCCGAGTTTCGCGGCCGCGGCATTGGCAGTGTGCTCCTCGCGGGAGTCCTGGAGAAGTGCGAGCCGCTTGGTCTGCGGCGCATCGCTCTCTCGACCAACGATGCGCACGGCTTGTATTCCAAGTCTGGGTTCACCGCCTTGGATATCCCCGAGTCGTGGATGGAACGCATCGGCAACCCACGCGCTTAGGCACCAGCAGACCAGAAACGACGCGGCCTCCGGTCGAGAACTTGCCGATGTCGGCCCGCCAGGTTGGGTGTCACGAGCGAAAGTTCAACGGTCCTCAGCGGGCGGCCGACCCCTCGGTTCCAAGCAACCGCCGGGTGAGTTTGTCCCTGGTGGAGAGCAGGGTGTCCATGGCGGTGGCGAGATCGAAGTCCGTGGGCGGCCTGCCCTGCTCGGCCGCGAGTAACACGGTGCGGCGCATGAGCTCTTTCGCGAAGGCACCGGTGACACCGTCGGCGCGCGAGGCGGCATCCAAGATCGCTTGTGGCGACAAGGGTATGCCGCCCGCGTAGAGCGTGAACAATCGGTGCCGAGCGGCTGCGTCGGGCAGTGGGATCTCGACGGCGAGATCGATCCGGCCCGGCCGGTCGGCGAGGGCCTGCTCAAGCACGTCGACCCGGTTCGTGGTCAGCACGAACGCGACATCGGCGTCACCGTCGAGGCCGTCGAGGGCGTCGAGCATCGCGAATAGTAGCGGCTGCGGGCCAACCGAGAGGCTACGGTCGGTTGCTATCAGATCGACGTCCTCAAGCACGACGATCGCGGGCTGCATGGCGCGGGCGAGTTCGGCGGCCTGGGTGACGAACCGGATGCTGTCGCCTGCAAGAACGACGGCGGTGATGCCGGGCGTCTCGCTCAGTAGGTGCCGCACGGTCAGGGTCTTGCCTGACCCGGGAGGGCCATAGAGCAGCACGCCGCGTTTCAAGTGCCGGCCAGCGGCGCGTAGTGCGTCCCGGTGCTTTCCGATCCCGACCACATGGCGTGCCACGTCATCGAGCACCCCGGGAGGAAGGATGATCTCCTCGCTCGGAACCTGGGGGCGCGGCAGAAAATCGACTCCCGCCGCGCCCTGGCCGAATTCGTTGCCGCTGAAGGATAGAACCTAGCCGCGCAGCACGCTTCGCTCGAGCATGAGGCGGCGCAGCGCGCTCAACAAGGCTGCCGATCCAGCCTCATCACCGGCGAGGATCTCGAGCCGGGCGTTGCCCCGACCGAATTCGGGTCGGGCGCCGCGCTGCAACACTGCCACCCGGTGCCCGTCCACGGTGAGTAGTCGCACACCGAATGAGACCACCCGGCGTTCGGTGTCCGGCCCTGTGGCGGCCGAAACATAGTCAACGGGACCCGGCGAAAAACGCATGAAGGGACTGCTGATCAGTTCTTGGAAGGAGGAATGTTCGCGCTGCTGGCCGCCGGTGACGCCGAACGCCGAAGACGCAGATGCCGCGTTGAGTTCGTCGAGGGCGATGTCTGCGTCAACGAGGCGGTGCGTGGCGAGGTCTTCGGTGACTATCGGAAGGATGGTGACATCCGTCTGCAGGAAGTCCTGAACCAAGTCGCCCAAGGGGGTGCGGGTGTCGGTCTGTGGGCGAGGGGCAAGGATGAGTTCGTCCATGAACCGGCGAAACGTCCCAACAAACGCTGTCTGCTGATCGTCCACGCGTGCCCCCACATCGTCCGTTGATGGTGCCTGCTTTCCGCTCAGACTATCGACTGGTGCCGCGTGGTGTCGCCCGAGAACGTAGCCGATTCAAGGAGCTGCCGCCCGGAACGCCAACCCTCATTCGGACGCATACTCCGATCGCGAGAGCGCTCGCTCCCAGGCCGTTTGGTTTTGGGTGACGTACTCGGTCGCTGCGCGCCAGAATTCACCGTGCCCGTTCACGTACATGTCGGCCCATGGTTGAAGGCCGGTTTCGTGTGAGGTGCGCAACAGTCCAAACATTGCCGCGGTCCGTTTCGCCATGGCCGCCGGGAGCGCCTCACGGAGCAATGTGTCGGCCTCGTACCCGTCGACGAAAGCACGCAGCCTCGATGCTGCGGACTCGACAGGTTCACCGTCAATGAGCATGCCAAATGCTTGGGCGGCGTATGCCAGATCCCACAGCCGGGTGCTCGGCCCGGCAGCATCCCAATCGATGAAGACCCAACGATCCCCGATGACGAGGTTCCACGGCGCAAGATCGTTGTGACACATCAGATTCGGGTTGTCGACTGGCAGCAGGATCTTCCAACCCTCCGGGTCGGGAATGTGAACAGATTCGCTGACATCGTGGATCCGGCGGATCATCCGACCGACCCGTCGCAGATCGTCGCTTCCAAGCGGCATCTGACCTAGCGCGATGCTGCCTTCCACATGCTCGACCGTTTGCCGGCCGAACTCGTCTCGGCCGAGCGGGCGGGGGGCGTCTACCCCTTGTAAACGAAGGGCAGCAAGATAGCTCTGCACGACCGGGCTGTTGCCGATCCAGGGCTTGCGCACCGTGCCGCCCACTCGCACAACACGGCCCGACGCGTTGCCCCCCGTCAGCTCATGCTCTTCCTCGCCCATACCAGCAGGCTACTGCCCGCAAGTCAGACCCTGGCGGGCGCAGTCTTCGCCGCGAGGACTTGAGCCGTCGCCGAGCAGTTGGCCCAGTCGGTGTCGACCGTCCGGATCGGGTGTCGCGGCGTAATGCCTTACGGGAAACGCGAAGTTGGGATCGGGGAAAAGGTGCGGGCTAAGCTGCTTCTGGAGAGCCATCGGCTGTGTGTGGCTCCGGTTGATTGGAAGGTGTGGGTATGACATCCAAGTAGTGAATCCGCGAGTCAGCGGATCAGCATCCCTTCTTCTTGCTGTTTTCACTGCATATATTGGAGTCTCCACATGCCGTTTCCCTCATCGCCCCTGCTCGGCAAGACCGCACTCGTAACGGGGGTGTCGCGTCGCAAGGGAATCGGATTCGCCGTGGCCCGCCGTTTCGCCGAACTGGGCGCGAACGTGTTCATTCAGCACTTCTCGCCCCACGACGACGAGCAGCCCTGGGGTAGCGATGACCTCGGCGAGGTCCGAACGGGCATCACATCAGCACAGATCGAAAACGCCACCTTCGGTGACGTGAGCCTCGACCTGGCCGTGCCGGATTCGGCCGGCGTGCTCATGGAGGCAGCCCGCAGCCTGAGCGGGGGAGTCGACATACTCGTCTGCAACCACGCCCGCAGCGGGAGCGATGGCTCCATCTTCAATATGACCCCCGAACTGCTCGATGGGCACTGGCAGGTGAACACCCGTTCCACCCTCCTTCTGACACGAGCATTCGCTGAGCAGTACTCCGGTCACTGGGAATCCACACCCACACGTCCCGGAAAACGGCCGACGCACGCCGGCCCCGTCGACGAATTCGCCACCGGTCGAGTCATCTGGATGACGTCGGGTCAACTCCACGGCCCCATGCAGGGTGAGGTCGCCTACGCCACCAGCAAGGCGGCACTGGCCGGGGTCACGCCAACGGTGGCCAGCGAACTCCTGGCGAGGGGCATCATCCTCAACACCGTCAACCCGGGACCCGTCAATACTGGATACCTGGATCCGGAAACGACGGATCGCCCTCTCGGCGAGATTCAAGAATTCGTGCGGAATACTCCGTTCGGGCGTTTCGGGTATCCCGCTGACCCCGCGCGATTGATCGGATGGCTCGCCACCGACGAAGGCCGATGGATCGTCGGGCAGGTCCTGACGACGGACGGCGGATTCGCACTCTAGCTGCCTCGCGTTCGGGAACCCCATACGTTCGCTGTGCCGAGCATCACCCCGATGAGGTCCCGGACCTGCCCGTCGGGTTTCGGCCCCATCCTGCCCTCCGCTGCGCGCCAGTCGCGGGCCGCGAGGCGGATTGCGGCGATCTGATCCGGCGTGAGCGCCTTCGGGTCGAACTGGGTCGCGTACCTTCTCTCCGAGCGCCCCTAGCGGGCGGGTACCGTGGAATAAGCGTTGAGTGCATCAAGTCTTGCCCTTTCGGTGGGGACAAGAAACCCTGATCAGACGATGTTCGTGGTGCCCCCGGTAGGAATCGAACCTACGACAAGCGGATTACAAGGCCGACACTTCGAACGTTACCCAGTTATTCAGCACCGAGAGGCAGGCCGCATAATGACTTACACCACCAACAAGGAAGAGGCCGAGCGGATGGTAACTGAGGACATCCTGCGCGGGAACATCGACGGTGCCCGCAGGTGGGCTCTCGAATACGCGGAGCACCGCGACAACGAGAGAACGGACGCGGAACTGGACGTGTGCATCGAATTCTGGGCCGAGTATCGCCGCAACGAGAAGTCTGACGCGGAGCGGCGCGTGTCACTCTCAGGTCACGCGGATCTTCGGCACGTCTGGTCCCCCGGTGAACGCGTCGACGTCGACTAAGTACGTCTCCCACCCTCGGGGCGCAGCGTTCAGCGCCGAGGACGGATGGTACGGCAGCCACTACTTACACCCCCACACTGGGGTAGACAGGAAGCCTTGATGCTCACCCGGCACCTGTCTATCGTGGACCCCCACAACACCATCGGGGGGACCATGGAATCAAAAGCGATTCTGAATTTCTGGACACAGTACATGCGCGCGGAAGACCTCACCGAGGGAACCATCACAGAACGCATCCGGTTCGTCCGCAACGTCGAGAGGACCGCGGGGAGCCTTCTCACCGTCACCCGGCACGACCTCATCGGTTACATGGCCTCGAACGGCACATGGTCGAACTCGACGAAACAACACTACCGGTCAGCGCTGCACACCTTTTTCACGTGGATGCAGGATGAGGAATTCCGTCTCGATAACCCGGCCGCGAAACTCCCAAAAGTGAAATCGAGGAAACGCCGTGCGACCCCGCTCACCGTCGACGACATCCACCGTCTCCTCCACTGCGGCGCGTACAAGCGCACCAGGCTGATGGTCGCGCTGCACTACTACCTCGGGTTGCGGGTGTCTGAAATCGCCCAAGTCCACTCACGCGACATCGACCACACGAACCGCACCCTCACCACCCTCGGGAAGGGCAAGAAGACCCGCACCCTCCCGCTCGGCGACGCCGTCTGGGAGCTCCTTGCCGACCACACCGACGGTTACCTGTTCCCCAACTGGAAAGCGAACAAACGGTACCCCGCGCACGAGGGCCACATTCTCGGCCGGTCAGTGTCCGACGTCATCGGTCGGGCCATGAAACGCGCCGGCATCGTCAACCATCGGCCGCACGACCTCCGCGCCGCGACCGCCACCGAACAGTCCCGCGCGGGCGTGAGCGCGTTCGTCGTCCAACAGAACATGCGCCACGAACGCGCGGACACGACAGCCGGGTACATCCTCGTCGACATGGAACAGATGCGGGCCGGATTCAACACGCTGCCCGTGGTGCCCATGCCTGCTCACTCTGGCCGCAGACATGCCGCGTAGTAATGTGGTCACGTCCTCCCCCCGTAGCTCAGCGGAAGAGCACGCGGTTTCTACCCGCACGGCCGGGGGTTCGAATCCCTCCGGGGGGACAATGCTTCACAATCAGCGCACCACAGATGAAAGCGGGAGCACCATGAAGAAAGCATCCATCATCATACTCGCGGCGGTGCTCACGCTCACGGGTTGCGTGCCGGTCTCGCAGGTCCGGGAAAGACCCACCGACCCCGGCCCGAGCTTCGCGGCGACGCCGGAGACGGAAAAACCCTCACCGCCCACGACAGCCAAGTTCGGTGAGGCGGTGACGTACCTCAACGATCTGTCCATCTCCGTGAGCGTCCCCGCGCCCTACACACCCGGTGAATACGCGGCCGGCCATGACCGCCCGGCCGCCGTCGTTTTCAACATTACGGTGACGAATGGTGGCACTAAGAACTTCGAACCGTTCCTCTACTCGACCGCCTCCTCCGGCGGGGCAGAAGCGTCGAAGATCTACGATGGCGACATAGGATCGAGCCCCAACACAGTCATTCTCCCCGGGCAGACGATCACCTATTCGGAGGCGTACAGCGTGAACGACCCGGCGCAAATCGTCTTCCAGATAAAACCGTCATTCGAGTACGACGACGCGATCTTCACGCAATAACAAGAAAAAACCCCGGCCGCCCTCACATGGAGGACGGCCGGGAATGGTTCAGATGACGACGATCGGGCCTTGCAGGATGAGCGGTTCCACCTCGGGTGTGTCGGTGATTTTCGCCCAACAGTAATACGTGCCCGCCGGCGTCGTGTTGGTGACGAGCAACTTCAGGATCCTGACCGCGACCGTCGCGCCCTGCACATTCACCGACGGGGCAACCCACACCGTCGGCGGGGTTGAGATGGACCCCAGCCCGACGAGGAACGTGGCAAGGGTGATGTCCTTGCCCGTGGTTTCCGTGACCGTGCCGCCCACATACCGGGCCGCTCCCGTACTGACGTAGATTGGTGTGCCCATTTTTAGTCTTCCTTCGGTGTGATAGACCAACGATCGGGGACGGGGACGGGAGACCACCTCGGGGCGAGCTCGGCGGCACCCCACCGCTGGTCGAGGGGCACAGCAGTGAGCGTGACATCCCGGTACCCGGCGGCCGACGCGACCGTCGCGCCAGCGGTCAGGGCAGCGGCCACTGGTGAACTGACCGCCGCCGATACCCCGCGGGTTGTGCTCGCCGTGAGGGTCGCGGTGACCGGTGTGGAGGTTGACGACACCGTAGCCCGGGCCGCGGCCGCCGTGAGGGCGACGGTGACCGTCGTGACAGTGTCGGCCGTCGTGTTGCGGACCGCCGACCCGGTCAGGGTCGCGGTGAGGGGAAGCTCAGCGCCCACCCCTGTGCCGGACACCGTCGCCGTCGCCGTGAGGGCCGCCGTCACCGGGACGGATATGGCCCCGAGAGTGTTACGGGAGCCGGCCGCGCTCAGCGCCACGCTGACGGGTGTGGACGTGTCCCCGGTGGGTTTGTTCACCGTGTCAGCGGTCAGCGTTGCAGTGCCCGCCAGGGACGCAGCCGCTGCCGTCGTGAGGGTAGCTGTGGCCGTCAGTGCAGCGGTGACAGGGGTTGACGTTGATGCGAGTCGGGTGACCGTCGCAACAGCTGTTAGCCCGGCAGTTACCGGGGTCGAGGTTTGCGCCGTGGTCGCCAGTGTGGCCGTCGCGACCACGACCGCTGTGACCGCCAGAGCAACCGCGCCGAGCGTGTTGCGCGTGCTATCGGCCGTCCGGCCAGCAGTGAACGGTGAGGACACGTCAGCAGTCGGCCCACCCGACGTCGTCGAGTACGACGCGATGATCGCCGAACGGCCCGTCGACGGCAACGAATACGTCGTCGTCGTCGAATACGCCGTCGACCCCGACGCGGTGACATCCAGTTTGGCAACACCCTGCATAGGTGCGTCCGCGGTGACCTGACACACGTCCGCCTGCTCGACGAAACTGTTCGTCCACCCCGACACTGTGCGCGCCGTCGCAGACGCATATAACGAACCGATGCTCGCGAACAGTGTCCGCGTCCCCGCCGTCGGGGTGATGCTCGGCGTTGCGTAAGTGGTCGCCTCCGTCGAATCATTCACGGAGGCCGCGGTCTGATACGCGCCAGCCGCGACCTCCGCGATATACCACGTGCCCTGACCCGACGCACACGTGAACGCGTAGGAGGTCGCACCACCCGCACTGTCGTAGAGGTAGTGGCCCATGAAGTTCACCTGCGAGGTGCGCAACGTGAACCCGGAAGGGGTCGTCACCGTGGTGTTACCCGCGACGATGACCACGACCAGGTTCGACGCGGACGACGCCGCCGGGAGGGTCGCGGTGAACGTGGTGCCGGTGAACGTGCCCGACGCCTGCTGGAGAACACCCACGTCCGGCCCCCGATCAGGTTGTTACGCGGCGAGCGGGGTCAGAGAAACCCCGACGGTCGAGAACGTAAGTGTGTCCGTGTTGACGACCGCCTTCGCCGTGGTCAACGCCGCAGTCCACAGCAGGTTCCCCACCGTCACCGCATCCCACACACTGATATGCGTTATCGTTTCCGTCGCCGTCATCGTGAACGCCGGAGCATTCGACAGGGCGATAGCACCCGACGCGGCCGCGGAGAACGTCGCCAGCTGGCGGGTCGTCACCACGGATGCCGCCGTCGCACCCGCCGCACCGGGGTCAGCGGTGTGCAGCTTGATGTACGTCGCCGGCGGTGCGACGAACGCCACCGCGCGCAGCATGTTCAACCAGTTATTCGCAAGCGTGGTCGTCGCCAGTCCAACAGCCATCAGACGTTCTCCTTCGGTTCGATCGGTTCAGCGTGAGTGACCTCGGCCGAAGCCGTGGTCACGAGGATAAGGACAGTCCCGTCAGGCATGTCTACTGGCCCTTCGTGATGGACCGGGGAACAGACCCCAGGCCCAGATACACGAGCAGGTTGTTCACCCCCGGGATTGCGATCAGCCGCGTGACGATACCCGTCACCAACAGAATCGCTGCCGCCACCGAGTTGATCCACGCGAACAACTCCGGTGTCACCTGACCGTTGAACGCTTCCACGATCTGCGGGACCGCCACGTTCAACGCCGGGACGACCGTGAACAGCAGCACGATCAGCGTGCGCTTCACCCGCTGCCAGGGGAACCACACCGTTTCAACCTGAGCCACACCCTTGATTGCCATTGTCTTACTCCTCGTTTTGTTTGTTATCAACGGACGAACATGGGGGAAAAAATTCCCCAGAGTGTCGCAGCGATAGCGACAACAGCGAACAGTTTTGTGTACGGCGACCACGCGGTTTCCGTCTTCGTCCGCCGTTGTTCCTCAGCCTCTTTCAACGCAGCCGCGAGAGCCACCGCCTTCGCATCCCGCGCGTCCGCCTGCTCCGTCAAACGCTGAGTAGTCGACAGGATTATGGCGATCGTCTTATTGACGTCGAGCAGGTCACGGTCGTGACCGTCGACGCGGGTGGACAAGTTCGAGATCCGTTCGGCCACCAGGTTGAGGATGCCCTCCATACGCGTGAGCTGTACGGTAGTAGCCTCCCCAGCACGCGTGCCATTCTCACCGTCCAGCATCACGCCACCTTGAGACCGACAAAGCCAATCCGCAGCTTCTCGAACGTGGCACCATCAACCGCCTGACGGGCACCGAACCAGTTCTCCCACAAACCGCCCTCACCAGCCGGGATCGAATACCACATGCCCGGGCCACCAACGACCCACAGGTTCGTGTCCACGTTCGCAAACACGCCGTAGTCGTGAATCCTCGCCGACAGATACATAGCCGCTCGAGCCGTGAAATCCTCCGCACTCAAGGTGATGTGCGCACCGTAGTCGCGCTCATAGTCCAGACCCCTCCCGGCCGGGATGGGCCACCAAATCCCCGGGCCGCCGACGACCCACACGTTCGTCGCAGCGTTCGCAAAAACCTTCATGTCATCATCGCTTTCTGTGTCGTCTACGATCGGCGTGACGTCGCCGGCCGTGCTCGTGCTGTAGTCGAACGCGGATTCCTTGAACCTGTTCAGGTCGATGACGACGCCGCCGAGCGAACCCTGCGACGTGTACTGGTGGCCGTGCCAGGTGTCCCACCGACCACCCAGATTCGGTTCCCCCGGATATGACCCGTCGTTCTGCCCGTACATGGCGACGATGAGTTTCACGCCGAGCGCGCGCACCTCCGGCCATGCCCGCCCGCGCAGGTCCGCTGCACCTGCGTACATGAACATTTGCGCGTAGGGGGCGCTGGTGGCCGCACGTACCGTGCGGAACCACACCGATGCCTCCGAGTCGGTGAGCAGCCGGGGGGCCGCATCCAAACGCTCATTGTCGAGGACAATGAAGTCCGCGCCCGTCCACCCGCGCAGATTGCCCGCGAAGAAACGCCCGTCGCCCGCGACGTCCAGATTCGGGTTCGGCACCCAATAGTGCCCCACCCGCATCCCCACCGACCGTGACCTATCGACCTGCGACGTGTACCACGGGGCCACATACCGGGCACCCGTGTTGGACCCGCCGAGCTTCACGTAGCAGACGTCGAACCCGAGCGCCCGCGCCAACGAAAAGTTCAGACTCCGCTGACTTGTCCCCACATCAATGCCTTGAATCATCAGACCGGGAACCTTCCCTGAAACGACAGCGCCGTCTTCACGCCGGTGAGCGTCGAACTGACAACCCCGTTGCTGAGGATCTGAACCGTGCCGCCGACATCCGCCCAAATCCGCACCTCAGCGGACGGACGAAACCCGACAGGCAACGTGAAGAGCACATACCCTGAAGCGCCCGACCCGTCGATCGTCCCGAGCACCTCCACGGCCCCGGGGACACTCCGGTACTGTGTCGCCACCCGGCCAGCCGTGACAGTGATCCCCGCCGCCAACGCCGGTGCGGTCCACGGGCCGGGCGACACTGCAGCCCACGCACCCGACTTGTAGTCGTACTCGATGCCGTCCGTGGTGTCGCGGAACCGCAGCCCCTCCTCGACGTAGGTGAGCGCGTTGCGTTGCGTGGTGGTCCCCAACCGGCGTTTGCCGACAGTCGCCGCGTAGTCGACGGAAGCCTGCAAATCTGCCTGAGTCGTCGACGTGTTGTTGAAAATTGGTTTCCCTGTTGTCGTGTCATTCGACGCAACACCCATCAGCAGTCCCTTCCTTTATGCGGTCCAGTTGATTCGAAGAGCACCCGATGACGGGTCTTGCCCTAGTGATCGGAAAATTGAGTACCCGCCGGACGCGACACCGACCCCGCCCACGTTCGACTTCAGGTAGTCCACAATTGACAGCGGGATATTCACCCACCCGTTGAACACGGGGACAGCTGACGCCCCACCAACGCTGACGTTCCCGCCCGGCTTCCCGGCCGAGCTGTGATAGCCAATGTTCGGCGGCCACCCGGTGATCTGCGTCGCCGAAATGTAGATCGCAGCCGCGGTGATCGCCGCGCCGTTCGGAATGGTGTCGGCAATCTTCGACCCGTAAAACCACGCACCCGTGTTACTGTCCGACGCCCACACCTGAGACGTCCACCACCCCGACCGGTACGAACCCGCATCCACCGCAGTGAAAACCGCGGACTGATTCACAGGCCCCGGGGATGGAGGGGCCGGAGCTAGCGGCGGCGGCGGCGACGTCGACATGATCGCGCCGACGAACCCACCACCCGACCACGCGCCGAGCTTCACCACCTGCCCCGCCGACAACGTCAACCCCGACGCATACGGGACACTCATCGCACCCGCCACAGTACTGATCGGCACCAGGTTCCCCGATGGTGGTCCGGTCACCGTGCCCTCAGCCGGTTTCATCTTCGTCGGCCCCAGAATCAAAGCCGTACCGTCAATGAACAGCACCCACACCGGCTCGTTGATCTCCGGCAGATAACCGGCCATGTCCGCAGGGATACGGCCACCACCCACATCCACAACCGCACGGACACCGTCCGTGGAAACGAACGTGCCCACCATGCGAGTGAGCTTCGTCACATCCGCGAGGGCGCGCTTCACCGACTGATCCAAGCTAGGCACGAATCACCGCCGTTTCTTGCGTCGGACCTTCATCACGATCGATCGACACAACACGACACAGCGCCGTTTTACCCTGCTCGTCGACCACGTTCACCACGTCCCCGACCTCACGCAGCGGATTCCACACCTCTGTGATCGGCCACCGAACCGACAGCAGAGACGCCCGCGCCAACTCCGAATCTGTGTACGCCTTCGCCTGACCCGCCGTGGTCACAAACTGATTCGAACGGAACGTTGGTCGACGATGCGCCGGCGAACGACCACCCCCAGGATTCTCCGTACGCAACGGCCCCGAGATGATCTCTGAAACCGCCAACACTTGCCCCTGTAGATCATCCTGCCCACGGAACACGACCTGGTTATACACGCCTTCGGCTGACATCCCACGGCCGATGGAAACGATCGTGCCGGTGTCGCCACGCCGCAACGTGTCGACCACCGCACCCCACACCTTCGGGCGCATCGCCAGCGAACCGTCCGGCGCCATATACGGCACACCACCGAGAATGTCGGCCAAATCCAGCACAGCTTGGATTCGATCCTCCTGGTAAACCACCGAACGCGAGATGATGGCATCCGCGATCGTCCGAGACAGCTGCAACCCTGTGACCCGACCGATCTCATCCCACACCGAAGTGAGAATCGTCGGCGCCGACGGCACGTCGAACGGTTGCCGTTGCACCTGAACCAACCGGTCCTGCAACGCCATCTCAATTGTTGACCCGGTCGTGATCGTCCGGTTGTTCCAGAACATTGTCCGGTCACGCATCGACGGCACGTCCGTTATTTGGAACCATCCCATCGGGATGCGCTCCTGAAGAGTGCCGGCGTTCACGATCGCATACACCGCGAGCTCCGAACCGAACGGTGAGAACAGGTCACCGGCCGCAACAGGCAGCATGGAACGACCGTAATCATCCGTCCATGTGAGCGTCGCGGTGCCCTGCGTTTTCACCGCCCGCGAATCGTCATCCGACAGCCGCGAAATTTTGACCGGCACGTCCTGCAACCGCCGCTCGCCGTCGTACCACAAATCGGCTGAGTACCACTTCTGAAACGACCCGCCGGCCAGTGCCGCCACGCAACTCGCCGACGCAGCTTTCATGGTGCATACCCCGCCTTTGAATAATCCCGATCTCGGGCCAGATAGGTTCCGTAGGCCGCGTCGATCGCCGAGTATGTCGGATAGAAAAGATCCGTGTCGTTGTACCGGAGCAACGACTTGGACAGGCCAGGCGCAGGCGGGAGAACCTCGTCACCCTTCAACGCGAAAGCCACCAACGACCCGCCGAACCTCACGCTTCGGTCGATTTCCTCCGGGTCCTGAACCGCAAGAAACAAGGTCCTGGGAATCCGCCCGAAACCGGGAGGTGTCCGGATGCACAACACCGGCAACTGATCTGTCGAGTACGTGCCGAACATGGATTGGATCTCGTCCGCATCAGCGACCGTCGACGTCTCCATGTTCAGGATCACTCCCGACAATCCTTTGCGGCGGCCACCGACCCAACGGCCAACAGTTGCACCGTCCGTGTAGACGACGGCACCATCGAAACCTCGCACCAGCGAAGCCGCCGAATCGTCGTCCATGTTGACCTTCGCGAACAGGGTCGGGTCCAACGGCTGTGAAATGTAAATGCCCGTGATAGGCATCGTCGTCGCCGTCGTTGTTGAGAACCCGATCGGCGTACCGTCCGGTGCGAACATCTGCGCCTGGTATCCAGCCGTGATGCCCTCCGGCACCTCCACGTCGAGCACCGTCACACCCGACGCTGAAGCCACCTTCACCCCGCCACGCACCGGGAACGACCTGGCGTCTGAGAACCGGGTTATCGTGATCGTTCCAGGGGGCAAATCCTGCACCAACACTTCCACGCGCGGCCCCGCCAGCGTGTCCGGCGCGTATTGCGTCAGCGTCACAGTCGGCGTGAACAGGATCGACGTTGACGCGTGAGCTGTCCCGGACCACCCCATGTTCGGGTTCGTCGACGGGTCCGAATAGTCGGGCAGCGTAGCACCCGGCCACACAATGACACCATCCACGTCGAGGGTGTTGCCGTTCGCCCAGAACGGTGCAGCGAAGTCCTCTATCAACAAAACCAACCGAACCCCACCGGCACCGGGAGTGTTCGCTATTGTGAGGCGTGTCCACGTGTTCGCGGCCACAACGGTGTTCGGCC
The DNA here is from genome assembly GCF_004403515.1 of Cryobacterium fucosi. GTDB lineage: Bacteria > Actinomycetota > Actinomycetes > Actinomycetales > Microbacteriaceae > Cryobacterium > Cryobacterium fucosi. The sequence continues at coordinate 25,651 of NZ_SOHH01000087.1, read as the reverse complement.
CGTCGCTCGATGACACTAACGTGGCGGACGCGCTGTATACAACCGCCGTCAGTTTCAGCGTCTTCGCGACAGACGCGCGAACCCACACACCAATTTGATACAGCTGGCCCGGCACCACGTCGATGCGCTCCACACCGGTCAGCGTCGAGCTACCGATCGTCATGCCCGCACCAATCGCGGTGTTCGCAACCGTCCACGTTGAGCGGGCGTACGCGGAACCCGCACCAGGCCCGGCGGGCGCGACCGTCGCACGTGCAACAGTCGACGCCCCACCCGTCCCCGACAACGCGTAATACCCCGTCGCGTTGACCTCACACGACGGGTTCTTCACCGGGTTCACAGTCTGCGACATCAGCGACCCACCCCACTATCAAACTCGAGACCCTGCCACCCGGACGCGTCCTTGATCTGCTCTTTGATCATCATCGTGAACGGGCGCCCATCGATCTCAGCAGTGAACGTAGCCCCCGCCAGAGACACCTGCACGGGGCCTCCTGCACGGCGCCCCGCAAACGTGGGCGAATCGAACGGGGAACCACCAAGAGACGGCAAAGTCATCTGATCGGCCAGATTCGCCATCGTACGAACCAGATCCGGGATGCGTTGCTCAACGCCCTGAATGATGCCGCCAACAACATGCCGACCAGATTTGTCACGCATCACCGTGGACGGGGACTTGATACCCATCGCCTTGTTGAACCCGGCCTGCACCGCGGCGGCGACTTTCGCCATGGTCGACCAGATGTTACCGAGCACCGCAGACATGCCGTCGACGAGCCCCCCGATAATGTTCTTCCCAGCCTGGAACAGCCACCCTGGCGCCCCAGAGAATATGCCCATGATCTTCCCCGGCAGGCCGGAGAACCAACTCGTGGCTGTACCGACCGCGTTCGAGGACGCCGAGCCCACCAAACCGGGCAGGGAGTTGAACCATGCCATCACCGCGTTGATCGTCAGCATCCCAGCATTCGCGAGTTGGCCAGGCAACGCCATGAAATAAGCGAGGACAGTACCAACCATGGTGCCGACCGCGAAGCCCGCTTTACCTGGCAACTGGCCGAACCACGCGCCAACGGCGGCGACCATGTCGGACAGACCCTGACCGATCGCCGCCGGCAGATCGGTGAACCACCTCACAACCCCTTCAACGAACGCGCCGATTTGTGGGGCGAAATTGACAAGGGTGTTGACCAACAGAGTGACCGACGCGACCCCACCGATCAAGGGGAGGATGAGCGCCGCCCACGGGGTGTCCTTGAAGAACCCGAGGATCTGGTCGAAGAAAATGGTTACGCCGGCCGCGATGCCGATGATCGCCTCAAGACCCAGCACGATCAGCCCGACAGGGTTAGCCGCAGCTGCCGCGTTGAAAAACCACATGGCCCCGGTGAGTGTGCCGATACCCACCGCTACGGGGATGAGGATGTCTTTCCACTTCACCAGCCAGTCCCAGAATTTCGACAGGGCTGGGACACCATCAGAAGCGATCCATGACGCGGCACCCTCAAGGCCGGGCATCAGCGTGGTGTCGAAGAAATCCATCATGCCCGACAGGACGGGCATCAGTGCCCCGCCTACCTTCTCCTGAACCTCACCGAACCGGTTCTTCAGAATGTCGAGCTTGCCTGCAGCCGTCCGACCCGACTGCTCCGCGAGCCCGCCGACCTTGTCGGTGAGCCCTGAAATGACCGCGTCGAAGTTGCCTGCGAGTGAACCCGTGTCCGTGAAGTTGATGCCGACAGCCTTCAACGCGCGACCCTGCCCGAGCATGGCCTTACCAAGGTCATCCGCGGCCGTCGGCAGATCTTTCCCCGTCTTCGTCGCATAGTCCTGCAACAGGGGTGTCAGCTGGGTGATCTGCGCGCCGGTGAGCTTGTACGCCCCCAGCGACGCTTGCGCCGCGGCAGTCGCATCATCGTCGAACCGGGTCTTCTTCTGCAACTCCCCGTTTAGCTTCTGCAGGGCCTTCTGGTTCGTGTCCGCCAACGCGGGAAACTTCTTGAACGCGAACGCCAGCTTGGCCTGCTGCTCCTCCGCGTCCGCATAAGCCTTCACCGAATCGGTGCCGAACTTGACCAGGCCGACAGCTATCGCCGCGAGGCCGACGCCGATCGCGACGCCGACCTTTTTGAACCGGCCACCCATCCGGTCCGCATTGTCGCCGAGATTGTTGATCGTCGACGACGCCGTCCGGTCACGACCGAACAGGTCAAACGTCAGAGACTTAGTCGCCACGACAACCCCCTACTTCTTCGAATTCTCGAGGTGAATCGCCTTCGCTTCCGCGACGTACACCCGCCACCAATCAACGGTGAGCTGGTACACGTTCAGCGGGGTGATACCCGGGAAATAATGCGAGATCGCCGGCAACCACCGATACAGGGACGCCTCTACGTCTTCGAGGTCTTCGTCTTTTTGACCGGCGCGACGGCCTCGTCTTTTGGGCCGGACTCAACCTCGACCTCGTCGTCCTCAAACCCCGTCTCCGACAGAGCCACATCGGTGAGCTCGTCGAACGACTGTGTTTCCCCGGCGCGGCGGCGACACAGGAAGATGATCGCCCGCACGATTTCGAGACCCTCATCCGAATCGACGAGCATCTCCAGCAGCCCGCGCTCATCATCCTCGTCAGCTTTCAGCGAGGTAAAGAAAGCTTGGATCGTGTTGACCGTGATCCCGTTCGGGAAGTCCGTCGACTTCGTCGCCCGTTTCAACAGGATCAGGTCCGACAGGGTCGCCTTCTGAATCCCCTCGAACAGGTCATACTTCGCATCACCGATGAGTAGTTTCATACGCCTCGTGCCCCTTTAGTTTTTAGTACGGCCATGCGCCGACGCGTGAAGTGATCACGGCCGTCGCCTCATCCATTGCTTCCTGCATTTCCCGGACCATCACAGTCCGGGCAACCTCATCGATGGACGTGTTGAAATACGGGCGCCCCTTCTGAGGTACCCACACTTTCCGGCCATACACCCTGTGCCGGAACTCGGCCAGGTTGAACGCCTTAGCCAAGCCCCGGCTCGTCGCCGGTAGTTTCGACGGGTTCGTCACGATCTTCACGCCCGCGGTTCGCTCAGCGAAACTCACCGACACGCGCGTTCCAGCGATCAGCGCCGCCCGGTTCTCATGCCCGACGTCACCGCCGCCCGCGCTGGCAAGTTTCGCTTTCACTGCGAGCGCCGCGAGGTCGCCGGACTTCTTCAGCCGGCGCCGTAGCGCGCGCAGTAGAGCAGGCTCATACGCTTTGAGGTCACCCGCAAGCCGATACCATTCCGCCCGGTCGATGACCACCTCAACCATCAGATCGCGGTCTCCGCCGTCACGATCGCCACATACACAGGCTGCGCAGCAACACGCCCGTCCACCCCCGTGAAGTCAACCGACTGGGTGATGACATCCCCGCCGTTCGCCTTCGGCAGTTCACCGTCCAACCGGACCACCGGGATCGTGATCTCCAGCGTCGGGAACACCCCGGCCGTGATCGCCACAGAGTGCGCGAACTTCAACACCAACGCCAGATCCGTTTGTGCGAGGAACGCGTCCCGGAGGACGTTCGTGTCGTACTCGACCGTCAAACTCCCCGACAGCCCCCGGCCCCCCACCACGGGTGCCCGGCCGCGCTTGCCGCCGCCGCCGAAGAAAAACCCGCCCGAGTCGACGCCGTTCTCATAGGTGAACTTCGCATCCACCACGTTCGCCGCCGCCGTACCACCCGAGGCCAGCGCTACGTTCGTCGGCACCGTCACGGTGCCACCGATCCGGATCGACCCGCCGACGAACGACATCAGCGACGTGCCCGCCACATACGACGGAGTCACGAACGCCTGCGTGGTGTCCACGGACTTTCCCACCCAATTGAACTTCAACATGGGGACGCCCGCGTTACCGGCGTCGAGCTCGAACCCGGTGCACACGCACCCGAGGAACGACATCGGCTGAGCCGCACCACCACCCACGGTGGGGATGCTCGCCTGAATCGTGTACGACGGCAGCGGGTCCGTCGCCGTCGGCGTGAACAGCTGCTGGTACCCGGGGCCCGCGCCGATGATCGTCGATACCCCCGACCCGAGCGCAGCTTCGAACATGGCACCGAGGGTCTTCGTGATGCCCTCGACAGTGAGCGACCCGGTGACCTCTTCCTTCACCAGTACACGGCGGTCGCCCGCGATGACCCGCTTCCCGTAGCGCATCGCCGACCCGGAACTGAACGTCGGGTTCCACGCGAAGTCCTCTTGCGTGATCTCGAAGAACTTATCGGGGGCGATGTAGGTCCCGAACGTGGCCTCCTTTTTCAGCCCGAGGGCGGCGTCCTGTTGCGTGGTCATTTCTTGCCCTTCGGTTCAGGTGTCGGTTCAGGTGCGCGGAAATACAGGTCGGATTGCACGAGCAGACCCTCGGCCTGCTCGTCGGGGATCTCGAACGGTTCGCCCGGCTCGACGATCCCGTCGACACCGACGATCTCCAGCGCGCCCGCCGGCGAATGGTGAATGAGTTTCATGGTCAGCTCCCAGTAGTAATTCGTGTGACAGCGACGAACTGCGCCGCAATGGTGGTCAGCCGGCCAGCCGCCAGCACATCAGGGTCCGTCGAACCGTCCGACGCGTGAGAGGCAAGGAAACAACTCCGCACCGTCCCGGTCACGGTCGTGTCCGTTTTCCGCACGTAGTTCTCCAGCTGGCCGAGCAGCGCGTAACCGCGCCTGGCGGTGACAATCTCCTGATCGGCACCACCACCACGGAAGATGGAGAAAATCACGGTGAGCGTCAGAGTTTCATCGCGGGACCGTTGCCCGCCCATCGGCCCCGGCACCTGCGAACTGCCCAACTCCCCGAACGACACAATGTCGTTCATCATCGTTTGGCCCGGGTGACCGAAAGCGACCTGCACCGTCGTGTCCGCGGCCCACAACCCGACGGCGATGTTGAACATCGCCTCCTTGAACGCGAGAGCCTGTGTCGCCTCGACCATCAGGCGAACCCATCCGCTCGTGCGTGCGGCCGCAGCAACTCGACGACGCGTCGCGGAATGGCGAACCCCATCGGAACATCCGCCCCATCAGGTACGTCGTTGCCCCACGCGGGACGATTACCCTGGCGGCCCTGCTGCCACCACACCCTGACCAACTCACGCGCTGCGAGAATCACGTTCGGGGGGATCTCCGCATTCCCCACGTTCACGGTGACCACAATGTTCCGCACCCCGGATTTGAAATCCCGGGAACTCACAGTGGTGCCGGCGTAGATGATGCCCGCGGGCCCGTCCGCGAGATAGTCGGTGATCGTGACACCAGACTCGACCACGCTCGTGACCGTGCTGAACGGGCCGCTAAGCACGAGCACCCCAGACCCACCGCTCAGCGTGTGCACCTTCGACCCGGCAATCAGAGGGCCGGTGATGTTCTCAATGACGGGGGTCGCCGCTTCGATGTACCGTTGAATGTCGGCGTCGTCTGCGGTGCCCACAATCCCGAGCGACCGTTTCGCGTCCGCGAGAGGAATCAGCCCGGTCGCCATTTAGCTCAGGTCCCTCTTCGTGAGACCCTTCACAGTGGCAGTTTCCGGTTTGCGTGTCCGACGAGTCAGGTCCGCCGTCTCGACGGCGCCGACCTCGGCGGCCAGCCCATTCTCGATCAGGCTCTGAGCTTCATCGGCGGGGACGTTAATGGTCCCGCCGACATCCGGCCAGTCGACCAGGTCGCGGGTTCCGCTGATCTTCGCGAGCATTCGAATCTTCATTTACTGCCTCCTCGTTGGGGGTTTACGGGGAAGGGGGCGGGCCGAAGCCCGCCCCCTCAGGAACCGAACCGATCAGGTTGCAGCACCCTGGTAGAACTTCACGGCGCCGGTCTGGTCCGCGAGGAGACCGTCACCACGGACGATCGCGCGGAACGCGATCTGATCCGTGTTGAACGCGAAGTCGTCGGACCGTTCGAAACGGATACCGTTGACGATGCGCACGACGTACGCGGACAGGTCACCGAACGCCACCGACCTTGCATTCACCGCAGTGCCTGCCACGTTCGGGTCCGTGAACACGGGCCTGTTCTCGATCCGGTCCGGTGTGCCGGCGATGACGGACGGCTGCCAGATGTACTGGCCGTTCAGGTCTTTCACCTTCCGGAGCACACCCGCCGTGGTGTCCTTCATCAGCCACGACGCGTTCGGGCTGTTCCGGTACGGGGAGATGACCGAGTAGAACAGGTCGATCAGGTTGTCAAAGGTGGGAGCACCCGCGACACCCGTGCCGCCCGTGATGCCCAGCGTTGCCGAACCCATGATGCCGGCCGGTTCAGTCGTGCCGACGCCGACGATCAGCTTCGCCCCGAGCAGGTTACCCACGTTGCGTCCGAAGACACGTGCAAGGTAACCCTCGAGGTCAACGCCGGTGTCCTGCGTCAGCTCACGGGACATGAGAGCGAACTCGCCGTACTTGAACGCGCCGAGGGAGCGCTTCGCGAACGCCGGGTCGGTCCCGCCGATCACCGCACCTTCAGCGACCGCGGCGGCGGTGCCGTGGCTGGTCGTCACCGGGAAGTCGATGGTCTCACCCGAGTTGGTGGTGAACAGTGTCGCGCCTCCCGCGAGGAGCGTGGCCGTTTCCACCATGTGCTCCCACAGCTTGGCGTAGAACGTCGTCGGCACCGTGTTGCCGCCGGCGGTCAGGGTGCCCTTGGACAGTGCCCGGATCTCCTCGAGTTCCTTCACCGTCGGCATGATCTCGAACGACTTCGTTTCACCGTTCACGAACTTGCGCAGCTCGGGCAGCCGGCTCTCGGTTGTTTGCTCACGGCCCTTGAACGAGCGCAGGGCCTCGTCGATGTCACGGGAGGTGCGATCGTCCTCCATGAACCGGTCCGCGCGTTCCTTCAGGGAACGCATGTCCTCCGTGATCTTGTCGTACTGTTCGTTCTCTGCCCCAGACAGGTCCCTCTTCTCAGCGTCGGCGACGTCGAGAAGGGCTGTTGCCTGACTCCAGAGCTGAGCCCGCTGTTCCAGCAGGCGCTCCACCATTGATGGCATTTTTTCTCCCTTTCAAGGAAAAAGCCCCACCGCAATCTGCGGGTGGGGCGAATGGATCGGTGTTGTGCCAGTGGTTGTCTACCTGCTGACTGGTGCCGACTGAACCATGTCCAGTCGGCGACGGAGCATCGCAATAGTCGGGTGAGTTTCGCTCTGCCCGTCCTTGCTCTCCGGTTCCGCCCGAGATTCGGGAGGAAGTTTTTCGACGCTCAGGAGTGAGCGGATCTCTTCGACCGGTGTTATGCGCACCTCGTCGACCTCCATGTGCAGGCGCTCCGCGAGGGAACGCATACCCGCGGTCGTGTCCATGTATGCCGGGGTGTTCACCGGGGCGACGTCGACGAGTTGCACGTTCAGGAGCGTCCGGAACGGGAACCCCTGATCGGTGACACCCCAATCGTCGTCGAGCGCTCGGAACGCGAACGACGAGTAGCGGAGGTCGCCGCGCTTCGCGAGCGCCGCAACGTCCCGGCCGGCCGTGGTGTCAGGAAGCTCCACGTCATAGCGGAGACCCGTACCGTCGACGGTGAGCGTCAGCGTGCCCGCCTCGGTCGTGCCGAGGAGGAAATCGTCGTTGTGGTTGTACCGGGCAATGACAGGTGTCGCGTCCCCGAGTGATTTGTTGAATGCACCCGGGGCGACCTGCTCGACGAAACCGCCGAGGTTCTGCGAGTACCGGTTGAACACCGCCGCGTACCCGGTCAGGACCCCTGCACCCGTGTCGGACGCCCGGAACTCTACCGGTTGCGCCGTGTTACGTTTCTCGATTTCATGCACCAGCTGTCCCCTTCACGGTTGACTGAATCTTTTTCATGGCCATCAGTTGTCTCTGCAGGTCTGTCAGCGGCGGCAACTCTTCGAGCGCACGGATCTCGTCGGCGGTTTTGAACCCGGCGTCGATGGCGATCTGGTGAGCTTCGTAGCGTGTTTTCAGATCGGCTCGAGCTCCGGCGTCGAGGTTGAATTTCACGTACTGTCGGAGCATGTAGTGATCGATCACGGCCTCAGCGCGTGATGTGATCGGGCGCAAAGTCACGGTGTTGAACCTGATCTGGTCCTGCTCCAGGTTCTTGTACGTGAGCGAACTCCCTGACGTTTCCCCGCCGACGATCTCCGGCGATATCCGATAGATTGCGGCGACCTGTGTCGCCGTAGCCTTGATCCCCGCAAGGAACGCGACATCAGACTGGGGCAGCCCGATCGCCGTGTACTCCCAGTCCATGCCCGTAACGAAAGGCTCAGACGATGAGACCGAGGCAATGAATCGGCGCTTGACAGTCGCCGCCTGCTCCGCGTCAAGCTGCTTCGCCTTGTTCCGGAGTAGCGCCGACGGCACCATCCCCCGTTTGAAGAAGTTCTTCCCCACGCGCTGCGCTTCAATGCCCGTCTCAATTTGCGTACGAAACAGCCCCAGGGGGGACAGCCCGACCGGTGAGCCTGGCAGAACATACATCGGGATATGAATCAGATTCGACCGCGAAACATGCTCGCCATTGAAATAGAACTCACCGTCGTTCAGGTTCATCCTGTCCGGGCGGAGCCACTCCACTTTCGCCGGGTTACCCGCCCGGTCGAGCGACCCGATGTACCCGTACGCGTTCCCCCACAACAGCATCGACGTGCACAGCTGGTGCTTCCAGGAGAACACGTCGAGCTGACGCACACCCGGGTCTGTGATGATCGACGGCTGAGTCGCAGCCTTCACTGGCGCTCCAGCGGTCGTATCGTAGGCAGCCCACGGAGACGATGCGAACTGGTCCGCGATGTAGCCCGTTGCGGAATAGACGGGGACGACCGACAGCGCCGTCTCCAACTGGTCTCCACGGACCGGCGATCTCTCGCCCGAACCCCACACGTCCTGATACGAGATCGCTCGTTCTTCGGTTTTCCGGAAGAGGAGGCTCACGTGTTGACCCCCCGACTGATGAGAATGAGACCAGCGCCGGCGACGATGAACGCCGCCGGGGTGAAGATCAGGGCGGCACCCGTGACGATCAGGGCCAGTCCGACCAGCTCAAGGATGGTGGTGATGAGTGATTTCACGTGCGCCTCCTAAGCTGTCGACTCCATGACGTCGTAGTTGTTCGCCATTTCGAGTGCGAACCCGAACCCTGCGACCGTGCATGAGACCAGCGGGCTGATGTCCACCGTCGAGTTGGTCCGCGACCACACCCGTGTGTCGCCCGTCCCCCACGCGGCGCCACCAATCGCGACGTCGAGGGGGACCTGACCGGAACGCAAGTGCAGTACCGTGCGCTGCACGATGCCGTCGTAGTACCGTGCGCACGCCGCCGCATAGTCCGGCCGTGACAACCTGACGACCTCGATGTCCGCGTCCTCGAAAGCGTCCTCCATCTGCCCAGCCTGAGACGCACCGATCAGGTAGATCCGCCGCTCATACTTCGGGAACTGTGCAAACTTTTTCACCAGGAACGGGACCACCCAATGTGTGCCCCGCTCATGCTTGACCAGCTCCGACACGGACACGCCGTCACGGTCGAACCCGGACCACGACAGCGCCGACCAGGACCGGTCGTTGGTGACGTCCAGCGCGAACGCGCGAGGCCCCACCACACCCGAGTCCGTGCCCGATTCCGTCCACTCAGCGTCGGTCACGACCGCGGCCGCACCGATCCCCGTGTCTGTGATGTTCAGGTACGGGCGCGAGAACAGGCGCGGATCGTTCGCCGCGTCCTGATGCTCAGCCCGGATCTCATCAATCCCCACCGTCCAACCAAGCGCCGGCATACATCCCCACCATGTTTCCTCGTCGTCGGGGTCGTCATCCTCCGACGCGGAATACTCGATGTAGCAGGTTCGGGACGGTTCACCCGACAGCACCAGCTCACGGCCAGCCCGGATCTCCTCGTTCAGGTACACCGACTGCAAGGTGCCCGCCGTGGACAACACCCACAGTTGAGCGTTCGGGCGGGCGATCATGGCCGGCCGCATCGCCCCCTCAACCCGCCGGTCGATCTGCGCGAACGCCTCGTCGATCGTGCCCTTGTCCAAGGTTGGACCGTGCCCCGACTTCTCCGTCGTCGACGCCAACCCGTGCACCGAACCGTTCGCCCACTGAATCGACTCCGACCCATTCGCCTCCCGCAGCTCATACAAACCGCCGAACGCCGAATTGCGGAGGATCAGTTTCTCCTGCGCCAGGAACTTCATCCGCGCATCATTGCGCGTCTGAGCGGTGTACGTGATCGTCTGCGGTCCCCCGAACTGCGGGCCCGCGAACACCAGCGCGCGCATGATGTTCTGCGACAGGTCAATCGTCGTCTTCCCCGACTGCCGCGGCAGCAACACCACAACCTTCCGGTACTTCAACCGGCACGTCTTCGGGTCAACCTCACCCGCGATATCCGCGATCAACTGCTGATGAGGCATGAACGGCTGACCCAACGTCTTCCCGATCAGGCCAGCCCGAACCCCATACGTCGGGTTATCCAGGTTCCTCGGGGTCTGAAACCGGGGCAACGCCAGGGAGCGGCGCTGCGAGCTCCCGGAGGATGGCATCGATCGAACTACCACCAGGGCCCGCCTTCCCCCTCAACTCGCGAATCGTATCCACCAGCTGCTTCACCAGCGGCGCCTTCGCCAACTTCGACGTATCAATCTCACGCGCCAACACCAAAGCCGCCGCCCGCAACGAGTAATAGAACGGCGTCTCCACCGACACCGAACCCAAATCAGCGATCACCGCAACCTCCGTCGGCGTCCGCTCAACATCACCAGAGGGTGGTACGTCCCCACGTACAACCGGTACGTTGCCCACCAACGACAAAACCGGCGACGCCCCCCGCTGACGAGCACGAGCCCGCTGCGACCGCTTCGCCTGAGTATTCGCCGCACGACACCGATCACACACAGTCCCCGACTTCAACTCCAACCGATACCGACGCTGCGTCCCATGCTGCGGCAAAGGTGCCAACGTACCCACCACCTCAAACAATCGGGGAGAGATATTTTAAGAGAAACCGCGGTCTATCGTGACCCCTGAACTCTAAAAAAGTGCTGGTCAGAGGGTATTTATTACCGATGTGGCGATGGTCACGCGTGTGTGAGTACGTGCCAGAGCCTCGCGATGCCGCGTCGTCTTGCTGCGCATGGTCCGTTGTGACCGTGAGTGCGTGAGCACCACCACCCTCGGGGTGCACGGTCGCACGGGTCCGTGTGTCTGGTCATTGCTGCCTCCTGCTACTCGCGGGTCGGCCAGGTGAAGTGGCCCTGCGTGGCGGAGTACTCGCTCTTGCCTTGCGCTGAGGTGCTCGTCACCCACAATGAGTCGTTGCCATCGAGTAGCACCTGACCGTTGACCGCCGACGTCGGTGTGATTCCCCATACGCGGGTGATGATGAGCGGGAAGACCATGCCAGGCTCGACCGGGTTCCCGCTGTGTTGCATCTCGCCGTGCTTGGTGGGGTTCTCGTGGAACGCTTTGATATAGGTCGCGGACGCTTCACGCTTCGAGTTGATGCGTTGCGCATCCACCTCAGTCAGCGTGTAGAGCACGATGCGGCCAATAGTGGGGATCTGTTCAGACATGTGCGCTTCTCCAAGGTGTTTGATTCGGATATGGTCAACCCGGCAAAGGTGCCGGGAAGTGTTGGGTCATTCGGCGTACCAGTCGATGGCGAACGTGAATGATGGTGTGGTGCCCGCGATAGTCCATGCTGCGCGAAGGGTGTTGCTGAACGGGATAGTGACGTTGATGACCTCACGGGATGCCGCGGTCTTCTGAGTGAACGTGCCCACCGTGTTCCAGGTGGCACCGCCATCGATGGAGTCCTGAATGGTGACGTCGAGAGTGGGCACTGTCCCTGATGCTGCCGTGACGTTGAGCTGTGCCCGGATCGTTTTCGCCACACCGTAATCAGATAGGGCAGCTGTTGCCCCCGAGGTTGTGGCTGCTGCTGACGGAACAGGGGTTTCCCTGATACCGATACCGGATACGTTATTGAACGGCATGAGATCACCAATCTGTTTGGGTCACACCCTGCCCAGGGTGAGGCGGCCAGCCAGGCAGGGTGTGAGTCTGTTAGGTGCGTGAGCCACCGAAGTAAGGAACAGCGAGGCCCTCGGAGATGAGGATGCCGTTGAGGGTGCGCTGGTCTGGGGTGTAGATGTCCACGAGCCAGCGACCGTACTTGTCAGGGTTCTTGTACGTCTTGATCGGGACGATCGTTCCCGCCGGCGCGAGAATGTTCACGCGGGCGTTCGCTTCCGCATAGCCCGGCTGGTTCCGCTCCGGGGTATTGATGCCGTAGAGGCGGAAGTCTGTCCGTGCGGTGATACGGAAGCCGAGGTCAACGGTGAGCCACACAGTGTCTCCGTCGACCCAACGTTCGACGCGTGCGAAGTAGGTGAATGTGGGCTCCATTGTGACGTTCACCCCCTCTTCTTGGTACAAACATCGTGCACTTCCGCATGTTTACGCGGTTGCGCTTTTCCCGGTGTGGTCTAACCCCCGTGAATCGGGTGACTTTGTACCAGATGAAACGCTCATTCAGCCCGGCCGGTCGTCCAACGGATCACACGAGTCCCCGCCGGCGTCGCATGGTCCTGCTCGTGCCCGTAGTTGCGGCGGCACTCGACCAGATTCCCGTCCGGTGTGCCCGGCATGACTGCCCGTACGTGGTGTACGTCATCTCCAGGTCGATCTCGGCGTCCGTCACGGCTTCACCTGCGGCGGCGGTGCCACCTCGCCCGGGAGGGCCGTAGACCCGATGAGCTTCCGCAGCACCGTAGTGTCCACACTGAACGTGCGCGTGACCCTGACCGTGGCCAGGCCGGTTGCCGGGACCATGTCGATGACCATCGTGTCCGGGTCATGCACTAGCGGGTCAAGGCCCGCATACTTGATGACCGCGGCAGCGAACGCCGTGCCCAGGTTCAGAACAGCCATCACGCCCCCTACCAGTCGTTGTTCTCCCAATCGGCCGAACACTGAACCTCAGGCTCCGGTGCGCTGCCGTGGCCGTGCTTCGCGTTCCCGTACCTAGCCCCCGCCGAAGAGTTGCATGAGTTGTGCTCCAGATGCCCGTCGTACGGATGCCCTCCGGCGTCGAGCTCTGTGGTGTGCCCGATGCTCTTCGACATCCGGTTGACCTTCCCCGTGTCCGGGTCACGGTATGGGAGGTCCAGATCCACCCGCCGGCCGCACTTCCGGCAAACCGTCTCCGTCGCGTAAACCTGTTTCTTCAACCGCTCGAACGGGCGGCCGCCGCGACCCCGCCGATAGTTCAAGCTCTCGTGACCCATCACTCACCCTTGATCGGGAGGAACCGGTACTCCTCGACCAGGTGTTCCATACGACACACCGAGCAGTGCAACAGGCCACTGAACCGCATAGCTGCGACCCGCGGCGCACACTGAATGACCTTCGGTCCATGGCACGGCGAGATGACCATGAACGCGCCCGGCGCGTCGGGGATATGACCCGACATCCCCCGATTATGATCCCGGCCCTCGCACGCGATCACCGGCTCGAAATCGAGGTCGACGACCACATCTTCGTCGATGTCAGGCTGGACCATCAGGCCACCACCCGAAGTGCTCCCATACCTTCACGAACGACCCCGGATACACGGCGCCATACGGTCGGCCGTCACGGAACACATGCACCCCGGCGTGCATCAGGGCCGCGTCCGCGAGCTGCGCGCACTCATACGAACGATCCGTCATTAGGAACCGCTCCACCCATTCAGGGGTCGAACGCTTCAACATCAGGGCCACACCGATCGCGACGAACGCCGCGTAGTTGTACGGGCGGCCGTACCGGTTACGCGCCCAGAACGCGATGCTGAGCCGTTGCTTCCGGGTGAACGGGAACCGTGACCACACAGCCCCGGGAAAGTCTCTCACCGGCCGCAGGCGGGTACCGCCGGGCTCTGCGCTGATGCACTGGCCCGCGCCGACATGGATGATCACATGGTGTGCGGGTGAGGCTGTGACGTGAGCTATGACCCGCGGCCAGAACCCTACAGCTTTGACGACCAGGCCAATCTGGCCCGTGAGATCCGAATCGAACATCGCACGTGCTCTCAGCCCGCGGTCAGGTGTAGACGGATGTCGTCGAGGACTTCCAGCAGACCGGGTTCAGACTCGATCCACACCTCAATCTGTTTCAACGTCGAATCACGGTTCGCGATCAGTCCGGCGATCTTGTCGAGCAGGTCGTCCTGAATTTTGCCCGAATTCATCCCCCGCTCCCATCCACATGAAAGCCCCCGTTAACGAGAAAATCCGCCCCTCGGGCGGATTCCTCAACTACGTCTAGCGTACCAGTATTCGTGCCAGGTTTGCCATGAATTACAAGCGTGTCATTCCATCAAAGCGCTCAGGTATCAAGAATCCCGGAGGATACTTTCGTTCCAATTGGCCGCGAATACTGACCGCGGCCCTATCGGTACGCCCGGCAATCCAGCCAGCCATTGCAGCGTCCCGACGGTAGGATCTCGTACTCCGCGGGTCGTGAGCCGGCTTCCTGCCCATGTGAACCCCCACAGCCCATCCGACCATCATCGATGGCACCAGCAAAAGCACCCATATCGCGTTCATCGTGTCATTCCCTTCATTGCCCTTGGTCGGCCGACCCGTTGACGTTTCGCCAGGTCCACTTTCAGCAGCTTCTCTTCGATAACCCTATCGACGTGGATTGTCAGGGAACCGTCCTGCACCCACCGGTAGATTGTTCGCTTCGACCTGCCCACCCGGGCCGCGGCCTCATCCAACGTCAGCCAACCCTTCACCAGAACGTCCCCTCAAAATATTGTGTCCACAGCTCCCGCTCGACGAACGGGGGAAACCATGTGCACGACCGGCACACGTACAACGTCGGGTCGTTCCCGCGCCTCGGCGGTGTCACCCTCACCGTTCGGACACCGCACGCCGGACACGGCTTCACGGCCCAATGCGCGGGCCGCTCCAACGGGAACCGGAGCAGAGCCTTCCAGATGGTCCACCCCTCCGTCTCGTCCGGGCCCTCGGGTTGCTCCGGCCAGTCGATGACCTTCCGGGAGAACATCACCACCCACGAGTCGTTGCAAACCTGCTCGAACCTGAACAGCAGGAAATCGGCCGGCCACTTCACTGCCGCGTGCACTTCCTCCGGGCTCAGGGACACCGGCAGCGGCCGGTACACGGTCGGGTCGCCGAAGTATGACGCCCACCACGACAGGATGTCGTACACGTCCGTTCCCGCGTCTAACAGGTCAACGCTCACCGGCGCGGGCGAATGTGACAGCTTCCCGCCCGACAGTTTCTCCCGGTCGAACACCTGAGCTTTCAACGGGTCGACCATGGACCTTATGTGCGCGCACAGGTCGGCGGCGTCACCAATCGTCGACCTGAGCCGATCCGCGCACCCCTCGCAGATCATTGCACCCTGGTACGCGAGCACCGGGAAACACCCGGCGCAATTACCCGGGCACGACGGCAGGTGACGGCCGGTGATGACGCACCCTCTCGCACACACCCGGACCATCGTCAGCGGTCCTTCGTGTTGAACGGTTTCAGGTTCGGGCCGACCCGGTTACCCCGGCGCCGTTCCCGAATCAGAATGGTTTCCGCGACGACCAGGCAGAGGACCAAGGCGCCGACGATGCTCAGCGAGATGGCGATAATCACGACTCACCTGCCTTCAGATTCAAATACGGGTTGACGCGGGTGATCGGGTGGCTCGGGTCTGCGCGCTGCATGGTTTCTTGTCGGACGTGCTCAGTGAACCCGTCGTCCCATACCTGCGCCAGTAGGGTTTTCGCGTCCAACTCCTCAACCGTCGAGACCTCTCGCGGCTCAGGCTCTCGTCGGTAGCCAGCAGCGAGGATTGCGTCTGCGATGTCAGAAATACCGAAGCGAATGTCCCCCGCCCCGCACTCCCTGAGTTCAGTTATCAGCGCTTCCCGTTCCGGCTCTCCCTCGACATCCCAACCGCTCGCCTCGGCGCATGTGCCCTCGTGGCCTCCCGTCGCGGCACAGCTGCCGAGGCCGCAGTGTTCCTGCTCCTCCGCTGCGGGAGGGGATTCGAGGGCGGCGAGCAGCGTGCGAACCACCGCCGCGTATGCCGGGTGAATCCCGCCCGTGTCGAGCCACTGGTGCGTGGCCTTAATCAGTTCTTCGCGCTCACTCATTCGTCTCTCCCTGTGTCGTCGCATTCGCATGGTTTCTGTATCCAGCAGGTCGTGCACACGACCGTCTTTTCGTCGGGGACCTCGTACGGTTCACAGTCCACGTGCACGAGGTCGTCGTTCACGTAGTGCACCAGGTCGCCCAGTTCGATGTGGTCGTAGCACGACCCGCACAACCCGCCCCACCTTGCGAGGAACTCAGTCATCAGTCGCCCAGCCCGCCCGTACCAGAGGAATCTATTCTCCGAATTTCCCGCCGGACACGGCGCAGGTCCCGGTACGCGAGGATCGCATTCACGAGAAACCCGAACCATAGGCACCCGAGGGCCACGAAGAACAGCACCCAGAACCAGCCGTGCATCAGTCGGCCCAGCCAGCCCGCACCAGACGATCAGCGCGCTCCTCATCCGTTTGACCGAACATCGCCCCAAGGATCACGTCCAAGCGCGCCTCCGCGACCTCCAACGTGCACCCCTGCTTCGCAGCAAGCGCCGCGATCGCAGCCGCCCGCTCCTGCCGCCGCTCCCTTTCCCGTTCCGTACGTCTGCTCATGACTTTTCCTCTCCTCAGATGAGTGTTTGATCTTCGATGACCGTCGTCGGCGTCCACACCGTCGACCTCTGCTGAACCCGCGCGTACTGGCCCTCCCACAACAACTCCAACGTCCCCGTTTTTCCGTGACGGTTCTTCGCCACAATCACCTCCACCAGGTGCCGGCGCTTCGGATTCGCATCCTCACGGTGCAACAACATCACCGCGTCCGCGTCCTGCTCAATCGCCCCCGACTCCCGCAAATCCGACAGCGACGGCTTCCCCGACGTGCGCTTCTCCAACGCCCGGTTCAACTGAGACAGGGCGATCACCGGCACCTCCAGCTCACGCGCCAAAATCTTGAGCTCGCGGGAGAACTCGCCCACCACCTCATGCCGCGCTTTATCCCCGCCACGGTCCGTCATCAGCTGCAGGTAGTCCACGACGACCCCGGCGAGCTTCCCCTTCCGAGCCGTCGACCTGGCGAATGCCTTGATCTGCGTGATGTTCATCGCCGGCCGGTCGTCGATGTAAATCGGGGCGCCCATCACCCGCGTCCGGACCTTCGCGACCTTCTCCCAATCCTCCGGCGACAGGGAAGAATTCATCAGCGCCGTCATGTGCACCTCCCCGAACAGTGCGAGCATCCGCTTCTGCAAGTCCTCCTCAGACATTTCCAGGGACGCGAACGCGACGTTCCCGACCTGCGCGAGCCTCACCGCGATCTGCAACCCCACAATGGATTTTCCGCTGCCTGGCCTGGCACCTATCACGTACAGCTTCCCCGGCCGTAACCCGCCGATAAAGTCGTTCAGGTCCCGCCACGGTGTTTCCACGAACGTGGGCGGTTCCGTCAGCGACTCGATCATCTTGGCGAACGTGTCCCCGATCGGTTTCACGTCCACCTTCGCCGACCGGGTCACCTGATCCACCAAGGCTCGCGCCGCCTCCACCTGCTCGAACACGTCCCCGACACCCACCTTGCCCAGCTGTGTGATCTCGTTACCGGCAGCCAGCAGTCCCCGGCGGAGCGACGCCTCCAACACGATCTGCGCGTAATGGGCGACCGTCGACCACACCGACGGGACACCCTGCAACTCGAACACATACGACACCCCGCCGACTCGATCCAACAGGCCCAGCTTCGTGAGCTCTGCGATCACCGAGATCGGTTCCGTCGGTTCGTTCCGGTGCGCCAGACCAACAATGGTCCGGGCGATGTCCTCATGCCGCCAATCGTGAAAATCCGTCGGCGCACAAATCGCGATGACATCCCACACCGCACGCACGTCCAACATCATCGACCCGAGCACCGACTGCTCCGCGAACCTGTCATGCTGCAGGGTCGCCGCCGCGTGCTCCGGGAGCGTCTCCTGGTCACTCATTGACGGCCACCCGGCTTTCTACCCGAGCCAGCCAAACCCTGTCGTGACAATTCGCGTCATATTCAGCCTCGGTCACACCGTGCTTCTCACACCAATCGGCCTTCTGTTCGGCATGCTCCCGAGCAATCCGAAGTGCAGTCACATTCTCTTCCGGCACCGAATCACCGGTCGGCACCAACTTCGACTCACGCTGCAACCGCAACGTGTCGTACTTCTCCCGAAACTTCGGCATCGACAGAATGTTCGCCCGCCAAAACGCGTCACCCTGGCACCACTGGATCAACCCCACAGCCTCACCCAACGGCCGCTTGTCGACATCGACCAGCAGCCGTGCTGCATCCAGCCAGCCCGTGCCAATACTCGGGCGCTTCGACCCGTTCGACTCGATCAGGTCGGCCAGCAAATTACAGAGCCGAGAAACATCGGGGCGGATATCCGCCACGTTTCCCTTTCCTTCTTCCCCTGTTCCCTTTCCCCTGTTCCCACGATCAATTTTCCGAGGTTCAGCGTCGGAAGTTCCGACGCTCTCCACCGGATTCTCCGACTCCCGCGTGATTACGGGCGAGTCAGCCCGATCGGAGCCAGGATTGGTCCGCTTAGCCTTCCGCTCTGTCCGCTGATGCTCATCCCAACTCGGAATGCTGTAATACTGCCGCCCGTCCACCTCGTAGAACTGCACATCGAAGCAATCGGCAACTTCATCGCGGAGCGTCGGAAAATCCGCCGCCGAAACATCATCATCATTCGGAAACGCAAACCCCACCAAACGCTTCGGATTCGCGTCACCCACACCCCAGTCATCAGCCCAATTCCACATCGCAATGAAGAACAGCCGGCCACGCAATGACGCACGGGCAGTACCAGGAGAATCCCAAAACTCCGGTTTGATCGAACGTATTCGAGCCATTACCGAACCACCGGTTCAATATCTCGAAACGAAACGATTTCACCGATCCAACACGAATCAGTCGATTTACCTGACAGCGCATGTTCTTCGAGCCTCTGCGACCAGCTCCGGTAAGAGGATTCTTCTTTATTGATGTTGTAGATCGGATGGTGGACATTGATCATAAAAGCCTCAACGAGCCTCGCTTCAAACCGTGACCGATATCCCCAGACCTCGATCCTTTGGACCGCGATCTCACCCAGCCACCACGACATCGAAACGTGCTGCTGCCAGCGCCGTTCGAAGTTGTCCGCGATGCCCACGTAGACCAGACGCTCATCAGTATCAAAGACCTGATACATAAAGCACTTCGCCTCGTTCACGCTGTCGCCTCCACCATCTGCTCGTACTCGTCGCCATACACGGCGACCATCATCACCAACGCATTCCCCGGAGTCGTCGGCTGCCGCTTCCCCGACCCCAACAACACAAACCACGACTGCTCCAGCGGATACCACACCGGCACCAAACCCGGGTCCTTCACCCACGCCCGCACCTTCCACCCAAACCGCAACGCCTTCGCCTGCAAATCACCCTCATACCGCGGATTGCACGACGCACACGACGTCACCCCATCCACAAACCCCACCCGCGGTGCCTTCCGCCCAGCACCACCCATCCCCACCCGCCGGCGGTGCTGCCACTGCAAACGCACCCTCGCCCCACACGACACGCACCGCTCCAGGTCCCTCTCATACGTCACAGCCCGCACAACAGGGCTCGGCGCCGTCACGATGCGACCTCGAACACGGCCCCGAGCGACTCCGCGGCATCCGGCAGCCGATCCTCCATGCCCGGCAACTGCGCCTGCATGTCACGCTGACGCTTGATGCCCTTCGCCACCGAATGGTTCGTGCACTCCGGCGACGCCCAAAGAATGTCCGTCGTCGGGAACCGGGACGGCTCCACCTGCGAAATATCCGCGCTGTCGTGGTCCGTCGTCGGATGATTCATCTGGTGCGAGTCGATCGCCATCTGCCAATGGTTCGCCGCCATGACCACCCGGAAACCCGCCTCAACCAGACCGGACGATGAACCACCCGCCCCGCAAAACAGATCGGTCACAGTGAGTCCGTTGCCGTTCACGACGCCACCCCGTCCCAATCACCGAACAGCGACTGCTGGTGATCCTTCCCAACCCGCTTCATAATCAGAGGCAAATACTCCGCCTCACGCTCAATCCCAATCACCGAAAACCCCTCACGCAGGCACGCCTCAACCGTCGTCCCCGACCCAGCAAACGGCTCCAACACCACACCGCCGTGCGGTGTCACCAACCGCACCAACCACTGCATCAGCTCCAACGGCTTCACCGTCGGATGACCCACACCGTCGTCACCCTTCGGCCTCTCAAACTGTGGCGCCTTCGACTCATACCGGAACGTCGGAAAGAACCGCGACGCCCCACCCGAATCGGCGTGACCCATCGTCACGCCGTCTTGGCCCGCAAACGTCCCCAGCACGCCGGACGCCTTACCAGTCCGTGCCCCCACCCTCTGCACGCTCACGGTCACACCCGACTGCCGATCCAACTCGGCCGCCTGCGACGAGTCCAACACCACATTCGACGGCCACCGGCCAGACACAAAAGCAGGGTCCTGCGCCATCCCCCCCATGCCATCGCCGTACACCTTGTTCTTCCCATTCGGCTTCGCACCGGGCGAGGTTGCCGTACCCCCCGTGAACCCAACGCGAGTCCCCTCGATGTTCAGCGCCCCCGTACCGTGCGCCATCACGTTCGACGCCACCGACCCCGGAAAAGGTTTACGACCCACCACGATCGGCTCGAACGCTGGCTTCAACGCCGTACCCCACGCACCCGCCGGCGGTGCGCCACGATCCGCCTCCGCGAGACGCTTCTCCATCGCCTCCGAAACATCCAGCGACCTCGGGAAACCCGACCCATACAGCCACGCGATCGAATCGCGAATCTCAAACCCGGCATCCTCCACCGCGGCAGCCAACCGGTGCCACGTCCGCGACCCACCAAACGCAAGAATGTGCCCGCCAGGCTTCAACACCCGGAACGCCTCAACCGCCCACGTCAAACACCACTCCTGGAAACCCGTCGACGCCGCACCGCCCCGCCCGTACTCAATCCGCGACCTCGAGTACGCGTTCCCACCATTCCCATCCTGGAACCCGCCCCGCTCCGTCGCAGGATCACGAACGACAGCCCCAGCCGCCTTCCATGGCGCATCCCAGCCCTTCCCCATGAACTCGAGCCCATACGGGGGGTCCGTCACAATCGAATGCACCGACGCCTCCGGCAGCGACCGCATCACCTCAACACAATCCCCGTGATACAGAGTCACCATCCCGCTCTGAAAATGGACGTTCATGCGCCCGACCACCCCGACGAACGAACCTCATCGTCACGCCCCAGCGTCACCCTTGCCGGCGTCTCAACCTTCCAAGCCATAGCAGCATCCCAGCCCGCCTCGAACACCCGCCAAGGATTAATCCCCGGCGTCGTCTTGCCCGCCATGTACGCGACCGCGGCCGCCCGCATCGCACCCTCACCCTTCGCGTCCATCAGTTGAACGCCCTACTCGTCCACTGCGAATCCGACACCGGACCCGCCACACCAATCCCCAACATCGACACCACCCGGTCGAACTCATCCCCCGTGAAACGGAACTTCACCCGGGCAAGCACCTTCACCTCATCCGACGTCAACTCGCGCTCCCGCTCCAAAATCTTCGCCACCACACACGACCGATCCTTCTTCGACGTCGCCACATAACAGCGCGCACACATGCCCTTCGACGCCCGCAAATGCGTGCCCGGGTGATCCGCCGCCTTCGTCCCAATCGGACGCAACAGCCGGCCGCACCCGTTCCTGCACAACGCGTACTCGACGGTGGTCACTTCGCAGCCCACTTGGCGGTCACGTCTGCAATGTGGATCTTGCATTGAGGCGTTGCAGAGTAAGTAATCTTCTGTCGTACCTCAGCGAGCACTTCGGCGGCGACCTCGGCGACCGGACGGAGCACCTGGTAGCCCTTGCCTTCGAGCAGCTCCACTAGCGACTCGGGCGTGTATATTTCCCCGTCAGTGCCGTACCACTTCCGCGAGCCCTTCTCAAAGACCCAGCCGACCGGGTTGTCCAAACTCTTGTTGTTGGTGCGGATTACCGTGCCCATTGCAGTCGGCAACGTCACGGGGCGCTCGATGAGTTCGAACTTCGACAGGCCGGGCTGGTGCTGTCCGTCAACTTCCGCCGTGTACTGGAACGTCTGCCGAATGACATCCCCCTTGCGGATGTCTTCCCGCTTGATCGGCTCGCTCACAGTGCGACCTCACGTCCGTTGATTGCGCGGGCCAGGTCGAGCGTGTTGCCGTAGTACTCGGACATCTCGCTATCGGGCATCCCTACGGCCTGCGAATTCGCGTAGAAGTCCAGGCACTCCTGCAGGATCGCCAACTGCGCGTCGATGGTGCTGTACATGGCAACGATGCAGTCGTCGTTTGTAAGTGGCACACGGGGGTCATCAGGCCATGTGATTGTTTCGTCACACTCGATCAACCACCCGTTGTCTACGCTGTACCCACGACTCTTGAACTCGGACAGCTTCTCAATCGCCGCCCGGACCTCTTCAACGACGCTCACGGGGTGCTCTTGTCCAGGGAGTAAATCTGCGACTCAGCGCGCTCAGTGCTGACCTCGGAACGGAGCGCATCAGCGACCGCCTGACACCACCGCAACCGCGCCTTGATCGCCTCAACCGTCGCCTCCGAACCCCGATACTCAAGGTGCAGAGTGTTCGCCTCCACGTCGGCATCCGCGAGCGTGTCCAGCCACGCCACAGCAACCTTCTCCGTCGCGTGCTTCGCAGTGATCTTCACGATCGCCACCCGGTGCTCATACCCGGCCTTCGACCGGCCGTAGTCGTGCACGGCAGCGTCGAACCGACGGATCTCAGCATCCCATTTGGCCAGGTGGTCGTTGAGCCGGATCTGAGCGCTCAGCATCAGGCCGGGTCACCATCCACGACGACGACGTCGCCATCAGCGTTTACGATCCCGACAGCGGCCGTCTCCCAACCGGTAGCCTCCGGCTTCGGCTTCGCCCACTGAACCGGCAACGTGTCCTTCAACGCCCGCAACAGCTCACCGACCGTCCCCGGCGAACCCTCCTCGAACGGCAACCCCAGCTCGCCCTCCGCTTTCGCCGCCTCGAACACCTCCCGCAACTCGTCCATGTTCCGTGACGCCTGAGCCGCGGCCGCCCAGTCCCGGGTCACCGCCGTCTTCCCCGCGATAGGGCTCTGAGCGGGTGTCGCAGCCTTCCGTGCGGGCCTCCTAGCAGGGGCAGACTGAGCCGCCTGCGCGTCATCATCGTCACCGCCCGGTGATACACCCGTGATCGCACACAACGCGTACCGGCGCGCATACGTGATCGCCGACCCCAAAGCCTGCGGCAGACTCGACGGGTCCGGCAACGGGTAGATACCCTCGATAGCTTCGCCGCTCTCATGCGCCAGCGAATAGTGCAACACGAACTGGTCACCCATCAACGTGGGTTGGGCCGACCACGCCAAACCGTGCTTGCCGAGCAGGGGGAGCACCAACGGGGTGATGACCGCGAGATCCGCATACGAATACGTGTACTCGCCACCCGACTTCGTCGGCACCTTCGCCGTCGACCCCTTCACGATCGACGGCACCTCCGCTTGGAACGCCGCCAGCGCCGCCGTTAGACTCTCGTGCCGCATCGATTTCGTTGCCTCAGACATACGCACTCGCTCCCTTTTTCCGGCGCATCGTCTTACGCTGCGTCGCCGTGTAACCACCGAAAACACCGAACTCGAAACCCTTACGCAACGCCAACGCGAGACACTCCGCCCTCACCGGGCAGGACGCGCACACCGCCACCGCCGCCTTCTCATCAGACCCAGTGAAGAACACGTCCGGGTCCTGGCCGACACACGCCGCGTCGGCCTCCCAAGGCTCCATATCAAAAGACATCAGCCACACCCTTCTTCTCGACCTTCATCGGGGTCACCGTCAACTTCGCTGGCGTCACCCTCGACGACTCCACCGGCTTCGTGAACCCCGCCAAGTGCGCCTCCCACGCCGCCCGCGCATCCACGAACGCCGCGAACAACACCGGGTCCGCCTCGACGGCCGCCTCATCATCCGGGACCGTCGACGTCACCACCTCAGTCACCGACGGCGACCACGTCACCCGTGCCGCCCCCGACTGCGAAAACGACGGCAGCAACACCAGACGCTCCTGCAACGCCTTCCACGAGGCATCCTTCGCCCGCTTCGCCGCACCCTCAGAGGCGCGGTGCTGAATGACCTCCTGCCCGAGCACGTCCAACTCGACGTCGAACTCTGCGACCTTCCCCGCCGCCGCCTCATCAAGCGCCACCAGGAACCTGTCGGCGACCTTCACCAGGTGTGCGATTCGTTCCTCGTCGCGTTCCACCCACCGCCACTCCGGCTCCGGTAGAACCGGCGCAGGGCCCCGGTCAGGCCAGCCCGACCAGTCGTCGTCGTGCTGCTCCCACGCGAACAATGCCCGCTGCGCACCCGTCACGTGCAACTGCCACTGCTTCTGATCGGCGTACAGAGTCGTTCGGTAGTGCCCAAAAGTCAACGCCGGATCAAGATCATGGAGCGACGTTTTGATCTCGCACACGAGCAGCCGCTCATCGAAGTCGCACCCGACCCCGTCCGGCGTCGCGAGGTGTCGCGGGTTCTCACCACGGAACAACACCTGGTTCGGCTGAATGTTGAACCGGCGCTCCACCCACTCGCCGATATACTCCTCCCGGATCTGACCCCAACGGATATACCGCAGGTGCGACAGGTCCTCTTCGAGCTCACCCGACAGCTTCATGGTGACCAACTCAGCCTGAACGCCCGGGCCGCCCTTCGCGAGCTTCGCGACCTCCGTCGCCGTGACCCCACCGGTACGTGCCCGCAACCACGCCGGCCGGTCCGTCGACGACGCCACCGAACGCGTCATCAGCTCATCCAGCGGTGACAGGTACGCCTTCACGGTCACGACTCCACCGCGTTTCCATCAAGGTCGACCTCACGGATCACACGGCACGATTGGGCCTTCACCTTGTCGCCCAACGCGACCATCGTCGCGACCTCGACGTGGCATTCCAGGAACCGCGTTGCCGCTTCGAAATAGGTGCGTGCGACCGCCGGACGGAACCCGAAGTGCAAACCGTTCCCGCATTCCTTCGACGGTTTCCAGTCCTTCGCGGTGACCGTTTCACCGATCGGATACGCGAACCCGCGGCCGGACTTCAGGTCGTCGTCGACGGCCTTGTACACGACCGCCCAACCGTCCTCAACGGCTACGCCGTGGAAGTCGATAAAGTCCTGCACCTTGTACGTGTCAATGTCGGTGACGTCGATGAGGACGCCGCCCGCCACGGTGACGCGCTTTGAGTAGAGGTGGATAGCGACGAAACGAGAAGCCACGACGTGGGACGAACCCCGAGCCTCGACGTGGGACGAATCCCGAGCCTCGACGTGGGACGAATCCCGAGCCTCGACGTGGGACGAATCCCAAGCCTCGACGTGGGACGAATCCCGAGCCTCGACGTGGGACGAATCCCGAGCCTCGACGTGGGACGAATCCCGAGCCTCGACGTGGGACGAATCCCGAGC